>PHCJ01000016.1 GCA_002842285.1 Betaproteobacteria bacterium HGW-Betaproteobacteria-22
GCAAGAAATCAAAGCGTTATTATCGCATTTATGGAGAATTCATACCACTAAAAGTTAACTATTACCCAATTAAATCAATTGGTTGGGAGTTAATCAGGGGCGACTGGATAGGCGTAGTGCCACTCGCCACAGGATTACTGAATTTTTGCGGCTTGTATGCTTTATTGGGCGTCAATACCTGTAAAGTGAAATAAAAAGTGCGGGCAGTAGTGCATACTACTGCCCGCGTTTAAGTATTTACCGGGGAATTATTGCCTGATTAAGTAATCAAACGCGCCTAGTGATGCTTTGGCACCCTCACCCATGGCGATAATAATTTGTTTATAAGGCACAGTGGTCACGTCACCGGCAGCAAACACGCCCGGCAAAGAGGTTTGTCCATGCACATCCACGACAATTTCATTAAATCTGCTTAATTCTATACCGCTGGTTTTTAACCAATCGGTATTGGGTAACAAGCCGATTTGCACAAATACCCCCGCTAGCACCAGGTTATGTAGCGCTTTGCTATCACGGTCGCGATAAATCAGGCCGTTTACTTTTTCATTTTCGCCTGTAATTTCCGTGGTTTCTGCATTCAAAATCACCGTGACATTATTCAAGCTGAATAATTTGTTTTGTAAAACAGCATCTGCTGTTAACTTGTCGCCATGCTGAAGCAGTGTAACATGACTCACAAACCCGGCAAGGTCGATAGCCGCTTCCACACCGGAGTTGCCACCGCCGATGACTGCAACACGCTTGCCTTTGAATAGTGGGCCATCACAGTGCGGGCAATAGGCTACGCCTTTTCCGCGATACTCTTTTTCGCCTGGGATATTAAGCTCTTTCCAGCGTGCTCCTGTTGCCAAAATCACCGCTTTACTTTTTAGCGTAGCGCCACCTTCAAGTTTCACTTCAATGAGCCCATCACCATTGACTGGGGCATTCAATGATTGCGCACGCTGTAAACGCATCACATCTACGCCATATGATGTGACATGTTCTTCAAAAGCCGCGACTAGTTTAGGGCCTTCCGTTTCTTTTACTGAAATAAAGTTTTCAATCGCCATGGTATCCATGACCTGGCCGCCGAAACGATCTGCCACCACACCTGTCCTGATGCCTTTACGTGCGGCATAAATTGCTGCAGAAGCACCTGCAGGGCCGCCTCCTACCACCAATACATCATACGGGGCTTTGCTATCCAATTTTTTGGCTTCACGCGCTTGTGCACCAGTATCAATTTTGAGCAGAATCTCGTCCAACTCCATGCGGCCGGCGCCAAACACCTCGCCGTTTAAATAGGTGGTTGGCACAGACATAATATCTCTGGCTTTAACTTCATCCTGATAGAGTGCACCGTCTATCATCACATGGGTGATGTTAGAGTTAATCACCGCCATCATGTTGAGCGCCTGCACTACGTCGGGACAATTATGGCAACTGAGTGAAATATAGGTCTCAAAATGAAAGCTGCCTTCAATTGCGGCAATTTGCGCGATTTTTTCAGCTTCCAATTTCATCGGGTGGCCACCTGTGTGCAACAAGGCCAACACTAAAGAGGTAAATTCGTGACCCATGGGAATACCCGCAAAACGCACACCTGCTACTTTATGCGCTTCGGCATGTGCTGCACCGCGTTTAACAGCAAAGGAAGGCTTGCGTGCATCGTCTTCTATCGTCAGCGTAATTTTGTCTGACATGCCCGCGACTTCTTCCAGCAAGTCATACATCTCTTTTGCCGCCGGCGTTTCATCTAACGAGGCAGCCAGCACAATCGGCTCACGCAACATTTGCAAATAGGTTTGCAACTGGGTTTTAATATTGGTTTCTAAGGCCATGAATACTCTCTTTTCTTTGAAATCGCCTGCGGTTAACATTTGCAACCGACCTGACTGAAAATAAAGGGCATTATCTTTTGAATAATGCCCTTGTTATTTAACTCTACCTGGGGATGTTTGCCCGTTGGTAGATTATATTAGTGCAGTATCACTTCATCCGAAGCAATGATTAGATCTTGCCTACCAGGTCTAATGATGGCGTCAATGTTTTAGCACCCTCTTGCCATTTAGCCGGACATACTTGGCCTGGGTTAGCTGCCGTGAATTGTGCTGCTTTCAATTTACGCAGCGTTTCTTTCACGTCACGTGCAATTTCGTTACTGTGGATTTCAACCGTTTTGATCACGCCTTCCGGGTTGATGACGAAAGTGCCGCGCAATGCCAGGCCTTCTTCATCGATATGCACATCAAATGCGCGTGTTAACTGGTGCGTTGGATCTCCCACCAATGGAAACTGTGCTTTACCCACTGCTGGAGATGTTTCGTGCCATACTTTATGTGAGAAGTGCGTGTCAGTTGTCACGATATATACTTCTGCACCCGCTTTTTGGAACTCTGCGTAATTGTCGGCCGCATCTTCAACTTCAGTTGGGCAATTAAATGTAAATGCCGCTGGCATAAAAATCACCACAGACCATTTTCCCTTCAGACTTTCATCTGACACATCAATGAATTTACCGTTATGAAAAGCCTGCGCTTTAAATGGTTGTACTTGTGTATTAATTAATGACATTGTGTTTTCCTCTTCATGATTAAAAACTGCTTTTGTTAACGAACGATTAATCCAACAACTGCATTATAAGCAGACGATTTAAATTTATCCAATATATCATTTTTATTATATCGATAAATTAAATTTATCGAAATATCAATCCACCCGCGCGCGATGTTGAGCACTTTTACCCATATTGTCGTGCCATGTCACCTCTATCAGGTCGCCTGCATTCACATTTTTTAATGCAAAGCTCAAATAAGGGTCCTTCGCCACACCGATGCCCCACTGCCCCTCCAGCACAAGATTACCGTTCAGTGTGACTGTGACCAACTGTATAAAATGCGCATCCACCAAAGACCCGGCTTCGTTTTTCCTGCGTCCGGTTTCCATAGGGTGCTGCATCAGCAATTTCACCTCTACAAACTCACCATTGTTTTGGGTGCGCATCTTGATTAAATTTGCTTTCATATTAACCACAGCCGCCTTCCAGCACCTCAACGCGCGCACTTTGCACAAAATAGCGCTGTCCGCTTTTAACCACCACTTTAATATCAGAAGTTTCTGCCATTTTGATGCGCGTCACGATGTGAGGCAACACGGCATGACTGAACATATAATTGGCAATCAGAGGGGTTGGATTTTTTTCAACAAAAATCGCCACCGCTTCAGTGTTGGGGATATGGCTCGTAATTTCCACCTGTACCACCGCGCCATTTTCCGCACGCATCGGCGCTTTAATCACGATATCATCACTCGGGATTTCGCCATCTATCGCCAACTGCCGGCTCGCCTCATCAAGTTGCGCTGATTCAAAAGCCGCTTTGTTCCAGATTGCAGCAAGCGCTTTTAGCGGTATCAATACCGTGGCAATCAGCATACCTAATAAAAATTCTCTACGCTGCACGCATTTTACTCCCAGAATTTCGCTTTTTTCGTTTCACCCATCATGCGCCTTAGCTCTTTTAAGCGCGCCTCTACAATAGATTTTTGATAAAAGTCACCATCTCCAGCTTTTGATGCCAAATCCATCTGCTCAATCGCTCGGGCCAGGTCGTATTTTCGATAATAAGATTCACCTTGTGCCTGATGACTTAACAAGTTTTTATTTTGTATTGCATAAGCTTTTGCCAGCAAGTCATATAAATAAGCATCATCCGCATACAAATCCAATTTAGATTTCAACAGCGCTTCAGCTTCATTTGCTTGCCTCATGGCAAGAAAGTGTTCCGCATAACCATAAATTAATGCTCTACTTGCAGGATACACCTTCAGTGCTGCCTGATACTGGAGTGCGGCCTGCTGTGGGTTATTCTGCTGCACCGCGAGCCTCACGTTCAAATTTTCTATCATTGCATGTGGTGGTGCGTTTTGTTTGAGCCATGCAAGCTCCTGTGCCACTTGTGCATAAGCGCCCTTACGCAATAATGCGACCGCCAAACCATAGTGCTCAGCCGCTTCACTCATGTAGCGACGTTCACGAATACCCTGCTCGAATAGATCAATGGCAGATTGTGCCCCACCCTGCAAGGCGCGCAATTTTGCCCGCACCAACTGAAATTCGATACTATCCGGCACCTGTTTGTAGTGCATGGTTTGCACACGATTTGCCACATCGGCGATACGTTCCGTAGTCAGCGGGTGCGTGCGCAAAAAGCTGGGTGCGGTTCCCTCATAAAAACGTGAACTGCGCTGCAAGGTGGAAAAAAACTGCGGCATGGCACGCACATCGAATCCACCGCTGTCGAGTATCTGCAAACCGATACGATCAGCCTCACGCTCATGCTCACGCGTGTAATCCAACTGATTTTGCACACCTATAGCCGAGGCGGTAGTCAGTGCGCCAGTGGCCAACTGTGGGTTAGAGCGCGCCACTAGGAGTGCCAGCGCAACGCCTGCAAGATTTTTGAATGTATCATATTTCTGAGAGGCAAGCATTCTCGCCAGGTGGCGTTGAGTGACGTGACCGATTTCGTGCCCCAATACGCTTGCCAGTTCAGATTCACTATTCGCTGCCAACATCAGACCCGTATGCACACCAATCACCCCCCCTGGCATCGCAAAGGCGTTAATTGAGGCATCCTGCACTACAAAAAAGTTAAACTTTTGCCGCTTGTCCGGCCCGTTTTCTACTAATCTTGCACCTAAAGTCTGCAAGTAATCAGTGACCTCGGCATCCCGTAACACATCCTCACTCACTGCCACCTGCCGCAATATCTGCTCCGCAATTGCCCGCTCCTGCAACGGCGATAACACAGTTGCAGATACGTCACCCAAATCCGGCAGCTCATTGGCACGCAACACCAATGAAAAAGGCAACATGAGTAGCAGACCAATAATAATTGAAGACTTTCGTTTCATTGTTGATATGATAACGGCTAGCTTTATTCGGTTCATAAAAATTATTCACTTTTTTTAACTGCGACAAGGACACGATGCAATCATCACTTACACACTTTGATCACAGCGGCCAGGCGCATATGGTCGATGTGGGCACAAAAAATGAATCTCACCGCATTGCCATTGCATCAGGCCACATCAATATGCAGGCATCAACCCTTAAGCTGATACAACAAGGCGATGCAAAAAAAGGGGATGTGCTTGGCATTGCGCGCGTCGCGGCGATACAGGCCAGTAAAAAAACTTCCGACCTGATACCGCTTTGTCATCCGCTCGCGCTTACGCGCGTAGCCGTGACTTTTAACATTGACACAAGTGCATCGTGTGTCACATGCACTGTCACAGCTGAAACCTATGGCAAAACCGGCGTAGAGATGGAAGCGCTTAGTGCGGTAAGTGTGGGCTTACTCACCATCTATGATATGTGCAAAGCCGTGGATAGAGGCATGATCATTGGTGAGATTAAATTACTGGAAAAACATGGCGGCAAATCAGGGGACTGGGTAGCCCAGCCTTAGCCAGCACCATAGCATGCACCTCGCAACAGCTGCTCAAAGTTAGCCACCTCTACTGGTCGGCTAAAATAGTAGCCCTGAAAGTATTCGCATCCAAACGACCTTAACAATTCAAACTGCGCCTGCATCTCCACACCCTCAGCCACAATATCGCATTGAATGGTGTGTCCCACCGCCAATATCATCTGAATGATGGCCGCATCATTCGAGTCCAGCAATACATCATGCACAAATGACTGGTCAATCTTGATTTGTGTCACCGGTAGCTTCTTGAGATACACCAAAGACGAGTGGCCGATACCAAAATCATCCAGCGATATCCTGACCCCCATCTCGTTTAATAACCGCATTTTATGGATAACGTCTTCCATATTGTCAATTACGGCGGTTTCTGTAAGTTCTAGCTTCAACAGGCCAGGGTCGATGTCTGTGTCATTTAATATGTCACGTAACTCCTGTATGAAATTAATATACAGAAACTGCTTGGCGCTAATATTCACAGACAATCGAATCTTGCCGAGCAGATCATCTGATTTCCAGGTGCTAATTTGTTCACAGGCCTGCCGCAGCACCCATTGCCCGATTTTGATAATCTGATTGTTTTTTTCCAATATCGGAATAAACTCTGCCGGACCGACGCTGCCTAACACTGCATGTTTCCACCTTAGCAACACCTCCGCACCCACAACCTGCTTTTCATGATTCACAATTCCCTGATAATGCAGGCTGAATTCATTATTTTTTAACGCGGTTGAAAGCGCAGACTCCAGCACAAAACTTTTTTCGATGGCTTCCTGCGTCTGTAAATCATAAAAACGGTAGGTGTTACGGCCAGCGCCCTTGGCCAAATACATGGCCGTATCCGCATGTCGCAAATGTTCCTCAAATTCGAACTGGCTGTCATTAAACAACACCAAACCTATGCTGGCACTGGTATTAAATTCAAACATATCTAAAAAATAACCGTTACTGAGTTCTATCAGCAGTTTTTCAGCTATCTCACTTGCCTGCTGATAGGCAAGATTCATATTGACATCCAAATGCTCAACCAATATCACAAACTCGTCACCGCTCAATCTGGCAACCGTATCACCTGCCCGCACAATAGACTGGATTCTTTTCGAAACTTCGACCAGTAATTGATCACCAATATCATGTCCTTTGGTGTCATTGAGTAACTTGAAGTTATCCAAGTCAATAAAGAATATGGCGCAGTATGTTTGCGTACGCTCAGCAATCAAGACCGCATGCTGAAAGCGGTCAACCAGCAGACGCCTGTTAGGCAGATTGGTCAACACATCGTAATAGGCAAAGTTCTCGATTTCCTGTCGGGCTTTTTTCTGCTCGGAAATATCCCGAATAAATCCTGTGACCAGCGACAAATCATCCTCTTTAAGCGCGGCAAGTGTGAGTTCTATCGGAAATTCACCGCCATCTGAGCGCATCGCCACCAACTCTACACGCTGATTAAAAATATGGCCGATACCAGAGGCGACATACTGCTGATGTCCAGCCACATGTGCCGACCTTAAACGTGCGGGGATAATGAGTTCATGCAGGGGCTTGCCAATGACCTGCTCTTTCTTGTAGCCAAAAATACGTTCGGCTGCCGGGTTAAACTCCACCAGCAAGCCTTTGTCGTTGATCGTCAGTATCGCGTCCAATGCGCCATCAATCACTGCACGCAGCTTTCTATCGTTCTTTTGTAGTAATCTAACGGCCAAATTACGTTCAGCCTGCAATGTAGAAATTAATAACATGGTAATCACCAAGGTCACCATGAAAGTCCACAAGGAAAAAATACCTTCGCTGATATCCTCGCTATAAAAGGTGCCATAACCTTGTGCAGTAAACCACACCGCCACACTGGACAAGCTAATAACGACCAGTGAACCACCCACCACGCCAAAATTCATCGACGCCCAGATGAGCATCGGCAATATGACAAACATGGATAAAATAAACTGTTTGTTTAAAGTAGAAACTGAATTGAAAATAATCAATTCAGCGCACACAAATAGCAATACCCAAGCCATTAACTGATAAACCCGGGGGGCATTCATGCGTTCTATTTTTTTATTGAGGTTTAGCATCAAGGGCAGTGCCAGCAAGACCCCCAAGCTATCTCCAAGCCACCAAATAAACCATACTTTTGAGATAAGTTCAGGCGCGATTAGATGACTAAAATACAAACTCAGCACTCCAAAGCTTGCTGAAACCAGCATGCCTAGCAGAGCGGCAATAATCATCAGAAAAATATCGTTTTGCTTGATTAAGTGGTGATTGAAATTGAATTTAGCTAAAATTTTTGCGGAGAGCAGCGGTGCCAGGGTGTTGCCCACACCCATCACTACAGCAGTATAAATCGGCAAACCGAGGGAAAACTCAATCAGTGTCGCGGCGGTAAAAACAGGGATCATGCTCGCGTATCCCCAGCGCATTATCGCGCCCACAGCGATTCCTGTTGGCAGCCACATCAAGGTTGCGACCGACTCCTTATAAGGTACCATCAAGCCAAGTTTGGCAGTAATATAGTAGGCTATGCCTACCAGCAGATAGGGCACAATGCCTAACAGGGAATGACTTTGAATGAGACTAGGAGTCTGTTGAAAGTTGTCTTGCATGATTAAGTTAGCTGATATCAAGCCCTGCTTGCACCAACTCTGCCGCGCGCAGCACTGCCCGAGCTTTGTTTTGGGTTTCAACCCATTCACTCTGTGGCACTGAGTCCGCAACAATGCCGGCACCCGCCTGTACATGTAGCATGTTGTTCTTAATGACCCCGGTGCGAATCGCAATCGCCACATCCATATCGCCATTAAATCCTAAATACCCCACGGCACCTGCATAAATGCCGCGTTTACTGGGTTCCAGTTCGTCGATAATTTCCATCGCTCGCACTTTAGGTGCACCACTCACTGTACCTGCCGGAAATGTTGCCTTAATCACATCAATCGCATCCATGCCAGGTTTGAGCTTGCCCTCCACATTACTCACAATGTGCATCACATGTGAATAGCGTTCAATCATCATATTATCTGTCACCTTAACCGAGCCCGTCACTGCAACACGGCCGACATCGTTTCGCCCCAGATCCATCAACTGCACATGCTCGGCGCGTTCTTTAGGATCCGCCAGCAACTCATCTGCCAGTGCGATATCCTGATCGCGGTTTTTGCCACGAGGCCGCGTACCTGCAATCGGACGTGCGGTCACCGTGCCATTTTCCAGCCGCACCAAAATTTCGGGCGAAGCACCCACCACGTGATGATCACCCATGTCGTAATAAAACATATAAGGTGATGGATTTAAGCTACGCAATGCACGATACAAAGAGATAGGAGGTGCCGAAAATTTCTGCGACATGCGTTGTGACAGCACCACCTGCATGATATCGCCATCTAGGATATATTGCTGCGCACGTGCAACCGCGGCTTTAAAGTTATCTTCACCAAACTCTGAGTAGGCTTCTGTTTTTTCTGTCGGCAATGCTTCAGGGATGGTCACTTGCTGACGTAATGACTTCACCAAATCGTTGAGCCGCACAATGGCGTGATCAAAGGCATCAGGCTCAGCTGGATCTGCATAAACAATAAAATACAGCTTACTGCTCAGATTATCGACCACCACCAGCGCTTCAGACACCATCAGCAGCACGTCCGGCACATTAATGTGATCCGGTTTATGCTTTGCGGCAAGGCGCTTTTCTATGTAGCGCACCGTTTCATAGCCAAAGTAACCTGCCAGCCCACCGGTAAAACGAGGCAAGCCTTCATAAGGAGGTGTTCTAAAGCGCGCAATATATTGCTTCACAAAATCCAGCGGGTTGGCGTCCTCCAAATATTCAACGACCGCTTCACCATTCAGGACACTGACCTGCCTGCCATGTGCCAGGATGCGGATTTTTGCTGGCAAACCAATGATGGAATAGCGACCGAAGCGCTCGCCGCCCTGCACAGACTCCAGCAAATATGAAAATGGCTGATTGGCCAGCTTGAGGTAAAGGGACAACGGTGTATCCAGATCAGCAAACGCTTCCAGTACAAGCGGGATGCGATTGTAACCTTGCGCCGCCAACGCATTAAATTCGGCTTGGGTAAGAGTGTTCAACATCACTTATACAACTTTCTAATCAGAAATTTCTCATGCATATTTAACTTTTTCGGCAAACCTGAAAGACCGACAATGATGATTAAATCCGCCTAAGGCTCACTACTTGCTTAAAACGTAGCTCAAGCTACGCCAACCAAAAACTTTCATGTAGAAATTTCCTATATCACTCAGTGCCAGAAATCATTCTAGTGCTGTAGCCATCTAAACTCATGTTAACAACCCCACCAGTGCCGGTATGTTTTCAATGGTGGCATCCACCTGGCTTTCATCTATCATTCGACCCTGATTGTACCCATAAGGTACGGTGACAATATAACAGCCAGCTGCATGCGCCGCCAGCACATCGGTATACGAGTCCCCTACCAGCATGGCCTCTGTCTCAAGCACATTCAATTGTGCACAAATATGGCGCAATTGCATAGGGTCTGGCTTCTTTTTGGCCAAAGTGTCACCTGAAACAACAATTTCAAAGTATTCAGCCAAAGCTGCTGATCTTAGCAATGGCAAGGTAAACCGCTCAGGCTTGTTGGTCACGCAAGCCAACCTGAACCCCTGCTGCTTTAAGATCGCCAAGCTATCTACCACGCCCTCATATGGTCGGCTAAATGTCACGCGGTCTGCATAATGTTGATAAAATAGCGCCTTTGATTGTTGTAAAGTCGCCTCGCCCACGGGCGTGCCGCTAGCGACTTCTACGCAGCGCCGAATCAACAGCTGCGCGCCCTCACCGATAAACCGCTCTATTTGCTGCTCCTGCAAGATAGGCAGCTTCAATTCAGCAAGCATCTCATTTGCAGCAGACGCAATTTCCGGCGCAGTATGTACTAGTGTGCCATCCAGATCAAACATGATAGCTTTAACATCAAAACCCATCGCAATTCACTTAAATTGACATATCTCACTGGTTAAAAAAAACGCCGGCGCATCTACCAGCCAGCGTTCTTTCATAAGTTTAAGCTTTTTAAAATCAGATCAGGCTACTTTACTGTTGCAAGTGACGCACGCATCTCTGCCACCACTGTATTGTAACGGTTAGGATCGGCGTCTTTCCCTGCACCAAAGATAGCAGAGCCTGCCACAAAAGTATCTGCACCTGCGCGTGCAATTTCTGCAATATTCTGCGCATTGACGCCGCCGTCCACCTCCAGCCAGATCTGGCGGCCGGTTTTCTCATAGTAAGCATCAATACGTGCGCGCGCCAATTTTAACTTCTCCAAGGTTTCAGGAATAAATTTTTGCCCACCGAAACCAGGGTTCACTGACATCAGTAAAATCATGTCTACTTTGTCCATCACATGGTCAAGATAGCTGAGCGAAGTTGCCGGATTAAACACTAAACCGGACTTGCAGCCCAAATCACGCACCATGGCCAGGCTACGGTCTATATGCTCAGAGGCTTCAGGATGGAATGTAATAATGTTTGCGCCTGCTTTTGCGAAATCAGGAATAATGCGGTCGACTGGCTTTACCATTAAATGCACATCAATCAGCGCACCTACTTTTTTAGAGGTCTCGCGAATTGCGTCGCATACCAACGGGCCAATGGTTAAGTTAGGCACATAGTGATTATCCATCACGTCAAAATGCACAATATCCGTACCGGAAGTAATCACATCTTCAATTTCCTGGCCAAGTTTGGCAAAGTTTGCAGAAAGAATACTCGGGGCAATTCTAAAAGTTTTATCCATAATGACAATTCCGTTCAATTAAAAATAGCTTTAATCGTTTATTTTAACCTAGAACAAGCAGTATGAGCACGGGGTTTCACATCCGGCAAGTTATTTTTGCCCTCAACACAGTATAATAACGTAAATTGTATTGACTACCTCTTATGCAGCTTTACGTGATAGGTGTTAACCACACCACCGCCCCCATTCAAATACGAGAGCACGTTGCTTTTAATAACGATCTGCTAGGCAACGCCTTGCGCGATCTGACCCTGCACGACGCGTCAGAAGCTGCCATATTATCCACATGCAACCGCACTGAACTCTACTGCAGTACTGATAACCCACAAAAGCCCCTGGCTTGGCTATCCCGGCATCATCAGCTTGATCAAGACGCAATCGCGCCCTACATCTACACTCTGCCAGACGGCGATGCTGTAAAACACGCCTTTAGAGTAGCTTCCGGACTAGACAGCATGGTGCTAGGTGAGCCTCAAATCCTGGGACAATTCAAACAGTCGGTTAAAATTGCGCAAGAGGCAGGCACGCTCGGTACCTTATTGCATAAATTATTTCAGCGCACATTTGAAGTGGCTAAAGAAGTGCGCACCAATACCGACATTGGCGCCAACTCAATCTCAATGGCCGCAGCTGCCGTTAAACTTGCACAACGGATTTTTGGCGACATCAGCGCGCAAAAAGTGCTATTTATTGGCGCCGGCGAAATGATAGAGCTATGCGCCGACCACTTTTCCGCACAAAAGCCCAAAGCCATAACCATTGCCAATCGCACGCTGGAAAGAGGCGCGGCACTGGCAAACAAAATGCAGTCGCTAGACATTCAGTCGCACGCCATTCTTCTGCAAGACTTGCCGACCCACTTTGCCGAATACGACATCATCATCACCTGCACCGCCAGCCAGTTGCCTATTGTAGGTCTGGGCATGGTGGAACGCGCAATCAAAACGCGGCGTCATCGCCCTATTTTTATGGTCGATCTCGGCGTGCCGCGTGACGTTGAGCAGGAGGTTGCCGAGCTGGATGATGTGTTTTTATATACCGTTGATGACTTATCGCTCGTGGTACAGGAAGGCATAGGCAACCGCCAGCAAGCAGCAGTAAGTGCCGAAATTATTGTGGAAAATCGTGTTGACAGTTTTATGCAATGGTTCAAAAAACGCAACACAGTACCTACAATCAAGGCATTGCGGGATCAGGCAGAAACCATGCGTAAATCAGAGTTGGAAAAAGCACTTAAATTGCATCAAAAAGGCGAGAATATAGAAAAGGTGCTGGAAATACTCAGCAATGGGCTCATGAATAAGTTCCTGCATGCGCCTAGCCATATGCTTAACCAGTCCCACGGTGAAACTCATGCGCAACTGGAGCAGTTAATTAAACAAATGTACCAGATTAAGAATTAATTACTTTTAATACCCAAACCGTTAAAATTCCGTCATTGCACACAACAATGGATGGTCCAAACAGTTCTATCAGCCATAATGCAAGTGTCACTTTTGCATAAACACACAGATTAAATTGATCCCGTTAAATTAACCCAATTAGATTAAGCCAATGAAACCAAGCATGATTACCAAGCTCGCCAACTTAAGCGAGCGCCTAGATGAAATTGATCGTTTAATGAGCTCTGAAGGCATCACCGACGATATGGACAACTATCGAAAGCTGACGCGGGAGCATGCCGAAATCACCCCTATTGTTGAACAGTTCCGCGCTTTTGAGCAAATCGAGGCTGACATGCAGGAAGCCACCAGCATGCTAAGCGACCCTGACATGAAGGCTTTTGCGCAAGAAGAAATAGAATCTGGCAAGGAAAAACTCGAGGAAATTGAAAAAAATCTTCAAACCCTGCTGCTGCCCAAAGATCCCAATGATGAAAAAAATATCTTTTTAGAAATTCGTGCAGGCACTGGCGGTGATGAGTCTGGTTTATTTGCAGGAGATTTATTCCGCATGTATTCTCGTTACGCAGAGCGACAAGGCTGGAAAGTGGAAGTCATGTCTGCCAACGAAGGTGAAATGGGCGGCTACAAGGAGATTATTGCAAAAATCGTAGGTTATGGGGCTTATTCCAAACTCAAATTTGAAAGTGGGGGCCATCGTGTACAACGCGTGCCGGATACTGAAACACAAGGCCGCATTCATACCAGCGCATGTACTGTGGCAGTTTTACCTGAAGCCGATGAGATTAACGACGTCGTGATTAACCCCGCAGATGTGCGTATTGACACTTTTCGCGCCAGCGGTGCGGGCGGTCAGCACATCAACAAAACCGATTCTGCCGTGCGCCTCACACATGCGCCGACTGGCATTGTGGTGGAATGTCAGGAAGGTCGTAGTCAGCACGCCAATAAAGCGCAGGCATTTGCCGTGCTGGCCGCCCGCATTAAAGCCAAGCAAGTGGATGAACAGCAAAGTAAAATTGCCAGCGAGCGCAAAAGCCTGATTGGCAGCGGGGATAGATCTGAGCGCATTCGCACTTACAACTACCCGCAAGGCCGCATTACCGACCACCGCATCAACCTCACGTTATACAAGATTGACGCCATTACCGAAGGTGACATGGACGAACTGATTGGTGCTTTATCTGCCGAACATCAGGCGGATTTGCTGGCAAGTTTGAGTGACGACAACTAAAGCCATTGCAATGATTACCATTAAAGAGGCTTTACTTGCGGCGCAGGCCATGCTTTCAGATACACATGAGGCAAGTGAAGCAAAGCTCGAAGCGCAACTACTCTTGCAGCATGTGCTGAATGTGAACCGTGCATGGCTGATCACCCATGAAAGCGATGCCCTGCAAACCAATACTCACGCAGCATTTGAGTCACTGCTCAATCGCCGATTAACGGGTGAGCCGATTGCACACATTCTGGGTTACCGCGAGTTCTTCGGCTTCAAACTCAAAGTCACCCCTGACACACTGATTCCGCGCCCCGATACCGAAACGTTAGTAGAAACTGCACTCAGCAAGATTCCCAAAAACACCACACCAGCGCCTTTCCAACGCACGTCCGGATCCAGCGATTTTCAGCAATATCAAGATAAGATGTTTGATTCCGAGCCGCGCCGGGATGACAGCTTTGACATTCTAGATTTAGGCACAGGCTCTGGCGCAATTGCTATCGCCATTGCCAAACACGCCCCCTATGTAGAAGTAACTGCAGCAGATGCATCAACTGCGGCATTAGCAATTGCAAAAGAAAATGCCGCCGCCTTACAAATCTCCAACGTACAATTTTTATCAAGCAACTGGTTTTCATCACTGAAAGGTACGCGCTTTGACATCATCGTCAGCAACCCACCTTACATTGAGCAAGATGATACGCACCTTTCACAAGGCGACCTGCGCTTTGAGCCCATGAGCGCACTGGCTTCGGGCGCTGACGGCCTGGATGATATTCGCCACATCATTACTACGTGCATCATTCACCTTAAACCGCAAAGCTGGCTGATGCTGGAACACGGCTATAACCAGGCAGAAAGAGTTGCCGATTTGATGGCAAACGCCGGCTTGGTTGATATTGAAACAATTCACGATTTAGGCGGTAACGACCGTGTGACTATTGGTAAAAATCCGCTGATTGTCAGTACACACTGGGATTAATTTCGCAGAATAATATTCAGACAAGAAAAAAATAAACCACTTTTCCAGTCTTGATCTGCGCTTTAAAACTCTTAGCCTCTGTCATGATCCACTCATCGTCTAACTGAGATTGAAGGCTTTATGATGAGCTTCGATACTGCACCGCGAATCAATCTCGCATCAAATTTAAGATCCCCCTTGGCGCACACAATCGGCTTAAAGCTTCTCAAGCACAAGCGGACGCTCCTAGCAGTTACGACTTTAGTCATATCACGCCGCAGATTATGCTCGAATCCATTAATCATTTGATTAAAAGCGGCCAGATGTCACTTGATGAATCCAGCGCATTGATTGCCATAATGCCTATTTCACCGTTATCTCAAGTGGATGCAAGCGCGGGCACACCTGCAATCCCCAATCAGCCGATAAATTTTTTTGCAGGGTTGCAACAAATGATGACGTTCAACGAATCACTCCATAATGATTCTGCTGTGATCTACGCCAAAAAAGCCATGGCCGCGCTTGAGCGACTACAAGGCCAAAGCGTTTTGGGCTAAATTCAAGGAAACCGCCATGATCATTCAACCCGGCAGTCCGTTATACGCATCTACAACAGCCTACAAATCCAACAGCTCAGAGGCGATTAGCACCCGCATCACGGCAACAGAAAAATCCACGGACAAAGTCAGCATTTCACAAAACGCGCTGACTGAAGCCAGGCTTGCAGAAATCAAATCAAAAGACGGCATGAGTCGATCTCAAGAAGAATGGGATTTTTTGTTTGCCAATGACAAAATACTGGGCGAAATTACTGAAAAAACGAACAAATCCCCCGGCAGCCTGACTTCAGCAGAAATTGACTATGCGCAAAAAGCCAGGGGGTTAGTGAATACCATGGCTTTTTTGAGCCCTGATGAAAAAGCGCTCTATGACAAAATGGTTGCCAGTGGCAATACGGAAGCTGCATTCGGACTCAACAACATTGCATTTATCAGGGCGGCTGGCAGCTTGGCGGGGGGCGAAGGGGGCGCGAATTATGATCCAAGAAACACAGCCATCACTGCCGACAACATCATGCGGTATTTCAGTCACTCAATTGTGGACCCATCGGGCAATGCACAAAGACAATTTCAAGCCTTGATCCAGTTTTTACAGAACAATACTGCTGACGCATAAAAACGATATCCAGAAGATCAATACTGGTTCTTGAGCTTCACATAATGATTGGCCGAGTACATAAAGTGCGCGATTTCCTCCGCCGTTAAAGCGCGCACTCTCTTGGCAGGTCTGCCCACATATAGATAACCGCTTTCCAGCACTTTACCCTCCGGCACCAAGCTCCCTGCAGCAAGCAGCACGTGTTTCTGCACCACCACCTGATCCATCACGATGCTGCCCATGCCAATGAGGCATTCATCTTCAAGAGTACAACCGTGCAGAATCACGCTATGACCAATGGTGACATTATCGCCAATCATCAATGGCGCACCTGCCGGATCCCAGCTGGATTTGTGGCTCACGTGCAGCATGCTTAAATCCTGCACATTGGTATTTTTGCCGATACGGATAAAGTTCACATCACCGCGAATCACCGCGCCCGGCCAAATCGAGCTGTGCTCACCTACAAACACATCTCCAATAAGCGTGGCGCTTGAGTGCACATACACGCCACCCCCTAATTGCGGGCTCATCCCCTGAAAATTTTCATGCATGTTTTGTCTATGTTTCTCTATTAGTCGCGTGAGTTTGTGTCATAACACATAGTATAATAAAAACATGCAAGAAGATAACTCCATTGGTATTGTCGCGCCGCAGATCGCGCACTTTGATACCCCACTCGCGCTAAAGTGTGGCAAGGTATTGCCTCAATTTGATTTGGTGTTTGAAACTTACGGCACGCTCAATGCCAGCAGGTCGAATGCAGTACTCATCTGCCACGCACTATCCGGCAATCATCATGTTGCAGGCAAATATAGTGAAAACGACAAATATCCAGGCTGGTGGGACAACCTCATCGGCCCGGGAAAGCCACTAGACACCAATCAGTTTTTTGTCATTGGCCTTAACAATTTAGGGGGTTGCCACGGTAGCACAGGGCCAAAATCCATGCGCCCTGACAGCAATAAACCATGGGGGGCTGACTTTCCTATTGTCACCGTTGAAGACTGGGTTAATTCACAAGCGCGCTTATTGGACTACCTGGGCATCACAAAACTGGCAGCCGTGGTGGGCGGCAGCCTTGGCGGCATGCAGGCACTTGAATGGACCATCACCTATCCAGACCGCGTTGATCATGCCCTTGTCATTGCTTCAGCACCCAATCTCACCGCGCAAAATATGGCGTTTAATGAAGTCGCGCGCCAGGCTATCATTACCGACCCCGAGTTTTATGGAGGCAACTACTATGAACATCAGGCAGTGCCACGCCGCGGCCTGCGTATTGCACGCATGCTGGGCCACATCACCTATTTAAGCGATGATGTAATGGGCGAGAAGTTTGGTCGTAAACTCCGCGATCAAATTAAATATAGCTTTGATGTGGAATTTGAAATGGAGTCCTACCTGCGCTATCAAGGCGATAAATTCGCAGGTGAGTTTGACGCTAACACCTACATCCGCATGACGCGCGCATTGGATTATTACGACCCCGCACTTAGATATGGCGGCGACCTTACTCAAGCACTAAGTGGCACCAAAGCGAAATTTTTAGTGCTGTCTTTTACCAGTGACTGGCGCTTTTCGCCTGCACGCTCGCGCGAAATCGTAAAAGCCTTATTAGACAATGAAAGAAACGTCAGCTACGCCGAAATTACAGCCGCACATGGCCATGATGCCTTCCTCATGCCCGATCAACACTACCATGCCATCTTGAGAAATTATATTAGCAACATTACTACCGGTGATGATTATGCCAAATAATGTAAATACAACAAATAGCGTTACTAAATTTCGTCAAGATTTTGCAATAATCGCAAATTGGCTCAAGTTTGGCAGCAAACTGCTTGACTTGGGTTGCGGTGACGGTGAGTTGTTGCAGTTCTTACGCGGCTCACTTGAAGTGAAAGGCTATGGCGTGGAAAAAGATGACGCAAACGTACTAGCATGCATTAAAAACAACATTAACGTGATTCAGATGGATTTGGAAGACGGATTGTCAGGTTTTGAAAACCAGTCATTTGACACCGTCGTACTCTCACAAACTTTGCAGGCAATGCACAACACGGAAAAAATCGTGCTAGAAATGTTACGCGTTGGCAAAGAGGTGATTGTGACATTCCCAAATTTCGGTTACTGGCGCAATCGCTGGCAAATCACCACCGGACGCATGCCCGTATCCAAAACACTGCCCTACCAGTGGTATGACACGCCAAATGTGCATTTATGCACCATTAATGATTTTAATGAATTCTGCCGTAACCACCAGATTGAAATCATTCAGCGCAAAGTCATCACCGATAGCAAGGAAGTTAATTTTATGCCTAACATATTGGGAAACTTAGCGATATACCGCTTAAAATCTCGCTAGCTTGACGCGCAACCTGCCACATATCATAGCGCCCTCTCATACACCTGTCGCGCGCCCACTTATTTTATCTACCGACAACCTCATCCACGCCAGCATCAGCAACCCCGGCAAGGCGACCAAAGCCGAAAAGAGAAAAAAGCTTTGCCAGCCAATGCTCTCCGCAAGCACACCGGAAACAGGGCTGACATAAATTCGTCCCACCGATGCCAGTGCAGACAACAATGCATAATGCGTTGCACTGAACTGATTGCTGCACAGCGCCATGAGCAGTGCAACAAAGGCAGCCGTTCCCATGCCGCCAGTAATATTTTCAAGTGCAATCGCGCCAAGCAACAGCGCATCGATTTGCGAAGGCTCAGCAATCGATACGAACCCAAGATCAAATGGTTGCAGAATAAAACCGCCCCACGCCCCCTTACCAAGCACAGCAAGCGCGTAGAACCCAAAATTGGACAGGAATTGCAGAACACCAAAACTCATCAGCGCCTGAAACAGACTTAACCGCATCATCAGCAATCCACCCAAAAACGCACCTATGATAGTGAGCCAGATACCCATCACCTTGTTGATAATGCCCACTTCAACCTGACTGAACAACAT
The DNA here is from genome assembly GCA_002842285.1 of Betaproteobacteria bacterium HGW-Betaproteobacteria-22. Lineage (GTDB taxonomy): Bacteria > Pseudomonadota > Gammaproteobacteria > Burkholderiales > Methylophilaceae > Methylotenera. The sequence continues at coordinate 18,964 of PHCJ01000016.1, forward strand.
GCCTTTTAACAGAAAAGGTGTGAGCAGACTGCCTGCAAACGCATCCCCCAGTTTGTACAAAATAATTAAAATCAAAAAAGCCCAGGCACTTTTTTGGCTGAAATAGCTGGATAACGACTGATTTAGCGTAGCAAAACCAACTGTTCTGGCGGCCAGCAGGCCAAGCGGCAACGCAACTGCGATACTAGTCAGAATATAGGCAAGCTGCAGCCATTTATTTGGGCTTTCAACGTCGAACCCGCCAAAAACAAATAACTGCCGCACGATGTATATACTCAGAAACACACCCGCTACCAGTGCAGCAAAGCCCAACAACTCTCGCTTGGGGTCTGAAGCCAGATGCTTCACGTCGCTTTTTACAGCAGGCAAGAAAATCAATGAAAACAGCCCCGCCACCAGCATAATCATGGCCATTACCGCATACACCCGGCTCCAGCTCTGCCACTGATCCGCCCATATAAGCGCCACACCCCCTGACAAAATCATGCCTATACGATATCCCAGCACCGACATTGAGGCGCCAATGCCACGCTCGCTCTCAACCAGCAGATCAGTTCGATAAGCATCAATCACAATATCCTGGGAGGCTGACAGGAATGCCAGCAGCAAGGCACACGCTGCAAACAGCTTCGGCGTTTCGGCAAACACCAGTGTAGATAAAAAATAAATGACCGCCGCCAGCAACAACTGCGTGATGACCAGCCAGCCACGTCTTCTGCCTAACAGTGGCGGCTCAAACCTATCCATCAGCGGCGCCCATAAAAATTTAAAAGTATAGGGCATGCCAACCAAAGCCAAAAAGCCGATGGTGGCGATTGCAACGCCATCCATCACAAGCCAGGCCTGCATCGCCTGGCCAGTCAGTGCAAGGGGTAAACCTGAAACAAAACCAAGAAACAGTATTGCTACAATGCGTTGTAAACGTTTTAATTGTGCTAATTTCATGTCATTGAAGCTCTATCATTAGGTAAGTTATTGCTGTCTATCACTATACGTTTAAACCAGCATCATTATTGTTTCGCAAATAAAACGATGCCAACGACATAACCTAACCTATAGCGTAATCGATGATCAACGGGGCATGGTCGCTAAAGCGCTCCTCTTTGTAAACGCTGCAAGCCAATGCCTTAGCTGCCAGTTCCGGCGTGGCGATTTGATAATCAATGCGCCAACCTACATTTTTTGCCCAGGCCTGGCCACGATTGCTCCACCAAGTGTAGCACTCATCCTTCGCTTCAGGATGCACTTGACGATAAACATCAACCCAACCCTCCGCTTCAAACAGGTGCGTGAGCCATGCTCGCTCCTCAGGCAGAAAACCAGAGTTCTTTCTATTGCCCTTCCAGTTTTTTAAATCAATTTCCTGATGTGCAATATTCCAGTCACCGCAAATCACCACATCGCGACCGCTTTGTTTCAACACATGCAACTGAGGCATGAAGCGCTCCATAACGCTAAATTTAAATGCTTGACGCTCCTCCCCACTGGAGCCGGAAGGCAAATAAAGCGACACCACACTCAAATTGCCAAAACGGAGTTCTATATAACGCCCCTCGCTATCAATATCTGCAATCCCCAAACCTTCAATAATGGCATCCGGTTGTTTTTTTGCATAAATGCCGACACCGCTATAGCCCTTTTTGTCAGCATAATGAAAGTAGCCAAAATAACCCGCAGGATTAAGCATCTGCGTGGTCATATCCGATGCCTGGGCCTTGATTTCCTGCATGCAGACGATATCTGCGTCTTGTTTTTGAAGCCAAGGATACAAACCTTTGTTGGTAGCAGAGCGTATGCCATTCAAATTTAACGATATAATCTTCAAAACTTTATTCCTGATTTTTTTAGATAGACATATGACCCAGGCAGCAGATCAATTTAGACAAGAGTTTATCGCATTTGCGATAAAAAAAGAGGTTTTAAAATTTGGCGAGTTTAAAACCAAGGCCGGCAGATTGAGCCCTTACTTTTTTAACGCAGGCTTATTCAACGATGGTGAAAGCCTCATGAAACTAGGTGAATTTTACGCCCAAGCGATTCAAAACTCCGGGATTGAATTTGATATGCTGTTTGGGCCAGCCTACAAAGGTATTACACTTGTGGCAAGTATTGCCATCGCGTTTGCCAAAATTGGTCACAATCTGCCCTACGCCTACAACAGAAAAGAGGCTAAAGACCATGGAGAGGGCGGCGTCATCGTCGGTACTCCGCTCAAGGGTCGCGTTCTGATTATTGACGATGTCATTTCAGCGGGCACTTCGGTGCGGGAGTCGGTTACGCTTATCCGTAACCATGGCGCCACCGCTTGTGGCGTGGCTATTGCAATTGACAGGCAAGAAAAAGGATTAGGCGAACTTTCAGCCGTACAGGAAGTGGTTAAAAGCAATCAGATTCCAGTATGTGCGATTGCGAATTTGAAAGACTTGTTAGCATTTTTAGAAAAAAATCAGGACTTGGCGCAAAATTTGCATGCGGTGGAACAATACCGCCTGCAATACGGCGTAATTTGATATGTGTATTCATTCTACAAGGTACACTTAAGTTTGAACTTAATCCGTGATTTACGCAAAATGACTAGATTCATTACTGGCGCAACGCTAAAAAGAGAAATGCCTCTACTTTCTCCGTGCGTATATGCGCGGTTTTTTCTGCTACTGGTCATGGCTGCAACATGCATGCTACAGCCTGCCCTTGCCGAGCAAAATTCCAGTCGCCAAAATACTGGTCGCATAGTGAAATGGAAAGATGAAAAAGGCGTCACGCATTATGGGGATAGTGTACCGCCGCAATACATCAATCGCGAAAGCAGCCTGATGAATCGGCAAGGCATCACCGTCAAACGCAACAAGCCTGCTGACCAGGCACAGGATGCGCTGGACCTTGCAAAAATTGAACAGGATAAAAAAGACAAGGCCTTGCTAGGCGCATTTACACATGCCGATGAAATTGATTTAGCACGCGACCGCAATCTGCAGTTTGATATGATTGCGCTGGATAACCTTGAGCAGGAGAAATCTCACTTGCAACAAAAATTGCATGCCAGCGAAACCAGAGCCAACGACTTTACCAAGCGCAAGAAAGCCATCCCTGAGGATTTAAAAGCAGACATCGTTGGCAACAAAGCAGAAATTGTAAAAACGGACAAATTAATCAGTGAGCGTAAACTTCAGATAGAAACCACGCGCAAGCGTTTTGATGATGACAAAAAGCGTTACATCCTGCTCAGAAATCAGCACACGGAAGAGTCACAGAAAACGCCGTCTACGCCACCATCTGTTTCGCAGCCGAATTAACACGCACGTCACTTAATCAATTGCAAAAAATCCTGACCGGGTATTCGTCACACATCAATGAAGCGCAGCATGGAAGCGCAACCTATAAAATCAGTAGTTATGCACCAAGCTTTGCCTTGAGAATTTCATTCACCTGCGCAGGATTGGCCTTGCCCCTTGACGCCTTCATGGCTTGACCCACCAAGGCATTGAACGCCTTTTCCTTACCCGCTTTAAACTCTTCGACCATGGCCTGATTGGCAGCTAGCACGTCATCGATGATAGCCTCAATCGCGCCCGTATCCGAAACCTGTTTCAGGCCTTTGGCTTCGATAATTGCATCCACCTCGCCCTCACCGTTCCACATTGCTTCAAATACCTGTTTAGCCGCATTATTAGAAATCGTGCTATCGGCAATACGCTTGAGTAAACTGGCCAACTGTACGGCACTCACTGGAGAATCCGCTAACGACTTTTCTTCTGCATTCAGCTTTGCAGCAATCGCGCCCATCGCCCAGTTTGCGGCAGGCTTGGCTTCTGCGCCGGCATTCACGGTGGCCACAAAATAATCAGCCAGGTCACGGCTTGCTGTCAGCGTTGCAGCGTCATAATTTGTCAGGCCATATTGTGTCTCAAATCTCGTCTTCATAGCGCTGGGGAGTTCAGGCATCAGCAACTGCACCTGCGCCTTGTCGGCTTCGGTAATTTCCAGCGGCAGCAAATCCGGGTCGGGGAAATATCGATAATCGTTAGCCTCCTCTTTGCTACGCATAGCACGCGTTTCACCTGTATCGGGGTTAAACAGCACTGTTGCCTGATGGATAACGCCACCGTCTTCCAATGTTTCTATCTGCCAGCGGGTTTCATATTCAATAGCCTGCTGCATGAATCTAAATGAATTAAGATTTTTAATTTCGCGGCGGGTGCCCAACTTATCGGAGCCTTTGGGACGTACGGATACGTTCACATCGCAGCGAAAACTGCCTTCCTGCATATTGCCATCACAGATGCCAATCCATTGCACAAGTTCGTGCAGTTTTTTGGCATAGGCAACGGCCTCAGCCGCAGAACGCATATCCGGCTCAGTCACAATCTCCAGCAGTGGCGTACCTGCACGGTTCAAATCAATCCCGCTCATGCCCTCCACTGCGCCATGCACAGATTTGCCTGCGTCTTCTTCCAGATGCGCGCGTGTGATATTGACAACTTTTTCATAGGCTGGATTTTTTCCAACCGCCGGCACTTGTATCGTAATCGCACCCTTGCCTACCACAGGCAACTCATATTGGCTAATCTGGTAACCTTTAGGCAAGTCTGGGTAAAAATAATTTTTACGCGCGAATACCGAACGTGGTGCGATTTCTGCATCAACAGCCAAACCAAATTTAATAGCACAATGCACGGCCTCTTTATTCAGAACCGGCAATACGCCAGGCAGTGCAATACTGACCTCACACGCTTGCGTGTTAGGCTCTGCGCCAAAAGCGGTAGATGCCCCTGAAAAAATCTTGGTTTTAGTTTGAAGCTGGGCATGCGTTTCCAGCCCGATAACAACTTCCCATTCCATTATGCAACACCCTCTATCGCTGTTAAGTCCGGCATCCTTGTGTGCCAATCCGTGACCTGTTGGTACTGATGCGCCACATTGAGCATACGCGCCTCATCAAAGTAGTTACCGATAATCTGCAAACCCACCGGCAGCGGCACGCCATCATCGCCTTGGGCAAAACCAGCCGGAATACTCATGCCCGGCAGACCTGCCAGGTTGGTTGAAATCGTATAAATATCCTGTAGATACATTGAGACAGGGTCATCCACTTTTTCGCCTGCCTTAAATGCGGTGGAGGGTGTGGCAGGGCCCAAAATTACGTCGCACAACTTAAAGGCCTCGGCAAAATCCTGCGCAATCAAGCGGCGAATCTGCTGTGCCTTGAGGTAATAGGCATCATAGTAGCCGGCACTTAACACATAAGTGCCTATCAAGATACGTCGCTTCACCTCCGCACCGAAACCTTCAGCACGTGATTTACAATACATTTCCATTAAATCCGCATACTGATCAGTGCGATGGCCGTAACGTACGCCGTCATAGCGGGATAAATTGCTTGAGGCTTCGGCTGGCGCCAACACGTAGTAGACAGGAATAGACAACCCTGTGTTGGGCAGGGATATTTCAATGATTTCCGCGCCCAATTTCCTGTACTCAGCTACCGCATCCATCACCACATTAGCGACTGCGGCATCCAGGCCTTCAGCAAAATACTCTTTAGGTAAACCAATTTTCAGGCCTGCAAGCGGCAAACCTGAAACTGGCTGATTAAGATATCTGGTGTAGTCTTCTTTTTCACGATTCAGGCTGGTGGAGTCACGCTCATCAAAACCCGCCATTACATTCATCATCAAAGCACAGTCTTCTGCTGATTTAGCCATCGGTCCTGCCTGATCGAGGCTGGAAGCAAAGGCAATCATGCCGTAACGTGACACCACACCGTAAGTCGGCTTCAGGCCGGTAAAACCGCACAATGAGGCTGGTTGACGGATGGAGCCCCCTGTATCCGTACCTGTAGCCGCCGCACATAGTCTTGCAGCAACCGCTGCCGCACTGCCGCCACTGCTACCGCCTGGTACCCGGGTTAAATCCCAAGGGTTTTTTACGCCGCCAAAATAGCTGGTTTCATTCGATGAACCCATGGCAAATTCATCCATATTGGTCTTACCCAAATTCACCGCACCCACTGCGTCAAACTGGCTAATCACATGCGCATCATAAGGTGCGATGAAATTTTCCAGCATTTTTGACCCGCAGGTCGTTTGCCAGCCTTTAGCGCAAAATATATCTTTTTGCGCGATTGGAATACCTGTTAATGGCAATGCATTGCCAGCTGCAATGCGGGCATCTGCGGCTTGCGCTTGTGCCAGGGTTCTGTCCTGATCCAGCGCAATGTAGGCATTGATGTCTGGGTTGAGCGTATCAATTCTGTCCAGAAAAATCTGTGTAAGCTCTACACTTGAAACTTGTTTTTCAGCGAGCATTTGGCTCAATGTTGCTAAACTTTGATTAATCATGGCGCAATTACTCGATTACTTTAGGCACTAAATATAGGCCATGGTCTACAGCACGCTCCGCTGAACCATTGCCAAGAACTGGGGCGATTTGTTGAAATGCTTCACGTTGATTGGTTTTGTTGACCACATCATCGCGCAACCGCTGCACGACATCCTGAGAATGTGACATTGGTGCGATGCCTTGTGTATCAACTGCCTGCATTTGCTCAATTAAACCCATAATGCCTGTCAACTTGGCAAGCGTTGCCTGCGCCTCGTCGCCACTTACTTCTATGCGCGCCAAATGCGCGATTTTTTTTATATCATCAGTACTCAGTGCCATACTTCAATAATCCAAAATGAAAGCGGTGTAAGTAAAATTTAATATCAGCAACAATTGCTGATAAAGATTTAGCCTGTTTAATTTGCAACTTTGTTTACAATCACATCTTAATTTTCAACAAGATATGCGGTATTATACCCTGATTTTATGCACGCCTTAATTGCATGGTTGCGATTTTAAAGTGCAGCAAGTAAAAAACAGGCACCAACCCACAGGAAAAACATCATGTTCGGCTCAATTAGTAGTTACTTCTCAAACGACCTCGCAATCGACCTAGGTACAGCAAACACCCTAATATACTCACGCGGCAAAGGGATAGTGCTGGATGAGCCTTCTGTTGTTGCCATCCGCCTAGAAGGCGGCCCCAACGGAAAGAAAATATTACTCGCGGTAGGTGCTGAAGCCAAAGGCATGCTCGGACGCTCTCCAGCGAACATACAAGCCATCCGTCCAATGAAAGACGGTGTGATTGCGGACTTCACCATCACCGAACAAATGCTGAAATATTTTATTCGACGCGTGCATGATTCACGCTGGTTTGCGCCTAGCCCACGCATCATTATCTGCGTACCCGTAGGTTCTACCCAGGTAGAGCGTCGCGCTATCAAGGAATCTGCGGAACGTGCGGGCGCCAAGCAAGTCTTCTTGATTGAAGAACCCATGGCAGCAGCGATTGGTGCAGGCATGCCTGTGGCCGAGGCAACGGGCTCGATGGTTGTGGACATTGGCGGTGGTACGACTGAAGTGGGTGTCATCTCACTAGGCGGTATTGTTTATGCCAAATCTGAACGTGTCGGTGGCGATAAGTTTGATCAAGCCATCATCGATTACATCCGCCGGAATTATGGTATGCAAATTTCCGAACCCACCGCAGAAGCCATCAAAAAGAAAATCGGCTCGGCATTCCCTGGTTCTGCGTTATTGGAAATGGAAGTCACAGGGCGCAATCTTGCAGAAGGCCTGCCAAGAAAATTCACCATTTCCAGCAACGAGATATTGGAAGCGCTAACTGAGCCATTGAACGCCATTGTCGGCGCAGTTAAATCAGCGCTGGAACAAACGCCGCCTGAGCTGGGCGCAGATATTGCCGAAAAAGGCATGGTGCTGACTGGTGGCGGTGCATTATTACGTGATTTGGATCGCCTGCTGATAGAAGAGACCGGCCTACCAGTGATTGTGGCAGAAGATCCACTTACCTGTGTGGCACGCGGCTGTGGCAGGGCATTAGATGAAATGGATAAACTTGCCAGCATTTTTGCCTACGAATAATTACAATTATTCTTAATCGTTTAATAATTGCCCGTTCGCCTTCAATAGACTTTGGTTCGTTGTTTAACAACCTAAAGTCTATTGATAGAAATTAAAACATTCACAGAAGTCATGCACTAACGCCAACCGCTGACCATGTTCAACTCGCCGCAAAATTTTGAGCCTCAACAAGCCCCTGCATTTTTTGCGCGCGGCCCAAGCCCATTGGCGCGTCTAGCATTCTTTTCAGCACTTTCCCTTGTGCTCATGGCCACTGACTCACGCATACAGTACCTAGCCACCGCACGCGCAAATCTCATGGTGCTGCTGCACCCGCTACAGGTCGTTGCCAACACACCTTCTCAGCTATATCACTTTACTAGCAACTATTTCACTACGCACCACCACCTGCTCAATGATAACCAGCAATTAAAACAGCAGGCATTGACTCAAAAAATTGCCATGCAGCGACTGGCCTCTCTGGAGCTTGAAAACGCCCATTTGCGTAACCTGCTATCTGCCAGTCAGGCGCTTGCCGAAGTCAGTAAGCTTGCTGAGATCATGCGCGTTGGCAACGATCCATTTACTAAGAAAATTATTGTTAATCGTGGCAGTATCCATGAAATCATTACTGGGGCCGCTGTCGTCGACGCCGATGGCGTGATAGGGCAAATCACCAGGGTTTACCCATCCAGCAGTGAAATCACGCTCATTACAGATAAGTCACTGACCATTCCCATACAGATAGAGCGCAATGGCTTAAGAGCGATTGCCTTTGGAAATGGTAAAGACAACACCCTTAATCTACCTTTTTTACCTGCCAATGTAGATATCAAACAAGGCGACAAGCTCGTCACTTCCGGCATTGATGGTGTTTACCCGGCAGGTTTGGCAGTCGCGATTGTGAAGGAAATTAAAATCAATTCAGATTCCCCGTTTGCGCGCATCGTATGTACGCCTGCCGGCGGGATTGAAAATCACCGACAGGTTTTAATCGTCAACCTTGCAAAAGGAGAAGAGTTGCAAGTAAGCCCCAAAAATTCGTTACCTGCTGACAAAACCAAAAAAAACAAATCGCAGACAACCCGCACATCCAAGCCTGACAGCTCAACTTTAAGCGCGAAAAAACCCAATGCACGCAACTGAGTTAAAGTTTATTTATTTATCGCTGCTTGCAGCTTTTATATTCTCCTTACTGCCCTGGTCTGGAGTTGGCTTGCTGCTGCGCCCTGATTTTGTATTATTAACCCTGATTTTTTGGATATTGCGTGCACCCGGCCTGTGCAACATCGGCACTGCCTGGTTTATGGGGCTGTGGGTAGATTTGGCAACGGGCGGCATCTTTGGCCAATACGCACTTGCTTACACAGCAACGAGCTTTGTTGCTGTTATCTACCAGCGCAGACTCGTGTTATTTAATAATATGCAGCAATTAGTTTATGTGCTGACATTGCTTATTATTTCTCAACTTGTACTGCTGACGCTTAAAACCTTTGTAGGCAATGAATCGCCAGGCTGGGCCTACTTCATTCCTAGCTTAACGGGCGTCATCTTATGGAAAATTGCTATTATTCTCGGTTTAAATACTGGCAAATATTCTCGTAGCAATTAACAAGAATATGGGCGCAGAACTTAAAAACTATTTACACGAGCAATATTATTTCAAGCTCCGATTAGGTGTGGCCGGTCTTTTCTTCATCAGCCTGTTCGCGCTACTTGCCTTTCGTTTTTACTACCTGCAAATTGACCAATACACCCACTATCAAACACTGGCTGAAAACAACCGCATCTCGCTTGTGCCCACAGTCCCCAATCGAGGGCTTATTCTAGATAAAAATGGCGTTGTATTCGCGCATAACTTTTTTGTTTACACACTGGAAATTACTCCCGCAAAAGTAGCCAACCTGGAAAACACCATTGCTGAGCTTAGTCAATTAATTGAAATTAGCTCACTGGATCGCAAACGCTTCAAGAAATTTCGTGAGCAAAGCCACAGTTTTGAAAGCGCGCCGATTCGCACGCATCTGAACGAGGTCGAGGCCGCCAAATTTGCCGTCAATCATTACCGGTTCCCTGGTGTGGAAATCAAATCCAGATTGTTCAGACACTACCCGCTTGGTAAATTGGGCGCGCATATGGTGGGCTATATTGGCCGCATCAACGACAAAGACATTGATCAGCTCAAGCAGGAAGGGGTTTTTTCCAACTACAAAGGCTCCGACCACATTGGGAAATCAGGCATAGAACAATTCTACGAACAGCAGTTACATGGCATTACCGGTTTTCAGCAAGTTGAAATTGATGCCGACGGCCATGCCGTACGCGTACTATCCAGCAACGCGCCCATTCCTGGCGACAATATTATTTTATCTGCCGACAGCAAATTACAGGAAATTGGCGAACAAGCCTTTGGCAACAGACGTGGTGCAATGGTTGCCATTAATCCAAAAACAGGCGAAGTGCTTGCTTACGTGAGCCAGCCCGCATTTGACCCCAATCTCTTTGTAGATGGGATTGACAGTGAAAACTGGAAAATGCTGAACGAATCCATAGACAAACCACTTATTAACCGCCCCCTGCGTGGCATCTATCCGCCAGGATCGACATTCAAACCTTTTGTTGCACTCGCTGGGCTTGAAGCAGGCAAGCGCGCACCGCCTTTTGCCATAACCGATCCTGGCTTTTTCTCGCTACCTGGCAGCAGCCACCGCTATCGGGACTGGAAGCCAAGCGGGCATGGCTATGTCGATATACAAAAAGCAATTACTATTTCTTGCGACACTTTTTTTTATGGTCTGGCCATGGAGTTGGGAATAGAGAAGCTGACTGCATTTGTGCGCCATTTTGGCTTTGGCAGAAAATCTGACATTGATATCAAAGGGGAAATTGAAGGGCTGCTACCTACCCCCGAATGGAAACAACGGCGCTTTAAACAACCGTGGTATCCCGGAGAAACTGTGATTGTTGGTATTGGACAGGGTTACACTCTGGTAACACCCTTACAGCTCGCACAAGCAACCGCAATTTTAGCTAACAATGGTGTGGCTATGAAGCCTCGCCTGGTGAATCGAATAGAAAATGCCCTCACAGGCAAGCAAGTCAACATGCCTGCACTAGTGCAGGATCAAATTGCCCTGGATCCGAAGAACATCGATATTGTCAAACGTGGCATGATTGATGTGACGCTTCCGGGCGGCACCGCTGCCAGCGTTGGTGCCAACGCCAGTTATAGCATTGCCGCAAAGACAGGAACAGCGCAGGTCATAGGCATCAGGCAAAATGAAAAATACAACGAACACGCCATCAATGAGCGCCACCGTGACCATGCCTTATTTATTGCTTATGCGCCCGCTGAAGATCCGACTATCGCACTGTCGGTGATTGTTGAAAACGGTGGTCATGGCGGATCTGCCGCAGGACCGATTGCGAGAAAAGTTATGGATTATTACCTATTAGGCAAGTTACCTGCGCAAGAGGTGGTAAGCAATAACGCTCAAGCTGCTGTGACTGAACCACCAGAGGAAGAGCTTCATGATTAACAGACTATTCCATCAGCTTTTCAAGCACATAGACTCATTTTTGATGGTATGCCTGTTTTTCGCGCTCCTGCTTAGCCTGTTTGTGCTTTACAGCGCCTCTGGGCAAAACTTCTCCCGCGTTTATGCCCAAGGCGTCAACATGCTGATAGCACTAGGCGCAATGTGGATAGTGGCAAACATTTCACCGCAGAATCTAGAACGTGCCGCACGGCCACTGTATGCGCTTGGCTTGGCGCTGCTGGTTGCAGTGGCATTATTCGGCGTCATCAGCCATGGTGCAAGGCGCTGGCTAAATTTAGGCTTTATGCAAATCCAGCCTTCCGAACTCATGCGCATTGCAGCACCGATGATGATCGCATGGTACTTTGCTACTCGCGATGGCAAACCAAAGGCCAGCCATTTCGTGATTGCGGGCATTATGCTGGCAATACCTGTCGCACTGATTATGAAGCAGCCAGATCTAGGCACATCTTTGCTGATTGCCTCCTCTGGTTTTTATGTACTGTTTCTCGCAGGTTTAAGCTGGCGCTTCCTACTGGGGGCGGGCGTTTCCCTGCTGGCACTGGCACCTGTATTCTGGTCTTTGTTGCATGACTATCAAAGAAGGCGTATTGAAATGCTGTTTGACCCCAGCCAAGACCCTCTCGGAGCTGGCTATCACACCATTCAATCCATCATCGCAATTGGCTCAGGTGGCGCTGCAGGAAAAGGTTGGCTGAACGGCACACAAACGCAGCTCGACTTTCTACCTGAACGTACCACCGATTTTATATTTGCAGTATTTAGTGAAGAATTTGGTTTTTTAGGTAATATGTTACTTTTGAGCTTGTTCAGCCTGATTATCATCCGCGGCCTGGTAATTGCCTCTCAAGCACAGAACACCTTTTGCAGGCTGCTTGCGGGCAGTATTACACTTAACTTTTTTTCTTATGCCTTTGTTAACATGGGAATGGTAAGTGGTATCTTGCCAGTGGTTGGTGTGCCATTACCGCTGATTAGCTATGGCGGCACATCCATGCTGACACTATGCGTGGGATTTGGTATTTTAATGAGTATTCATACCCATAAGAAACTGGTCGCGACTTAGTGCAAACACTAAACGTGAGCACACGACAGGAGGTTTACATGCTGAACTTTAAACACTACTTTGTCATGATTTGCCTAGTTGCGCTGAGCGCCTGTGGTGGCAGAACACCAGTCAAACCAGATTCAGCAGCCTCACCGACACCTTCACCCACCCGACAATCCGATGCACAGCCTGGCAATGGTGGTTACTACCTGGATGACGGCCCGGATGAAAGTGCACGTATCGACATTCACAGCATCCCCGATGCTGAACCCAAAGCGGAAACCCCCTATCCACGCAGCAACAAACCCTACATTGCGTTAGGCCAGAAATACGTTCCCATGACCAGTTATGTCCCCTACCAAAAACAGGGCACTGCTTCCTGGTATGGTAAACGCTATCACGGCAAACAGACATCCAGTGGCGAGATATACGACATGTATGGCATGTCCGCAGCACACACTACCCTGCCCATTCCCAGCTACGTAAAAGTCACCAACCCGGCCAACAATCGCGCTATCGTAGTGCGCGTGAATGATCGGGGGCCATTTAAAAAAGAACGTCTTATTGATTTATCCTATGCCGCAGCGCACAAGCTGGATTTGATTACGCCCGGCAGTGGCACCGTGATTGTTGAAGCCATTGACACCAGCCCTGATGGCTTAAAAAAATTCGCGCAGTCAAAAAAAACCATCACAGCAGAAAACAGCCCCTCATCTGCAGCAAATCCGGTTAGCACAAACCCTACTGCCCAGACGGAAAAAGGCAACGCCAGACCTGAAATTTCACGTACCGATTTCTCTGTGTTTTATGTGCAGGCAGGGGCATTTAAAAATGAGCAGAATGGCGACGCTCTGCGAAAAAAAATCATTGCGTTAAACCTTGCCAGCGATACCTCTGTCACTAACGTGTATAATGGTGACCTGTATCGTGTCAGGTTAGGTCCCTTTACCAACAGACGCGATGCAGACATTCAGGCCAACCGCGTACGTAAACAGTTAAATATTTCCGTCTTAGTCACCAACCAGTAAAGTTTTCAGCCCTATACCCTATGCATAAGATTCATCATAAATTATTTAGCCATCCATTTCACATTCTCTTGCTCACCCTGTTGGGCACACTCTTGATTAACGCCCAGGCTTATGCCGAGATCGCGCAAGTGCCTCAGTCACCTAGCCTGGCCGTCAAGGCTTATCTGTTAAAAGATTTTAATAGTGGGCACGTTATCGCTGCTGAAAACAGCAGTATGCGTGTGGAACCTGCCTCACTTACCAAAATCATGACTGCCTACCTGAGTTTCAAAGCCATCAAAAATGGTCACCTGCAACTTGATCAAACATTGCCGGTGAGCGAAGCCGCCTGGAAAGCCGAAGGCTCTCGCATGTTTATTGAACCCAACAAACCGGTAACCGTTGATGAACTGCTACATGGCATGATTATCTCTTCCGGCAATGACGCCTCTATTGCACTCGCCGAAGGCATTGCGAGTTCAGAGGCGCTGTTTGCCGACATGATGAACAAAGAAGCGCAGCGCCTAGGTATGAAGAACAGCCATTTTGTCAACGCAACAGGCTTGCCAGACCCCCAACACTACACCACTGCCGAGGATCTGATGATACTCGCCACGGCCTTGATTAGAGACTTTCCTGAAAGCTACAAACGCCTATATTCCGTTAAAGAGTACACCTACAATAAAATCAAGCAACCTAATCGCAATCGCCTGCTGTGGCTAGATGCCAACGTAGATGGCATGAAAACCGGACATACGCAATCCGCTGGCTACTGCCTAATCTCTACCGCCAACCGCAGCAACACTCGCCTGATTTCCGTGATACTAGGTGCACCCAGTGATGCGGCTCGAGCGACTGAAAGCCAGAAGCTACTCAATTTTGGGTTTCAGTTCTTTGAATCGACACTTGTCTACAAAAAGAATCAGGACATAAGCAAGCTTAAAGTCTGGAAAGGGGTTGAAGATGAAATTGCCTCTACCGTCAATGCTGACTTATATTTAACACTCCCTAAAGGCGAGTACGCTAACGTAAAAGCGGTTGTCACCAGCACTCAACCTTTGATTGCGCCGATCAAAAAAGGCCAGGTCATTGGCAACGTCAAATTTACCTTAAACGGCAAAACCATCAGTGAGCGCTCACTTGTTGCCAAAGAATCTGTGAGCGTTGCGGGAATCTTTGGTCGTGCCTGGGACTCAATCAAGTTGCTTTTGCAATAAATGAGTGGCCTACCCATGACAAATAACGAACCTCAGGCAACGCCAGCCTTAATGGAGTTTCCATGCCACTTTGCTATTAAAGTCATGGGGGAAACGCATGATGACTTTTCTTCTACCATCATAGAAGTGATTCAATCTGTAGTTCCCGACTTTAACGCAGAACACATAGAAATGCGTGCAAGCTCTGCCGGCAAATATATCAGTCTGACTTGCACAGTCCATGTCAAGTCGCAAGTGCAGCTAGATAGTGTTTACCGCCTGATCAGCGCGCATCCTTTAGTAAAGTTTGCTATCTAACAAGCAAGCTAGTGTATGACCAACCCCATTCTAATCAAGCATCTTGGTGTGACTGATTTTGAAAACACCTGCCAGGCCATGCAGGCGTTTACCCTCGCGCGCACCAATGGCACGCCTGACGAAATATGGGTGACAGAACACCACCCGGTCTATTCGCTGGGGCTTAACCGCAAAAATGTCATACCGCCCGCCAGGCAGGACATTCCGCTAGTGTGTACAGACCGTGGCGGCAAGATAACTTATCACGGCCCAGGCCAGGTTGTGATATACACATTGCTAGACTTGCCTCGTCATCAACTCAACATTCGCAGTCTCGTCAGCCTCCTCGAGTCCTCCGTGATCGAGTTGCTTGCCGATTTTCAGGTTACAGCAGCCGCAAAGCAAAATGCACCTGGGGTATATGTCAGCCTTCAGAGCACCTCGGCAGGTGCAGAAGCAAAAATTGCATCACTTGGCTTACGTGTCAAAAATAACGTCTGCTATCATGGACTAAGCCTCAATGTAGATATGGATTTAAGCCCCTTCAACGCAATTGATCCTTGTGGCTATGCAGGGCTCGCAATGACACAAACCAAGGACTTAGGCATTAGTGCCGACACACGGGTCATGGCAGACTTGTTGCTCAAGAAACTTACAGGAAAATTAGAAAGCTCGCATGACTAATGCTCCCAAAAACAAAACACGCCATGTCAAAGTCGCTGGTGTTAAAGAAATCGATGCGGCAAAAACATCGCGTATCCCTATTAAAATCGTTCCGCAGCCAGTGCAACGCAAACCGGAATGGATAAGAATGAAAGCACCGGATTCTGCGCGCTATCAGGAAATCAAGCGCATATTACGTGACAACAAGCTCCACACAGTATGTGAAGAAGCCAGTTGCCCAAACATTGGAGAGTGTTTTAGTGGCGGCACGGCCACCTTCATGATTTTGGGTGATATCTGCACACGCCGCTGTCCATTTTGTGATGTTGCACACGGAAAACCGCTACCACCCGATGTGAACGAACCCGAGAACCTTGCGCGCACTATTGCAGAAATGCGGCTTAACTATGTTGTGATTACCTCTGTTGACCGCGACGATCTCGCTGATGGCGGTGCACAGCACTTTGTGGACTGCATTGCGGCAGTGCGTGAAAAATCACCCTATATCAAAATTGAAATCCTGGTACCTGACTTCCGCGGCCGCCTGGACATTGCACTGGAAACTCTAAGCAAGGCACCGCCCGATGTCATGAACCACAATTTGGAAACCATCCCCCGCCTTTACAAGCAGGCACGGCCAGGCTCCGATTACCAGAACTCACTGAACCTCCTTAAGGCATTTCATGAAATGTATCCGCACATTCCCACCAAGTCCGGTTTAATGTTAGGCTTAGGCGAAACGGATGAAGAAATTCTGACTGTCATGCAAGATTTGCGCAAACACCACGTCAGCATGCTGACGCTTGGCCAGTATTTGCAACCCAGCGTGCACCATCTGCCCGTTATGCGTTATGTAGAGCCGCAGGTTTTCGATGCGTTGAAGCAAAAAGCTGATGCCATGGGCTTTAATAACACGGCAAGTGGCCCCATGGTAAGGAGTAGTTACCATGCTGACGTTCAGGCGCAACCGGTCATTATGTAGCCTAGCGCGCAGCGTAGCGTGAATAAGGCCAGTCATGGAGTTTGGCGCATGAAACTCAGCAAACGCATTCATATATTAAAAGGCACTTGAAAATGGTTCCACACTTAACTACAGCACTCAACGGCCCCTTACTCGCTCTCGAAAAAAGCATGCTCGACGCCATGCCAAAAATTGAACATTGGTTCCGCACGCAATGGCTGGATTATGCTGCTCCATTTTATGCCTCGGTTGATTTGCGCAATGCAGGCTTCAAGCTAGCGCCAGTTGACACCAACTTATTTCCAGGTGGCTTTAACAATCTAAATCCTGAATTTCACCACTTATGTGTGCAGGCAGCGATGGTGGCGATTGAAAAAGTCTGCCCTGAAGCCAGCCGTTTATTAATCATTCCTGAAAATCACACCCGCAATACCTACTACCTGCGCAATGTGCTTGAGTTAGCCAACATCCTGAAGCAGGCCGGGCTAGACGTCCGCATCGGTTCTATTTCACCTGAAATTACCGAGCCCACCTTACTGACAACGCATGATGGACAAAACCTGCTGCTTGAGCCTGTGGTGCGCGTCGGCAATAGAATAAAGCTGCCACAAACCGCATTCGGAGAAGAAACACTAAGCGCTTTTGACAGCTGCGCTATTTTACTCAACAATGACTTGTCCGGCGGTATTCCTGATATTCTCAAAGATCTCGAGCAAGACCTGATTCCACCACTTTATGCGGGATGGAGTACGCGCCGTAAGTCCCACCATTTTTCAGCCTACAATCGTGTGGCGGCTGAGTTTTCCACATTGCTGGGTATAGATGAGTGGCTATTGAATCCTTACTTTGAAACATGCGATGAAATTGATTTCACTACACGCAATGGCGAAGCGTGTTTGGCACTCAAGGTGGAACAGCTGCTGGAAAAGATAAAAACCAAATATGCGGAATACGGTGTGACACAAGATCCGTTTGTCATCGTTAAAGCCAACGCAGGGACTTACGGCATGGGCATCATGACGGTAAAATCTCCCGATGATGTGCGCGGCCTTAATCGCAAGGCGCGCAATAAGATGTCTGTGATCAAAGAAGGCATGCAAGTTTCCGAAGTGATTATTCAAGAGGGTGTTTACACCTTTGAGAGCATTAACGAATCCGTGGCTGAACCCGTGGTCTACATGATGGATCACTACGTCATCGGCGGTTTTTATCGTGTACATACCGGACGCGGAGTGGATGAAAACTTAAACGCCCCCGGTTCGCATTTCGTCCCTTTGGCTTTTGAAAAGCCATGCACCTTGCCAGATTGCGCAGGTGCTCCTGACGCCACACCCAACCGCTTTTATGCTTATGGTGTTGTGGCACGCATGGCATTGTTGGCGGCGGCTATAGAACTGCAAGAACAAGACCCGCTTAACCAGTAATACACCGCAATCATGAAAATCAATTTTATTCTTGACCCACTCGCCAACCTGAAAATTCAAAAGGACACCAGTCTTGCGATGATGCGCGAGGCTAACAAACGTGGCCATGAACTATTTGTTTCCATGCAACACGATGTTTTTCTGCGCGACAATCTTGCCAGGATAAGGGCACAGAAATTTAATTTCACGCCAGAAGGTTTTGTCCTTGAACCTGGACTTGAAGCGCAACCGAGTGCATTTGATGCAATTATCATGCGCAAAGACCCACCATTTAACAACGAGTATCTATACAGCACTTATTTGTTGGAAATAGCCGTCGCCCAAGGCGCCAAAGTTTATAACAATCCCGTGGCACTGCGTGGCTGGAACGAGAAGCTATCTGTCGCGCGCTTTCCGCAATTTAGCCCGGAATTTATTGTAACTGCAAGTCATCAGTTAATTCGCGAGTTTTTAACTCGGCATCAAGACATCATTGTTAAGCCACTGGATGGCATGGGAGGCAGCAATATTTTCAGGCTTACCTTGAACGATCCCAACATCAGCGTCATTTTAGAATCAATTACCCAGCATGGCTCTCACACGATTATGGCACAACGTTACTTGCCTGCCATCGCTCAGGGTGACAAACGGATTATAGTCATTGATGGCACGCCATTACCCTACGCGCTGGCACGCATACCGCTTGCCGGAGAAACCCGTGGAAATCTTGCCGCAGGTGGCACCGGAACCGCGCAAAGACTATCTGAGCGCGACTATGAAATAGCTGACACCGTTGGCAAAACACTCAAACAGGAAGGCTTGTTTCTGGTGGGCCTGGATGTCATCGGCGAATACCTCACTGAAATCAATGTCACCAGCCCCACAGGTATGGTTGAAATTGCTGCCCAGACTGATTGCAATCCAGCCAGCATATGGATGTCTGCGCTGGAACACCACCACCTTTAAATCACGCAAACGATGCGTAAAAAAAGCCTAATTACTTTAACCATACTCGGCCTCATGGCGATGGCGGCGATTGTCATCAATGCTAATAAAGAGCCACTTTATCACGCACAAGGTTATGTTTTTGGCACCTTGGTTGACATCAACATCTATGGTGAAACTGAAGCGCGTGCCAGCGCCTTGGCAAATCGGGTATTACAAGACTTTCAGCAACTGCATCATCAACTGCACGCCTGGAAAAACGGCCCCGCCAATCAAGCCAGTCAGGAAAGTGCCAGTGAACTCATGCACGTGAACACGGCTTTCGCAAACTCACAACAGCCAGTAAAGCTCAGCCCGCTACTGACCAAACTACTATCTGATGCCCAAGCGCTATCCCTCCGCTCCGAAGGATTATTTAACCCTGCCATAGGTCACTTAATCAGCACTTGGGGCTTTCAGCAAGATAATTTTGGCGTCAGCAAAATTGACCCTGATAAAATCCGATCATTAGTGAAAGCCAATCCTGCGATGTCAGATATCACCCTCAAAAATGGTGAGGTTTATAGCAAAAATCCATGGGTAAAATTAGATCTTGGCGGTTATGCCAAAGGCTATGCCCTGGATCAGGCAGTGCAATATCTTCGTGGGCAGCAGGTCCAGCATGCGCTCATTAATATTGGCGGTAATATTATTGCAATTGGCCAACATGGCAATAAACCCTGGCGCGTCGGCATTCAGCACCCGCGCAAACCTGCTGCAATTGCCACTCTGGACTTGAATGACGGCTGGGCCATCGGCACTTCCGGCGACTATCAACGCTACTTTATGCTGGATGGCAAGCGCTATTGCCATATTATTGATCCACGTACAGGCTACCCGGTGCAACACACCCAAGCTGTGACAGTGCTCATCCCCCCCCAGCCCCATGCAGGCGTTCTTTCTGATGTTGCCTCAAAACCAATTTTCATAGAAACTGAAGATAAAAAAAGCCATGCTGCCGCATTATTGGGAATCGCATATTACATGGCGATTAGTGAGGATGCCCATGTTCTCATCACAGAGAACATGGCACAAGAAATCGAATGGTTAGACGAAAAATTCAAGCTTAATGCGCATGTCAAACTTATTAAACCGTAGCGGAGCAATCTACCGACAATTACGTGCCGGTGACTGGCTCATCATTATCTTTAGTTTGGCCATCACTTTATTGTTATTTCAAACACTATGGACAAATGAGCATGCTAGCAAGGTGCAAGTGCGACTTGGCGACACAGTTTATGGCACATATAGCTTAAATCAAAACCGTGATATTGTTATTGAAGGCGGAATAGGGACTTCTGTAATTAGCATCGCGCAAGGCAAAGTACGCTTTTCAAAATCACCTTGTCACAACCAATACTGCGTACACCAGGGCTGGCTTGTTCGCGCAGGCCAGGCCGCCATTTGCTTACCCAACCAAATAAGCTTGGAATTAATTGGTGAAAACAAACCTTATGATTCTCTTAATTACTAGATGACGAATGATGGCTTAATCGAATGCAAATCCAAACAACACAGCACGACCATCAGATTGCGAAACTGGCGGCACTCGCCATTGCTCTGCACATGATAGAGGCGCTGATTCCATCTCCAATACCCGGCGTTAAGCCAGGAATTGCCAACATTGTGACACTTTATGTGCTGTATCAATTTGGTTTTGCAAGCGCCGCCTGGGTCAGCATTCTGCGTGTATTTGCCAGCAGTCTATTACTTGGGCAGTTTTTATCCCCTACGTTCGTACTGAGTTTGAGTGGGGCATTATGTAGCTTAGGCGCACTATGGCTAGCGATTATGCTACCCAAACGATTATTCACTGCGGTCAGTCTCAGTGTCATTGCCGCATTTGCGCATATTGCAGGACAGTTACTGGTAGTGCGCCTGTGGTTAATTCCGCACGCCGGGGTGAGTTATTTGATTCCGCTATTTGCAATAGCCGCTTTAATTTTTGGTGTAGTCAATGGCGTGATTACCAATGTCATACTACAACAAACGCAACGTGGAAACGCAGGATAAACGAAAGCAACACAGCGTAAATCGATAATGTTTTAAATCAAACCGCCTACGCAACAAATAGAAGCTTACACATTCGCTATCACTTGTTCGATCTGATCCTGCATCAAGGATATTCTACGCTTGGCATCACCAAAATCGATATCACCGGTTTTACTGTTCAGTAACTCATGCGACAGATTGAGTGCTGCCATAATCGCAATACGTTCAACCCCCACCACTTTACCTCCGTCACGGATATCGCGCATTTTTTTATCGAGATAATTTACTGCGTTAATCAGTCCAGGGCGTTCTTCATCGGTACATGAAACCGTAAAGTCACGCCCCATGATATTGACATCGACACCCTTAATTTCACTCATCGTTTTATACTCAAAATATTAATGTGCAATCACCTAAGGTAAGCTCTGCATCAATGCCTCTATACGTGCACTGGCCTGTGCCATGCTGGCTTTTAATAAAGCCGTGTCAGACTCCATCGCACTCAAGCTTTGGCGCAACGCTGCGTTTTCTACGCGCAAATCACTATATAGCGACAGCAACCTCGCAAGCTTTTCTTCCAAGACTTTTAAATCTGCATCCATGTGCCCACTATAATTTAAAAAATTGATTATAGTCAATAGGTAACAATCATTTTTCAAAGTATTACAATACATTATGAATCACCGTCCAAAAAATTTATTATCCCTAGCGAAAATTTAAACGGTATAATTGAAGCTGTTGTCAGGTGCCTGAGTTTGTTTTCAGCAAACAAGGTGAAACTGGGAAATAGGTGCGCTGGTACTTTAATTACTTAAAGCCAACAATGCCTATGCTGCCCCCGCAACGGTAAGTGAAGCGAGTTTTGCGACATACCACTGAGCAGAATCTTTGCAATAAAAAGATCGCTTGGGAAGGTGCAAAACATCAGGATTTAATCTCATCCATCATTCACAAGCCCGGAGACCGGCCTCGCAACTTTAGCCTTATTTCAAGGCAAGCTAGGAAATACCGCGGGGTGACGGTAATGAAAGGCTGCGCTTTTGCGTCGATTTCTCGGCCGCGCTTTCTTTTTTTATTTCAATTCTTCTGTATTCCCTGGTTCTAAGAATCCACATGCGGAGTGGCATGTTGTTAGGGAAAAGATCATGAAAAAAACCATCATTGCCAGCGCTATTAGCCTGGCATTTACCAGCCCGATTGTTGCGGCTGAAAATATCAATTTAGAGGATGTTGTCGTCACGGCCAGCCGTATTCAACAGCAACGCACAAGCGTGGTGGGCGACGTGACTGTCATTAACAGAGAAGAAATTGAACGCACAGGCGCAGGCTCCATCACAGACCTATTGCGTGCGCAGCCTGGGGTGCAAATTAGCACCAACGGTGGCGCTGGTACTGGCAGTAGCATATTTTTGCGCGGCACCAATGCCGACCATGTAGTGGTGTTAGTTGATGGCTTACGTATCAACTCCGCCACGCTAGGCACCACTTCTTTTGAAAACATACCACTGGGGCAAATCGAAAAAATTGAAATTCTGCGTGGCCCGGCCTCTAGCCTTTATGGCGCAGATGCCATTGGCGGCGTGATTCAGATTTTTACACGCAAAACCGAGGCTGGTAAACCATTGGTACATGCCGCGGTGGGTTTAGGCAGTTACGACACTAAAACCGCAGAAGCGGGCATCAGCGGCAGTGTAAGCGCACTCAAATATGGCATCAATGTGAGCAGTTTTGATACGGACAGCTTTTCGGCCAAACGCATACGCACGGGTAAAGACAAAGATGATGATAGTTATTACAACTATAGCGTATCTACTTTTGCCGAGCTTGAGCTAGCGCATGGACATACCTGGGGTTTGCAGTTCTTTGAAAGTAAAGGCCATGCTGAATTTGACAACAAATTTGAAAACTTTGGTGAACAAACCCTGCAAAGCTATGCTTTTACCAGCAAAAATCAATTTATGGATGTTTGGCACAGTACGTTTAAATTGGGCATGGGGGTCGATGATTCTGACAGTCGCAGCAGCCCCACCAGCCTTAGCAAATTTCGCACGGAGCAATTTCAACTCTCCTGGCAAAATGATTTTAAGTTACCATTGGGCATAGTGACATTAGCTTATGACCGCTTAGAGCAGGACGCAAAAAGTAAATCCAATAATGTCACCAGTTTTAAAAAAGAACGCAATAACGATAGTTTTTTTGCAGGCTATGTGGCAGACGTTGGCAATCATGCGGTGCAACTCTCACTGCGTGAAGACCATAATACGCAATATGGCAACAACACAACTGGCGGCATTGGCTACGGTTATCGCATCACACCTGAATGGCGCGTAACTACCAATTATGGCAAAGCATTCAAGGCGCCTACGTTTAACCAGTTATATTTCCCCAACTTTGGCGATCCAAATTTAAGTCCTGAAAAATCAGACAATATCGAAGCTGCTTTTAAATATAGTGGTGAAAAGCTGAGTGCGGGCATGACTGTGTTTGAAAATAAGATTAGGGATTTAATTGAATTTTCAGGCGCCACCACCACAGGTTGCACTTTAGGTGGCTTCTGCCCAGTGAATGTAGGCAAGGTTAAAATTCGGGGCGCAACTTTTGAGGGCAAATGGCAGATCAATGAAAATTTTCTGCTGGCGGGCAATATGACCGTGCAATCGCCGCGCAACGAGGATACCGAGCAGTTGCTGGTTCGCCGTGGCAACCGTTACGGGACGGTTAGCCTTACTCATCAACTGGGTAATTTTGAGTGGAGTACCGAGATAACAGGTGCATCTACACGCTACAATAATGCGACCAACACCAAGGTGATGCAGGGCTACAGCCTGATAAACCTTACCGCAAATTATCGTATTTCACCCGAATGGAAGCTACAAGCGCGCGCCAATAACGTATTGGATAAAAATTACGTACTTGCCTATACAGGCAATTCGACGACTTCTGTACCTTACAACACCGCTGGCAGCAATCTATTTGTAGGACTGCGTTACGACATGAAACCATAAATACTAAAAACACGCTGTCATGCTGAATTGATTTCAGCATCTTGTTCAACTGGCACGAGATTGCGGGCTAGCCCGCAATGACAGCTTAAATTCTGAATTATAAGCTCACGATTTAAGCTAAAATCACACACATCAATTTTTATCAACGCAACGGAGGCTAACGACCATGTTAACCCTTTCTAAAACCCACCAAGTTATTATCGGTGTCGTACTTACCGGCCTCATAATTGCCACACGCGGACACCACTTTGCTTCAATTAATGCACTGCCGAGTGCCTCATTGGCTGTGTTTTTCCTGGCTGGCTTATATCTGCGCCCAACGTGGATGTTCCCCGCCTTACTGGCTTTATGCGCTGGCTTGGATTTTTATTCCATTACTTTTGCTGGCACAAGCGGCTTTTGCGTAACGCCTGCTTACGGCTTTTTATTGCCTGCGTATGGCACGATGTGGTTAGCAGGGCGCTGGTTTGCCAAGCGCTACAGTTTCAGCGCCCATGCGATGTTGCCATTGATTGGCAGTGTTGCTGTTGCTGCACCCATCAGTGAACTGTTTTCTAGCGGTGGCTTTTATTTCTTTGGCGGTCGCTACCCAGACCCAACATTTTCGGTATTCGGTGAACGCTTGATGAAATACTTCCCGCATCAGCTTGAAAACATTGGCTTCTGGCTAGGTGTTGCGCTTATCACCCATGTAGCCCTTGTACTAGTAAGCCGCGCAAGCCACGCTAAAGCATAATGACCTCAGCAGACAAAAACGCACGCCATGCAGCACGCATGGCTCGCAAAAAGGCGGTGATTGATGCGGCCATTGAGCAGGCCAATCAAGAAAAAGGCCTATTGCTCGTGCTCACCGGCAATGGCAAAGGTAAAAGTTCATCCGCTTTCGGCATGATGGCGCGCGCATTAGGCTATGGCATGAAAGTTGGCGTGGCGCAATTTATCAAAAGCCGCAAAGATACGGGCGAAGAAGGTTTCTTTAGTCGCCAGCCGAATGTGGAATGGCATGTGCTCGGCGAGGGCTTTACCTGGGACACGCAGGACCGCGAGCGTGATATTCAAACAGCACAGGCTGGTTGGGAGGTTGCCAAATCCATGTTGAACAACCCGGAAATTGGCCTCGTGATTCTTGATGAGCTCACTTACACCATGAAATATGGCTACCTTGATACCGCTCAGATTCTAGCTGATATCGCTGCACGTCCGCCCATGCAGCATGTGGTTGTTACAGGTCGCGCTGCGCCACAGGCTTTAATCGATGCTGCAGATACCGTAAGTGAAATCATGGATATTAAACACGCTTGGCGTGCCGGTATAAAAGCACAGCCTGGCATCGACCTATAGCACAGTTTGCATGACTCCCTGCCGCGCAGTTTTAGTCTCTGCGCCCGCATCCGGGCAAGGTAAAACACTCGTCACTGCCGCCCTGGCGCGTGCCTGGCGTAACAAGGGGCTGCGCGTGCAAGCCTTCAAATGCGGTCCGGACTTTTTGGATCCCATGATACTGGAAGTAGCGACAGGCCGCCCTGTTTACAATCTCGACTTTACCATGTGCGGTGAGAATGACGGCGAAGCCCAGCTTTATCGTGCAGCGCAACAAGCTGACCTGATTATCTTAGAAGGTGTGATGGGTTTATACGACGGCACACCTTCCAGCGCGGACATTGCAGCGCGCTTTAATCTGCCCGTCGTACTCACCATCGATGCCAGCGGCATGGCGCAAACTTTTGGCGCAATGGCAACTGGCCTGCTGGCACATAACAGCCGACTTAAACCCGCAGGCGCGTTTGCTAACAAGGTAGGCAGCACCGGCCATGCTCAGTTACTCAAGCACTCGCTACCGCCAGAATTAAACTGGTATGGCAATCTGCCAAAAGACGAAAAACTTAGCCTGCCTGAAAGGCATCTGGGCTTGTTTCGCGCAACTGAGATTGGTGATCTGGAAGAAAAAATAGAAGCCGCTGCAAATGCAATCGCAACAGACCTGCCTTTACCACCAAGCATGGAATTCAAAGCGCCTGCGATAGCAGCAAATCAGCCCGAACGACTCGCCGGCAAAACCATAGCGATTGCGCGTGATGCCGCATTTTGTTTTATCTATCAGGCAAATCTGGATTGGCTGACGGACATGGGGGCAACATTGAAGTTCTTCTCGCCATTACACGACCAGTCCTTACCAGAGGCCGATGCCTATTGGTTACCTGGTGGCTACCCTGAACTGCACCTCAATGAAATCAGCGCGAACAGCGCGATGAAAAATGCATTGCATGCTGCTTTTGAAACAAACAAGCCCATACTCGCCGAATGCGGCGGAATGATGGCACTATCGGAGAGTATTGATAACCAACCTGCATTTGGTTTATTGGCAGGCAAAAGTCAGATTCACACTCAATTACAGGGCTTAGGTTCGCTAAAAGCAGAACTACCCCAAGGTGAGCTTGGCGCACATACTTTTCACTACGGCAGTTTTGAAACTGAAATCCCGCCTTTTTCTACTGCTAAAACACGCTTTGGCAAGGCTGAAAACATCTACCGACATGGTTCAATCTGCGCCAGCTTCCTGCATTTCTACTTTGCATCCAATCCGCAGGCTGCAACCGGGTTATTTTTATAATGAGCGCACACCGTTACTCTGATGCTGAATTGGCTGCCGTGTATCGTGTTATCGCAGAACGCCGCGACATGCGGCATTTTCTGCCTAAGCCAGTCGCACCTGATGTACTTGAACGCATACTGCAAGCTGCCCATCAGGCACCCAGCGTGGGGTTGATGCAACCCTGGCGCTTTATTCGCATTACCGATAAGAATACGCGCAAGGCGATACACCAACTGGTCGATGAAGAACGCATTCAAACCGCTCAGGCGATAGGCGAATACGAAAACACCACACGCATGGCAGAGTTCTTGCGGCTGAAAGTCGAAGGTATTTTAGATTGCGGCGAGTTGTTAGTCGCAACGCTTTGTGACAAACGTGAAGCCGACATATTCGGTCGGAGGACCATCCCTGAGATGGACATTGCTTCCGTTAGCTGTGCGATTCAAAACCTGTGGTTAGCAGCGCGTGCCGAAGGCTTAGGAATGGGCTGGGTGTCAATTTTTGACCCAATCAAACTCGGTGCTTTATTGCAAATTCCTAGCGATGCTAAACCAATTGCCGTGCTGTGCTTAGGCCATGTTAATACTTTTTATAAAGAACCCATGCTGATTGAAACTGGCTGGAAACAGGCTAAGCCGCTCTCGGAAATGGTCATGGAAAACACCTGGGATCCACATGAATAACATACACTTAATTTTAGGTGGCGCGCGCTCCGGCAAGAGCGCCTTTGCTGAAAAGCTGGCCATGGATAGCGCTTTGCCTGTGACTTACATTGCGACCGCTCAAGTCTACGATAAAGAATTTGGCCGGCGCGTAGAACATCATAAAATCAGACGTCCTGCCCACTGGAAAACGATAGAGCAGCCATTTAATCTGGGTGAAAGCCTGACAACCCATGCCAAAACAGGCGAATGTGTGATTGTAGATTGCCTCACACTTTGGCTAGCGCAGTGTATTTGCCCAGATTGCGAGCGACCCGATCACTTAAGCTGGGAAAGTGAACGTCAAGCACTGCTTCGCGCACTGCCTTCCCTGCAAGGCTGCGTGCTTCTGGTCAGCAATGAAGTGGGCATGGGTATTGTGCCCTTAGGCGAAATCAACCGCCAGTTCCAGGATGAACAAGGCAGGCTCAACCAGGCCATTGCACAACTGGCAAGCAAAGTAAGCTTTGTGGCAGCCGGACTACCGCTCACACTGAAAGGATAAGCATGGAAACAACAACATTCAAATTAAGAGGTGAATTTATCGCCCTTTGCGATTTACTAAAAACAGAAGGCGTTGCGGACAGTGGCGGCCAAGGCAAGGCCATGGTAGCCGAGGGAATCGTGATAGTGGATGGTGAAGTCGAGTTAAGAAAAACCGCCAAAATTCGCGCGGGTCAGGTAGTGGAATGTTTAGGGCATAAAATCCAAGTGGTAAATTTTAGCTAAAAGAGCGACACAGATTTAGCCAGCTTTTCCCAGTCAAGATGGTGTTCTAGGCAATCGGCCAATCGGTCGAGTTCACGCTCCCTGATTTGCGCATAATCAAAGGAGTGCGACGATGTGAGACCAGCCCACGCCAGTAAAGCCGCACAGGCTTGCGGTGCATCAAATAAGCCGTGTAAATATGTGCCGACTATTTGATTGTCCGGTGCAATTGCACCTTCAGGTTGATTGTTAATGATGAGTGCAGGGCTGGCCAACGCAGCACCCGTAGTCACGCCCATGTGGATTTCATAACCGTTCACTACTGCATCGGCAAAAGCCAGTCGTCCCGTTACCTGTTTTAATTGCTTGACCTGCTCTAAGGTCGTTTCCATCTCCAGCCAGCCAAAACCTAAGCTTGTGCCAATATCACCCTCAATGCCGTATGGGTCATGAATAGCTTTGCCCAACATTTGGAAGCCGCCGCAAATACCAAGTACCTTTCCTCCGTAGCGCAGATGATGAGTAAGCGTTTGCTCCCATTGATTGGCCCGTAGATGCTCAAGATCACCGCGCACATTCTTGCTGCCAGGCAGAATAATCAAGTCTGCAGGTGGAATAGTTTCGCCCATTTTGACAAACCTGAAATCCACCTGCGGATGTAGACGTAACGCGTCAAAATCAGTGTGGTTGGAGATGTGCGGGAGGACGGGGGCGATGATTTTTAAGCGACCGCCCTGTGCATCTGCAGGCGAGTGAGAACTAGACGGCGAGGCGAAGGCAGTACGCATTGTACGACTAGCCTCACCAACCACGTTATCACTCGCTTGCTGATGTACGGGCACAGCATCTTCCGCTTCGATATGCAGATTATGCAAATACGGCAACACCCCCAACACCGGCTTACCCGTTTCTTGCTCCAGCCAATCCAAACCAGATTGCAATAATGCAATATCACCACGAAAACGATTGATCACGAAACCTGCTACCCGCGCCTTCTCTGACTCGGAAAGCAGCGCCAGCGTGCCTACGATATGCGCAAAGACGCCGCCTCTGTCAATGTCAGCAATTAAAATGACCGGGCAGTCTACCGCTTCTGCAAAACCCATATTGGCAATGTCATTCTCACGTAAATTGATTTCCGCCGGGCTGCCAGCACCTTCTACGATTACGCAGTCATATTGTGTTGTCAGGCGTTGCCAGGAATCCAGTACCGCCCGCATCGCGGTAGGTTTATAGGCATGATAGCCCGTTGCCTCCAGATTACATGCTACCCGACCATGGATAATCACCTGACAGCCCGTGTCTGAATTGGGCTTCAACAGAACAGGATTCATATCGGTGTGAGGTTCCAGGCCGCATGCATAGGCTTGCACCGCCTGCGCCCGGCCAATTTCACCGCCATCAACAGTCACTGCCGAGTTTAATGCCATATTTTGTGGCTTGAACGGCGCAACACGCACGCCTCTGCGATACAATACGCGACACAGTGCCGCGACGAGGGTGCTTTTGCCCGCATCAGACGTAGTACCCTGAACCATAAGTGATTTGAATGCCATTCGACTATTATCCCATCATCAGCCCATATAGCACAGCGCTCGCTGTTATTGCAGCAGTATGGTTGGACGCCGTAGTTGGTGAGCCAAAGCGTTGGCATCCTTTGGTGGGGTTTGGCAATCTGGCAGCCATTATCGAACAACGACTGAATATAGGCGCCATCTCCTTCAAAGCAAGGCTTGCAGGCTTGCTGGCCTGGTTTCTTTTATTGGCACCTTTTGCGACTATCAGTTATTTTGTAACCAGCAGTGCGCTTACTCACGAGCTAATCACCTGGCTGGCTAACGTGTTGCTGTTATATTTTTCTATTGGCGCACGCAGTCTGGTGGAGCATGCAGAACAGATTTACCAGCCATTATCGCAGCACAATATTGAGCAGGCACGCCATCATGTCAGCATGATTGTCAGCCGCGATACATCGCAACTGAGTGAAGATCAAATCGCCACCGCCACGGTTGAATCAGTGCTTGAAAACGGCAATGATGCCATTTTTGGTGCGATTTTCTGGTTTGTGTTGTTTGGCGGCACAGGTGCACTTGTGTTCAGGTTGGCCAACACGCTGGATGCCATGTGGGGTTACCGCACGCCGCGCTTTTTGTATTTCGGCTGGGCCGCTGCACGTCTGGATGATCTGCTCAATTTGATTCCTGCACGGCTAACCGCCTTGAGCTACGCCCTTTGCGGACATACCACAAGCGCAATCAGGTGCTGGATGACTCAAGCGAGAAACTGGTATAGCCCAAACGCCGGGCCGGTAATGTCAGCCGGAGCGGGCGCCTTGCAGGTGAAGCTTGGCGGTGCAGCAGTTTATCACGGCATCACAAAACAACGCCCCACCCTGGGCATAGGTGAGTCAGCCGATAGCAGCCATATTTTAGGTGCAATACGCTTGGTAAAGCGCAGTATGGTGTTATGGTGCGCAGCCATCTTACTCGCCACAATTCTAAGGAACATATACTTTGCTTGAACATGGTGGCAATTTAAGCTTGGCAGCGGCACAATACGGCATTCCACTGGCGGATTGGCTGGACTTATCGACGGGCATCAACCCCAACAACTACCCAATTACAGAAATTCCTGCCAGCATATGGCAAAGGCTACCCAGTGATGATGACGGCCTCATTGAGGTAGCGCAAGCCTATTACGGATGCCAATCGGTGCTACCCACCGCAGGCTCGCAAGCCGCACTGCAAGTTTTACCGAAATTACGCTCGCCATGCAAGGTCGCCATGCTCAACCCGATGTATCAGGAACATGCGTACGCCTGGAAACGCCATGGACATCAGGTCACGACCTTTACCAGCCTGTCTGAAGAATCTCTGTCACAGGCTGACGTAATATTGCTGTGTAATCCGAACAACCCTACTGCGAGACGCTTTTCAACGCATGACTTGCTCACTCTACACACAACACTCATAAACCGTGGCGGATGGCTGATCGTAGATGAAGCCTTTATGGACGCAACACCAGAACACAGCCTAGCACAGCATGCCCATCTGGAAGGGTTGTTTGTATTACGTTCTTTAGGTAAATTCTTCGGATTAGCAGGTGCAAGAGTAGGTTTTTTACTTGCCGCAGAAACATCACTTAAAAAAATGCAGGAAGCTCTAGGCCCCTGGTCGCTCGCCGGACCCAGTCGCCTCATTGCAAAACAGGCCCTACTTGATCATGCGTGGCACAGGAAAACACGTGTGCACCTTGAAAATACTAGCCAAAAGTTAGCGAAACTGCTCAGCCACCATGGCTTAACCCCATTGGCGGGCAATGCACTATTCCAATACGTAGCCACAGAAAAAGCGATGCAATGGCACCATCATCTGGCAAACCGTGGCATATGGGTAAGGTTATTTACCGAAACGCCCGCACTGCGATTTGGACTGCCTCCTGATGATAGTTGGGAGAAATTAACGCATGGGCTCAATTCATTCCAGTGAATCATTAAACCGCTCACAAACCCAACAACTTATCGATTCACAAAATGGATACGTGGCATCGCTTCATTAAATGAAATCTGTGTCACACTGGCGTGGTCTATCACAATTCTAAACAAGCCTTTAAGCGGCATGTTCAGCACCTCTGCAAGTATAGCGCGAATAACGCCGCCGTGTGTCACAACAGCTATACTCTTGCCGCGAGAGTGGATGCTCACTTCCTCTGTAAATGACTTTGCACGTGCGTGCAGCTGTGAGAAGCTCTCACCATTAGGCGGTGTAAGATTCGCATAATCATTGGCCCACGTATCAAAAACATCGCGTGGAATGCTATTCCAAGCCTGCATTTCCCAGTCACCGAAATGCAGCTCTTTCAAACGCTCATCTATATGAATCTCTGCTAAATTTAACGCCTGTGCGAGCTTAATACAACGCTGCAACGGACTTGCATACACAGCATCGAATCGTATATCTGACAACTTCGCCGCCAAGGTAGCGCGTTCTAATTCAAAATTGGATGACACATCCACATCGCTCTGACCATAACAAATACCGGCTGCGATATCTAATGACGTATGCCGTATCAGATGCAAATTCATAACTGCTGATACCATATAAGCAAACCCAGATAAAAAGCCAGTTCGGTCATTTGCTGCATTGCGCCCAGGCAGTCACCCGTGTAGCCACCCAGCCAATGTTTCATTTTGTTGCGCCACCAAAACCACACAAACACAACCGGCAGCATGCAACAAATGCCTAACCATAGCCAGTCGCTAAAGCGCAATAGAAAAGGTGAAAAATTGTAATAGATCAGTGGTATTGGCAACACACCAAAAATCGTAGCAATGGCCAAATCAATTGGCTTAATTTTCGTTGCCAGAGGCTTGGCCTTACCTTCAGCTTTTACGTAGCTTAAATCTGCCATCACATACAAGGCGCATAATCGGCTTAACGTATGCCCAATCATCAGAATAAATGGCAGATAATAGGCCGGGAGCTCTTCTAACACCTGAAACTTGCCAAATAATATTAGAAATAAGGCAATTGCCCCATAAGTTCCCAGGCGCGAATCCTGCATGATAGTAAGTATTCGCTCTCTATCCCATCCGCCACCGAGGCCATCCGCACTATCTGCCAACCCATCCTCATGAAACGCACCAGTAACATAGATGGTCATCGCCATGCTCATTAGAACCGCAATCCCATGTGGCAACACCTTGGCAGCCAGCGTGTACGCACCTGCACCTATCATACCCACAAGTAAGCCAACTATAGGAAAGTACTTAACAGAAAGATTTAAATCTTCTGCACGAAAATCCTGAAAAATTGGCACAGGAATACGTGTAAAAAAACCGATAGCCAGCAAGAAATAACGTCGCTCGTTACACAAAAAATGCAACATCACTCACCCGTACTTTCTGTTTTTAGTTTGGCTTCACTTACCCCAGCACTCTCAAAAGACGCCATTTCATTTAAAAAATTCACTGCCGCCAACACTAATGGGTAAGCTAATACAGCGCCAGTCCCCTCGCCCAAACGTAAGCCCATATCCAGCAATGGTTTAACATTAAGACACTCAAGTAATTTGCGGTGTCCCGCCTCACCCGAACAATGTGTAAACACTGCATACGCTAAAATATCAGGCTGTAATTTATACGCAAACAGCAATGCGGTCGTAGCGATAAACCCATCTACCAGCAATATTGCCCCCTGTTCAGCCGCACCCAGCATTGCACCTGCCATCATCGCAATTTCAAAACCGCCAAACGTCGCAAGCACTTGCATGGGCTTGTTTGCATCCAATTGATGAAAGTGCAGCGCTTCACTCAGAATTGCCTGCTTCTGCGCCAACCCGACATCATCCATGCCAGTGCCGCGCCCCACACATTGCTCAATTGATAAGTCACATAACACACGCATCAAGCAACTGGCTGATGAAGTGTTGCCTATCCCCATCTCTCCAAAAACGAATACATTAGTGCCGGAGGCAACCTCTTCTCGCACTAAGGCCGCACCCGCACTTAGCGCTTGCTCGCATTGCGCCATCGTCATCGCCGTCTGCTTTAAGAAATTTGCAGTGCCATAACCAATCTTGGCATGTGTTAAATCAGGATGCGTAACAAAATCGTGATTTACGCCCGCATCAACTACTCGCAACCGCATATTATTTTGTCGTGCGAACACATTGATTGCTGCACCACCCTGCAAAAAGTTATACACCATTTGTGCAGTCACCGCCTGAGGATAAGGACTAACCCCCGCATTGGCAATGCCATGATCTCCAGCAAATACCAGTATTGTCGGATTGATTAGTCGCGGCGACAACGTCTGTTGCACCAACCCTACCTGTAGCGCAATTGACTCTAGCAGACCCAATGCGCCAATAGGCTTGGTTTTTTGATTAATTTTTCGCAACAACATATCTTTAATTGCGCGATCTGGCTGAGTGATATTGAAATTCATAAACATGGATTTTACATGGTTGTAACATCTATCTATAAAAAGATAAAAGTTTTATAAATTTTTTGTCAGAGTTCAATGAAGTTTGCTATAATGCGCGACTTGCAAACATTTACCGAGATTTGTAAGTCAGCAAAAGGGCCGGGTAGCTCAGTCGGTAGAGCAGCGGATTGAAAATCCGCGTGTCGGCAGTTCGATTCTGCCCCCGGCCACCATCTAAATTAAGCTCACTTTATGTGGGCTTTTTACGTCTGAGACACATATAGTCTATAGTTGCGGCTCATTTCCAAACGATGAGTCTGTGATGAAGTTGTTCTATTTGGCGCTGCAAAACATCAGCAAGAAATGGACGATGCCGTTGCGTGATTGGAAACCT
>PHCJ01000017.1 GCA_002842285.1 Betaproteobacteria bacterium HGW-Betaproteobacteria-22
TGCTTCTTTAACCTGAATAATCACTTCAGTCATTTTGTCCATCAGGGCATTCACGCCGTCACATAATGCTGCAATGGCACCCGTCTTGCCTTCCAAGGGAACGCGGCTACTTAAATCACCTGCCTTGGCGCTTTCTATTATCGTTTGCGTTTCTACTACCGCATTCTCCAGTGCGGCTGCCGCGTTATGCTGCTCGGTAATGTCGGTGGCGTATTTCACCACTTTGAATGGTTTGCCGTTCATGTCTAGTATCGCGTTGTAGCTCGCTTGCAACCAGATCTCCTTGCCGCCCTTGCCTATGCGTTTGTATTGCCCAACTTCAGCTTCACCGCGGCCAAGCCTGTCCCAGAAAGCTTTGTATTCTTGGCTGTTGCGGTAGCTTGGTTCTACAAACATGCTGTGGTGGTTGCCCACGATTTCAGTTTGGCTGTAGCCGGTCACCGCAGCAAAATTGTCATTCACAGCGAGAATCTTGCCAATGAGGTCAAATTCAACCACGCCCTGAATTTTGTTGATAGCCGCAATCTGCCCGGCATGATCCAATGCACGCATACGCTGCTCAGTGATATCAATAGTGTAATTGACGATTTTCACCGGCTTACCATTCAAGTCATAAATCGGGTTGTAAGATGCCTGAATCCAGACCTCCTTGCCATTTTTGGCAATGCGTTTGTATTGACCGGCATCCGTTCCGCCACTGACTAATTTCTGCCAGAGGCTGCTGTAAGACTCACTCTTGGCATAGCTAGGGTCCAAAACTATGCTGACATGCTTACCAACAAGTTCGCCCTCCGCATAGCCCAGCATATTCAGGTAAATCGAGTTGGCTTCCAAAATTGTGCCGTCCAGTCCCAGTGAAATAACCCCCTGCGCCTTTTTGATTGCTTCAATCTGGCATAGGTAATCATTGTCCCGGGTTTTCTGTTGAGTAATATCGGTTGCATACTTGACCACGCTTACCGGCTTGCCGTAAATATCGACTATCGGGTTGTAACTGGCCTGCATCCATATTTCCTTGCCGCCTTTACCCAGATGCTTGAACTGACCGGACTGATACTCTCCGCGACTGAGTTTTTGCCACAGGTCGGCTGCCTCACCTGCGTTATTGGTATTGGGATCATTGAACATAGAGCTGAATTTACCAACCACCTCATTAGCGCTATAGCCAACAATGTCTAGGAAGTTCTGATTGGCATTTAAAATCTTACCATCCATGCTGAACTCAACGACTGCCTGAGACTTGCTGATTGCGGAGATTTGACCTTCAAAGTCAGCTGCTTTTTGTTTATCTTTGGTGATATCAGTCATGTAGCTGGTGACTTTGTATATCTGCCCTTTCGCATTTGGAATTGGGCTGAAATACCCCTGAAACCAGTGTATCTGGCCATCTTTTGCAACAAAGCGGTATTGCCCGGTGTCGTTGCTACCGGCTGAGAGTTTGTCCCATAAACCCTGCATTTGCGACGTTACGCGCTCTTCTTGCGTAATAAAATCAAAGTGATGCCTGCCTATCATTTCGCTTGCCTGATAACCGAGCGCCGTAAGCCAGTTCTGATTGACAGTTAAAAATTCACCGGAAGGCGTATATTCAACGACACATCGCGCTTTATCAATCTCAAGTTTTAGCGCATGAAACTCTGCCACTTCATCCTGCAGCGCTTTGGCTTTTTTATTATTGAATAGACCACTCATCAAGTTCATTAGGCTTACACTCATAATTACCAATCCTTGTTATTTTTAAACGTCAGTTCTTATTAAGCTGCTACGGCATCTACCAACGCCATTTCCTGGCTACTCATCAGTTGCTCGATATCGACCAAGATCAACATCCGTTGATCCAGCGTTGCCAGACCGACGATATATTTTGTATCTATGCTAGTCACCAATGAGGGCACGTCACGAATCTGCTCATCTTTCAGGGCGATCACATCGGATACGCCATCCACCACAATGCCTACCACTCGGCCATGCAGGTTCAGAATAATCACCACGGTAAATTCGTTGTATTCCACCTTGCCTAAATTAAACTTAATGCGCAAATCCACAATCGGCACAATCTTGCCGCGCAGATTGACTACCCCTTTAATAAACGCGGGGGTATTGGCAATTTGCGTCACGGCGTCATAGCCTCGAATTTCCTGTACTTTGAGAATCTCGATGCCATATTCTTCGGCACCCAATACAAAGGTGAGGTACTCGCCCTCTACGCCTTTGGTTTTTATGCCTGTTGTCGCTGCAGTTTCTGTGCTCATTGCGTAAGCTCCTTATGCGTTACTTTGATTTTGTAATTGTGGATGATGCTGGTTAGAAAATGCGGGGGCACCTGTCAGATAATTGGCGCTCTGCCCCATTTGAATGAGTGCAGTCACGTCAAGAATCAGCGCAACGGAGCCATCCCCCATAATTGTGGCGCCCGACACGCCCGGTATCTTTTTAAAGTTTGTTTCCAGACTCTTAATCACCACTTGCTGCTGGCCTACCAGGCGATCTACAAACAGCGCTGATTTTTTACCTTCTGCCTCCAGGAGCACCAATACACCCTGCGTGGGATCTGTGATGTCCGTGGCATGGTTAAACAAAGCGTGTAGCGCGATAATGGGCAGATATTCTCCACGCACATGCACCATGCGCCCTTCACCCGTCACGGTTTTAATGTCTTCTTCACGCGGTTGCAAAGTTTCTACAATCAGGTTGAGTGGAATCACGTAGATACTTTCACCAAGTGACACCGACATACCATCCAGAATTGCCAGCGTCAGTGGCAGTGAGATAGAGATTGTTGTACCAAAACCCAGCGCTGAGCGGATTTCAACCACACCGCCCATCGCGCTAATGTTACGTTTTACCACATCCATGCCCACGCCACGGCCAGACACATCGGTCACCACTTCAGCCGTAGAAAAACCAGGCGCGAAAATCAGGTTGAACACTTCGTTATCCGACATGCTCTCGCTGACAGCCAACCCGTTTGAATGGGCTTTAGCGAGGATTTTGTCACGGTTTAAGCCTCCGCCATCATCGGTGACTTCAATGACAATGCTGCCGCCCTTGTGCGCGGCTGAAAGCGTCAGTGTGCCAGTCTCGCTTTTGCCGGCGCGCTTGCGGTTTTCGGGCATTTCAATACCATGATCCACACTGTTGCGTACCAAGTGCGTGAGTGGGTCTACTATGCGCTCAATCAGGCCTTTATCCAGCTCGGTTGCGGCACCCACGGTCACAAACTCGACTTTCTTGCCCAGCTTGCCTGCAAGATCACGCACCATGCGCGGAAAGCGTGAAAAAACAAAGTCCATGGGCATCATGCGTATCGACATCACCGCTTCCTGCAGGTCGCGCGTATTACGCGTGAGCTGTGTAACGCTATTGATCAATGCCTCGTTATGCACAGGATCCAGCATACTGATGCGCTGCTCAATCATGGCTTGTGTAATCACAAGCTCACCCACCAGATTAATCATTTGATCGACCTTCTCCACCCCTACACGAATCGATGAAGTCTCAGCACTGGCTGCGGCTTTATCTGACTCACGGCGACCCGGGCTTCTGCGTTCAACACCTCCTGGCGCTCCAGCTGCCGGTGGTGCCGCTTCGGCCTCAACCTGAGTGACAGTGTTTGTAGCGCTTTTGACCCCGCTATTCGCTTCAGTGAGCGCTGTGTCATCGCCAATCAGCTCTGCTTTTAGCGCATCCGGATGTGGCTGGAACGGTGCAAAGAAACCGTAACCTTCTTCAACCTTTTCTTTACCTTCTTCTTCAAACAAGCCGTAGCCTACTTCTTCCTGTACGATTTTTTCTGTTTGCGTCTTGCTTGCTCCGGCAGGTGGCGTGGCCACAGATGCAGTTTCAGGAACGTTTTCTGCCGTTACGGCCCTGGGGACACTAGCCGAGGCCAGCGATATGACTAAATCATCCGGATCTACGATAAAGGAACAGATTGAAATAATATCCGCCTGCGATGAATCTGTAGTAAGCGTAAAAACACTGCGGCCATCCGCTTGTTTGCTGACCGCTACAATGCCCAACAAACCCAGCTCTTCCTGCAGGTTCTCAATATCTTTTTCTTTCACTTCCGGCAACACGATATTAAAGCAGCTTGTACCTTCGGGAATTTCATGTTGCGCGACTTCAGCGGTGCTAGAAAGCGCTACAGGAGCAGCTGTTGAAACAGCCTCATGTACTGGTTTAACTTCCTCCAAGGGCGCTGCCGCAACCGGTGTACCTTGTGCCTCTG
This sequence comes from Betaproteobacteria bacterium HGW-Betaproteobacteria-22, assembly GCA_002842285.1. GTDB lineage: Bacteria > Pseudomonadota > Gammaproteobacteria > Burkholderiales > Methylophilaceae > Methylotenera. Next base: position 4,232 of record PHCJ01000017.1, read on the forward strand.
ACAATGATTTAAGCACCATTTTTACGTCCGACACTTGCTCCTGGTCCACATCTGTTGCCAGGCGGTGGCCGTCCAACTCCATTTTCAACACATCTTTGGCCGCTAAAAAAGCATCCACATGCTCAGCCGTAAGTGCCATTTCATGTTTGCGTATCTTGTCGAGCAGGTTCTCCAGCACGTGCGTAATTTCGGTCATATCCATAAAGCCAAATGTAGCGGCCCCCCCCTTAATCGAGTGTGCCGCGCGAAAAATCGCATTAAGCTCTTCGTTGTCCGGATTTTCTATATCAATGCCCAAAAGCAATCGTTCTGCCTCAGCCAACAGCTCCTCAGCCTCATCAAAGAAGATCTCATAAAACTGACTCATATCGATTGTCATTGCTGTACCCCGCTCTTGTTTTCTTCTTCTACATTAACTTGTTAACTTACCAGGTGCTTCTGGCTTAATGTTTATTCATGCCGGCCATGTTTGCTTTGCTGACTTTGAAGTGCCACTTTATTTGAAGTAGCACTTTTAATCTTGAGTTTGCTGAACAAATCAATTAACAGCTAAAGCATCCATGAATGTGGCTTTATTGACAGATAGCTAACAGCTTCGCACACAAATGTCGGATTTAAAGCGTGAATTAAAACGGTATATGCCTAGTTACTTTTAAATTTAGACTAAGCACCCGATTTATGTTTTAAATTAAGCATCAGGCACGACTAGTTAGCTATATGCAAGAAAATACACTGAATTAAATTAAGACCCGATCACCTTCTGCACCACCTCAATTAACCGTTTTGGATCAAACGGTTTTACCAGCCAGCCATTCGCACCCGCCGCCTTGCCTTTTGCTTTCATTTCGTCAGACGACTCAGTGGTGAGCATTAAAATTGGTACTTTTTGATAAGAACCTAACGCACGCAAATTTTTAATCAGCGTCAGGCCGTCCATAATTGGCATATTCTGATCCGTCAACACCAAATCCACTGTCTTTTCTTTCGCCTTATTCAATCCATCCTGGCCATCTACAGCCTGTACTACCTCATATCCTGCGGCCTTTAAACTAAAAGCCACCATTTGGCGAAGTGAGCCGGAATCATCTACTGCTAATATTGTTTTTGCCATTTATTTACTCGCTTATACTCACTGTTAACGAACTTCCCATTTAAAATTTACATTTATTTACAGTTAACCTACTTAACTATCGGCAGACAATCTGTGTTATTTAGGATTAAATTCAAAAAAGATCAATATCACCCGTTGCCATGTCCTGCTGTCCAACAGAACGACGCAATCCTCCTGAAAGCGCGTGACTGCCTTCATGCAGATTGTGACTCATCATCTCCAGAAATTGAGCAATTTGCTCATGTTCATGGCTGGGGTCCATGGCATTGCCATGTGTTTCCAGCTCATGCAATAAGTCTTTTAGCCCAATCACACGTTTAATGGTTCTTGAAATTAGCTGACTGGTTAAATCCTGAAATTGCAAACTGGTGACGACAGCATTCACTTCATCGCTGATAGTGTGCTTGAGTATATCCAGTTTTTCGACCGAGGCTTGGGGTAGAGCCTGACTATCTGTCAGCTGCGCAATAATCAACTGTTGCTGAGCGACAGCCTCATGAATGGCAGCAAAGCCGGCGCCTAGTTTTTCAATGGCCTCATTGAGTAGAAATGTGGTTTGGAGCAGGTCAGCCTCAACCTCAACCAAGTGCTGCTTACCGTGCTCTGAAACAGCAGCCAGCAGTTTTCTTAACTCTTCTATTGGCAGTGCTTTTATTTCCATACGCTAACTCTCACGCGGCATAAATTCATGCTATATCCCCCTCCACGTCAAATGACACTTACCAATTATTGTTCTAAATTCTATTATTGTTTTTTTTGTATTCTAACCATGGCGCTGTAACTATCACTCTACATTCACAGCTTCACTGATGGCGGACTGGTCCGCATCGGAAGGCACATTGACCGCTGCGCTGTCTTTAAGTGCATCTTCCTCGGCTTTTTTATTCATCACGATGATGCTGATACGCCTATTAATCGGATTTAACGGGTTTTCTTTATCAAATAATGAGGCCGAAGACAATCCAACCACGCGTAGCAGCTTTGTTTCATCCATGCCACCCGCAATCAATTCTCTGCGTGATGCGTTAGCACGGTCTGACGACAACTCCCAATTGCTATAGCCTTTTTCACCACTGGAATATGAGGCGGCATCAGTATGGCCTGATAGGCTGATTTTATTTTCAACGCCGTTCAGCATCTGTCCGATTTCTTTTAAGATTTGCTTGGCATAGGGCTGCATATCGGCCTTAGCGGATTCAAACATCGGTCTATTTTGCTCATCTACAATCTGAATGCGCAGGCCTTCACTGGTGATATCCAAAATCAGCTGTTTTTTAAATTTGCTTAGATTAGGACTATTCTCAATTGCCATCTCAAGCTTATTTTTCAACTCAACTAATTTTTCTGCCTCGGCTTTCTCAAGCGCGGCTTTAGCATCTTTCACATCAACCGCTTTTTGTTTGCCAGGTGGGCCATCAACAGGTTTCACCTGACCTTCTTTTTTAGTAAGATCCTTACCGCCACCGCCTTTAATCAGGGTTTCACTGGCGCCAATCGAGGTGCCTCCCATCAACGCTACTTTTAACGGTGTTTTAAAATATTCCGAAATACCTTCTCTTTGCGCTTTTGAGGTGGATCCCAACAACCACATCAACAGAAAAAAGGCCATCATCGCCGTCACAAAGTCGGCATAGGCGATTTTCCAGGCGCCCCCATGATGGCCGCCACCGCCTTTTTTGATTTTCTTGACAATAATGGGTTTTTTTAACTCTTCAGCCATTGCCTAAATCCCGAGATATTTACCGTTGCAATCAACATCACTTATTTACCTTTTGCTGCCTGCTTAACATGTGTTTCAAGCTCGGCAAAGCCCGGACGCTCTGTTGAATACAGCACTTTACGCCCAAACTCAACCGCAATGGCTGGCGCATAACCATTCAGGCTGGCGAGCAATGTCACCTTGACCGTTTGATACATTTTGGTGCTTTCTTCCAGTTTTTGCTCAATCAAACCAGCCAGCGGCCCTACAAAGCCATAAGCCAGCAAAATACCCAGGAATGTGCCCACTAAAGCGTGCCCGATCAACACCCCCAACTCGTTTGGCGGCAAGTGCAGACTTTCCATGGTGTGCACCACGCCCATCACCGCAGCCACAATACCAAATGCAGGCAGACCATCCCCCAATTTGGAAATCGCATGCGCAGGCACATGACCCTCCATATGATGCGCTTCGATTTCGTTGTCCATTAGATTTTCAACTTGGAAGGCATCCATATTGCCAGACACCATCAGGCGCAAATAATCGGTAATGAACTCTACCAGGTGATGATCGTGCAACAATGTGGGGTACTTGCCAAAAAGCGGGCTTGCCTCAGGATTTTCCACGTCGTTTTCAATCGACATCATGCCGTCTTTACGAATCTTGGTGAGAATCTCAAACAGAAGCGCCAGCAAGTCCATATACAGCGCCTTGTTGAATTTTGAGCCTTTAAACAGGCCTGGCAAAGTTTTGATGGTCGCTTTAATAGTTTTACTATCGTTGCCTACAACAAATGCACCCAATGCACCACCAAAAATCATCACGACCTCCAGCGGCTGCCATAAACCACCCAGGTGACCGCCTGCCATCGCGTAGCCACCGAACACGGCACCACAGATCATTACATAGCCAATAATAATAAACATACAACCATACCCCTTGCCAGATATTGCAATATTAATAATTACGCTTCAAGAATAGCCAATATAACGTAATTCAATTGCATGAATAAAGCGTTTTTTTACACATTCATTTCAAATGCTTTGCCATTGAAACAGAAATCTTCACTTAGCCCTTTGATAATTATCAATATATATTTCCAAATATTTGCGTAAGTGTCGTTTTCCATCAATTCTCTTGCGCCATTTTCCACACGTAAAGCTTATTTTTTGTGCCATACAGGTCAATCACATCCGTGGGCGTACTGCCGGTAATCTCAAACTCGTAGCTCACCAGCAGTGTATGCTTGCGCATTTCGGCTTTGGCCTTATGCCACAATGCTGGCATGGCTGCGGGTGAAAGATAAGCAAAAACCACATCATAATCGGCAAAATTTAAAGCGTGATAATCCCCTCTTGTGAACACAGCGCGCGAACGCTTAAACTTAGCTCTTACCACACTGATTAGCCAGGGCAACGGTGCGAGTTCAATGCCTTCAATCCTACTTTCAGGCCTGAGTTTAGCGAGATACATAGACATATCACCCAGACCACTGCCTATATCAATCATCCGTATCGGCCTATCTTTGGGCAGCAAATCGGTTACTGCCTGCCTTACCACTGCCGTTGATGGATAAAATGGCACTTGCGTGCGATAGGTGCTCCAGTAAAGGCTCAGTGTTACCAAAAAACCAGCCAGGTAAATTTCGCTGGGAATGGATAAATAAAACATCAGAAAAATGGCTATCGGAAAACAAAAGTGTATCCAGCGCCACCAGGTCGGCATGCGTAAAGCGCAAACGAGCACCAAAGTGAAAAAGCTTTGAAACAGTACAAAAATCAACACCGGGATCTGGATATAGCGCCCAGAATAGTGGTGAGTGGCTTCTTGAATCAAATAAAATAAGGCCAATAAGGCAAGCAGCACACCAGACTGAATCAACAATGAAAGTGTTGCAGGTTTTAAGTAAATAAAATTGGATAATCGATGCTGCATCTAACCGCCGACAAAAAGCCCAGTGAATATTAAGCGGTAATTTACCACTAAATCACACTGGGCGATATTTGCACCAATTTGCAACGCTAAATCGCTTAAAATCTAGTGCTTAAGCTGTCATTGAAACCACTTTGTAAGTTAATGCCTTGGCTTTTTTGGTTTTGCCTGCGCGTGAAGGCACATGACACAGGTTGCATACATAACGATGATTAATATCATAGGTATTCACAATAAAGTTGCCGCCACAGCAACTGCAGCTTTGCAGTTTCAGCATTTTGCTTTCCACAAAGCGCACCAAAGTCCATGCGCGGGTGAGTGACAGCACGGGTTCGGCATCGGAGCCTTCAATTTCTACCTGCTGCAAATACAAGCTGTAAGCTTTGATAATAGCCTGAATACCGCTCACGCCAGTGTAATCTAGCATGAATTTATAAATATTATAAAAAATCGAAGCATGTATATTGGGCTGCCAGGTCAAAAACCAATCTGTAGAAAATGGCAGCATGCCTTTAGGAGGGGATACCCCTTTTAACTCTTTATAGAGCTTGATCAAGCGCTCACGTGACAAGGTGGTTTGAGATTCCAGAAGCTGGAGTCTTGCCCCCAGTTTAATCATTTGAATCGCAAGCTGAATTTGCTCAGACTCATTTACCACACTTTTAGCGACAGTCACTGGTTTTTGATTATCCATGATGATCCCCTTCTTATTTTTAAATGCGATGGTTGAGCTAAATTAAACCATTGATTCTGTCGCCTGACCCGACATCAATATTGCAGTATGCAAATGTGCCTGCGAGCGATCTTTAGTGTAATTGGTCAACATGCCGAGAATTGCGCTATCTTCAAAGCGGAAGCGTGCCAGCATCATGTTTGTGCTACTGAGTTTTACCAATTGCATATTACTCAGACCTTCAAGCAAATCAGCAATATCACTGCTGATACCTAAGCGAAAAATCGCAGTGGCTTTATCTGCACGGATAAGCTGTTGTGCCAACATTAAATAGTTGAGGTTGGCATCTTTAATTTCCGACATCAAGTCTATTTCAGTCATTTTTGTTCCCGATTCTTAAAAGTTTTGTTAACTCGTTAATTAAGTATGTCTTGCGTTAGGCGTACTTTGAGCTTTTAAGAACAATGAAACAATGTGGGATTGTCGGTTTTTTTTGTAAGCGAACACGACGAACCCTTGTAGGTGTTTGTCCTACAAACACCTACAAGGGTTGAATGAATATGTGTAACTAATTGAATTTAAACACTAAATTTAAAATAAATTTTTAATGTTTTAAAAATTTGCATTAAATTATTTTTTTATCTTATAAAAAATATCCCTAATTTTTTTAAGGTTTACGCCGTTACTACAGAAGATTTTATGAAAGTCAGCCCAATTTCAGCCACATTCACTTTGTTTAACTACAACTCTTTTACGGCAGCACAATTGCAAAATTTAGGGCAATTGATGAAAAAATTTAAAAATAATTGAATATTTTTTATAACCAATTGTTTTATAACAATAAATATTTTAAAAAAATTCAAAAAAGATTCAGATCAAGCTAATTAAGGCGCCAGTTTCCGATATTTTTCATGCTCAGGTTGGCAAGAAAGGAGTGTTTTCACCCTTTTATTCTCAGGATGCAATTGTCATCTTTCAGCCAATAATTACACCAGCACATAGCAGCATACAGTTGAGAAAGTAATCGAGTGCCGGCATTTTTTATAATAAAACTCCGGTGTTAATAAACAGGAATCGTCATGGCTGAAGATAGCGATTTAGAAAAAACCGAACAGGCCTCGCCCAAGCGCTTGGAAAAAGCGCGCGAAGAAGGCGATGTTCCGCGCTCACGCGAGCTCGCAACCGTGACGGTTTTATTGGCCGCAGGCTTGAGTATGCTTATGATGAGCGAATACCTCGGTGAGGCGTTAAGGCGGTCTATGCGCACGGGCCTGCAATTTGACCGTGCCATTGCATATGATCCAATCAAGCTAATACTAAGCATCTCAAATAATATACTGGATCTGTTAATTGCATTCTCTCCCCTCGCTATCGTGCTGTTTGTTGTGGCGATTGCCTCGCCTGCATTTATTGGCGGCTGGGTGTTCAGTGAAAAGGCGCTCGCGCCCAAATTCAGCAAGCTAAATCCTATTAAAGGGATTAGCAATATGTTTTCAAAAAATTCCGCAGCTGAACTGGTGAAATCTGTCGGCAAGGCGTTACTGGTAGGCGCTGTGTCATACTGGGTGATCAAGAGCGATATGGAGTCTATATTAACGCTACCCCTGCTCCCGCTTGGTGACGGTATTTCGCTCATTAGCGATCTGCTTATTTACGGCTTTCTATCTATCGTGGCTGCGCTGGTGTTTATTGCTGCGATTGATGTGCCATTTCAGCTCTATCAATATGCTGAAAAGCTAAAAATGAGCAAAGAGGAAGTCAAGCGCGAATCTAAAGAGTCTGACGGCAATCCAGAAATCAAAGCACGTATTCGTCAACAGCAGCGTGAAATGTCCAGACGCAGAATGATGGCTGAGATTCCAAAGGCGGATGTTGTGATTACCAACCCTACTCACTACGCAGTGGCCGTGAAATACAAAGAAGGCGGCATGCGTGCGCCGATAGTTGTTGCCAAAGGTGCAGATGCCGTGGCATTGAAGATTCGTGAAATTGCCCAGGAAAACCAGATACCCACACTGGAGTCACCAAAACTAGCGCGTGCTATTTATGCACACACTGAATTGGGCAAAGAAATTCCTGAAGCTCTGTACGCAGCCGTTGCCGAGATTCTGGCCTATGTATTTCAAATGCGTATTTACAACAAAGAAGGCGGCTTCCGCCCTGAAGTTCCCGAGACTTTGCCCGTGCCTGATGATCTGGATCCGCATAGCCTTTTAGCCAAACCGGGAATTGAGGACACAGCTAACGCCACAGGAGTCCCTGCATAATGAACCCTATCAGCTTACCCGCATGGATGAATAATTTTGGCAGCCGTACAGTTGCGGCGCCAATCATCATCGTATTATTACTATCCATGATGATTTTGCCGCTACCCGCCATCGCACTGGATGTACTGTTTAGCTTTAATATCGCGCTCTCTATCATGGTATTGCTCATCGGCCTGCAAACTACCAAAGCGCTCGATTTTATCGCTTTTCCTACTGTGCTGCTGGTGACCACAATGCTCAGATTGTCACTCAACGTGGCCTCGACCCGCGTTGTACTTACCGAAGGCCATACAGGCCCTGATGCAGCAGGGAAAGTGATTGAAGCTTTTGGGCACTTTCTAATTGGCGGCAACTACGCGGTGGGGATCGTGGTCTTTGTGATTCTCACAATCATCAACTTTACTGTAGTGACTAAAGGTGCCGGCCGTATTGCTGAGGTGGGCGCACGCTTTACATTGGATGCAATGCCAGGTAAACAGATGGCGATTGATGCTGACCTGAATGCAGGCCTGATTGGTGAAGAAGAAGCACGCCGCCGCCGCAGTGAAATTGCGCAAGAGTCCGAATTCTACGGCGCAATGGATGGTGCAAGTAAATATGTACGCGGTGATGCTGTTGCAGGCATCTTGGTAACGATTATCAACATTGTAGGCGGATTGATCGTAGGTATGGCACAGCACGACCTGGCATTTGCCGACGCTGTTAAAAATTACACGTTGCTTGCAATCGGCGACGGCTTGGTCGCACAGATTCCCTCGCTTGTGATCTCCGTTGCCGCAGGTGTTGTAGTTTCCCGCGTAGCCAATACTGAAGATATCGGTGGCCAATTAATGACGCAGTTATTCTCAAAACCCAAAGTGATGTATGTCACCGCAGCCATTGTGGGCGGCATGGGCATAATTCCGGGTATGCCTAACTTTGCATTTTTAACACTCGCCAGCGTATTGGCAGGCATGGCTTATATGATCAGCGCACGCCTAAAAGTAACGGCAGAAGCCACAGTGGTTGAAGAAGCGCCTGAGCCACAGGCAGAAACCGAAGAAGCCAGCTGGGATGATGTTGTCCCGGTGGACACGGTAGGATTGGAAGTAGGTTACCGCCTGATTCCGCTGGTTGACAAATCGCAAGGCGGGGATTTACTAAAACGCATTAAGGGCTTGCGGAAAAAATTTGCAAGTGAGATTGGTTTTCTTGCCCCTACAGTCCACATCCGTGACAATCTTGAACTGAAGCCCTCAGGTTACCGCATCACATTAAAGGGTGTGGAAATTGCAACAGGTGATTCACACTATGGTCAATTTTTAGCTATAGACCCAGGGATGGTGACAGGCAAAATTGCAGGTCAAGCCACCACAGACCCTGCGTTTGGCTTACCTGCGGTTTGGATTGATGCTGATGCACGCGATGAAGCACAAAGCATGGGTTATACCGTGGTGGATGCCGGCACCGTGATTGCAACGCATATCAATCATCTCATTTCATTGCATGCCGCAGATTTGCTCGGCCGCCAGGAAGTACAGCAACTGCTCGACCACGTCGGTAAAGAATCCCCAAAACTCATTGAAGATCTGGTACCTAAACTTATGCCATTGTCAGTAGTGCAAAAAGTCCTGCAAAACCTGCTGACCGAAGGCGTGCACATTCGTGATATGCGCACCATTATTGAAACATTGTCTGAATACGCGCCTCAGACACAAGATGCCAATGAACTAACCGCGCTGGTACGTGTGCAACTTGGCCGTGCGATTGTGCAGCAGCTATTTCCCACAGGGAATGAAGTCACCGTGATGACACTGGACAACAACCTGGAACGCCTGCTCATGCAAGCCCTGCAAAATAATACGGCAGGGTCCGCTATTGAGCCCGGCATGGCAGAAACATTATCCAGACAGGCCGAAGAGGCCGCCAAACAGCAGGAAATGATGGGGCTGCCACCCGTGTTGCTGGTTTCAGCGCCTCTCAGAGCAGCGCTTGCCAAGTTCCTGCGCCGCGCTATCCCGCAATTACGCGTGCTATCACACGAAGAATTACCTGATTCAAAAACCATACGTGTCACTAGTCTTATTGGAGGTTCAGCATGAACATTAAACGATTTTTCGGCAAAAACTCACGTGAAGCATTAAGCATGGTGCGTAAAGCGCTGGGCGATAATGCAGTCATCCTCTCTAATCGCGCGGTTGCCGGCGGCAATGAGATTATGGCATTCACAGAAGAAGACATGCATGCAATTGCCAATAACGAGCCACTGATGCCGGCGGCACGCCCCAGCAACATGGTGCAGGACTTTGATTACTCGCTAAGTGCGCATCAAGATGAGCCAACTACCCTGCTCTCTTTGCTGAGTAAAGGAAGCAAAAACACCTATCAACCCGCAGCAGCGCAAATAGAAGAGTTGCCAAAAATCCATTTTGCTGCCGAAACGCCAGACACATTGGAAATAGATCTGCACTCAGGCTTGAGTTTGTCTGATGATTTAAACACACCGAGCGTGTTTAAGAATCAGAGAAAAGTTGAACCTGAAACAATTAATGAAGCGCCAAAACCTAGCATGCAAGACAAACCTTCTGCCACTCATAAATCAGCCACCAGCCAGCAAATGGCTTTTATGTTAAGTGAGATGCGCAACATGCGGAACGTGATTGAGTCCCAACTCACCGCCATATCCTGGGGCAACATCCAGCAGCGTGAACCGGTTAAATCAGAAATATTAAGCACATTGCTAACGGCCGGATTCAGCCCTGCACTGTCAAGATACCTCGCTGAAAATCTGCCCGACAGTCTGGACAGCAAGAAAGCCAATGCCTGGATTAAGTATATTTTGGGTAAAAATCTGAGCACCATTGAAAATGAAACCGAAGTATTGGATCAAGGTGGTGTATTCGCACTGATTGGCCCCACTGGCGTAGGTAAAACAACGACCACAGCAAAATTAGCCGCACGCTATGTCATGAAACACGGCACGCAGAATCTGGGTTTAATCACCACCGATGCTTATCGCGTAGGCGGTCATGAACAGCTGCGGATTTACGGCAAAATATTAGGTGTCATGGTGCATGCGGTAAAAGACGAGGCAGATCTGAAAATCGCACTTAACGAACTAAAAAACAAACACACCATTCTGATCGACACCGTTGGTGTAAGCCAGCGCGACCGCATGGTCACCGAGCAAATATCTCTACTATCCAGCACTAAAACTCCGATTAAAAAACTGCTTTGCCTGAACGCAACCAGCACGGGTGAAACCTTGACCGATGTGATTCACGCCTACAAAGGTAAAGGGCTGGATGGCTGTATCATTACCAAACTAGATGAAGCCGCAACCATAGGTAATGCACTGGATGTGATTATTCGCGAAAAACTAAAACTCTATTACACGGCTAATGGCCAGCGCGTGCCGGAAGATATCAATCTGGCTAACAAGATCGAGCTGATTCACTTAGCCATGAACCTAAAATCACCGGCAAACCGACCTTTTCAGTTTTTGACTGAAGAATTGCCCTTCATCATGGGCAATACCGTTCCATCAGGCAACACCTCTCAATTAATGGGAGCTTAAATCATGGCGTCATTTAAAAACACCGTGCTACAGAATGATCAAGCTGCCGGACTTCGCCGCATCATGGCAAAACCCAGACCCAGAATAGTGTCCATCCTTTCTGCAACGCCAGCACAGAATCAAGCGCGCTTGATTACCAATCTGGCTGCATCCATGATCGATCAAGGCAGTACAGTATTAGTGATGCATGCTTCGGAAGAAGCGCGTGACGCACACTATCAATTGGAGCATACACGCACTTTGCTTGAAACCGTCATGCAGAAATCCAGCACCGGACATGCAATCAAAACCACTAGATACGGCTTCTCTGCGTTAAAACTCATGCATAAAAAGTCAAAACACTATTTGGGCGAAGAAAACAATCATGCCCTATTAGACCGTGTATTCAATCACTTGGCCCACCAGTATGGAATTGTCTTGGTGGATACTGAGTTAAATGAAGCGGGCGTTCTGCCACTCAACACATTGAACGAAGCGGAGATTATTATTCAGCTGACACGTAATCCGGAATCCATCACAGAAGCTTATCGCTTAATTAAACAAATTTACAATGCGCTAGGCAGACGTTCTTTTGGTATTATTGTCGATGACGCGACAGAATCACAGGCAAAAACGGTATTTCGTAACATATCTGATGTGGCAAAACGCTTTATGAGAATAGATCTAGAATTTTTTGGTGCAATCCCTGTTGATGACCACATGCATCGTGCCGCCAGGCATGGGCGCTCCGTGATCGACGCATTCCCAATGGCAATCGCCACTGCTGCGTTAAAACAAATTGCACAACGGCTGGATTACAAGCATGATGGCGTTTTAAATAATAAACTCGCCTAGCGCAACTGAACTCTATGTACACAGCACACGGGAAAAAAAATCAAAAAGACGTTCTGCTTGACCAACACGCCATCCTGGTTAAAAAACTTGCCTATCAACTCAAGGCCAAATTACCCCCCAGTGTTGAAGTTGATGATCTTGTTCAAGCAGGCATGATGGGCCTGCTGGATGCTGTCAATCGCTATGAAGATAGCCATGGCGCACAGTTTGAAACCTATGCAGCACAAAGAATCAAAGGTGCCATGCTCGATGAACTAAGAAGCTTAGACTGGCTACCCCGAAGCGTACGCAAAAATATGCGTGATGTTGAAAATGCAATTAATCAGCTAGAACAACAGCTTGGTCAAGCGCCCAGTGAAAGCGATGTTGCAAAAAAACTCAATTTATCACTGGCCGCCTACCACGAGATGTTAGGCGACTGCAGCGGTCACCAACTCGTTTATTATGAAGATTTTCACGATGCTGAAAATGGTGAACACTTCCTGGATCGTTTTCAAACAGGAAACGACAATGACCCAATCCGCGGCTTGCTGATTAGTGATTTCAGAGATGCACTGATTGCTGCCATTAATACACTGCCTGAACGCGAAAAAATATTGCTCGGTCTTTATTATGAGCAGGAACTCAACCTGAAAGAAATCGGTGCGGTCATGAGTGTTTCAGAATCGCGTGTCTGTCAACTCCATAGCCAGGCTGTTGCAAGACTGCGGGCTTATCTAAGAGAGAAATCATGGACTGGGGCAGCATAATTGGTCTCATTATTGCCCTATCAGGCATACTGATAGGGCAATCCATCGAAGGTGGGCACATCAGCTCGCTGTTGCAGCCTGCAGCCTTCCTGATAGTGTTATTTGGCACTTTTGGCGCTGTATTACTGCAAACCAAATTCAAAACCTTCGCACAGGGTTTGTTGATGCTGCGTCAAGTGTTCACTAGACAAGAAGATGACCGCCATGAGCTCGCAAAACGCATTCTTGACTGGAGCACCTACTCACGTAAAGAAGGCATCTTTATGCTGGAGTCGAGACTTAAGCGTGAAACTGAGCCTTATATCATTAAAGGGCTCAGATTGATGATTGATGGCACCCCTCCAGAGAAAATACGTGAGATATGTGCCATCGACATGTATTTTGATGAAATGCAGTTACGTAACGCAGTGAAAATATGGGACGCCGCCGGTGGCTACGCGCCTACTGTGGGCATTTTAGGCGCGGTGCTGGGCTTGATACACGTGATGGAGAATTTATCCGACCCAAGCAGATTAGGCAGTGGTATAGCCGTGGCATTTGTTGCCACTATTTATGGCGTAGGCTTTGCTAACCTGATTTTTTTACCCATTGCCAACAGATTAAGATCTCATATACAAAGTGAAATGAAGCGCCGAGAAATGCTGCTTAATGCATGGGTGTCTATCGCCAATGGCGACCATCCGCGCATTGTGGAAGAGCGTCTTGAGGCCTACCTTAAATAAAAAATAGAACAACGCAAACCTCATGATTAGAAGAAAACCCTTTGATGATGAAGATGACGACCCACATCGCTGGCTGGTGTCGTATGCCGACTTCATCACCCTGCTGTTTGCTTTTTTTGTAGTGATGTATGCCATATCTTCTGTCAACCAGGGGAAATACGAGCAACTCACCACCTCTGTCGGCACCGCGTTTACGGGTGAAGGTGCATCCGGGCTCGATCAGAACAGCAATCAGATGGGCTTGGGCGCTGAAGGCAAGATCAAAGGGCAGCAAAGCCTTTTAATCAGGCCGTTACCGCTTACGCATCTATACAATGAACGAGCGCGCAGAGAGCGGGAGTCTATGGCAAAAATGGGACTGGACATTTCTAATGCCCTGTCGCCGCTCGTCAACGAGGGTAAGATACGCGTGACACAAAACAACCGTGGCGTGCGTATTGATATTCATGACAGTCTGCTGTTTAATCCAGGCTCGACAGAACTGTCAATTTCGGCTGACGGTGTAATGAATGAAATAGCAAATCTTTTAAAAGAAAATGAACGCTTAATCCAGGTGGAAGGGCATACCGACAACATCCCCATCAGCAACGACAAGTTCTTTTCAAACTGGGAACTCTCAGCAGTGCGTGCCAGCAGTGTTGTTCGCATGCTCGCAGGCATGGGAGTGGCAGAAAAGCGCCTGAGTGCTATGGGTTTTGGTGCTGCACAACCGATTAGCGAAAATGAAACGATACAGGGACGTGCTAAAAATCGCCGCGTTTCTATCATGGTACTTTATGAGACAGAGAACAGCATTGAAGAGAGCCGAGTAATCAAACCTCAGGCAGGCAAGCAGCCTTAGCTGGCGCAACTGATTTTAAAACGGGTGCTCATCGGATAAATCGTTTCAACATCAATGAATCCGCTTTTGCCCATAAAAAACCCAGGCATCAAACCCGGGTTTTGGTATCAACCTGATTTAACCCAGATTTTAGACGATTCACACCTACTTGAATGTCAACTTGTGCATTCTGCGTCCATCGTATGGAAAATCTGGGGTTAACCGGCACTTAGTAACTCATCAGCACGCTAAATTACTCTTTACCGATTTGATACTCTTCGTAGCTCACTTCTACAATCTTGCCGCTTGTTGCATCCACTTCCACCTTGATTTCTTCTTTGTCTGCTTCAAGAATGTCGAACTCATATGAAGCTTTGCCATCCGGCTCAAGTTCGTACTCAACCTCTACGACAGTGCCAGGGTGTGCTGCAAGCGCTGTGGATTTTGCATCCGCTTCTGATACTTTAGCCAACGCCTTGAATCTTGGATCATCCGCTTTCACTTCTTCCTCAATCTCAGTCACTTTACCTGTTTTGGCATCACACTCAACATCCCAGGATTTACCGTCTGCTGTTTCGATGTCAAATTCATAAACCCCTTTTTTGTTCTCAGATTTGAATTCTAATTTAACGATCGTACCCTCTTTTTTAGTTAATGCCGCTTTCACGCACTTACCCAAGCTGTCGTAAGCTTTGGGTTTGATGGTATCGTGACCCGCCATTGCAGTGTTGGTAAAAAATGCGGCTGCAATCAAGGTTGTGCCTAATGATAAACGAAACATAGTAATCTCCTCTGGTGATGAATAAATTCTTAAGTGACATGTTACATAACATGCATATTTTTAATGGCTTATTTTATCAAAACCAGCTAGGTGTTTGATTAATTTACAAAATAATTACATTTATGGTTGTTTTTAACCAAATAGCTGGCTGTAAGCAACCAAATCATAAAAATTACACATTATTCGAGGTGGAATAAAACCAAAAATACAAACAGATGCAAAAAAACCCAGCACATGGCTGGGTTTTTAAATCACATGATGCGTAATTGATTGTGTACTTATTCTTTAGCGGCGCGTTTACGCTCGTGCTCGAGCAGATGACGCTTACGGATACGTATATTCTTAGGTGTAATTTCCACCAACTCGTCATCATCGATAAACTCAACTGCTGACTCCAGTGATAACGCGACAGGCGGTATCAAGCGCACCGCTTCATCGGTACCAGAAGCACGCACGTTGGTGAGTTGTTTACCCTTGATCGGGTTTACAATCAGGTCATTGTCACGGCTATGGATACCGATCACCATACCTTCGTATAACTTGTCGCCCGGTACTGAGAACATACGGCCACGGTCTTGCAGTTTCCACAGAGCATAAGCCACGGCCTCGCCATGCTCAGCTGAAATCAGCACGCCATTACGGCGGCCTGGCATATCTGCTTTCACCGGTGCATATTCATCAAAAATATGCGCCATCAAGCCTGTGCCACGTGTTAATGTCAAAAACTCACCCTGAAAGCCAATCAAACCACGTGCCGGAATCTTGTACTCCAAGCGGGTACGGCCATTACCGTCAGATTCCATGTTCTGCATTTCACCACGACGTCGTCCCAACTCCTCCATCACCGCGCCTTGGTTATCATCTTCTACGTCCACAGTGAGAATTTCATAAGGCTCACATTTTTCACCGTTGATCTCACGGTAAACAACGCGCGGCTTGCCTACTGCCAGCTCAAAGCCTTCGCGACGCATATTTTCCAATAGAATCGTCAAGTGCAGCTCACCACGGCCTGAAACACGGAACACATCTGCGTCTTGTGTATCTTCAACGCGCAAAGCAACGTTGACTAACAGCTCTTTGGTTAAGCGGTCACGAATCTGGCGTGAGGTCACAAACTTGCCTTCGGTGCCAGCAAGCGGTGAAGTATTCACCATAAAGTCCATGGTCAGTGTAGGCTCATCCACACCAAGATGTGGCAAGCCAACTGGAGTATCGCGATCACAGATGGTAAAGCCGATACCGATGTCTTCGAGGCCTGAAATAATGACAATATCACCTGCCTCGGCCTCGTCTACAGGCACACGCTCCAAGCCTTTAAAACCTAATACCTGATTAATGCGCCCCTGTGCAACTTGCTTGTCTTCATTCATCACAACAACCACCTGGCCAGGCTTGATTTTACCGTTACGCACACGGCCTACGCCCAGACGGCCTGTATAGGTTGAGTAATCCAGCGCGGAGATTTGCATTTGCAAAGGCGCGCTGCTGTCACCTTGAGGTGGTTCTACATGGCTTAAAATCGTTTCAAACAGCGGGCGCATGTTGTCATTTGGCTGTTTCATGTCCAGCGTAGCAAAACCATTCAGGGCTGATGCGTACACCACCGGGAAGTCCAGCTGCTCATCCGTTGCACCCAAATTTGCAAACAGATCAAAGGTTTGGTCAATCACCCAATCAGTACGGCTACCCGGACGGTCTACTTTATTGATGACCACGATTGGTTTCAAACCAAGCGCCAAGGCTTTCTTAGTCACAAAGCGTGTTTGCGGCATTGGGCCTTCAACCGCATCCACCAGCAACACAACGCCATCCACCATACCTAACACGCGCTCCACTTCGCCACCAAAGTCTGCGTGACCTGGCGTATCCACAATATTGATATGTGTCCCTTCATAGGTCAGGGCTGTGTTTTTAGCCAATATGGTAATGCCGCGCTCTTTTTCAATATCGCCACTATCCATCACGCGCTCAGAAACCGCCTGGTGAGATGAAAAAGTACCTGATTGTTGTAAAAGCTTATCCACCATGGTGGTTTTGCCATGGTCAACGTGGGCGATAATCGCGATGTTTCTTAAATTGCGTGACATTGTCTTGCTACCAGTTCATTGAAAGGCGGCGATTTTAACACACTAAGCCTCAGAAAAATTTAACTATTTACAATAAACCTTTGACAATACTGAATTTAACCCTATAATGCGCACAACTTAAAACTTTACTTAGTTAATACAAGTTTTAGATTCATCGCCCTGACCCTCAGTCACTCGTGAAATTTTGAAGTGACTATCTTTAGATTGAATGTTCAATCTATCTTTACTGGTTAGCGGCTATGCCCGTGCGCTGGTAAATTTAAAGCCTTTATAAATTGCTTTTTGCGTTGTGTTACTTTGGCAACATTGATTTTTCTATGTTGCTGCAAACATATATGTATTTGCTTGCGCCCTTTTTACTGTTTTTTATGAAACTGTTTTTGAAAGGGACTTCATGTCTTTTGAGTCGTTAAATCTACACCCTACTATTATTCGTGCTTTAGAAGAGGCCGGCTATACTGCGCCTACGCCTATCCAGGCACAGGCTATTCCTGTTGTGACTGAAGGTCATGATCTGATGGCATCAGCACAAACCGGCACAGGTAAAACTGCTGCGTTCATGCTGCCAGCATTAAACCTATTGGCTACACCGCATGAGTTAAAAAGCCGCGGCCCGCGTATCTTAGTGCTTGTGCCAACACGTGAATTGGCTACTCAAGTAAACGAAGCTGCCCGTAAATACGGTAAATTCATCCGCGCTCGTACAGTGAGCATCGTGGGTGGCATGCCTTATCCGCTGCAAAATAAATTACTGTCACAACCGCTGGATATTCTGGTTGCAACACCCGGCCGCTTCATTGACCATCTTGAACGTGGTCGTATTGATGTATCACGCTTGCAAATGTTGGTACTGGACGAAGCCGACCGCATGCTGGATATGGGTTTCTTGCCGGATGTTGAGCGTATTTGCGAACAACTCTCCACAAATCGTCAAACATTACTGTTCTCTGCAACACTAGATGGCGACATCGCACGTATTGCCAGAAAAATCCTTAAAAATCCAAAAACAATTCAAGTGGCAGCACAACGTGAAAAACACGCGAATATTGAACAGCGTCTGCACTTTGTAGATGACATGACACACAAAAACAAATTGCTGGAGCATCTGCTGATTGCACCTGAAGTGAATCAGGCGATTATTTTCACCAGCACCAAACGTCACGCTGATGTGTTGGCAGAAGACTTATACGCTGCTGGCCACAAGACAGCTGCTTTACACGGCGACATGACCCAAGGCGCACGTAACCGAACCCTGACTAAACTGCGTCATGGCGATGTAAAAGTATTGGTAGCAACTGACGTGGCTGCGCGTGGTATTGACGTACACGGTATTACGCACGTGATCAATTACGACTTGCCGAAATTTGCAGAAGACTACGTACACCGCATCGGCCGTACCGGTCGCGCAAACAATACCGGCATTGCGATTTCTTTTGCGTCAAATATGGATAGACACCTGTTACGCAAGATTGAACAATTCACCGGCAACCGCATGGAACCTGCTGTGATTGAAGGGTTTGAACCAAAACGCGCCATCAAGATGGACAGCCCAGGCGGCAGCCGTCGTGACGGTCACAAACCAGGCAACCGTGGCGGCTTTAAATCACGTGACGACCGCAGTGGCGGTTTCAAACCACGCGACGACCGCTCAAGCTTCAGCCGCGACAGCAGCCGCAATGAAAATCGTTTTGACAACCGTTCAGAGAATCGCGGCAATCGTGACTCAGCGCCGCGTGAAGTCAATGGCAACTCAGCAGCTTATGCTACCAGACCTGCAGGCGATCGCGCGCGCAGTAGCTTTGGTGACCGTGCAGCATTCGACAGAAACTCTGGCGACCGCAGCCGTGGCAACAGTGCAGGCACACCTAACCGCAGCTTTGGCGACAGCGCAGCTTTTGGTAAAAAACCATACGCACGTGACGGCCAACGTAATGAAAGTCGTGGCGACCGTAGTGCAGCACCAGCTGCACGCCGTGATAGTGGCCGCAGTGAAGGCCGTCCGGCAGGTCGTAGCGACAATCGTGGTGACAACCGCAGTCAAGCGCGTGGTTTTGCAGGTGCCAATGCTGGCGCAGGCAACGGCGCACCACGCCGCACACGTAGTTTTGCTTAAATATATTTTTCGCCACAGATAAACGCAGATAAACACAGATGAATAGCTCGATTAGTTATCCGTATGAATCTGTGTTTATCAGTGGCTAAAGTAAGTTTTACAAATTAGAAAACATTCAAATAAATGACAGAAATAGTAAATTTTGACGCACTCGGCCTAGCACCGGAGCTACTTAAAGCACTTACCGAGTCCGGCTACACCACCCCCACCCCTATCCAGGCACAGGCAATCCCTGTCGCTTTGGCTGGCGGCGATCTGATGGCAGGCGCACAAACAGGCACCGGAAAAACCGCTGCTTTTGCGTTACCTATCCTGCAAAAGCTGCTGCCCCTCGCCAACGCTAGCACTTCCCCCGCCAAGCATCCTGTGCGGGCGTTGATTTTAACGCCTACACGTGAGCTTGCCATTCAGGTGGAAGAAAGCGTGAAAGCGTATGCCAAGCACACGCAATTACGCTCGCTGGTGGTTTACGGTGGTGTAGACATCAAAACACAGACCCCACACCTGAAAACAGGTGTGGAAGTCCTGGTTGCGACCCCAGGTCGTTTGCTGGATCATATTGAACAAAAAACATTACAACTTAATCAGGTACAGATGTTGGTGCTTGATGAAGCAGACAGAATGCTGGACATGGGCTTTATGCCTGATTTGAAGCGTATTCTAGCTTTGCTGCCAAAACAGCGTCAAAACTTGATGTTCTCAGCAACATTTTCAAATGAAATCAAGAAATTAGCTGATGATTTTTTAAGCAAGCCCCAGCTGATTGAAGTCGCACGCAGCAATGCCACCAACGATAACGTGAAGCAAAAAGTGTATCAAGTCGCGCAATCAGACAAAGAAGCACTGCTCATACAGCTGCTGAAGGAAGTCGATGCCAAACAGGTCATCATATTCACCAAAACCAAGCTCACCGCAAGCCGCCTAAGCCGAAGTTTAACGCGTGAAGGTATCTCCGCTGACGCGATTCATGGCGACAAAAACCAGCAAGAGCGTATCAAAGCTTTAGATGCGTTCAAGGCAGGCACTGTTTTGGCGTTAGTTGCAACCGATGTTGCCGCCCGTGGACTGGATATCAGTGAATTGCCCATGGTGATTAACTATGAAATCCCCAGCGCCCCTGAAGATTATGTACACCGCATTGGTCGTACTGGCCGCGCAGGTGCCAGTGGCGTGGCCATCTCGTTTGTGAGTGATGACGAAGAAAAATATCTGCTAGAGATTGAAAAACTCATCAAGCGCCAAATTCCTAAAGAAGTGGTGGTCATTGAAAAACCAACGAGAAGTGTACGTTCAAGCCGCACCTCCTCTAGCCATCAGGATAGACCGCAGGAAGATTCTGTTACAAGAAGAACGCCGGTTAAGAAAAAAAGCGCAGACCCCTGGTTTGATCAACCTTATGAACCGGCTGGTCAAAAGAATCACGCCGCGATGACTCCCAACAAATCAGTGAATACAAAAAAAGCGCCTGTTGCAGCGCTTTTAGGTGGGTTAGCTGGCAAATAACGCTTATTCTTGATTGCGCATAAAATCTGCCACGCCGTATAACTGCGTGGCTAACTTTTTCATCAATTCTTCATCATATTCCAGCTGGTGCATCGCCTTAATGATGCAGTACATCCACTGATCCCGCGCAGACTCATCTATCGGAAACGGTAAATGGCGCTTACGCAGCATGGGATGTCCATAACGCTCAATATATAGCTGCGGTCCGCCGGTCCAGCCGGTGAGAAACATAAATAATTTTTCGCGGGCCGAAGTCAAATCTGCCTGATGCATTTTACGAATACCTTCCGCTTTTGGATCGGTATCCATAATGTCATAAAACGTTTCCACCAGCTGGCGGATATTTTCCGCCCCCTTTTCTTCACCGCCTAGCAGTTCAAAAAAAGTGCTTTTGTCGCTGTTTACTTCTTGGATTTTATTAAGCATACGTATCACTCTTCACTGTAGTAAACGCTTGTAGCCGCAAATGTTATTTGATTTTAAGTGCTTCGCGGCTACAAGCCGCTCCTACATTTAGCCTACTTTTGGTTTAACCAGGCTGGCCGCCAGTTTTGCACGGCTTCTGGCTTCCGTGACATCTTTGCCAGTCGCTAATGCTACGCCCATACGCCGTTTAACAAATGATTCCGGCTTACCGAACAGGCGAATATCGGCACTGGGCACTGCCAGTGCTGCTTCAACGCCATCAAATGCTAATTGCTTAGTTTCATGTCCGCCATAAATCACAGCACTTGCGCCTGCATCACGCAAGCGCACATCCACAGGCAAACCTAAAATCGCACGTGCATGCAAATCAAACTCGCTGAAACGCTGGCTGGCCATGGTCACCATGCCGGTATCATGCGGGCGTGGGCTGACTTCACTGAACCATACATAATCACCTTTGATAAACAATTCAACCCCAAACAAACCTAAACCACCTAAGTTATCCGTTACCGCTTTGGCGATACGTTTGGATTCTTCCAGCGCTTTCGGCGTCATTGACTGTGGCTGCCAGCTTTCTACATAATCACCTTTTTCCTGCACATGACCAATCGGCTCGCAGAAATAAGTCGCAATCTCGCCTTGTGCATTTTTCGCACGTACAGTCAGCAAAGTGATTTCAAAGTCAAAATCAATCTGGCCTTCTACAATCACCACACCTTGATTTACGCGTCCTGCCGATGCTGCGTAATCCCATGCCGTTTTAACTTCACTGGCTTGCGTGATGCGAGACTGCCCCTTGCCCGAAGATGACATGGTTGGTTTGATGAAACATGGGTAGCCGATTCCGGCATCAATCGCTGCTTGTAACTCAGCTTCACTCTTGGCAAAGGCATAAGGCGAAGTGGGTAATTTAAGCGCTTCTGCGGCTAAACGACGAATTCCTTCACGGTTCATCGTCAGTTGCACCGCTTTAACGGTAGGAATCACGGTCGCAATACCCGACTTTTCAATATCAGCCAAAGTGGCTGTATTGAGCGCCTCGATTTCCGGTACGATGAGATGCGGTTTTTCCTGCGCAATCAAATCACGTAGCACTTGATCATTGGTCATATCAATCACGTGCGCACGATGCGCCACCTGGTGGCCCGGAGCATTGGCATAGCGATCAACCGCGATCACTTCAACACCCAATCGCTGCAATGCGATAATGACTTCTTTACCGAGCTCACCGCTGCCTAACAGCATGACACGCGTTGCATTTGGGCTTAAAGGGGTTCCGATTTGCATGATGTTTTTTTCCAATTCACAATGGGCTGAATCATACCATGCGGTGCTTTTGCCGTCATTGCAAGCAGCAAAATTATGTAAAACTGTAAAGATGCTAGTGCTTGATTTGATGTTTATCCATACGGTAACGCATGGTCATGCGGGTAATTCCTAATTTACGCGCAGCCTCAGATACGTTATATCTATTTTCTTCCAGCGCCTGGATTAAAATGGCCTTTTCCGTGGCATCCAGCATAGATTGATGCGCGTCTTCGGCAATTACCGGCTCAACGATTGGGGCAGGTAACGGCATAGCGGTGTGCACAGGCAGCGCCAAATCAAGAGCTGACACTTGTTGGTTGTGGCAAAGCAACACAGCGCGACTGATCTGATGCTTTAATTCACGCACGTTACCGGGCCAACGATAAGTGCTGATTAAATGAATTGCATCTGGTGTAAAACTTGGCTGAGACAAACCATAACGCTTGGCGGTGTGGCTCGCAAAATGCCAGGCCAGCAATAAACTGTCGCCTTCTCGCTCACGTAGTGGCGGCATCGCAATACTCATCACATTCAGGCGATAATATAAATCCTGCCTAAATTTACCTGCGAGCGACATTTGATGCAGATCGCGGTTGGTTGCTGCAACAAACCGAGCAAGTACTGCACGCTCTTTGGTGGAGCCTATGCGCCGCACCACCCTGCGCTCTAATACATTGAGCAATTTAGCCTGCAGGCTCAAAGGCAATTCGCCGATTTCATCTAAAAACAAAGTGCCGTCTTCGGCGGCTTCAATCAACCCTGGGCGCGCACTCACCGCACCCGTAAAAGCACCTTTTTCATGCCCAAACAATTCACTTTCTATGAGTTCGGCAGGCAATGAGGCACAATCCACATGGACAAAAGGCTTACTTTGGGTACTTGTTCCATTTTTACAAGACAAATGCAGCATGCGTGCCGCCACATCTTTACCTGTGCCCGTCTCACCGCCAATCAATACGGTTGGCGGGATGCTGTCACCGGACACCAGTTGGGCAATACGCTGAATTTGTGTTTTGATGCTCTGCATGGCAGGGCTTTCGCCCAAAAACTCCACGCCATCTATCGCATGGGCATTGCGCTGGCGGGAATAATCCAGGCTAGTGTTTTGTACTGTAGCCGCTTCTGCTTTTTGTATGGACAGCAGCATTTCTTCTAAATCGATGGGCTTTTTAAGGTAATCCAAAGCACCTAATTTCATGGCGGTGACAGCGTCACTGATCTCGCCGTGTGCCGTCATGATAATCACGACCGCATTTTTTGCAACAAATTCGGGGAGCAGGTCCAGCCCGTTACCATCTGGTAAACGCATATCAAGCAAGACAATATCAGGAGTAAATTGCTTCACGATATTGCGTGCATCCTGAAGGCTCTCAACATGCGCGCATTCATAGCCGGATTTTTGCAAACGACGCACCACTGCACGGGCAAACAAGGCTTCATCTTCAACAATCAGTACTTTTGACTGCTGCTTGATTAGCATGGTAGCTTCACTCGAGTGTAGGTGCGCCAGTTGCAATTTACAAACTCCGATTAATCATTGTCATAAGCCACGGCTGATTTTTTTCCGCCAAATTCATAGCGAAGGCCAATCCAACCGGCACGAGGAGCGCCCGGCATCACAAACTTGGAGGGCTCATCCTCACCGGAAAATGCACCGTTTTCAATCCAGTTTTCACCAAATTGACCACCTGTTGCATATTCTTTATCAAAGATATTGATCGCTTTAGCAAAAACCTGCCAGCCACTGCTACCAAACTTGTAACGTGTGTCAAGATTCACAACTGTGTAACCACCGATTTTACCGTTATCCTGCACATGATTATTATCACCATCGTTGGCACGATGTCTGTTGTTTTCATTACCGCGTACATACACATCTGAGAACGTGTTGATGTTAGTGCCAACTGTCCAGTTTGGTGTCACTGCATATTGCAGGCGCAGTTTTAATGCATGGTCAGGAATATTGGCTAAACGATCACCTTTCTTCACTTTAATGACATCATCAGGTCCAGAGGTGACAGAGGTGGAGTTCAGTGCATTGGCTAGCTCAAGGTCGGTTTCGTAAGTTGCTTTAATGTAACTATAGCCCGCATTCCAGCTCAAATTGCCAATAGCGCCCGATAAGCCGGCATCCAAACCCATACGACGGGTTTTGCCGATGTTATCAAAAAAACCGTTGCTCGGATTACCCGTAGAACCTGCGGCAATAAAATGAATATCATCATGATTCTCAGTGCGATACACTGCAGCTGACCATTTCAGATCTTGCGACAGGTTGCCACGCGCGCCGAACTCGTATGTCTTTGACACAACCTCTTTTAATGGCGGATCACCTGCCATGGCATTAGGTAACTTACATGGCTGGTCACGGTTTGCACAACCTAACTCCATCGAAGTTGGTGCACGCATGCCTTCGTTATAAGAACCATATACAGATAAATCTTTGGTTGGCGTAAAGCTCACCCCCACCGCAGGATTGAAACGATTGAAACTATGGTTACCACTCAATGATTCAGGATCGCTTGAATCAGGCGTTAATTTATCGCTGTTTTTAACCTTGATATGGTTGTAGCGGCCAGACAAGGTGACGTGCCAGAAATCATTTAAAGATAGAGTATCCGTCGCAAATACACCATAACTTTGCGTCTTGCCACGCAAATTCACTTCTGCCTCATCATCTTCATGACCAACAGCATCTATACCGCGTGACGCGTTGACAATCCCAAATTCAGATGACTGATTAAACTTAATACGTGAGTAGTCATAACCGGCGCCAACGATAAACTGGTTCTGCTTTTCAAATAACGGCTGGTTAAATGCCAACTGCGCATTGATACCATAACCGGTTTGGTCGGTACGGCTGCGGTTCAGTGCACCACTACAATGTTCATCAGCATTGCCGCCGGCATTGGCTCGACAATCTGCATCATTCGTCGCGATATCCGTGCCTAGTTGATAGCCATCATTGACATCACCATTGAGGGTCTTACGTTTGGAATCACGAAAATAAGTATTCGCAGTCAATTGCACATCATCATTAAACCAGTGATTACCGTTAAGATTCAAGAATGACAATGTGTTTTTGGTCTGGTCAGGTTTGGTGTTAATGGTTTCACGGCCGAAGTCTTCTATCAGCTCTTTTTGCACCAGACCATTACCGATCATATCGTTATCAGCACCGGTATAGCTTAATTCGAGACGTGAAGTTTCGTTCTCCCAGCCAAGTTTACCAAAAATCTGTTTTACTTCTGTTGGAGAGTGATCGCGCCAGCCATCTTCATCAAAATAATTACCCGCGATAAAATAATCGATTGAATTATCCGCAGACACACCGCCAAATTCAGCGGCAACCGTTTTGCGTGACCATGAGCCAAAACTGGTTTCAACACCTCCACCTTGATGCGTACGACCGTTTTTGGTAGTGACAGATAATGAACCGCCTAACGTATTTAAGCCAAATACCGGATTTGAGCCAGGCATCAGATTGATGCCTGCAATTGCATTGACGGGAATCAGATCCCAGTTCACGGCATCACCGAATGGCTCGTTGACGCGCACACCATCCTGGAACACTGACAGGCCTTGTGGCGTACCCAACAAAGGTGAGGCAGTAAAACCGCGGAATAAAATATCCGGTTGATACGGGTTATTTTGTGTTTCATTCACACTCACGCCCAGCAAATTATTATTCATGAAATCAGCAATGCTCAGGCTGCCCTGTTCTTTTAATTCTTCACCTTTTACTACTTGCACATTGGATGGCACCTGCTCGATAGGCAAACCAACGCCCGCTAATGGCGTGGTGCCAATCACGTCAATTTTATCCAATGTCACGGCATTAGCTTTGCCATCAGCCAGGGCATAATGCGGCATGGCGTAGGCCGCCAGAATAGCGGCCAAGATGATTTTAGGTTGTAATGTTTTATGCATGATCGTCCTTATTTTTATAAACAGCTTTAGTGCTGGGCATATTATTGCAATAAACATTCCAGTTTTAATTGACGAGAAATAGTCATTATTAATCAATGTGTAACAATTTATTTACAAATAATAATAACAGACTTTGCGATAAAATTGGTTGTTTACAGCCAATGTGGTGGTTGTAAACAACCAATATGGTGGTTATGAAATTAAATGCTATTGAGTAATTGCCTGGGTGGTACATTTAAAAACCTGCGCAGACTTAACCAAGCCGCCACAGGAATCAAGATGGCAGACAACAGCATGACGAGTAGCGCCAGATTGAAATTAAACTGATAGGGAATGCCTAACAGCCTGATGCTGATAAAATACGCCAACAGGTTTGCAGCAACACTTGCCACTATCGCAGCCAAAAGCCCAATGCTGACAAACTCTGTCATATAAGCGATATTCACTTGCCGTCTAGATGCGCCAATTACACGAAGCAGCGCTGCTTCCATCACACGCTCATCACGCGTTGCCACCAAGGCTGCATATAAAACTGCCAACCCAACAATCAAACTAAAAGCAAATACATAGGCCAGCGTACTGCTCATTCTGTTGATAATTGTACGAATTTGCTCCAATAACGCTTCAGTATCAATCACCGTGAGATTGGGATGCGTTTTCACCAACTGGTTCAACTGCGCGTGCATGCCCGCCGGCAGATGAAAGCTGCTGATGTAGCTGGCAGGGTAATCTTTTAAAATTCCAGGCGGTGTCACCGCAAAAAAATTAGCGCGCATGGTGTCCCACTGCACTTTTCTCAAGTTGGTGACTTGCAGCGTCATCGGCATCCCTGCCACATCAAACACCAAAGTGTCGCCAAGCCGAATGCCCAATGACTCAGCCAAACCCTGCTCCAGAGATAAATAAGGCTGATCAAGCGCATCCTCCGTCCACCACTTGCCTGCAACGAGCTGATTATCACTTTGCATCCTAGTCGCCCATGACAAATTAAACTCGCGCTCAGCCAGGCGTTTTGCGCGCTCATTGTCAAACTTTTCCAAATTTACCATTTGCTGATTATGCTGTGTGAGGCGTGCGCGCACCATTGGAAAAATCTCGGTATCCTTTATGCCTGCACGTGTAAAAAACTGCGATACACTTTCAATCTGATCGGGCTGGATATTAATCACAAAGCGATTGGGCGCATCTTTAGGCAGCGAGGCTTGCCAGTTACGCAGCAAATCACCATGCACCAATGCCAGCAGCATCAACACCATTAGCCCTAAGCTAAATCCGACCATTTGCACGGTAGATAAACCTAACCTGCGCTTTAGCCCCTGCACACCAAAGCCTATGGCTGATCGCACATGGCCTGCCGGCAATAAGACAAAAAGCTTGCCGGCGAGCAAGGTATACCCATACACGGCAATCAACACCACCAGGCTCATACCTGCCATCGCCAACACAGTGGCCATGGCGATTTTCATATCATTCGCCTGCAAAAAAACCATTCCTACCATCACAAAAGCTGCCGGTAAAAATTTGGCTTGCGCGGAAATCGGCTGCATCAATGTTTCAAGCCGCAATATATTCATAGCCGAAAGCTTGCGCATTTGCCATGCATGCGGCAGCACCACAGCCGCCAGCATGGTTAAGCTTACTGCAACCCCTACCAGCACAGGCTGCCATGTCACATGTGGCAGCTCTTGTAAAAACAGCTTATCTGCCAACTGTGCCAGTCCAAGTTGCACCAGAAAACCAACGAGCACACCGATCAGCGCACTCACAAGCGCAATGATTAAAGTCTGAGCTGCCAGTACAGACATCAAAGTTTTTTGCTGAGCACCGAAACATCGCATGAGTGCAAAGCTATTTAAACTTTGCTTCACAAACGGCATGCTGGCCAGCAGCATAGCTACCATTGCCAATATCACGCTGACCATAGCTGACAGACCCAAAAACTGCTGCGCTTTATCCAGGGCTGACTTTATTTCTGGTCTGGCATCGCGCACCGTTTCAATACGCTCGCCTTTTTTTAGTTGCGGCTTTATTTTCTGCTGAAACCGATTGAGCCCGGCCACATCACCTGCCAACACCAGTTGAAACCTCACCCTACTACCGTATTGAATCAACTTGGTAGCCGCCAAGTCGTGCGCATTCATCAGCACGCGCGGTGAAAGGTTAAAGATATTACCTCCACGAGAAGGTTCGCCAAGCAAAATCGCACTCACACGCAACGTGTGTTCACCCACGTCCAGCGTGTCCCCGACCTTCACCTCTAACAAGCTGGCTAATCGCGGCTCTATCCACGCCTCGCCGGGACCAGGCGCTTCTGTTACGGTGCGCCCCAACTCAGTGAGACTACCGGCGACGCTAAAATCTCCTCGCAGAGGAAAGTTACTATCAACCGCCTTAATCTGGACTAGCTGGTTAGACACCTGATTAGCCACCATACTCGGAAACTCGTAAGTCAACGCCGTGACCAACCCCAAACCTTGCGCCTCAAGTAAATAATCATGAGAAATAGCATGATCTGCTACAATCACCATATCTCCTCCCAGCATTAATCCACCTTGCTGACTCAAACCCGAAGCAACACGCTGCGTAAAAAAACTCACGGCGGTAATAGCGGCAACTGCCAGCACCAAGGCCATCCCCAGCACCCGTAATGCGCCTGCACGCCATAGGCTTAGGGTTTGCGACCATGCCAGCTTAATCACCAGCATCACGCCGCCCCCACTTCAGTTAGCACGCCTTGAGAAAGAAGCAACTTACGCTCGCAGCGATTTGCAAGTTGCATATCATGTGTCACTAACACCAGTGTAGTGCCTGCATCCTTGTTTAAACCAAACAGCAACTCTATAACCCTTTGCCCTGTCTCCTGGTCGAGGTTACCCGTGGGCTCATCCGCAAACAAAATGGCCGGAGCGGTTGCAAAGGCACGCGCTATGGCCACACGCTGCTGCTCACCACCAGATAACTCCTTGGGGTAATGTGAAGTACGCTCGCTCAAGCCAACTTTATCAAGTGCAGCCATACTGAGTGCCTGGGCATTAGCCGAACCCTTTAACTGTAAAGGCAGCATGACATTTTCAAGTGCGGTGAGTGCAGGGAGTAACTGAAAAGACTGAAACACAAAGCCCATCGTCATGGCACGCACCGCGGCACGACCATCTTCATCCAGGCTGCTGAATAATTGGCCATTAATTTGAACATTACCCCGTGTTGGCACGTCCAACCCAGCGAGCAAACTTAATAGTGTAGACTTGCCGGAGCCGGAGCATCCGACAATGGCCACTTGCTCACCCGAAATAATACTTAAATTCAACCCTTGTAAAATGCGCAATTGATTATGATGATGGTTGATTTCATAATATAAATTCTGCGCTTGTATCACTGGAGACTGTACCTTCATGCTGTTCCGTTTATTTTTGATGTTAAAAACACTAGTCACTGGCCTAGTACGGCCGGGTTTACTATGCATAAGCCTTGCCGCACTCCCCGCTTATGCCGATACCGCTTATCCTAAAATTCTGGTTTATGGTGACAGCTTATCTGCAGCCTACGGCATCCCGAAACAGCAAGGCTGGGCAGCATTGCTGCAAAAAAAAATCCATACCCAAAACTACCGTTACACAGTGATTAACGCCAGCATCAGCGGCGAAACCACCAGTGGCGGTAGCACACGCATCAATAGCACGCTTGCAAAAACCAAACCCGAAATTGTTATTTTAGCGCTGGGCAGCAATGATGGCCTGCGTGGCCTGCCCATTGCAGAGATGAAAAACAACCTTCATCAAATCATTACTGCCTGTAAAAAGCAAGGCGCAAAAGTGCTCATTGTCGGCATGAAAATGCCCCCTAACTATGGCACACAATACACGGGCGCATTTTATCAAAGCTTTAACGCATTAAGTAGACAGCATAATGCGCCACTAGTGCCATTTATGCTGGAAAATATTGCCACCAATCCTGAGCGCATGCAAAAAGATGGTCTACACCCGAATGCCGAGGGGCAAGCTATTTTATTGGAGAATATCTGGCCAAAACTGCAATTGCTGCTTAAACGCTAAAAGCATCATATTGCCAAAACACTTCGTAACCCTGCTCAGATGCAGAAGCAGCCAAATCACATGCAGCGCCTACGCCCGGCACATAGGCCAGGGTATCGCCCCAGTAGATCAAAGGTAAGTGCGTGCGCTGCCATGGCGGCATATTGATTTCCTGCAACAAGTACTTTAGCGTTCTTGTTGGTTTGGCGGCATGAGGCTTAAACCGTTCTCCGCCGGTACGATGCGTAACTCTGAGCTGGTGCATGACATACTTGTGCGATAGCCCACGCCCTTCCACAGCAACAAAATTTAATTTTCCTCCATTGGGTATATCAAGGCAGGGCTCACCCTGCCAAACCAGATCAAAAGGTAACGGTATTTTATCCACGCCGATGTAAGCACGGTTTTGATAGCGCCTTATCGTCTTATCCTGCAGCCGAATCATCAAATCGGCATCTGATTTGGCATGTAGCAATTGCTGGATAATTTCTGATAAATGCTCTGTGCTAGGCATTGCAAGCTGATTTAGGCCTAACCACCAGCGTAACAGATTTTTGGAACGCACAAAATCCAACACTGCCAAGCCTTTTAAACATAAGCTGTTATCCGCCAACAGATTTTCGGCATCCTGCTTTGCCAACACGTCCAGTAAGTCATTTGCCTCAGCCAAATGTGCGGCCGTGCGCGCCAGCGTCGATTGTACTGCCGGGTAGCGCGACGCCAACACTGGCATGATCTCGTGCCGCAAAAAGTTGCGCTCAAAGTGCACATCGCGATTACTTTCATCATCACACCAGATAAGACCATGCTGCACTGCATAGTCAGCAAGTGCGTGGCGGGACACATTCAGCAAGGGTCGCAACAGATGCCGTGTGCTGTCTACAACAGCCATAGCAGACAAGCCCTTCACGCCTGAACCACGCATTAACTGCAAAAGCAGAGTTTCCGCCTGATCATCCTGATGGTGTGCCATTACAACAAATCTGTCTGCACCTGATTGATCCGCAAATAATGCCTGATAGCGCAACTGGCGTGCGGCGGCCTCAACCCCCAACTTGCTGGCTTGATTCACTTTTACATATACCGTTTTTAAAGGCACGCCATACAGTGCACATTGCCGCTTACACAACTCGGCCCATGCATCCGCATTCGGGCTTAATCCATGATGCACATGCATCGCACGCAACTCAAAGCCTAAATTGCGTTTAACTTGGCTGAGCAGGTGTAGCAACACCATCGAATCCAGGCCACCACTAAGCGCTAGCAGCAGTTCTGTACTTTTAGAAAAATTTCGTGCTAAAAAAAATGTATTTAGTTTTGCAACGAGAGGATGAGTATTTAAAGCATCCAATGACGTGATTGAGGGCTTACTATACTTAGCTTGTATGTCAGCCCTTCTTTTGGAAGTGCTATCTTTCAGCAACTTCTTTGAATTTTCCATAACTCATCAGACGTTCATAGCGATTGACTAACAATGCCTTGATGGATTTTGATTTTAAGCGTGTTAATTCCGTTTTGAGTAATCCATGCAAAGTCTGCATCACTTCTTCAGGTGCACGGTGTGCACCGCCTAATGGTTCTGGCACAATTTTATCCACCAGACCCAATGCCTTGAGGCGGTCCGCGGTAATCGCCAGCGATTCGGCGGCAACAGAGGCTTTATCGGCACTCTTATACAAAATTGAGGCACAGCCTTCTGGTGAAATCACGGAATAAGTCCCATATTGCAGCATCAGCAACTGGTCTACAACACCCAGTGCCAACGCACCACCTGAACCACCCTCGCCGATAATAACGCCGATAATCGGTGTTTTCAGCTCAGCCATCACATAGAGGTTTCTGGCAATTGCTTCAGATTGACCACGCTCTTCAGCACCAATGCCCGGATATGCGCCCGGAGTATCAATCAGCGTGATAATCGGAATATTAAACTTTTCCGCCAGACGGTAAAGGCGCAGCGCCTTGCGATAACCCTCAGGACGCGGCATACCGAAATTACGGTATTGGCGTTCACGCACATCGCGCCCTTTTTGATGGCCAATCACCATCACGGGCTGCCCTTCAAAGCGTGCCAGACCACCTACAATCGCAGGGTCATCGGCATAAGCACGGTCGCCATGCAACTCTTCAAAATCTGTAAACAATGCCTGAATGTAATCCAGCGTGTAAGGCCGCTGTGGATGGCGTGCAAGCTGTGAAATTTGCCAAGCTGACAAATTGCCGTAAATATCTTCGGAGAGTTTTTTATTTTTTTTCTCCAAAGCCAGCAACTCTTTAGAAATATCCAACCCTCCATCATCACTGTGTGAAGTACGCAGGTTTTCAATTTTTGCTTCAAGTTCTGCAATTGGTTGTTCAAAATCTAGGTAACTAATTTTCATCTTTTCTTCTCTATTAGAGGCTGGAATCAGGGGCTGAAGACTAAGCGGTATCAAAACGACCGCTTATAGTGATGATTCATTTATCTCTCAATCACCCACACAGCGCTACCTTAACACTTAGTTTTATTTATAGAGACTTTTGCACATGGCTAATTTAATTCAAAAAATGTCCAAGCTGTCATTCTTAACAATGTGAGAAATATTTATAATCATCTGATTTCATCATATTTTTAAGTTTGTCCGAAATGACAGGGTTTTGATGTTTTTGATAAAAATAAACTTCTAATGCTTCATGCAAAAATCTCTAGTCGTTTTATTTAAAAATCTCAATCCCGGGGTCTATTAAAGACCTTCGTCAATTATATAGGATTTTTACATTACTTTGACTTAACCACTCGGTTAAACTCGCTATCAGTTCATCGTGCAAATCAACACGCCAGTCATTGCCGAGCATAAGCTCAACCTTGCCCGTTTGATTGTGATACTCCACTTTAATCAGACAACCGCGCTGCTCTTCCGTCACATTTAAACAATAAGGCTTTAATAATGCTTTCAGTTTAACTGCATCTGCCTGGCCGTTACACGAAATTTTCAAAAAACTTGCGCGGGTATTCCGTAAGCGCGACAAATCATACAACTTGCGCGCATTGACGCGGATTCCGCCTGAAAAATCATCGTTGCTGACGCGTCCTTCAACAATCACCAACTGATCATCTTTTAATAAGCTCTGCGCCTGATTAAGCAAGTCATTGCCTACGACCACCTCGATACGCGTGGTACCATCATCCAAACCAACAATCGCCATTTTACCTCTGGCCGTCATGCGGTTACGCACGCCTGAAACGATGCCTGCCAGCAACTGCGGTTGTTCTTTTGGGCTAAGGTTCGCCAAGGTGGTGCTGATAAACTGACTCAAATCTTTTTGATAAGACCAATAAGGGTGCCCGCTAAAATAAAAACCCAGTGCGGCTTTTTCTTCCTGCAAACGCTGTTGCTCAGACCATGCCGGCACATCGGGCAACACGTGTACAGATTGATCCGAAATCTCGCCAAAGAGGCTATTTTGATTACTGTTAGCATTGCTATGCTCAGCCGCACTGATAGCAAGCGCCACGCCTGCGAGCAAGGCGTTGCGATTGGGCTCTAGCTGATCAAAAGCGCCTGCACGGATTAAGGACTCAATCACGCGTCGATTCACCTTGCGCAGATCAAGGCGAGCACAAAAATCAAATAAGCTCTTAAAGTGTCCACCCTGCGCACGCGCCTGCAGGATGACCTCTATGGCTGCCCAGCCTGTGCCTTTGATTGCACCCAACCCATAAAGAATCTGTGTTTTACTCACAGGCTTGAATTTAAACTCGCTTTGATTCACATCGGGCGGCAACACTTCAACCTGATTTGGCGCACAATCATCATAAAAAATATGCACGCTGTCGGTATTATTCATATCTGCCGACATCGTCGCTGCTAAAAATGCTGCGGGGTAATGTGTTTTGAGATACGCCGTGTGATAGGCAACCAGCGCGTAGGCTGCAGCGTGGGATTTATTAAAACCATAGCCTGCAAATTTTTCAAGCAAGTCAAACAACTCACTGGCCTGACGCTCAGTCATGTCGTTTTTAACCGCGCCTTCGGTAAAGGTCAGACGCTGCGCGTCCATTTCTTCTTTTTTCTTTTTGCCCATAGCGCGCCGTAACAGGTCCGCACCACCCAGACTATAACCTGCCACCACCTGTGCGATTTGCATCACCTGTTCCTGATACACCGCAATGCCGTAGGTTTCTTTCAGAATAGGTTCGGTAAGCGGATGCGGATACTCCACGCGCTGCTTACCATGCTTGCGGCGGCAAAAATCCGGAATCAGATCCATCGGGCCTGGGCGGTACAGCGCAACCAAAGCAATAATATCTTCAAAACAATCCGGCATCGCCTGCTTGAGCATATCTTTCATGCCGCGCGACTCCAACTGGAACACAGCTGTAGTATTTGCAGTTTTGAGCAGCTGAAATGTCGCCCTGTCGTTAATCGGCAAAGTTGAAAACGACAGAGGCGGCAACCCCTCTTCGGCGCGCTGTTTGTTTGCATTATCCAGCGCCATATCCAAAATGGTGAGTGTACGCAGCCCAAGAAAGTCGAACTTAACCAGGCCCACGGCCTCTACATCGTCTTTATCAAACTGACTCACCAGACTTGCACCATCCGGCTGACAATAAATCGGGCAAAAATCCGAGATTTTACCCGGTGAGATCAACACGCCCCCTGCATGCATGCCAACATTACGTACCAGGCCTTCCAGCCTTAATGCAAGCTCCAGTAGCTCACGCACTTCTTCTTCATTTTCTCGTCGCTCAGCCAGCTGCGGCTCTTTTTCCAGGGCATCTGACAGGGTAATCCCCAACTCAAGCGGAATCAATTTTGCAATACCATCTACAAAATTAAAGGGTAGATCCAGCACTCGCCCTACATCTCTAATCACGGCTTTTGCCGCCATGGTACCAAAAGTGGCAATCTGTGAAACGGCATCAATGCCATATTTCTGTTTCACATAATCAATCACGCGATCACGTCCCTCCTGACAGAAGTCAATATCAAAGTCAGGCATGGATACGCGGTCAGGGTTTAAAAAGCGTTCAAACAGCAGATTGTATTCAAGCGGATCCAGATCGGTAATACCCAGACTATAGGCAACTACAGAGCCGGCACCTGACCCACGACCGGGCCCCACTGGCACGCCGTTATTTTTTGCCCAGTTGATAAAATCAGCCACAATCAGAAAGTAGCCTGCAAACCCCATTTGGTTAATCACATTGGTTTCAAAATCAAGTCGGGTGTCATAAAGCCCACGCTTGGCGGTGCGCACATGCTCATCCGGATACAAGATTTCAAGACGTTTGTTTAAACCTGATTTGGCCTCTGCAATTAAATAATCATTTAAACTCTCATTGTTGGGTGTCGGGAATTGTGGCAGATAGTTTTTACCCAGCGTTAAAGTTAAATTACATCGCTTGGCGATTTCAACACTATTGATTAATGCCTCCGGCATATCGGCAAACAGCTCTGCCATTTGTGCCTGCGTTTTAAAGTACTGCTCAGGCGTGAAGTTGTGCGGGCGCCTTGAGTCAGCCAGCACATAACCTTCAGCAATGCAGGTTCTGGCTTCATGCGCCTGGTAATCATCCTCTGTCATAAACTGAACAGGATGCGTCGCGACTATGGGTAAATCAAGCGCATTTGCGATTAAGCGTGCATGATGAATATACTGAGCCTCTGCCGTTTTCTGCGTATCCGTTGCGGTACGCTGCACTTCAATATAATAGCGATTGGGGAACAAACGTTGCCAGTCTGCCGCCAGCTCTTCTGCCAAGGCAAGCTTGCCCTGCGCGCAGGCTTGGCCAACATCTCCTGCCATTGCACCAGAAAGCAGTAGCAAGCCCTCCGTACCCGCTTCCCTCAGCCATTCACGCTTAATTTCGGCACGTCCGCGGTGCTGGTTATGCAAAAAAGCACGACTCAACAACTGACAAAGCAGCAAATAACCTGCATGTGATTGACAAAGTAACAATAAACGCGAAGGCTGGTCACGATTCTCGGCATTTTCCAGCCAGATGTCACAGCCAACAATCGGCTTGACACCTTTACCACGTGCTGCCTTATAGAACTTAATCGCGCCGAACAAATTGTTAAGGTCAGTTAAGGCTAATGCAGGCATCTGGTCGCTGACCGCCTGCTTGACGTAGTCATCAATACGCACGATGCCATCCACAATCGAATACTCGCTATGGCAGCGCAGATGAACAAATTTCGGAGAGTCTGGAGGTGTCGGTGCAGTTTCTAGCATAAGGTAAATTTTACCTTATTGAGCACTGCTATGGTCAGGGTTGATAAGACAAATAATGGATAAATGACCAATTTTCACATAAACAACTGAGCGCCTGACGGCGTTTCCGGCTGCCAAGTTTAGCGATGCTAGATGCCCTGCCGACTTGAGTGCTGACAGCGAGTTAAACTACGGCGCTATAGAAGAACCACGGGAAAGAGGATTTTACCGCAGCCCTGTTGGCGCCACGGCAAAATCGACTATTTCAATAAGGCATTCACCTGCTCGATTAATACCTCATCCTGCACAGGCTTACCCAAGTAGGCATTAACCCCTATCTCACTGGCCACATTGCGGTGTTTATCAGCAGTACGTGAACTGATAACAATAAGTGGCGTAGTAGCTGTAGCAGGGTTGTCCCGTACATAGCGTGAGAACTCAAAACCATCCATGCGGGGCATTTCAATATCGGTAAGAATCACATCCGGTGTGATTTGCTGCAATTTCTGGATAGCATCCATTCCATCATTCGCGGTAACCACTTCAAAGTCTTCACGCTCCAGCACGCGTGACAGTACTTTACGCATCGTAAGTGAGTCATCAACCACCAAAGCAAGTTTTTTCACCTCCTCAACCACAGGGGCTACCGTTGTCACTTTAATCGCGCCACTTGTCAGCGCTTCACGGTTTGCAAGTAATACAGGGTTAATCACCAGCACGATAGCACCATCACCCAGCACGGTTGCGCCAATCATGCCTGGCACATGCGCCAACTGCGTGCCCATTGGCTTCATGACAACCTCCTGGTTGCCAATAATCTCATCTACATGCAATGCAGTGCGATAGGCACCACTACGCAGCAGTATGACAGGCGTATAAATCTGTGATTGCGCAATGTGTTCAGCATCTCCAATCAACTTGGACAAGAAATGCAAGGGATACTCGCGCCCTATCCACTCAACCCTGTTATTGGCATACGCGTTCGTCAAATCTTCGGGTTTAAGTTTCTGTACCTGCTCTACCATCACTGAAGGAACCGCAAATATCTTATTACCCGCGCGTAACAATACTACCTGCGCCACAGACAAGGTCACCGGCAGGTAAATATTGAACATTGCACCCAAGCCTGTAGCGTTGCTGACATCGATACGGCCACCCAAAGCAGCGATGTCACTTCGCACGGCATCTAGACCTACACCACGACCTGAAATTTGTGAGATATTTTCTGCAGTTGAGAAGCCAGGCTCAAATATCACGGTCATCAGTGCCTGATCCGTGATTTCCTGATCTTCAGTAAACATGCCTTTTTCAATGGCTTTCTGCTTAACTTTGGTGAGATTGACACCCGCACCATCATCGGTGATCACCAACGTAATTTCATCATTCTCCAGACTCAACTTGAGCGTAATATGACCAACCTCTGATTTGCCGGCTTTAACCCGTGCTTCGGCAGATTCCAAACCATGCGCGACGGCATTGCGCAATAGATGCTCTAAAGGTGCGCCCATTTTATCAAGCACACCACGGTCAAGCTCGATCGCTTCACCTTCAATGGTCATCTCAACACGCTTACCCAGCTCGCGTGCAGTTTGGCGCACAATACGCTGCAAGCGCTCAGTAATCGTAGCAAACGGCAACATACGTACGCCCATCAATCCCTGCTGTAACTCACGATTCATGCGGTTTTGTTGCTGTAACGCGGCATCGGTCTGATCCAGATTAAGCAGCAAGCCATGTTGCACCGTCGCTACGTCGTTTACGCTCTCCGCCATCATCCGGGTTAATTCTTGCAAACGTGTGAATCGGTCAAACTCTAACGGGTCAAAAGTCTCATTTGCCTCTTGCAGCAAGCTCATGCGCGATTGCAATTGCGTTTCAGCTTCGATTTCCAATTCACGCAGATAGGCACGCAACCTGCTGATACTGTCGGTCAAATCCACAGAAGATTGTTTGAAGTTTTGCATTTCCCGATCCATGCGCGAGCGCATGATAGAAATCTCACCTGCCTCATTAATCAATCTATCCAACACATCTGCACGCATGCGCAAGAATTGCGTTTTGCGTTCAGCCTGACGTTTAGGTGCTACTGCCTTCGCCACAACAACACTGCCGGCAGTGACTGCATCTGCCGCCGCCACATTACCGCTGATGAGATCCTCAAGCATGTAGCCGATGCGATCGAACTCAACGAACATACTTTCAAAATCATCGGCTGTCACTTGATTTCGCAGTGCGCGAATCACATGGTCTTCCATCCCATGCACAGCATCACCAATCTCAGCCTGGCCTGCCATACGAGCACTACCTTTAAGCGTGTGCAGTGAGCGTTGAATTGAGTCGGGGAACTCTGCATCCTGCGGCGTAACACGCCAACCGCGCAGATCCTTGCCAATTTGCGGTACAAGCTCACGCGCTTCCTCTACAAAAAGTGCAACCAACTCATCGTTTACCGCAGTGTCTTTACGCTGGATAATGCGTTCAGCCTGCTGCTCCGCATCCACAGCAGCGGCTAGAACTGCAGCCTCCTCACCAACAGTTGGCAACACTTCCGATGCAGGTTCAGTAGCTTTGCTTGTAGTCGGAGCGGTTTTGATTTTCTGTTTTTTGCTGAGTTTCTCGGCTTTATTTACTTCTTTGACAGCTGCTTCTGCTTTTTCAGCAGCACTCGACTGCATCTGCGCAGTAGATTTACCTAGCGCAATAACCAAGGCACGTGTAGATTTAGGATTTTTGAGCGCTTTCGCTTTTTCAAGGCCATCGGACAGCGCATTGACCACATTACCATATAACGCGATATGCTGTGCTTTCCATGTACCGTTATGCTCGTCCAGCCAATACTCTAATGCTCTAGCTAGATCCCCTATCGGTTTGAATCCGGCAGTTAACGCGTTGCTGCCCAGCGTGTGCGCAGCACGGCAGCTTTCAGCCGTCGGTGCTGCCTGTAGGTCAGCCGTCAATGCAGCCTGCGCATCTATCAGTGTTTGCAGATGCTGCTGAGCCTCACCTAAGAAAATATTGAAGAATGCACGACTTAATTTGCGCGTGCCGCCTATGAGCACCTCTTCTCTTTGCACCTGTGGCTTAACCTTGGCCAAGTCGCGCTCAAACTCATCTGCCAGCTCGGTTGCCTGTAGCTGGTAAGGTCCGGGATTTAACTTCACTTGCTGATTTTTCTGCAATTCAGAAACCCAGGTGGCAAAATCCGCACTAACTTTTTCAATAAACGCTAAAATTGCAGGTGTCGGGAACCCCTTATGTTGTATTACCAGGTTTTGAAGATTCTCTACCGCCCACGCAACCTCACCCATGCCAAGCAGGCCAACCGTACGTCCACTGCCTTTGAGCGTATGGAATGCACGGCGGAGCTCGACAAAAGCTTCAGTATCCGTTGCATTCACACGCAATGCCTGTAAATTCTGCGCCAGGATAGCAAGCACTTCTTCCGCTTCAGTTAAGAAGATATCCTGAAGTTCCGCATCCAGGGCAAGATCTACCACCTCGTCCATAATCGCCGCAGCAGGTTTTGTTTGTAAAATTGGAGCGGGCGCGACGATTGCGTCATTTGATGACTCCGCTGAAGCCGTCAAAACTGATTCTGCGGGCAGAAGTTCAGCAGTTGCCAGACCTAAGGTGCTTGCGCCTTTTTGCAATCGTGCCAAAGCTTCAGTCAACGCACGTTCAGACTCTGCCCGCACATTGGGTAGCTCTTCGACATACAGTCCGAGCATACTCAAGCTTTCTGCCATAAGCTCGAAGTTACTATACTCGGCATTATCCTCAAGATTGACATCTTTATTTTTGTAGTGCTCTACAAAACTTGCACTCAATAAGGCAATAGACTTAGGCGTTGCCATTTCTAACATATCGAAAGCAGCTGAAATCTGTTGTAACGGTTTACCCGCATCCTCAAGCACAGCTTTTTGCTCAGGACTTCTAAAATAAGTATCCAGTGTTTTTTCAACCTGCGCCAAGGCGCCGACAACCTGTTTGGCCACGGCTTCAATGACGCTCGCATCATGCTTGGCTGTTGCAAATGCTTCAACTGCAGGCGCTAATGCGTCACCCTTGATAATTGACTGCAATCTGGCAATTTGTGTGGCAATTTTTTGATACGTATCAGCATCAAGATACTGGTACTTGTCACAACTATGCTCCAATAAATTCAATGATGCCGCCACTTCGACATACGCCACATCATTGAGTTTAGTATGATCCGCATGCAAGCCATGCAGCACATCACGAGTGACATTAAATAATTTGACAACGTGCTGATTGGTAATATTTTGGGTGACCGTGCCAGCGATATGATCAAGTTTAAGCAGTAATGCTTCCAGATTATCGTAATCTACACCTGCAACATCCTGGCTAATACTGTCCCACAAGTCCTTGATATTCGGGATATCAGCAATCAACTGTGATAAAGCCGCCTGCTCAGCTGCAGCAGAAACAGCCTCACCCTCAGCCGCACTTGTCGCTGGCGGCAAAATCTCGTCCAATTCAAACACATTTTTGACGCGCGCAATCGCTTCTGAGCTTGGCTCACTGATTGCCACGTAATAGAGCAAATCGCGCAACAATTGCGAAGGCACCTTAGATTCGCCCATAGATAGATTGCGTAACTGACGATCTATCTTGCTGCAAAGTTTTTTTGCGCCTGCTGTTGCAGCTATTTTTTTCTGTGCAAGCGCATCTGTGAACGCCGTTGCTGTCCACCATAGTGTTCTTGGCGCATTTTTTAACTGCACCTGCTGCACTTTGGCGATACTCTCGCGCATGCCTGCAATAGCATCTTCACTTTGATTGCGTAGCCAATCCAGCAAGTGTCGCTGAAAAACAACTCGCTGGTCTGCAACAAATATCGGAATCGCGGATTCCTCTATAGGATTGCTAGGCAGATCTTTAGGGGCGGAGTTATCAATGTCGGGGAAAAATAACTCGCTTTCTTCAAGCGTCTCACCCTGCGCTTCAACGATAGGCTTTAAAGAGGGATAAAGTGTTGTAGGCAGATCAGGCTTGCCATTTAACAGGTTTTGCAGATATTGCGACAGGGTTTCAACAGCGTGAATCAGATCTGACATCACCTCCTGTGTCACTGGCACGATCTGTTTTTCAAGCTTGTTCGTGAGTGTTTCAATTTCGGAGCAGTAACGCTTACATCCCTCCAAGCCCACCATATCCAAAGCACCGCTTACTTGATATAAGTGGGCGATATTAAAGCGCAGTGAAGCAAACTCACCTGGGTTTTCCTTCACTTCATGAAAGCTATCCAGCACCTTTTTAAGGGACTGATCAATCTCATCTTTAACCCAAGACAATGGACCTGTATCGAATGCTTCAGGCATTACTTACTCCCATTTATAAATAATTTTTTCATGGAGTTTTTTCTGTTAACCATGCAACGCTTTTACTTAATTTGACGCTCAAACACTAAGCTTTAAACTTTATAGCTTAAAGCCCGCTACAGAGTCGCGCAGTTCCTCTGCCAATGAGTTGAGCTGGCCTACAGATTCCGCTGTCAGTTTTGTACCTTCTGTTGTTTGTGTCGTAATCTCTTGGATCATCTGCATGTTGTTGGCAACAGTAGTAGCCGACTCTGTCTGCGCATTTGTCGCTGCTGAAATTGACTGAATCAAACGTGCAAGATTGGTCGTAACCGATTCGATTTCGTTCAGCGCTTGACCCGCAGCATCTGCAACACGCGCACCCTCAACCACACCCTCGGTACTTTTCTCCATCGCCACCACAGCACCATTCGTGTCGGTTTGAATCGTCTTCACAATCGCACTAATCTGCTTGGTCGCCTCAGATGAACGCTCAGCAAGACGCTGCACCTCTTCAGCAACCACGGTAAAACCTCGTCCGGCTTCACCCGCAGAGGCCGCCTGTATCGCAGCATTCAACGCCAGAATATTGGTTTGCTCGGTAATGTCAGAAATCAATTCCACGATTTCACTAATTTCCTGTGAGCTTTCACCCAAGCGTTTAATTCGTTTTGAAGTTTCCTGAATCTGCGTACGAATCTCATTCATTCCTGAAATGGTGTTCTGCACAGCCTGAGAACCCTGAATCGCAGCCTCCAGTGAGCGCTGCGCAACCTGCGATGCTTGTTCCGCATTGCTGGACACTTGCAGAATCGAACGCGTCATGTCGTTTACCGCTTGTGTTGTCTGTGTGATTTGCGCCGCCTGCGTTTCTGCCGCGCTTAACAACTGCTCAGATGTGCCTTGCGCCACAGAGGTTGCTGAGGTCACCTGTTCGGTCGCATGGTTAATCTCAACCACCAAGTCCCGCAAACTATCAATCGTGTAGTTGATAGAGTCAGCAATCGCACCTGCAATATTGTCGCGCACCTCGGCCTTCACGGTGAGGTCACCGTCTGCCAAGTCACCCATCTCATCCAGTAACTGCAACACCGCCTCTTGGTTGTCTTGCCCTTCTCTTGCCAGCTGATCTGTCAACGCTATGGATTGCGCTGTTTGGCGTTTACCATAAAAATACATCAAAGCAAGTAAAGTCAAACCCAACAGCAACAAACCGATCAGCACAAACTGAAT
The DNA here is from genome assembly GCA_002842285.1 of Betaproteobacteria bacterium HGW-Betaproteobacteria-22. Classification (GTDB taxonomy): domain Bacteria; phylum Pseudomonadota; class Gammaproteobacteria; order Burkholderiales; family Methylophilaceae; genus Methylotenera. Next base: position 47,526 of record PHCJ01000017.1, read on the forward strand.
AAATTGCGTTTGTGATTCAATCAGTGATTTGTTCTCTTTTTCAATCGCCTTGGTAAACTCATTAGCAGCCTGTTTAGAGAGCTCAAACGCAGCAGTCAAATCAGACAATGGTGCCGAAGCTGCAACCGTACCCAGTGGCAAAGCCGGCAAATAACGATTATTCGCCACGTCAAAGAAGTTTTCACCTGCTTTAATCACGGCCTCCAGGGGCGCCTTTAGGCTTTCGCTCTCTAAGTTTTTACGCCAGTAATCAGAACGCTCTTTAAACAAGGCTTCAGATTTTGCGGCATTAGCCAAGGCATTATCGCGTTTTAGATTATTAAAACTTGTCGACGCCACATACGCTTCATTGTAGGAGGCAAAGGCATCGAGCGGGAACATAGGTGGGGGATTGGTATCCGCCGTCAGGGTTTCATAGGTGCTCAAGATGTTGTAAATCGGCCCATTGACTCGCACCTGGTTAATTACCCAGAAACTCAGCAATGCAAACAGAATAAACGCCACAATTTGCAGTAGAAGTTGCCGGTAACCTGCACTTAGCGTTGCAGTATCTGAAGAAGCTTTTTTTGTCGATTTAAGATTGGGAATTTTACTTTTTAAATTTGTAAATACGTCACCAATCAGTGCGCCAATTTGCGGTGGCAAGCTTTTAATTGTTGCAAGATTTAATGCCATTTTCAACCCCAATTCCTAAATTTATTTTTTTAAAATCAAAAAGTTAAATAAAAACTCAATCCAACACATACAATAAAAAAACATCAAAACCAATCTTTTCAGTGCCTGCATGACACGTTAGAGCGGCTAAACCTAAGATCCGCTAAGCCTAGATCAACTGAATCTAGATCGGCTGAACAAAATCTGAATCCTGAACCAAAGTTTCTACATCCAACTCTATCCAATCATTGCCATCTGCATCAGCATAGGCATTTAAGCCATACACTTCAGAGATTTTGCTCGAAGGAGTGAGTTGCATGGACTGAATATTTCTCAAACCAATCAAACTATCTACCAGTAAAGCCACTTGCATGGTAGATTCAGTACTCAGCAGCAAAATACGATTATTAATTGACTTTGCTGTTGGAGGCATACGCATAAACTGCGCCAAATCTGTGACGTTATACAAGTTACCCCGCACATTTGACACGCCTAGAAACCAGGGTTTGGTAAGCGGCACCAATTGCAACGGGGGCACAGGCAACACCTCCCTTACGTCGCTCAGGTTAATCAAAAATCTTTTACCTCCCACAGACACACCAAGCCTAGATGTGTATTCCGCACCAACCTGATGGCTCGCCTCTTTAAGCTTTGCCAGAATCGACTCTTGAAACTCTCGTAAATTTGAAGTTTGTGCCACGATAATCAATTGACCCTAGTTAAAAATGCCGATACTTTCACTCGTTTAAAATTGACGCGTCAAAATTCCGTCAGACATCACGCTTCCAAGCCCTGAATTAAGGATAACAACTCTGCACTTACCACGGGTTTGGTCACGCATGCTTTAGCCCCCATTTTTAACGCCCATGCCAGATCGGTTGCCTGAGATTTACCTGTGCATAGAATCACTGGGATATTTGCGGTTGCAGCATTTTTTGTAAGGGTACGCGTCACCTGAAAACCTGTCAGTCCAGGCATCACCACGTCACACAACACCAAATCAGGCGGATTGGCATTCACCTTGGCCAGACACTCCTCCCCGCTTTCAGCACCTGTTACGTGGTAGCCCGCAGTTTCCAGAAGTTCCGTTAAAAAAAAGCGGTCTGTAGCCGAGTCATCTACGACCAATATGTTCTGTATCGCCATATTTACTCCTCTTGTTCTTGATTAGCCTTGCTTTGCGCTGCATAAATCTGCACCGCCTCTATGAGCGTATCCTGTGTGAAAGGCTTGGTCAGATATTGATCAGAGCCAACCATACGACCGCGCGCGCGGTCAAACAAGCCATCTTTACTGGATAGCATAATGACTGGGGTCGTTTTGTAACGGGAATTTCTTTTGATTAAAGAGCAGGTTTGATAACCATCCAAACGCGGCATCATGATATCAACGAAAATCAGATCTGGGTGTTCGTTTGATATTTTGGCCAAGGCATCAAAACCATCTTCAGCAAGAACGACCTCACAGCCAGAGGCTTTTAAAAAAATCTCGGCACTGCGGCGTATCGTATTGCTATCGTCAATCACCATTACTTTGACTTGAGATAACTGATCCAACGTTAACTTGTCTTGATTCGGCTTTTTCTGGGACACCAGCAAGCTCCTTATATTTTTTTCATCACTTAAGACTTTTTACTGCCGCCTGTTGTAACCATTTGTATCAAAGGCATTTCATTTTATATACAGTTTCAATGAATTAGCAACACAATTTAAAGCATCTTAAAAAAATAGCAAATTTATTCCACCTACCCTTAAGGGTAATTTATAATTAATTATTACAATTTTTAACAATTTGTATTAAATTAACACAGTTTTTAGTTTTAGTTAAGCATTCAAGGGGTTCAGCATGATAGTTAGACAAGAGTCATTAACAGCCAAAATGGGGCTCAAGGATTTACCATCCGCATCTCCATTGCCCACAGCTAATTTGGTGCTGGTTTTCGGCTCGGTAAAACGATTAGGCGAAGCCAAGCTATCCAGCACGCTTAAAGAACGCTACCCCACAGCACAGATTGTCGGCTGCTCCACTTCGGGTGAAATAACTGCCAACGGCGTATTGGATGACACCTTGCAAATCACGGCCATCCTTTGGGAAAAAACCATCCAGCGTGTGACCCACACAAAAATGACCGGCATGCAGAACTCTTTTGAAACAGCAGTTAGTATAGCCAAACAACTGCAGTCAGATAGCTTGAAAGCGGTATTGGTTTATTCTGACGGCCTTAACGTGAACGGCTCCGAGTTACTTGAAGGATTCAAAAGCGTGCTGGGTGAAACCCCTGTCATGGGTGGCATGGCAGGTGATGGCTTTAACTTTAGCAAAACCTTACAGCTGTTTAACGATACCGTGTCCGACAACCTGGTAATTGCAGTGGGGTTATACGGCAACAATATCGTAACTGCAACTGGCGTTGGCCGTGGCTGGAAACCCTACGGCCCTCCACGCAAAGTAACCAAATCCGAAAAAAACGTCGTCTTGGAACTGGACGGCAAACCAGCATTACCCCTCTACAATATGTATATAGGGGCACACTCCGCGAAGGGCCTCCCTGGCAGCGGGCTGAATTTTCCATTTGCAATCATTGAAGAAGGTAAACGCGAAATAGAGAAAATTCGCACCTTATTGGCGATTGACCCTAAGAACAACAGCCTCACTTTTGCAGGCAACGTAGACGAAGGTGAGACTGTGCGTTTCTGCCAGGCAAACCATGACCGCTTGGTCGAAGGTGCAGGCGATGCAGCCCACCTAGTCGCCGACCATGCCAACACCAGCCAAAATGGGCTTGCGGTGTGTGTGAGCTGCGTAGGGCGCAAAGGCGTAATGGCGGATTTAGTCGCAGATGAGATTAAGCTGGTTCAGGACATTTTGGGCTCACAAACTGCGATTACAGGCTTCTACTCCTATGGCGAGTTTGCACCACGGCCGGACACCAGCGACAGCGTTTTGCATAATCAAACCATGACCATTGGCTATCTGAGCGAAGATCTTCTCGCTTAATGGCGCTTTAACAGGCAAGTGGCAACTTAATCCTGGTCGACATGAGGCCTACCACTCCATACAACCCCAGTGCTAACCCACATTTAGTTTGGGGTTGATTGCTTTTACCTTTAACGATACAGTTGAACTCTTTAATTAATATTTCAAGGAGAACTTCACATGGCAACCGTGACGCTAAAAGGCAACCCGGTCAATATCAGTGGCAATCTGCCACAGGTGGGACAATCTGCGCCTGACTTTGCACTTGCCAACGCAAAGCGTGAATTATTATCACTGGATGCTTTCTCTGGCAAACGTAAATTGTTAAACATTTTCCCAAGCATCGACACTCCGACCTGCGCAACCTCCGTGCACACTTTCAACAAAAAAGCTAGCAGCGTGGCAAATACTGTTGTGTTGTGCATTTCAGCCGACTTACCCTTCGCACAAAGCCGCTTCTGTGGCTCGGAAGGCATTGAAAACGTCGTCACGCTTTCCACATTCCGTGACACTGCAAAATTTGCAAATGATTATGGCGTGTTGATTACTGATAGCAGCCTGGCTGGCTTAACTGCACGCGCCGTTGTAGTGCTGGATGAAAGCAACAAAGTGTTGCACAGTGAGTTGGTGAGTGAAATAGCAAACGAACCGAACTACGATGCTGCACTCGCTGTTTTATAAACTGTAAGTTTGAACGAACAAAGCCCGGCAGACTTACCTGCCGGGCTTTATAATTGGCTACTCATTCATTCATCACCTATGGCTTGTTTCTGCTAATAAAAAAAAAGAAATACGGAATAAGTCGTGAACCGGGATGAAAGACTATATGCATCACAAACTATTGAAAGATGTGTATTCATGCTATATTCCCCATCAATCACAAATAAGCGGGTAACAGCATGATTTCATTACGTTCGATGCTGAAGATGTGAAAGATCCTCAAGCCATTACCGCTTTATTTGAAAAAGCCGCCGCCAGCGGCGCGATGGATGCCAAGATACTATTGGCGTTGCAGGAGGCGACCAGTGAGCCTAAGCCGGGTCAATTAGATGACGGCATGGGTCCTCGCGATAACCTTCCCGCTTGGGAATCCGGCTTAGCCAAGTTGTTGCCTTTGCTGCAACAGCAGTGCTATGTCAGACGTTTGACTACGGGTTACGATTACCCTAACCCGCGACCACAAGTGACGTATTACTCTATTGCTTATAAGATATGGCCTGAATATAGAGATGGCTATCATTACCAGCCTAGCGAGGGAATATATATACCAATAATACTTAAAGACCCTGCACGCCAAAAAGTCTGGGAAGATATAGACCGCAATTGCAAGTTTCCGCCCGCAGAGTTTCTGGACAGATAGTCCGACTCAAGGGGTGAGCGATGGCTGACACGACTAAGCAACTGATAGACCCGCGTAATCCATTAGACCGGCTAGATTCAAGGGTCGGTATGCATCTAGCGTTCTGGGCCTACCCACAATCAGATGTTAAAAAAGCGAATGAGATAGCGCCTTATCCAGAACACTGGCAACACGCAAAACCCGGCGTACATTTGCCCCCAGATTGGATTATTGCCAACCAGGACAGTAAGGGAAATCTAGTAAAAGGTAGCCCAGAAGGCTGGAACACCCAGCATAACGAAGCCGGCAAACTGGAAAACCAGTTTTTAATCTCGATTAACAGGGATACCAAAGAAATCACCTTTGATTTTAAAGGCTCGGATGCCTGGAGCAACTGGGTTTCAGACCTTGCCAACGCGGGTGCCAGTGAGTTTGCCAAGATTCAATGCCGCGACCGGCCACAGCCTGGGTGGCGGTATGGCGCAGAGTTTTGCCTTAAAAAATGATATGGACGTGTATGTCTATAATAGCCTGCCGATAGCACGTGACACCATAAAAGGTGATTATTTTAAGGCGCTGGGTGGCTATGATGCGGCCATTGCGCGCTACAAAAGTGCCGGGCATCAGGTGCATGATGTACGCACCCCCAATGATATTGCCACGTATAACTACGACAAATTCATGCAAAATGAATATCTGAGTGAGCGTACGGGAACGGGGCACACCATGCTGCCGGGATCTTCTCTGCCGGCACCCATCAAGACAGCGCTGATGCTGGGCGGATACTCCACCCCGGTTGCCACCGCCATTATGGGTAAAGACCACACCATGGGTGCGATGTTTAATGGTCAGCACGGCCTTTCTGTGGATGGGGCCGGACAATACCGCATTCCCGAGGGACATCATGATTTTGCACAACTCACGCCGGAAGCGCGTAAGCTGTTTATCAAACTAAGTGAATCGCCGGTGGTAAAAGCACAGGTGGAAAGCGATAACAGCATCACCACACACACCCAAAAGTTTATGATGACACATGAAGATGGCGGCAGGCAGCAGATTACGGTCTATCGTCATTCGGGGGACGTCGAAATTGATTTTTATAACAAGGATGGCAGACGCACGCTCATTAACATGAACCCAAGCCGCGGTCGTGCAGCGACCGCGACCGAGTTTGAGGCAGATAATCAAACGCCAGTAAAAACAGAAAAAATTGCTCTCTATACTGATGGTCGTTTTCAAGAGCAGGCGCTAGTGGCTAAAGGCAGTTTGACAGAAAGCCAGCCTCAACGTGGTGCCGGGCTATGGGAGCACCTCACTACTGGTATAAACGGATTATCCGCAACAGATGCCGCTAAGGTGATCGAGCATATCTATGCAGCGCGCATGAGAGAGCAGCAGATGTCGCCTGCAAGTAGCGAAAATGCTCCGTCTTTGGGTTAGCTCAATTACCT
>PHCJ01000018.1 GCA_002842285.1 Betaproteobacteria bacterium HGW-Betaproteobacteria-22
CACGGCGATTACCAGCATGGACGAAGTGACCCAGCAGAATGCGGCGCTGGTAGAACAAGCGGCAGCGGCAGCAGAATCCTTGGTCGACCAAGCGGTTGGGCTGATGGATACGGTGAGTGCGTTTAAATTGAGCGGAGGGTCGGCTTATGCGGGTAATGCTAGTCAACGCGTACTTGCAAAACCTGCAGGCGCGCGCACAAAATTAAAGCCGGCAATGCGTGCGAGTTCCAGACCGCCTGTTAGTTTGACAAAGGCACCCACAGAAGACGGTGATTGGGAAGAGTTTTAAGCGTGCTGTTGCATAAGTGCGTTAAAAAAATCGCTCCCATCAACAGACTCATGGAGCGCGGTAGCTCTAATTAAATAAAACGTTAAAAATGAGTTTATCAATTAACCAGATTAGTTTTTTGCTAGAAGAAAAGAATAAACCATGAAAATCAATATGCCAGTCACACAGCGCGAGCTGCCTTTAAAGGACACGTTGCAAATTGTTTCCAAAACAGATTTAAAAGGCAAGATCACGTTTGTGAACCGTGATTTTATTGAGGTGAGCGGTTTTGTTGAGGATGAGCTGATTGGTGTGAATCACAATATCGTGCGTCATCCTGATATGCCGCCGGAGGCATTTGCGGATTTATGGAATACCGTTAAAAACGGCAAGCCGTGGATTGGTATTGTCAAGAACCGCTGTAAAAACGGTGACCATTATTGGGTGGAGGCTGTGGTTTCTCCGGTGGTAGAAAATGGTCAGGTGGCAGGCTATATCTCGGTAAGAAAAAAGGCAACCCGTCAGCAGATTGAGGGCGCTTTAAAATTTCATCAGGCGATACGTGGTGAGCAAAGTGTTTATGAAAAGTTAGTCGGCAAATACCGTAATTTTAAACGTAGCATTTCGCTACGTAACAGAATTGTCTCAATATTTTTTGTCGTGGTCTTATTCAGTTTGCTGATAGGGTATAGCGGCTTAACCAGCCTTAAAACATCTGATGATATTGTGGGTGTTTTGTACCATGATCATGTAGTGCCGATTAAAGAACTTAAAGCGGTTTCTGATATGTATGCGGTGAATGTTGTAGATACCGCACACAAAGTGAACGTTGGCGCTTTGAGCTGGTCAGCCGGTGAGGCTAATTTAACTGAAGCACTCAAAAATGTAGATGCGCAGTGGCAGGCTTATAAACTGCACCCATCTAGCGAATTGGATAAAAACCTTGCCCATGAAATAGAGCTACTCATGGCCAATGCAAATAATGCTGCCATTGATTTGCAAGGCATTTTGCGTGCTCAGGACCCTGAGCGTCTGCAACGTTTTACCAGTTCAGCGCTTTATCCTGCGATTGACCCTGTGAGCACAAAAATATCAGCGCTGATTGATACGCAGCTAAAAGAAGCGGAAGCCTTGCATGAGGCTTCAGAAGTTGTTTATGAAAATAGTCGCAATTTTATTGTTTTCATCTTCGTATTGGGTGCGCTGATTGCGGGTTGGTTAGGCAAGCTTTTGTATAGTGCGATTATTCCGCGCGTCAATGCAGCCGTGCGTTATTTGATGTTAAGTTCGCAAGGCGTTGAGCACGAGTCAGTTGCACGTTATGGCTACCGCGATGAAATGACCGATGTGATGGATGCATACCGCGCTTTACGCACGCGTCTGGATTTTGATAATGCAGAAACGCTGGCTGGCGTAGATCGCATTAAATCAGCTTTGGATAATGCATCCATTCCTGTCACAGTGGGGAGCGATACCAATAAGCTAATTTATATGAACAAAGCGGGTTTTGCGTTATGGGAAAAAATGCGTAGCGAAATCGCCAAGCGTCACCCGGGCTTTACCGTAGATAAACTAATAGGTGGAACACTAGGGCAATACCTTGAAAATGAACAGGACCGTGCAGCCTATACCGCGCCATTTACAGGGACAAAAGTACTGAATATGACCATGGCGGGTCGGTACTTGCAGCTGACTTTTAATGCGGTGACAAACACGGAAGGCGTTTATCTGGGGCGTATGATTCAATGGCTGGACCGTACCGATGAAGTGATTGCCGAGCAGCAGGTTGCTGATTTGATTGAAAGTACCGTTGCCGGTAATTTGAATCAACGTATTGATCTTGCCGGGTTACCTGCAGGGTTTATAACTGAAGTGAGTGGTGGGATGAACCGTTTGCTGGAAGCTGTAATTAACCCATTAAACATGGCCGCCGACTATGTAGACAGCTTATCCAAAGGCGTTATTCCGGCTGAAATTACCGAGGAGTATCGAGGTGATTTTAATATCATTAAAAACAATCTCAATGCCTGCGGACATGCCATTAAGGCGCTGGTGAGCGATGCCAACCTGCTGGCGGAATCAGCTGAAGCAGGAGTGCTGAATGTGCGGGCCGATGCGGCCCAGCATTTAGGTGAATACCGTAACGTGATTAAAGGCCTTAATGCAACGCTTGATGCTATTGTGAAGCCACTTAATATGGCTGCAGATAGTGTAGAGCGTATTGCGCGCGGAGAAATTCCCGACATGCTCACTGAAAAGTACCAAGGTGATTTCAATTATTTAAAAGATAATTTAAACACCTGTTTTAAAGCTATTAATGCTTTAATTGCCGATGTGCAGGTGCTTTCAGATGCGGCAAACCAAGGTCGTGTATCTGTGCGTGCGGATGCCAACGCTCATGAAGGCGATTTCCGTAAGATTGTAGATGGTGTGAATGAAACGCTGGAAATGATAGTCGGACCGATTGCCACTGTGAAAGGCGCTGTTGAAACCATCAACACAGCTGCCAAAGAAATCGCGCAGGGTAATGCAGATTTATCACGTCGCACTGAAGACCAAGCTGCTAGCCTGGAAAAAACTGCAGCGAGCATGGAGGAGCTTTCATCCACCGTTAAACAGAATGCGGATAACGCCAAACAGGCGAATCAACTGGCAACCGCTGCATCTGATGTGGCCGTGAAAGGCGGTAATGCGGTGGCAGAGGTCGTGACCACAATGGCCGATATCAATGACAGCGCCAAGAAAATTGAAGACATTATCAGTGTGATTGATGGCATTGCTTTCCAGACCAATATTCTTGCATTGAACGCTGCGGTAGAGGCTGCGCGTGCAGGTGAGCAGGGGCGTGGTTTTGCCGTGGTGGCAGGCGAGGTGCGCAGCTTGGCGCAGCGTTCAGCCACGGCCGCTAAAGAGATTAAAGCGTTGATTACCGATTCTGTTAACAAAACGGCAGAGGGTACCGTGCAGGTAGAAAACGCGGGTAAAACTATGCAGGAAATTGTGACATCGGTCAAACGTGTGACTGATATCATTGGTGAAATTTCTGCTGCATCTCAAGAGCAGAGTGCAGGCATTGCCCAGGTGAACGAAGCTATCATCAAGATGGATGATGTGACCCAGCAAAATACCGCACTGGTGGAAGAAGCCGCAGCAGCAGCTGAATCCATGATGGAGCAAGCTGATGAGCTAATGCATGCCGTGAGTGTGTTTCAGTTAGAGGGTGAAGAGGCTACGCGCCCGATTGGCAGCCGTGTGCAACGTGTAGCGAATAAAACTGGGACACCTGTTGTGAAAGCAACACCGGCTAAGCCGGCCACAAGAGCCGGCTCGGATGATGGGGATTGGGAAGAGTTTTAAATAGATTTAATTATTATAAAAACGTGGAGACATACATTAAGTTGAACGTTTGATTTAATTGTATTTAGAAAAGAAAAGAGTACCGTAATGAAAATGACCGTTGCCAAAAAAATGTTGTTATTAACGCTTATTTCAATCGCAGGCTTGGTGATTATGCTGTTGCTAAACCTGAGGCAGGCGGAAAATGTTTTTAACAAGACCAATTATGCCAATACAAATATCGCACCCAGCTTAGTTGAGCTGGATAAGCTGCGTTACACCTTTAATACCTTACGTATCAGGCTTGCCAATCACACCTTTATTAAAGAGGCTGATAAATTGGCAGAAGTGGAAACTGCAATTAGTAAACTGCAGAATGAATTGAAGACCATCACCGAAAATTACGAAAACTACTTGAGCGATGCGCAGGAACGGCAGTTACTTGAGGCGGATAAAGCGGGTTTGGATGTTTATTTTCATGACATGATACCTATTCTGGCGGCTTCTCGTGCAGGTGATAAATCACTTGCGCAGACTTTGTATATTGCGACTCGCATGCCTGCAGAAAAAGCGAATAATAGCATTGCTGAACATATGCATTATAAAACCGAGCTCGGTAAGCAATTGGCAGAGCAGGCATTAGCGGCAAAAGTGCAGGCAAGCAGGCAGGCGATGTTGATAGGCCTGTTTATTCTGATTGCAATTGTGTTGCTAGGTGTGATGATTACCCGTAATTTGCGGAAACAACTGGGTGGAGAACCTGCGGATGTTGCAAAAATCGCGAATAACATCGCTAATGGTGATTTGGATGATGTGATTGCGCTTGATAAAGGGGATACCACCAGTTTAACTGCGGCCATGCACACTTTGCAGCAGACAATTAAGGATTTAATTGATGCACAGAGTGCAATGTCGGAGAAAAATAAACTCGGTATTATCAGCGCTGCTATCAATGCGGATAAGTATCGTGGCAGTTACCGGGTGATGGCGAGTAATATGAACCAAATGATTGCTAATCAATTAGATGTCATGCGTAAAGTCAATGCATGTATTGCTGAGTTTTCCAAAGGTAATTTTGATGCGCCGTTAGAGAAGTTTCCGGGCGAGCGTGCATTTATCAATGAAGGAGTTGAGCTCCTGCGCAGTAACATCAAGAACTTTATTGCTGACATGCATGCAATGGCAGAGCAGCACGATTTGGGCGAGATAGATGCGGTAATAGACACCGCAAACCTCAAAGGTGCATATGCTGCTATGGCTGAAGGTGTTAATGCCATGGTAGGCGCGCACGTACAAGAAAAAGAAGAAGTTACCAACCTCATGAAATTATTAGGTGATGGTGATTTTGATGTACAGATTAAGCAATATCCTGGTAAAAAGGCTGAAATCAATAAAAACCTTGATCGTTTGAAAGGTAAGTTGAAGGGTGCAGTAGATTCAGTGAAATGGGTCACCAATGAACATGCAAAAGGTAATATTGACATGAGTTTGCATGCCCATTTATTCAAAGGCGGCTTTGCAGAATTAATCAGCGCGGTGAATGCGATCGTTGCGGGGCAGTTGGAGCTCACAGAAAAAGCGCTGGCGTGCGTGAAAGAGTTTGGTGAAGGTAACTTTGATGCACCGTTAGAGAAGTTCCCGGGTAAAAAATCTTTTGTGAATGATGCCATCGAGCAGGTACGCAGTAACCTAAAAGCCTTAAATGAAGATGCGCAGATGTTGGCAGATGCCGCACGCGATGGGCGTGTGTCAGTGCGTGCGAATGCAGACCGGCACTTGGGTGATTACCGCAAAATTGTCAATGGCATGAATGAAACGCTTGAGATGATTGTTAACCCAATTGTCACGGTGCAGCAATCAGCCGAGGCGATTAACACAGCCGCTAAGGAAATCGCGCAGGGCAATGCTGATTTATCACGCCGCACTGAAGACCAGGCCGCCAACCTTGAAAAAACCGCCTCTAGCATGGATCAGTTGGCCTCAACCGTTAAACAGAATGCGGATAACGCCAAACAGGCAAATCAGCTGGCTATTGCCGCTTCTGGTGTGGCAGTTAAGGGTGGCTCAGCGGTGGCTGAGGTTGTCCATACCATGGCCGATATCAATGATAGCGCGAAGAAGATTGAAGACATTATCAGTGTGATTGATGGCATTGCTTTTCAAACCAATATTCTTGCATTGAACGCCGCGGTAGAGGCGGCAAGGGCTGGAGAGCAGGGGCGTGGCTTTGCCGTGGTGGCAGGCGAAGTGCGCAGTTTGGCGCAGCGCTCAGCCACGGCCGCTAAAGAAATAAAAGCGTTGATTACCGATTCTGTTAACAAGACAAGCGAGGGTACCCGCCAGGTTGAAATGGCAGGTGAGACCATGCAGGAAATTGTTAATTCAGTGAAACGCGTATCTGATATCATTGGTGAAATTGCCGCCGCTTCTACTGAGCAAAGTGCCGGTATTGCCCAGGTGAACGAAGCCATTATCAAGATGGATGATGTAACCCAGCAAAATACCGCACTAGTAGAAGAAGCGGCAGCAGCAGCTGAATCTATGATGGAACAGGCTGAGGAGTTGATGAATGCTGTTAGTGTGTTTACACTGGAGGAAGACAATTCAAATCATCCACCCAAGATGCTGTTGCTAGGTAAATATTGATGAAATGCGATTTTTTAAGGAGGCGCAGAATCAGTCGTTCAGCGAGATGAAGCGCTAAGCGCACGAAACCCAGTAACCGAAACAGTACGGGGTATGTAGCGGGTGCGAGTGCCTCGCAACAACGCGATTCGCTCGCGCAACGACTGATTCTGCGCCTCCTTAATTAAGTCGCAAGCGTAGAAACAGGTAATGTTGAAATGTATCGTTGTGGGAAGTTTATCTAATGGATGCCTAACATTAGGTATTCATCAGATAAACTTCAGTGATTAATCAGCGATGTGTGATGTAGTGAAGCAGGACTTTTGAAATTAATATTGAACGTTTAGGAGAATAAAATGGCTGTAATTGATCGTGTATTAATTGGTGAGGCTTTGGTGATTGAAGATCGCCCTGATGGTAGTGGTTTGGATCTTAAAAACGTAGCGCATATCGACTTGATCATGGGGCCACGTGGTAGCGCGGCTGAAGATGCATTCTGCCGCACGTTGACAGACCAAAAAGAAGGCGTTAACGGTTTGCTGGCGATTGTTGCGCCCAATATGATGGTAAAACCCAACACCGTGATGTTCAATAAAGTGACTTTAAGAAACACCAAGCAGTCAGTGCAGATGTTTGGCCCGGCACAGCGCGGCGTTGCGATGGCGGTGATGGACTGTGTGGCGGATGGTACGATTCCTGTAGAAGAAGCTGATGATGTATTTATCAGTGTAGGTGTGTTTATTGATCAATCAGCCGATATGGATGACCGTATTCAAGACTGGAATTACCGTGCGACCAAGCAAGCCATCAAGAGCGCGGTTGCCCGTGAGCCCAAAGCCGCTGATTTGCTCAAGGTTTACAGAGATTCTGCACATCCTTTTGCTGCGCATCCCGCAAGAAGAAGAGCCACAGATAAGTAATCTTGCACATCATGCGTTGATAGTTAACAAGGGGGCATTGCATGCCCCCTTGTTAAGAGTTGCCCTTTAAATTGTTTTATGGTGACCGTAAAGCGTATAAGTAACATGGCAAAAATCAAAAATAATGATGTCAGATAGGGGCGGTTGATACGTAATGGCACAAAAAGAACAACATGGCGATAGCAGGGAGTTTGGTTTCACATCCCAAGATTTTGCCAGAGTACGTCATTTAATTTACCAGCATGCGGGCATTTCTTTATCAGAGGCCAAATCAGATATGGTGTATAGCCGTATCGGGCGTAGGTTGCGTACAGTTGGCGCTGTTTCATTCAAGCAGTATCTAGATAGCCTGGAATCAGAGAATGACCCTGCGGAGTGGGAGGCGTTCACAAATGCACTAACCACGAACCTGACTTCTTTCTTTAGAGAAGAGCACCATTTTCCGATTCTAGCTGAACATTTGCTAGCATTGAAAAAACCGATCCGTATCTGGTGCTCAGCCGCATCAACTGGCGAGGAACCCTATACCATCGCCATGACTGCCTGCGAAGCATTTGGCACACTCAAGCCCCCAGTTGAGATTGTTGCAACAGATATTGATACCAATGTGCTGGCAACAGCAACGCGCGGTGTTTATCCTTTTGAGCGTGTCAGCAAGTTGTCTGATGCGCGTAAAAAACAGTTTTTTTTGCGTGGTTCCGGTGCAAATGAGGGGTCAGTGCGCGTGCGTAGTGAATTAAGAAGTTTAATCACTTTTCATCAGCTCAATTTGCTGGAAGAACAATGGGCGATTAAAGAACCGTTTGATGCCATTTTTTGCAGAAATGTCATGATCTATTTTGATAAGCCGACACAGGCTAAAATATTGAATAAATTTGTGCCGTTGATGAAGCCGCACGCACTGCTTTTTGCAGGGCATTCAGAAAACTTTTTATACGTATCAGATGCTTTTCATTTAAGGGGTAAAACGGTTTACACCCTAAGCGATGGTAAAAATTCTAAACGTACCGGTATGGCTAAAGAGAGTGTTTTATGAGTATGTTGGAAGAGGAAATTTCAACGACGCTTTATTATGACCGCACATTCGATTGTGAAGCGGCAAAGATTTCCCCGGGTGAATATTACTTCACCAATAAAGATATGTTGATTGTGACCGTGCTCGGTTCGTGTGTTTCAGCCTGCATACGAGATAACAAGCTCGGCATAGGCGGCATGAATCATTTTATGCTGCCAGATAGTGCCGCAGCCGACAAAGATAACCCCGTGTCTGAATCCATGCGTTATGGAACTTATGCCATGGAAGTATTGATTAACCAATTGCTACGCAATGGCGCACGCAGAGAAAACCTGGAGGCAAAAATATTTGGCGGTGGCAATGTGTTAAAAAGTTTCACCACTACCAATGTCGGCGACCGCAATGCGGTGTTTGTGCGTAAGTTTCTGAAAGATGAAAAGATACGCATCACAGGCGAAGATTTATTGGATATTTATCCGCGTAAGGTGTATTACTTTCCGAAAACCGGGCGTGTACTGGTGAAAAAACTTAAACAAATGCATAACGACACGCTGTTTAAACGAGAAGAAGCGTACGCCAGTAAACTTAAGACTAGCGACGTGGGCGGTGATGTCGATTTATTTTAACTGATTTAATATTTGGCACGAATTCATTCGGCCTAACGAACGCTCTTGTCTTGACGTTAGATTGCCTGCCCAAAGGATAAGGTTATGCGTCAAAGCTTGATTTTAAATAAAAATAAGTTTAACTAACATGGTAAGCAAATGAAGATTAAAGTATTGGTGATTGATGATTCAGCATTGATTCGCAGTTTGATGACCGAAATTATCAATAGTCAGCACGACATGGTGGTGGTTGGTGTGGCGCCTGACCCGCTGGTCGCACGGGATTTGATCAAACAGCTTAATCCCGATGTGCTGACCCTGGATGTAGAAATGCCCAAGATGGATGGCTTGGATTTTTTAGAAAAACTGATGCGCCTAAGACCGATGCCTGTGGTGATGGTGTCTACATTAACCGAGCGTGGGTCAGAAATTACCATGCGGGCGCTGGAGCTTGGCGCCACCGACTTTGTGACCAAACCCAAGATGTCAATCACTGAGGGGATGCGTGAATATACGGATCTGATTGCGGAAAAGATTCGTGCTGCTTCTCAGGCTAAAATATCCACTTTGCAACGGCATGCAAACTTAGGCGCTGCATCTGCAGCACCCGCGCAATTGCGTAACCCTTTGATTAGTAGTGAAAAGCTGTTGATTGTAGGAGCTTCAACTGGGGGCACGGAAGCAATTAAAGCATTTTTAATGCAAATGCCATCTGACTCACCTGGTATTTTAATTACACAGCATATGCCAGCAGGGTTTACCAAATCCTTTGCAAACCGGCTTAACTCACTGTGTCAGATATCAGTTAAAGAGGCTGAAGGTGGTGAGCGTGTGCTACCTGGTCATGCCTACATTGCACCAGGAGACAAACATTTGTTATTGGCAAGAAGTGGTGCCAACTATGTTACCGAGCTAAGCGATGCGCCGCCAGTCAACCGTCATAAACCTTCTGTGGATGTTTTGTTTGATTCAGCCGCAGCCTTGGCTGGTAAAAACGCGATTGGCGTGATTTTAACCGGAATGGGTAAAGACGGTGCAGTTGGCATGGCAAATATGAAGGCGGCTGGCGCTTATAATTTTGCGCAGAATGAAGAAAGCTGTGTGGTGTACGGTATGCCTAGAGAGGCTGTAGCACACGGTGGGGTTGATGTGGTGGCGCACCTCAACGATCTGCCTAAGTTGGTGCTTGATTATTTAATGACAAATAGTACGCGTGCACTGCGTGTATAAGGCATAATTAATAGTAATTTTAACGGGAAGTAAGAATTCAAATAATTACCGTTTAATTAAAGTAAGTAGTATATTAAAAACCTTAATATCTGGTCTGGGCCTGGAATTAAGAGCGATAACTGTTAATGGAGTAAGGCATGGCAAACCCAAATACTAAATTTCTGGTGGTGGATGATTTTTCTACCATGCGTAGAATCGTTCGTAACTTGCTGAAAGAGCTTGGTTATACTAATGTCGATGAGGCTGAAGATGGTGCAGTCGCCCTGAGTAAGCTCAAGGGTGGTGGTTTTGAGTTTGTGGTTTCTGACTGGAACATGCCTAATATGGATGGGCTGACAATGTTACAGAATATCCGTGCGGACCCTGAGCTTAAACATTTACCAGTGTTGATGGTGACTGCAGAAGCTAAGAAGGAAAATATTATTGCTGCAGCGCAAGCCGGTGCAAATGGCTATGTGGTGAAGCCGTTTACAGCTGCAACTTTGGATGAGAAATTATCCAAGATTTTTGAGAAGCTTGAGAAAGCAGGGGCTTAAGATGACGGGCGGAATGTCACAATCACAGGTTTCTAACACAGATTTAGAAAACAGCCCACCTACGAATGAAGATATTCTCAGCCGTGTAGGGCATGTCACCAGAATACTGCACGATAGCTTGCAAGGCCTAGGATTGGATAAGATACTAGAGCAGGTCGCGCAGGATATTCCTGATGCACGTGATCGCCTGGCCTATGTGGCCAGGCTCACTGAACAGGCAGCTGAGCGTGTATTAAATGCTACAGATCAGGCAATTCCGCTGCAGGAAGAAATTGCAACTGGAGCAATCGAACTCGAGCAGCGCTGGAAAGCCGTTATGGCAGAGCCATCACTAAAAAGCGAATATAATTTAACAGCAGATGAAACCATTGCTTATTTGGCGATGGCAGGCAAGAATACAGCCGAAACTAAAGCGCTTTTGATGGATATCATGATGGCGCAGGATTTTCAGGATTTAACAGGTCAGGTGATTAAAAAAATTACGAGTTTGGCACAAGACCTTGAAAAACAGCTGGTGCAGCTGCTGATTGATTTTTCGCCTGCAAAACCTAAAAAAGAAGGTGAATCTGCTAATAGTTCGGATACCAAAGATGCCTCCTTGCTGATGAACGGCCCACAAGTAAACCCTGATGCTGTCGATGTAGTGGCAAGCCAGGAGCAGGTGGATGACTTGTTGGATAGTTTAGGTTTTTAACCTCGATTATCCAGTAGGCAATAATGCAGGTTGCATATAGGCCAGCTTGCCTGTTTTGCGTCTAATTTTTTATATTTTCCGGCTACATATTATAACTGCACAAAAATCTACACACCCCTCGCATCGAGCTTTGCCACTCTAAAATGATCGAGTCACCAGTCATATCGGGCATCGCGGGGTTGAAAAAATCGCAGAATATGCCTGGAATTATCAAGACTCTCAGGGAAATAGATCTAGGTCACGCACAAGGTTAAACTTAGGCAAAACCTGATTTATTTGATGAATGGCGCGTTAAGGCCGGTTTGTGGTTTGGTGATGAATGAGTGTGTCTGTTTTTTGCTTTGCCAAAGCCTTATCATATAAACGCACCTGATTTTTCCCTTTATGCTTCGCCTGATACATAGCAAAATCGGCGTTAATGATAAGCAGTTTTTCATCATTACCGTGTTCTGGATAAATCGCCACGCCAATGCTGGTGGTCACTACCAGGCTTTTTTGCATGACCTTCACTGGTTGAGATATGTCGCTTGGCTTGACGATTTCAATCGGTTTTTTGACGCTGGCAACAATTTTATTGGCCACAGCGACTACATCTTCTTCGCTTTCGATTAGTGGCAGTAAAATAATAAATTCATCACCATCTATTCTGGCTACGGTATCAGATTCTCTAACGCAAGTTAATAATCGTTGAGCTATCTTTTTAAGCACCTTGTCACCGATTTTTCGCCCGTAAAAGTCGTTAACTTCGTTGAATTGGTCTAAATCTACAAACATGACAGCGAGCATTTTCTTTTCGCGTTTGGCATATGCCATGGCTAGTTTTAACCTATCATTCAGTAAAGTGCGGTTTGGCAAGCCGGTGAGTGGGTCAAAGTGCGCTAGATTCGCCAGTGTTTTTTCCAGGTCTTTACGCTCGGTAATGTCAGTATGCGTCCCCACCATGCGTAACGGATTGCCATACTGATCGCGCTTGACAATAATGCCTCTGGATAACACCCATTTGTACTGATTGTTTTTGCACATCACTCTGTGTTCATGTGTGTATTGCTCGGTTTTGCCATCCAGGTAATGATGAAGTGCCTTTTCCATGGATTTTACATCGTCAGGATGAATGTGGTTTTCCCAGTAATCCGTGTCTGTTGTGATTTCACTCTCGTTAAAACCGAGCATGGTTTTGCAGGTGTTCGAAAATGTGGTGATATTTTTTTTGATATCCCAATCCCAAACACCATCACCAGTTGCGTCTATTGCAAATTTCCATAGGTTATTTTTTTGCAGCTGTTTCAGAGTGTAGAGATAGTACAACATACACGCTGCCAATAGTGTAGCTAAGGCAATGGCAATGAAGATAGCGTTGGAGGCGAAAAAATGCATTATTTAAAATAAAACATCAAGCGTTAGTCGGTAATGTTAATTTTTATCAAGATATTAGTAATATTTAAGCAACATGCCTGATTGTGAATGTACTTGTACTTGATTGTAAAGCTTTCATTCACTGTCGACTAGTGTGAATTGAATAAAATTATCATCCGACTTGCAAGGCCAAAGCCAGTCAATGGTAAAATGGCAGTATCTCCCTGTAGTAAAATGGATATTACAAGCCCCTCCTAAGGGCTAGTTCCAGGTTCGATTCCTGGTGGGGAGGCCATAAACATCTATTTAACCCAGGGTGTGTGGTCAAAATGCGTTAATCGGCATTTGAGTTTTGACTAGCTTTGGTGTCGAGTTCTTCCCAGCGTAGCATCGCAGTTTCTATTGCTTGCTCTATTTCTCCAAGACGGTTTTGCAGTGTTTTAATTTTGTCCGGATTTGTTTTGTAGAGGTCGTCATCGGCAAGTTCCTGACCAATGCTGGCCTGCTCTGCCTCAAGTAGTTCGATTGTGGCCGGCATTTCCGCAAGCTCTTTTTGCTCTTTGAAGCTGAGTTTTTTAACTATTGGCTTGTTAGTCTGTACCTTGATCACCGGTTTATTCGTCGGCATTTTTGCCTGTGTTGATTTTTCTGTTTCACGCTGTGCGGTAAAACGTTGCCAGTCATCATAGCCACCACCAAATTCGGTTAACACGCTGTTGCCTTCAAAGGCAATGACCTGCGTTACCGTGTTTTCTAGGAATGCACGGTCATGGCTCACTAAAAATAACGTGCCTTTGAAGTCCTGCAGTAAGTTTTCCAGAAGCTCTAAAGTATCAATATCCAGGTCGTTGGTCGGTTCGTCCAACACCAGAATATTAGCAGGGCGTGCAAACAAGCGCGCTAGTAACAGCCGGTTGCGCTCTCCGCCAGACAGTGATTTCACCGGTGAGCGCGAACGCTGCGGCGGAAATAAAAAGTCTTCCAGATAGCTGATGACGTGCTTGCGCTCGTCACCAATCTGTACAAAATCGGAGCCAGGGCTGATAGTATCGGCCAGTGTGGCTTCTTCGTTCAACTGTTCGCGCATCTGGTCAAAATACGCCACACTCTGCTTGGTGCCGCGTTCGATATGGCCACTGTCTGGCTCGATATCGCCTAAAATCAGCTTGAGCAGGGTGGTTTTGCCTATGCCATTCGGACCCAGCAAACCGATTTTGTCGCCACGTAAAATGCGCGTACTGAAGTTTTTAATCAGCACCTTGTCACCATAGGCTTTGCTGACGTTGTCGAGTTCGGCAATGAGTTTTCCGCTACGCTCGCCAGCATCAATATTGAGTTTGACATTGCCTTGACGTTCACGCCGCGCTGCGCGCTCAAGCCGGAGTGCCTCCAGCCTACGTACGCGGCCTTCGTTACGGGTGCGCCTCGCCTTGATGCCTTGGCGGATCCAAACTTCTTCCTGCGCTAATACCTTGTCGAACTTGGCGGCGTGGGTTTCTTCAACAGCCAGCAGTTCTTCTTTTTTGACTTGGTATTGCGTGAAGTTCCCAACAAAATCTGTGAGATGCCCACGGTCGAGTTCGGTAACACGCGTGGCGAGCTTATCGAGAAAGCGTCTGTCATGGGTGATGAACAGTACGCTGCCGTTAAAACTTAACAGCAAGTCTTCCAGCCATTCAATCGCGCTTAAATCCAGGTGGTTAGTCGGCTCATCCAATAACAGCACTTCAGGTTCAGCCACTAATGCCCGACCCAAAGCCACACGTTTACGCCAGCCGCCGGAGAGTGTGCTGATTAAGGCGTCTGCATCGAGATTTAAGCGGCTCAACACGGCTTCTACACGCGATTGTGCTGCCCAGCCATTCTGCGCGTCTAAATCGTGCTGCAATGCCTGCATTTTTTCCATCAACTGCTCGATATTGGCATCAGGCATGCCCATGTCATGCGTCACCTGATGATAATCAACAAGAATCTGCTGCAGGTTGCCCAAGCCTTCAGCTACGGCCTCAAATACGGTATGGTCTGGCTCAAGCTCAGGTTCCTGCGGCACATAAACGACACGTGCATTGGGCGCGCGCCACACAGTGCCATCGTCAAGTTTAATAGTGCCGGCAATGGCTTTGAGCAGGCTTGATTTTCCCGCGCCATTGCGACCAATCAGGCCAACACGCTCTCCGGCGTCAAGCTGAAAGTCAGCATGATCGAGCAGGGCGTGGTGACCAAAGGCGAGGCAGGCGTTATTGAGGGTGATGTGGGGCATTTGTGACTTTCATTATTTCCGTGGGTTAATCCACTATTTGTTGATTCTTGCTCAGCATGGCCTTGATGTTGGCCATTCTGGATTTACCGAAGTCTTTGCTGGCTTCCGGGTCTTTGTTAAAGGGGTTACCAAAATGGCGCACGTCATCCTTAGGGATCTCGGCAATAAAGCGGCTGGGCTCGCACATTTCCATTTCACCGGCGCGTTTGCGCTTTTTGCACCAAGAGATGTTGAGCGATTTTTGCGCACGGGTAATCCCCACGTACATCAGGCGGCGTTCTTCTTCAATCTTGGTGGGGTCGGTGGTGGCTAAATCCACACTTTCACGATGCGGCAAAATGCCTTCTTCCACGCCAATTAAGAAAACATGCCCAAACTCCAAGCCTTTGGCGGCGTGCAAAGTTGAAAGTTTAACAGCATCAGGTTCGCCATTTTCACGTCCTTCCAGCATGCTCATCAGTGACACCATTTGCGTGAGCTCAAGCAGGTTTTTGCCGTCATTCTCATTACCATATTCGGTGCTGGCTTCGCCTTTCTTGGTGAGCCAGTTGATAAAATCCAGCACGTTTGCCCATTTGGTTTCTGCGGCGCGCTGTTCTTCTGTGTCGTACAAATACGCTTCGTATTGTATCGCCGTGAGCAGGTCATTGAGCACATCACCCGCCGGGTCACGCACAGCGCGTTCCTGAAGTTTATTGATGCATTGGCAAAAGTTAAGCAGGTCTTCCAGTTGTTTGTTGCCGATTTCACTTTGAAAGTCACCTTCAAATGCGGCGGCAAATAATGATATTTTATGTGCGCTGGCATACTCGCCCAGGCGTTCAAGCGTGGTGTTGCCGATGCCTTTTTTTGGCGTGGTGGCTGCACGGATAAACGCTGGGTCATCGTCTTCATTAAGAATCAAGCGCAGATAGCTGATCAGGTCTTTAATCTCGGCTTTGTCAAAAAACGATTGCCCGCCTGAGATAGTGTAGGGAATTTTATGATTACGCAGATGCTGTTCAAAGATGCGCGCCTGATGGTTGCCACGATACAGAATGGCGTAATCCTTGTAGTAGGTACGGTTCTCAAACTTGTGCGCCTGTAGTTTCATGACCACGCTTTCGGCTTCGTGTTCTTCACTCATGCAGGCAGTCACTTGTAGTAAATCACCCGTGCCTAGCTCGCTCCACAATTTCTTTTCAAACAGTTTCGGGTTGTTTGAAATCACCTGATTAGCCGCACGCAGAATACGCACGGTAGAGCGGTAGTTTTGCTCCAGTTTGATGACTTTGAGCTTGCTGAAATCCTCCGTGAGTTGACGCAGATTTTCAACGTCTGCGCCACGCCAGCCATAGATGGCTTGGTCATCGTCGCCCACAGCGGTAAACTGGCCGCGCAAACCTGTCAGCATTTTTACCAGCTTGTACTGGCAGGCGTTGGTGTCTTGGTATTCATCTATGAGCAGATACTGCAATTTGCGCTGCCATTTATTGAGCGCGTCTTCATGCTGCTCAAACAATTCGACCGGCAGTTTGATTAAGTCATCAAAATCAACCGCCTGATAAGCTTTGAGCGTCTGCTGATAAATCTGGTAAACCTTGGCCGCAGCATGTGTGAACTCTTCGTCTGACTGCACTCTGGCTTGGTCTGGGTTGATAAAAGCGTTTTTCCAGTTTGAAATCTGCCATTGTGTCTTGCGCAGTAGTTGTTTATCGGTCGTGGCAAGTACGTCTGCCAGTATTTTAAAACTGTCAGATGAATCCAGAATGGAAAATTGCGGTTTGTAGCCAAGCAGCGCAGCTTCTGCACGCAGCATTTGCAGTCCCAGCGAGTGGAACGTGGCAATCGTCAGGCCTTTTAGGTTCTTGCCCTGCATGAGTTTGGCTACACGCTCCTGCATCTCCAGCGCAGCCTTGTTGGTAAAGGTAATAGCGGCGATTTCTTTTGGATTGTAGCCGGCCTCGTCAATCAAATAGCTGATTTTCTGCGTGATAACGCGTGTCTTGCCGCTACCTGCACCTGCCAGTACCAGTAGTGGTCCATCCAAATATTTCACCGCCTCACGCTGAGGCGCATTCATTGAGTTAAGCATTGCGGAAAACTATTGCGGTGTTTCAGAAGCGTTCGCAGTGTCTGTGTCGCTTTCTGACTGGTCGTTATCGTTAGGCTGGGTGCTGGCAATCATTTCCTGCCTTGATGTCGGTGTTTCGAGGCTGACGCGGCCAATCGCACCGCTACGGTAATCTGTAAGAAAAGCCACGGCGGTTTTTTCCATATCCCACAGGCCATCATGACGTTTATACGAGCGGCGTTTGGCAATCGCTTCCAGTAAATCGACACCGTCAATTTTTGTTACGTCGATTTTCATTACATCCAGCTTGTAACGGGCATTGAGCAGGGCAGGATAGCTTTTTAATAGATTATCAGCCAAAAACACGGCCACATCTTCATCAATTACTGCGTTTCTACCAATAGCATGACTGGCGGCCAGCATGTAGCCATCTGATTCGTAAGCGATTTTTGGCCACATCATGCCGGGTGTATCCGTGATGCTCATCGTGTCATCAATATCAAAGCGCTGTTGGCTTTTAGTCACAGCGGGCTCATCACCCACCTTGGCGATGCGACGGTTGAGTAGAGCGTTCATTAGCGTGGATTTTCCCACATTAGGAATGCCCATAATCATTATACGCAAAGGCTTGAGATGCGTTCCGCGATGTGGCGTGACTTTACGGCAAAGCGCCGGGATTTTTTTTGCATCGCCAGGCTTTTTGCATGATAGCGCAACGGCTTTGGTGTTCGGCTGCGCGTTAAAGTAGTTCAGCCATGCCTGCGTTACGGCAGGGTCGGCAAGGTCTGCCTTGTTTAGAATCTTGAGCTGCGGGCGCTGGCGAAACAGGCGCATTTCGTCAATCATTGGGTTGTGGCTAGCTGCAGGCACGCGGGCGTCAAGCACCTCAATTACCATATCGGTAAATTCCATGGTCTCTTCCGCTTTTTTACGCGCCTGGGTCATGTGCCCTGGATACCATTGAATACTCATATTGAAAGAAACCTTTATTTAGCCGCAGATAAATGCAGATGAACGCCGATAAGAGCAGATTGCCAACTAACAGACTTGTTACTGCAATCTTATAAACTTCATCTTAATTTGTTAGATGCAATTTTAACATTTTGAAGCGAGTTTTATTTTTTAATTAGTTTTATCTGCGTCCATCTGTGTTTATCTGCGGCTAATAAGTTTTTGACTTAAAATATCACCATGACAAATATTCCAGAATTAAACCCCAACCAATCCATAGAGCTCCTTAAAGAGCTGCACATTCTCACGCGCGATGGCAAGCTTAATCAGGATAGCCGCCGCAAGCTCAAGCAGGTTTACCATTTGGTGAATTTTATTGAGCCATTATTCAATGACGTATTAACGCACAATGCCAATCCTGTACTAGTGGATCACGGGGCGGGCAAGTCTTATCTGGGTTTTATTCTCTACGATCTGTTGTTAAAGCAGCTTGATGCAGGTCAAGTCATTGGCATTGAAACGCGTGCTGAATTGGTGGAAAAATCAAAACAGTTGGCGTTGCAATTAGGCTTTAAGCGGATGTCCTTTGAACACCTCTCGGTAGAGGCGTCTATCAGTTCAAACATTATCCCGGATAAAGTTGATCTCGTCACAGCGCTACATGCCTGCAACACAGCCACAGACGATGCTATTCAGTTTGGCTTAAAAAAACATGCGAGCTATATGGTGCTGGTGCCATGTTGCCAGGCTGAGGTTGCAAGCGTGCTGCGACAGCATAAGAATGAAAGCTTTGGCAAAACATCGCTAAGTGAAATTTGGCGTCACCCGATCCACACGCGTGAATTCGGTAGCCAGATTACCAATGTGTTAAGGTGTTTGCAGCTTGAGGCGGCAGGTTACAGTGTCACCGTTACCGAGTTGGTGGGTTGGGAGCACTCCGTGAAAAACGAGCTGATCATTGCCAAATATATCGGGCAGCCACGCAAGAATGCGGCTGAGCGGATTGCACATATTCTGCATGAGTTGAACCTGGAATCGATGCGTGATCGCTTTGTCGCAGAAATCTGATATGAAGTGAAAGGGTGATGATGCAATATTTATTTTTGGTAATATTTGGGTTGCTGAGTTTGACTTGTCAGGCCGCTAAGATTGCCTATCATGATTTTAGCGGTGTTTACACATGCACAGGTGATGATGCGCATGAAGGCAAATACACCGGCACCGTGACCATGAAACTAAAGCCAGAGCATAGCCGTGCGAGTTATGCCAGTTATGACTTTAAACTTGAGGTGCCCGGTTACGGGACGTACTTAGGTCATGCGGCTGCCAATGGTAATCATGTGGCTATGCATTTTGCGCTGACGGATAAAACCACTAAAGACTACGGCACCGGCATCGCAGAAATGAAGAAAAATAAAAAAGGGCAGTGGAGCTTTCACAAATTTTATTTTGAACCTGAATTCAAAGGCGGTAATACTGGGGCTGAGGATTGCGTGATGCAGCGCTAATTTGGTGTTAATTTGGATTGACAGATCGTATCATTCTCTTGATAATTCTTGACCTCAATGGGGGATTAGCTCAGTTGGTAGAGCAGCGGACTCTTAATCCGTTTGTCGCGAGTTCGAGCCTCGCATCCCCTACCATTTTATTAAGCTGCTAGCTTAAATTTACCAATTCTTACAAGTCAGATCCTATTGTTTTGAAATTCACTGATTTTCAACACGCGCTCAATACTTGCATGCTGGCAGATAGGCATGTGCTACGCCGTAAAATGCGTGATGTGCAGGATTTGCAAAAGATCAAAGACGAAAAGTCTGCACAGAGAACGCAGCGTTTGTTGGGCGAAATTGCGCAGAAAGTACGCACGTCTCAAGCCAAATATCAAACGCGGCTTGCCGGCTTACCTAGGCCAGAATACCCGTTAGCGCTTCCGGTCAGCAGTAAAAAAGATGAAATTTCTGCTGCTATCCTTAAGAATCAAGTCGTCATTGTGTGCGGTGAAACAGGTTCAGGTAAAACTACGCAACTACCTAAAATCTGTCTGGAGCTCGGTCGCGGCGTTTCAGGCTTAATCGGGCACACGCAGCCACGGCGTATTGCCGCACGTTCAGTGGCTTCCCGTATCGCACAGGAGCTTAACTCGCCGCTGGGTGAGGTGGTGGGTTACAAGGTGCGATTTAACGACAAACTGTCCGAGTCTAGTTATATCAAGCTGATGACAGATGGCATTCTGCTGGCTGAAACGCAGGGCGATAAGTTTCTGAATGCCTATGACACCATCATCATCGATGAGGCGCATGAGCGTAGCCTTAACATCGATTTCTTGCTCGGCTATCTCAAACAACTATTACCGAAACGCCCGGATTTAAAAATCATTGTCACTTCTGCCACCATCGATGCAGATCGATTCTCGCAGCATTTTAATGGCGCGCCGGTGATTGAGGTTTCTGGCCGTACTTTCCCTGTTGAAATCCGTTATCGCCCGCTAGGCAAAGCAGGTTTTCGCTCCAAAGAGATTGCCGCGTTTGAAACTAGCGAGTTTGATCTGGATGATGGTGCAGATGATTTGTCCGCCAATCTGCTGGGAATCCCGCGCAAGGGTAAAACGGAGGCGCGCTGGCTGGAAGAAGATGACGAAGAAGAGGCGATTGAAGAAGCCATTTTAGATGCGGCTGATGATTTGCTCAGGCTTGGAGATGGTGATATTTTGGTGTTTTTGCCCGGTGAGCGCGAAATTCGCGATGTGGCTGACCATTTGCGTAAATATCAGGGACGATCAGCCAAGCTCAGGCATATCGAAGTGCTACCTTTATTCGCGCGCTTGAGTATTGAAGATCAGCAGAAGATATTCAAAAGTCATAGTAGCCGTCGCATTGTACTGGCGACCAACGTGGCTGAAACTTCGCTCACCGTGCCGGGCATCAAGTATGTAATTGATGCCGGTTTGGCACGTGTGAATCGCTACAGTCCGCGTGCCAAGGTGGAGCAGTTGCAGATTGAAAAGATCAGCCAAGCGGCGGCGAAACAAAGAGCAGGGCGCTGCGGACGTGTCTCGCATGGCACTTGCGTGCGGCTTTATTCTGAAGAAGACTTTAATGGCAGACCGGAATTTACCGAGCCGGAAATTTTACGCAGCTCACTTGCCAGTGTGATTTTGCGCATGGCGGCATTGCGTCTTGGCGATGTGACCGAATTCCCGTTTATTGAAGCGCCTTCTTCACGCCTGATTGCCGATGGCTATTTATTGCTGCAAGAGCTAGGCGCAGTAGATGCACGCCGCAAAATTACCGAAACGGGCTTGCAGTTGGCTAAGCTGCCATTGGACCCGCGTGTGGGGCGTATGATTCTGGCGGCCAAGCGTGAACATTGTTTAAAAGAAATTCTCATCATTGCCAGCGTACTGAGTATTCAAGACCCGCGTGAACGCCCGATGGATAAGCGCGAGGCTGCGGATAACGCCCATGCCAAGTTTGCGGGTGAAGGCTCTGATTTCATGAGCTACCTCAAGTTATGGGATTGGTTTGATCATGCGCTTAAAAACAAAAAGTCGAATAAAGAACTGCTGAATCAGTGCCATAGCAATTTTTTATCTTTCTTGCGCTTAAAAGAATGGCGTGAACTGCATGGACAGTTGCTGCAAATCGCTTCTGAGTTAGAGCTAAAGCTCAATGAGAAAGAAGCGAACTATGAACAGATACACAAAGCCTTGTTAGCCGGTTTGCTAGGTAATATTGGTTTTAAAGATGGCGAGAGTGAATCCTATGCGGGTGCTCGCGGCATTCGTTTTCATATTGCGCCCGGCTCCACATTAAAGAAAACGCGCCCAAAATGGGTGATGGCGGCTGAATTGGTGGATACCACCAAACTGTATGCGCGCTGTGTAGCCAAAATCGAGCCGGACTGGATCGAGCCATTGGCCAGAGGCCTGACCGATAGTCATTACTCTGACCCGCGCTGGGATAGAAAAATGGGTATGGTGAATGCGTGGGAGCGCGTTTCACTGTATGGCCTCACCATTATTCCTAAGCGTCGTGTGCATTACGGGCCGATTAATCCGGTGGAATCGCGCGAGATATTCATCCGTGAGGCCTTGGCGAATGGCGAGTTCGATACCAAAGCTGCATTCTTCACTGCCAATGAGCGCCTGATCGCCGAAGTTGAAGAGCTGGAGCACAAGGCGCGTCGTCAGGATGTGCTGGTGGATGAGCATCAGTTATTTGCTTTTTATGATGTCAAAGTTCCTGCGGATGTTTTTAATGCGGCGAGTTTTGAAAAATGGCGTGCGGACGCTGAAAAAATCAATCCCAAGTTATTGTATTTAACGCGTGACGATCTGATGCGTCATGGTGCCGACGCCATTACAGCGGTGCAGTTTCCTGAAAAAATCACGCTGGATGGTGTAGAAACAACGCTTAAATACCGCTTTGAGCCAAATCACGTGTTGGATGGTGTTACGGCGACGATACCGCTGGCCTTGTTGAACCAGTTGAATCCGGTGCAGACTGAATGGCTGGTGCCCGGCATGCTGCGCGATAAACTGACTTATCTCATTAAGGCGTTGCCTAAAACATTCCGCCGTGTATGTGTGCCGGTGCCGGAGTTTGTGACGGGATTTCTGGAATCTACAAGGGATGACTACTCAAAACCGCTGCTTGAAACTTTAGCTGCATACATTCAGCACAAAACCACCTTGAAAATCGGCAAGGAGGACTGGAATCTCGCCGATATTCCACCGCACCATTTGATGAATTTTAGCGTAATGGATGATGCCGGGCGTGAGCTGGCCATGGGGCGCGACTGGAATACACTTAAAAAACAATTGGGTTCAGCCGCGCAGCTTACTTTCAGGAATACTTCACCCGATATTGAGAAAACCGGCCTCAAGCAGTGGGATTTTGGTGATTTACCGCAAACTTTGAGTTTTGAGCGCGATGGTCTGAAGGTGACAGGTTACCCTGCGCTGGAGGATGCCGATGACAGTATCTCGGTAAGGCTGTTTGATACCGAGCTTGAGGCGGAACGAAGTCATCGTAAAGGTGTCTGTCGCTTAATGCGTTTTGAATTAAAAGAGCAAATGAAGCAACTTGAGAAAAATCTGCCAAACTTTAACCAGTATGCGCTGACACTGCGTAACGTGATGTCGCCTGACGATCTGCGTGAGGATATGATACTCGCGATTGCCGATCGTGCATTTATCGGTGATGATGAGTTACCACGCTCGAATGAAGATTTCATGAAGCTAAAGCAGCGCGCCAGAACCCGCTTGCCTGCAGTTAAAGATGCTGCCATGCGTCAGGTGCAGGCGATTACCAGTGAATACCAGTTGCTTGTGCAAAAGCAGGCACAGATGTCAGCCACTGTGAACAGGCTAAAACGTGACTTGGATCAGCAAATCGGTTTGTTGGTTTATAAGGGGTTTTTAAGTCAGACGCCATGGGAACACTTGCAGCATATTCCGCGTTATTTAAAAGCACTACGCTTGCGCATAGAAAAACAGCCCGCCAATCCCGACCGTGACGGTAAGCATGCAGCCAGCGTAGGAGTGATTTGGCAGAAATGGCAGGATAAAATAAATGCCCTGAATGCCGCGCACTTGGATATACCTTCTGCATTGCAGGATTTTAGGTGGCTCATTGAAGAGTTAAGAGTTTCACTTTTTGCTCAGGAGCTTAAAACGCCATTTCCGGTATCCATCAAACGGCTGGAAAAAGCCTGGGCTGATATGCATCTGTAGCCATGGCAGAAAGCAGCACAAAAGCACAGCTCGTATTAGAACATAGTTTTGATGATTTTTTGTCAGGTGCGGTAGCTGAGCCTGTGAGGGATGATTTTCTTATCCGCATTCATGTAAGCCGCAACACGCTGGTAGCGATAGTACTTTCATTGTTGCTACATGCCTTGATTTTATTATTCGCGCCTACTATCAAGTTTGAAGAACCTCCGGCAAAGCCTGCAACCGCAATGCAGGTCAATTTGCTGCCCAGCATCCCATCGGGCACGCCTGAGGTGATCGTGCAGACTACAGAGTTGCCCAAAAAACCGCTGCCCAGGTTGGAAAAACCTAAAACATCTCCACCTAAGGTGATTGTAAAAACGCCAGCACCTAAAGTTATCACCAGCGAAAAGCCTGCCTTTACTGTACCTGAAAAATTAGTAAAACCGAGCGAAGCGAAACCACCGCAGCTTACAGTGCCTGAAAAAGAGATTCGCCCGGAAGACTATCCAGATATGCAATCTTATATGTTGGCAGTGCGTGCTCAAAAGCAGGGTGGGTTGGCAGAAACCACAAGACAGAACGCGGAATTGATGGCGCGTGAGCGTGCTCTTAACGATGAGCAAATACGCGATGAACGCATTAAGCGCAACCTGAAAGTTGGTACGAATGGCATATTTGAAATTACCAGTTTAAGTATGCGTAGCGCAACCTTCTCATTTCGGGGTTGGACCAATGATTATAGCAATGCCAACTTACAGTATTTTGAAGTGCAGGCGCACATCGGCGAAGATGTCAGGCTGGTTATGATTCGGCGGATGATTACATTAATCCGCAGTCACTATGATGGTGACTTTCAGTGGGAATCCCACCGTTTAGGGCGCTCGGTGACCCAGTCTGCGCGGCTTGAAGATAATGCGGGTCTTGAAGATTTTCTGATGATGGAGTTTTTCGGGTCGCGCTATAAAAACGCGCCATAACATTCAATGAATGCAATGAAAACTCAAATTCATGACTCAGCTTCCTTGTTTAAAGCTTTTCTGTATTGTTCCAGTTTTATTTCATAGTCACCTGCATCACCAAACTCTAAA
Source organism: Betaproteobacteria bacterium HGW-Betaproteobacteria-22 (assembly GCA_002842285.1). Classification (GTDB taxonomy): domain Bacteria; phylum Pseudomonadota; class Gammaproteobacteria; order Burkholderiales; family Methylophilaceae; genus Methylotenera. The sequence goes on from PHCJ01000018.1 coordinate 24,651, forward strand.
AAATGCTGATAACGGGCATGCGTGTTTAAAATTTTTCTGGCATGCTTGATTGGACAAAAATATTGTTCTGTTCTACCCACAATTTCGCTGATATAAGCAATCATCCCTGTTCCATAAGCACAATAAGTACAATGAAACTTCTCTATGAAATTCAAGTAGTTAAGTTGCTGTCTGTCAAAGATGATATAGTCGGCTCTGCGTACCTTTTTAATACCGTAAATCGGAAAACAGGTCAGTTGGTAAAAAGTGATAAATAAATCTGTAATTACCAAAGGGATAATCATGGCGTAGATGATGGGGCCTGTAATCAGATTTTGCGGCCGATTGGTGACAAGCCAGCGGAAAAAATTGGTTTTTAACTTACGGTGCGTTTCTTTGATGGACTGTTCAAATTCAACACGTTTGCCTTTAATTTGAAAATAGATGCTTGATTTCTGTTCATTCAGTGCGCTACGCAAATCATCTTCAAGTGCAGTAATTTGGGCCAATAATTGCTGAATACGGTCACTCATGGGACTACTCCAGTATTGCGATATTGAGCACAGTATAACCTGTTAAGAAGGGGTGTTGAAAAAACAAATTTTTTGAGTGTGATTCTAAGTCAAGAGCCAGCTCTCATTGTTTAATGTCAACTTGCCCATTCTGCATTTTTTTGTGCTAATTTTCAGTCAATAGAATGAACTGTTGATCATAAAGTTTGCACAAAAAATCCATCAAACTGTGCGGCGTTGCCATTTTTAGCAATACTTGCCAACTTGTTGGCTTTAGTGTTAATTATCTGCCGCTGGCAAGTCCTAATGAAAAATCTGCGATTATCTTAAAAATCATGAATTTCATGGTGAACTGACATTGGAAATTGTGTATATTAGCCATGATATATACAAGTCTGTATAGTTATGTGTTTGCTTGTAATATAGCTTGCGATGAGCAAAAAGGGAAAATATGATCATTAAGTATTCAAGATTAAAAAGGCTTTCTAATTGTCAACTGCTAAATGGATGCTTGCTGGCTCTTACCTGCCTTACAATTTTAGCCTGTACAGGATTGCCCGCAAAGCACCAGGAAATTTCAAATGGTGACTGGCCAAGCTACGGACGAGATTACACTAACCAACGCATGTCACCGCTGACAAAAATCAATGTAGATAATGTCCGCAACCTTGCATTGGCCTGGCACTTTAAAAGCGGAATATCTGCGACATTTCAGGCAACTCCCATCGTTCAAGCAGGAGTAATGTATGTGTCTTTACCCTATAACCACGTTGTGGCGCTCGATGCAAAAACAGGCAAGGAATTGTGGCGCTACCAGCATATGCGCAAAACAGGTTGGAAGATGTGCTGCGGTCCTGCAAACAGAGGGGTTGCGGTGAGTGAGGGCAAAGTCTTTATGGGAACCGTTGACGCCAGATTGATAGCGTTGGATGCCAAGACAGGCGCTAAGATTTGGGATGTCGATGTGGCAGACGACACGGCGCGCACGGAAGATACCCGTTCACTCAGTCAGCATGATGCGAAAAGTAAAAAAGAATCCTATGGCGGAACCGGTATAGGTATCAACATGGCGCCTGTCGTTTATCGTGGCAAGGTGATTGTAGGCGTCACCGGGGTCGGCTACGGCCTGCATGTGGACACGCCAAGGCTGGATGCACCCTTGGGGGCGGTGATAGGTGTGGATGGCCGTTACGGCAGGCCGGGCTTCCTGGCGGCATTTGATGTACATAATGGTCAGCGTGTCTGGCAGTTTGATACCATTCCATCTAGTGGCTGGGAGGGCGTGTTTGCAGAAACAACTTCAGATGGTATTTCGCTAAACCGTGATATCGCGGCTGAAAAAGATAACCTTAAAAATAACCGGGATGCCTGGCGTTATGGCGGTGGGTCAGCCTGGAGCACGCCGGCCATTGATGCAAAAACAAACACTTTATTTTTTGGTACAGGAAACCCGTCACCGCAGATGAATGATATATCCAGACCCGGGGATAATCTTTACACCGTTTCATTGGTGGCACTGGATACCGAATCTGGCAAGATTAAATGGCATTACCAGCAGGTGCCACATGATGTGTGGGGTTATGATCTGGCAAGCCCGCCGGTATTGTTTGATTATGAGCAGGATGGTAAAAAAATCCCCGCAGTGGGGCAAGCCGGTAAAACAGGCTGGTATTATGTGAATGACAGGGCGACAGGTGCACTGTTAATAAAATCTGAAGCCTTCGTACCGCAAAAGAATCTTTTTGCCAAAGCGACAACAGAGGGCACAGTGCTGTATCCTGGCATATTGGGCGGCTCAAACTGGAGCCCGAGTGCACTGGATGAATCACGTCAGACCAGTTATGTGGCAGGCATTCATGCGCCGATTAAATATACGCTGGTAGAAGAGCCTGCAAAGGATGGCTTGGCCCCAATTCGCTATGCATCTTCTGAACCTACGAAAGATCCGCGTTGGGGCTTACTCTCGGCTATTGATTTAACGACAGGTAAAATAATCTGGCAGGTAAAAACGGCGCAGCCGCTGATGGGAGGGGTGCTCGCCACGCGTGGGGACTTGGTGTTTATGGGCGAAGGCGATGGTAAATTAAATGCCTATCATAGCAAAACAGGTGAGCTGCTATGGCAGGCAAGCGCTGCAGCTGGGGTAAATGCGCCACCGATCAGTTACGAAGTAGAGGGTGAGCAATATATAGCTGTGGTGGCAGGAGGGAATGCGATTTTTGGCTTTCCTGCAGGTGATGAGGTGCTGGTTTATAAACTAAAGCGATAAATGCAATGATAATAAAACGTTTGATTCATTTGGGGCTGGTTTGTGTTACTGGTTTGTTGTTGGCATGTAATGCCAAGCCTGAATTTGCAGCATTGCCCAAAGGCGCTAATGTGCTGGTGCTAGGAGATAGCCTGAGCTATGGCACAGGGGCTGCAAAAGGTGAGGATTATGTCAGCTTGCTTGCAGTCAATACCCAATGGCAATTGATTAATGCCGGGGTGCCCGGCAATACCTCTGCTGATGGTTTGCAACGCTTGCCCAGTCTGCTGGAAGCCTATCATGCGGATGAAAGCAAAGTTGATCTGTTGATCGTTGAACTGGGCGGAAACGATTTTTTAAGACAGATGCCCGAGGCAGAAACCAGAAATAATTTAAAGGCGATTTTGCAGCAGGCAAAGGCAAACCAAATTCAAGCCGTGCTGCTGGCGATTCCTGAATTTAGTCCGATAGGTGCTGCTTTCGGCAGCTTGTCCGATCATGAGCTTTATGCCGCTTTAGCAAAAGAAACAGGCACGCCGTTGATTGAAGATATATTCTCAGAAGTCCTGGCCAAAAATGCCCTGAAATCAGATGCAATACATCCCAATGCACAAGGGTATAAAAAAGTTGAGGAGTCGTTGCGCAAGGCTTTGGAAAAGCTTGGCTTTTTAAAAAAACAGTGAGTTTAAGACTTTTTCACGGGTCTTTATTTGTGCTTGATTTTTAAAAACAATACCACACAGGCCAGTGCCAGAGTAATACTGTTTGCCATAATAATCGGCCAGCTTTTGATCATTAGGCCATAGATGAGCCAACCCAGTACGCCCAGGCTAAAAAGACTGTACATAGGCAGCGAGATGCCTGATAAATCACGAGATTTCCAAGATTGGTGTGCCTGTGGCACAAAAGCCAGGGTTGTTAAAAAAGCGGCAATGTAGCCGATTAAATCAGAAGTGTTAATCAAGTTCATTTTGTTTTGAATTGTGCGAGTAATTTTTTTGTAGCTAAAGCAAAAGTTAAAGTGGCGATTCCAGCGGCGATGCCGAGTAAGCCATTGAGCAAGCCAGGGGTGATTGCCTGCAAAAAGCCGCCACTCAAGCTATTGCTTGCGCGCTCGATCAATTGATGCAGCGTTGGGCTACCATGCGCCAATATACCCCCACCTACTAAAAACATCGCGGCAGTACCCACAATGGATAAGCTCCTCATCATGTAGGGCGCAAATCCCAATATCATCAGCCCCAATTGTCGTTTAAATTTGGCAGTCATGCCACCGCCTTTGCATTTGGTCAGATAGATGCCGCCGTCATCCAGTTTGACAATACCTGCCACCAGTCCGTACACCCCCACAGTCATGATGGCAGCAATGCTGATTAATACGGCTACTTGCTGACTAAAGCCTGCGCTTGCCACCGTGCCTAGCGTGATAACAATAATTTCGGCTGATAGTACAAAATCGGTACGAATAGCTCCTTTGATTTTTTCCTTTTCATGCATTTTCAGCGTGTTGTGCTCATCGTCCCCGATTTTATGCTGCGGACTGTGCGCTTGCGCAGCGGTAATGTGGAACCATTTGTGGAACAGTTTTTCTACACCCTCAAAACACAGGAACAAGCCCCCTAGCACGAGTAAGGGCGTGATTGCCCATGGTAACAGTGCACTGATAATGAGTGCCAATGGGACTAAAATCAGTTTGTTGACCATAGAACCTTTAGCAACCGCCCATACGACAGGTAGTTCCCGGTCAGCATTGACGCCGGTGACCTGTTGCGCGTTAAGCGCCAGGTCATCACCTAAAACGCCCGCTGTTTTCTTGGCTGCAACCTTGGTCATAACGGAAACGTCATCCAGTATGGTCGCAATATCATCAATCAGTGTTAAGAGGCTGGTGCCTGCCATTGGATGTTCTCTCTATCTGAATATAATCGTGTATATAGCCATGTGCGGGATTATAATGAACTGATTATTAATTAGCACCTGAATATTGAAATATCATGTCTGACCAATTAGTTAATCCATCAAATCATACGTGGTCACTTGCAATCCGCGGCATGACCTGTGCTTCTTGTGCCAGCCATGTTGAAAAATCATTGTTAAAAGTGCCTGGCGTACTTAGTGCAGAGGTGAGCCTTGCATTAGAAACTGCACAAGTGACTGGTTTGGCATCTCAGGTTGATGTCAAACAACTCACTTCTGCGGTCAGTTTGGCCGGTTACCAGGCATATTTATTAAACGCAAGTGAAAGCGTGCTCTCAGCAAGCGAATCCATCCCTTCGGACACGCATATCCGTGACTTGCACTCGGTGGTGCTGGCTGCCATCTTCTCAATGCCGCTGCTGTTGATGATGCTGGGTGAGTGGCTGGGCGTGCGGCTACCATTACCGGGCTGGTTGCAATGGCTGCTGGCAACGCCTGTACAGTTTTGGTTAGGTGCGCGTTTTTATAAAGCGGGCTGGCATGCGTTAAAGGCTGGCAGGGGCAACATGGATTTGCTGGTGGCAATCGGCACTACGGCAGCTTACGGCTTAAGTGTGTACTTATTGTACTCGGCAGCGCATACGCATGCAGTGCATTTGTATTTTGAAACCTCCAGCATTGTCATTACATTAGTGTTGCTGGGCAAGTGGCTGGAAGGGCGCGCCAAAGCGCAAACCACACAAGCGATACGGGCCCTCAATGCTCTACGACCATCTCATGCAAATGTGCTGCGTGATGGCATGGAGATCCAGCTTGCGATATCAGAGGTTAAAGTAGGTGATACGGTCATTGTACGTCCAGGTGAGCGCATTGCTGTAGATGCACGTGTTATTCAAGGAGATAGTCAGGTTGATGAGTCACTGATTACAGGTGAAAGTTTGCCTGTAGCCAAAAGGTCAGGTGACCGTGTGACCGGCGGCTCAATTAACGGTGAGGGTTTGTTACAGTTAAATACTGTCGCAGTGGGTGTGGAGTCAGTACTGGCGCGCATCGTGCGTCTGGTTGAATCAGCACAGGCTAAAAAAGCCCCTATACAGCGCCTGGTTGACAAGGTGAGTGCAGTGTTCGTGCCGGTTGTCATTGTCATCGCCATATTGACTTTGCTGGGCTGGGGCGTGCTTGCAGGCGAGTGGCAAGCTGCCATTTTAAACGCGGTGGCTGTGTTGGTCATCGCGTGCCCATGTGCATTGGGTCTGGCAACGCCTACCGCGATTATGGTTGGCACAGGCGTGGCCGCAAGGCAGGGCATTTTAATTAAGGATGCCGAAGCGCTGGAACTGGCACATGCGGTTAAGACAGTGGCTTTTGATAAAACGGGTACGCTCACTGAAGGGCATCCTGATTTGGCGGTCTTGAAGACAAGCAACGCTGATGTGGCGACCCATTATGCGGATGATTTACTATTATTGGCCGCGAGTTTGCAGGCGGGTAGTGAACATCCGTTGGCCAAAGCTGTGTGCCAGGCAGCAGAGAATAAACAAATGACACTCAAGCCTGTGCAGGATGTAAAGGCGATTCCTGGGCAAGGGGTTGTTGGAGTAGTGGACGGTAAAAAAATCTATCTTGGCAACAGTCGCATGATGAATGAGCTTCGTGTTAACCTTGGCAAAATGAAATCTCAGTCTGAGTTATTGCAGACAGAAGGCTATAGTGTATCCTGGCTGGCACAGGAAAGTGCCATGCCAAATTTTGCACCTAAGCTTTTAGCTGTGTTAGCGTTTGGTGATGAGATTAAGCCGACATCTACCGATGCCGTTGCGCATTTAACCCGACTAGGCATCAAAACGGTGCTGATTTCCGGCGATAATCAAGGCAGCGCATCTAAAGTTGCAAATAAGCTTGGTATTACAGAAGTCTACGCGCAAGTGTTGCCTGATGAGAAAGCCAATATTATTCATAAGCTGAAGCAGAGTAATACCTTGGTAGCAATGGTCGGCGACGGTTTGAACGATGCTCCGGCGCTTGCAACTGCCGATGTGGGTATTGCGATGTCCAGCGGCACTGACGTTGCGATGCACACGTCCGGCGTCACATTGATGCGCGGTGACCCGGCACTGGTTGCCAAGGCAATTGAGATATCGCGGCACACTTACCAAAAAATCAGGCAGAATTTATTCTGGGCTTTTGTGTACAACGTGGTTGGCATCCCCTTGGCAGCGATGGGTTTTCTAAATCCGGTAGTCGCCGGTGCCGCCATGGCATTGAGCAGTGTGAGTGTGGTAACCAATAGTTTGCTGCTCAAATGGAAAAAGTAATGCCTATTCTGATTAGCTAAGGATTTGAAATTCGAGTGGATAGCGAAATTTAATTATTTAAACGCTGGTTTAATTTTTTAAGCTCCAGCTCAATAAATTGAAGCAAGGCAGGGTTTCGTGTTGTTTGTTGCGCTTGAGTGAAAGCTGATCTTGATTCATCCAGCCTGCCAGTGGCCTGTAGCGATATCCCCAAGCCGATTAAAGCATTGCTGGTGCTAGTGCTGCCGCTATCATTCTCTAAAGACAATGCTGTAGAGAAATGTTTGATTGCCTCATCATGCATACCTGCGCGCTGTTGCAAGGTTGCCAAAAAAGCTTGAAAATCAGCATATTGAGCACCGTAGGCAATGCCTTGCTCCAGTGTGCTGAGTGCGGCGGTTTGCTCGCCATATTCTAATTGCAACCTGGCAAGCGCAATGCGATATTCATTTTGCTCAGGTGCGATCGCGAGTCCTTCACTCAAAAGGGTTTTTACCTCAGATTTCCGCTGGTTATCCAGGAGTATGCTAGCCAAAGTTAGTCTTGCTTCATGGTTGTTGGCGTTTAACTCTAGTGCTTTATTTAATGCCTCTATTGATTCTGCTACTCTGCCTTGTTGCAAATAGCTCAAGGCCTGCTGTTGGTGATAACTTGAGCTTTGCTCAGGGCGGATTTTTTTACTCACTTCAACTGGCGTTTTGGGTTTCTGGTTACTTGTCGCGACAGTTTTGCTCGCACGTGCTTGGCTTGTATTTTCATTATCCTGTGCGTTATTGACTGTGTTGGTGCTGAATTTAAGCGTAGGTTCGAATTGAGGTCTTGGTTTTGCAGATATTGCTGGTTCAGTATTAATTACAACAGCCGGCGCTACAGTCCTTGTATTGGTTGTTACGGTGTTATCTGCTTTGTTGATAGTGTCATGGTTGCTGGAAGCAATATTATCTTGCGTTGTGTTTTCTAAAGGCTGCGCATGATGCAGTGGTTCTGTAGTTGGCGCTGTGACTGTAACGATTGCTTCAGTTTGTACCTGATTTGCGGCGCTGACGATGGAATCAGGTTGTGAATCCGCTGGTTTGTTGACTATAAACAGTAGATAGTAGGCCGATGCCATGACAAGCATCAGCATGGCGATAACGATTTTAATCACAGGTGATTTTCTTTCTGGAATAAAGACGTTTGATGCAAGCGCAATCGGCGGTGGTTCACTGTTTGCACCGGCCCCGCGTTGTTCCAGATCTTTTAACATTTGATTGATTAAACTCATGTTTGGCTTTTTCCAGATAAATCTTGCTTTAGCATTAGGGAAACACGGAATAAGTACCTATGCGAGCAAATTGCTGCGTTGCGCGGTACTCGCAACCTCGCTGTACACTGCGTACTATCAGGGTTGCTGCGTTCCGTGCGCCTTGCACTGCATCTCGCCTAGCCACTTTTCCGCGTTTCCTTAGTTTAATAAAAACCGGCATTATTAACATAAATCACCCAAAATAATGCGCTCACACACAAAATAAGCGGTAGCAAAAATTTGCCTGACCATAAGTTGCCAGCCTTGATATTGACCGACTTTGTATCGCGTGCGGCAGCCAGTATTTCACGGTAGCTCACCTGATGCTTGCCCTTTCCGTAACTTGCCAGCATGGCCTTGTTCGCCAATATGTTCACCAGCCGCGGCACACCTTTTGAATAACGATAAAGCCAGTATAAAGCGGCCGGAGTAAATATGCGGCTGCCTTTGTAGCCCGCAATAATCAGGCGGTGATTAATGTAATAACTCAGTTCATCTCTACTTAGTTGGTCCAGTTGATAATCAAAAGTGATTCTTTGCTTTAATTGGCGTATGGAGGGGTGATTTAGCTTGTCTTCAAGTTCAGGCTGGCCAAATATCACCACTTGTAGCAGTTTTCTTTTTTCGGTTTCAAGGTTGCTTAATAACCTTAGCGCTTCCAGCGTCTCTATTGGCATTGCCTGTACCTCATCCAGGCAGATGACTACTTTCATGTTGTTTCTTGCAAAGTCAAGCAAAGCATGGGTTAATGCGTTGAGTAGTATATGCTGGGTTGTTTGTGCTTCTGGCAGCAAAGTGACATCCAACTCTTCCGCCAATGCCAGGAGCAGTGATTGCGGTTCAAGATAGGGGTTAGGTATGTAGGCAACTTTAAAACTATCGTCCAGGCTGGACATCAGTTTGCGGCAAAGCAATGTTTTGCCAGTGCCGACTTCGCCAGTGATTTTAATAAAACCTTCACCGGTATTAATGGCGAATATCAGCGTGTTGAGTGCGTTCTGATAGCTGCTGGAAGCAAAGTAGAAGCTAGTATCAGGCGTGATACTGAACGGTAACTCAGCTAATCCGAAATGCTTTAAATACATGCAAACTTAATCATTGCTGGTCGGAGTGGATCTTTGCATGCTTTCAATGCGCTGCTGGCTGGATAATATATCACTTGCCCAGCTATCCTGACCCTGTACGACAGACGCTTTGAGTAAAATCACTAATTCAGACTTGGTTTTGGTTGCCCCTTGCTGACGGAATGCAGCACCTACGCCTTTTACATCGCCTAAACCCGGCACTTTGGATCTTGTGCTTGCAGCACTTTCAGTCATCAATCCGCCAATTACGATGACACGACCATCACGCGTGCGCACGATGCTGTCTGTTTCGCTGACGTTGCTGGAAGCTAAAGGCAGGTTGATATTGCCTGTGGTGCCGCCAAGAGTGACTTGCTTATTCACCGTTGAAACCTGGCTAATAGAAGGGTGCATATGCAGGATAATGTTGTCATCCTGATCGATTTGCGGGGTTACATCCAGTGTAATTCCTGAGAAGAATGGTTGTAAGGTTACCTCTGGAATTACCGAGGTGGCGCCTACTGAGGTCGTGGTGTTGGATGAAATGCCAGTGACAAAAAATTCATCTGTCCCCACTTTGAGTACAGCTTTCTGATTGTTGATCGAGGCTATTCTCGGACTTGATAGCACCTGCACATCGCCTTGCGTTTCCAGGAAAGAGAGCAGAGCTGCAAAGTTGGCACCTTGCAACGCAATGGCAAATAAAGGCCCGCCTAAGGCGGTGGTTGCCGCGTTTGAAATGAGCGTGCCGCCTGCAGCACCCAGATCCCCGCTGGCCAAGTTGCCATTGCCTGAATTGGCCAATTGAGTGTTGGCGTTCAGGTTGCCTACAATCCCTGTGTTGGAGCCGCTACGGCCAAATACTGACCAGTTAACACCGCTTTGTGAATTGTCATTAAGCTGAACGTTGATAATTTTTGCCTCAAGGATGACCTGGCGCTCAATGGAAACCTGCATCAGGCGTAAAAAGCTTTCTACATTGCGAATTTCATTTGGCATGGCGCGTACGACAATCACCCCTGATTGCAGATTGACAATGATGCGTCGACCATTCTCGTTGCCTACGATACCGTTCAGGGAGTCAGTTAAATCCTGCCAGAAATTATTATTGGATGAGGTGGTGATGCTGGTACTGGTCAGCGGCCGGTTTGTACTGTTGTTTGAACCGCCAACACCGCTTGTGACTTGTGTTGTCGCAGTGTTGCCAACGCCCTGCTGGTTATCCGTGCTGCTAATCGAACCTGAGGTAACCCGTGTATCAGAGGAACCTCTGCGTTGCCCTACAATGTAATTCACCTGAAATACACGCGTCTGCATGGATTGCGGTTCAATAAAGATACGAGAGCCATCCACTTTGTATTCATAGCCATAGAGCGTGCGTAGCGCGTCGAGGGCTTCAAACACGGTCACATCTTTCAGATTTACAGAGATTGAGCCTGTCACGTCCGGGTGCACCAGCATGCTGTAGCGTGTGCCGGAAACAATTCCCATGAGTACCTGATTGGCCGGGGCATTGTTAATCACCAGATCGAAGCGCTGTTCCAGTTTTTTTGCAGTTGCTTTGGGTAATGCAATTTTTAACGGCGGCAATAAGGCATCGCTGACCTCTGCCGGGGTAGGTGCGGGTTTGGCTGGCTGGCTTGCGATTGCCAGCTCATTTTTAATGGTATGCATTGTGCTCTGGTCTGGCACGGTTGAAAAGCCGGTACAGCTCGCAAGTAGCAAGCAAACTAGTAACGGGGACAGTTTTATTACAATGTTGTGCATAGCATTCTCGTTATGTTTGGCTAACGTTTATGATTTCTTCATTTAACAACGGATAGCAAAGTTACCTGCCTGATCTATTTAAATTTCCTGCTGGTGCAGCAGGACGTGTTTTTTTATCAATGGCAAAATCCAGCACCAGCGTTTGTAAGCTTTTGTCCGGGTTACGCAGCACAGCCTCACGTGTGGTGAGTTTGATTAATGTCGCACCATTGAATTTTTGGCCCACCAGCACCTTTTGCCCGTTAATAATAGCTGCATGGTAACTTGCGCCATGGATGATAGATTGTAACATAGGCTCAGCTGCGAGTTCGCCAGATGGAAATTCTCCAGTTTGGTTGTAAAGCGCGGCAGGTGGCTGCGTTGGGTCTTTCAGTGTGTCAGCAAATGTGCATGGCGATAACAAAAAGCTCAGCATCAGTAGGATGCCGTCACATACGCGCTTCAGTGGCATTAAATACTGTATGTAAGCGTTGCTAGATGCTAGATGCTGAGCCATGCCTTATCCAAACTAAGTGTGTAAACTGTTAATTTTAATTGGCTAACAGGGTATTTTGCTGATAATTCTGCCTGACTCCAGAGCAGATGCCAGGGCGTTTTTTCTAAAGCGGAAACATAATCCATTAAATCCAGATAGCGACCCTCAACGGTGATTTCTACACCATGTTTATAGGCAGGAAACTCTGCTGCAACCGGTTTGCCTTCTGCTAACTCAATCGCAGGTGCGTCTGGGATAATGTTTTCTATTGCCAATGTGTTAAGCGTCACCAGTTTTAATTTGCCATTGCGCTGTAAAAGGCTGCGTAACAGTTTAGGCATTTCTTCGGGCCGAATCAGTGCGGCTTGCGCCTGAGAAAGTGCATTATCCAGCGCAAGTAAATCAGAGTTAAGTTCGGCAATGCGCTGCTTATTTGCAGCATCCGGGTCTACATTTGCCTGATGGCCGTATAGTTGAATCTGTTGTTGAATGTCGGCAAGCAGAGCCTGATCACTAGCAGTTTCTAAAAGCAGTCTTTTTTGTTGCGCTTCCTGTGGGCCAAGGAATAACAAATTCATCATAGCATAAGCCACTACCAGCGACGCAGCCAACACCATCCAGCGCTCGCGCGTGTTGAGTGCCTCGAATCTGGATGCTGACTTTTGCCAAAAACTACTTAACGTTGTATTCACGAATTATCTCCAGTGGCAGTGCGCTGCTTGGCGGTGCCTGATACAGGCGATACTTGGTGCGTGGCAGTTTGAGATGAATCCGCATTGATTGAAATTAATGAAAACTCGATATATGCAGGTGGTGAGTTGGCGTTTGCTGCTCGCTGATTACTTACGTCAGCGTTGGTTGAGATATCGGCGTTGGTTTGCGGTGAAATTTGGCTGTCAGACTGCGGTTGCTGGATATTCAGCCCGGAAAACAGCTTGCCTTTAAACGCAGGCTCAGCGCTCAGTTTTACGATGTACTCGGGGACTAAATCTGATTTTAATGTAGCGCCCCGGATGCTGAGCCGGTTGGATAGACTGTCGAAATGAAAGCCTGTCAGCCACAAACCCTCGATTGTTTGGCGTGCAAATCCACGCATGATGGCAGCATAGCTGTTTTCTGATTGATTGGTACTTTTGTCAATTGTGGCAAGCACTTGTTGCTGTAAAGTTAGCTTTTGTGCTAGCAGGTCAATCTCATTCAAAAGCAGAGGATTTGCTTCACGCGGCTTGTGTGCGGCTGCCAGTTCGGTGAGTTTGATTTGAGCCTGGCTTAAATCGCTTGCCAATTGCTGACGTTGCGCTGTTAGCTGAGCCAGGCTTTTTTGGGCATAGGTGGCGTAAAAGGCACTGGTTAGGATTAAGCCCACGGTAATCAGCACGGCACGATTAAAGGTTAAGAACGCTTGTTGTTTAATCAGGTCTAGATTGATTAAGTTAATCTGCTGGCTCATCGTGCCACCTCATCACGTAAAGCGGCACCCAGCAGGGGTAGTAGTGCAGCTTGTTCAGCCAAGCTCTCGGGTACGGTGCCCACCTCAAAATTAAATACGTCAGACAACTCAAAACGGTCAACCTGAATGTAGAGATATGATGTCAGATAATCATAAAAATCCTCCCTGCCTTCAAAGGGTGCCAAAGCGAGGCGGTTGATTGCAAGTTGCGGGAATTGGCGCTCAAAGTTATCAAGTGATCGCTGAATTTCCAAACCCAGGCGCTCGTAAAGGTTGGATTTTTGTTCGCTATCATCACTGGTGAATGCATCGGTATTTAAATCAATTTGTCTTGCGTAGTAAAGTTCCTGATTGGCTGTAAACGTGAGCAAGCAACCCTTGCTGTTGATTGAAAGTAGTGCCAGGCCCCGATTCTCCTGTTCCAGGTAGCTTGCAATATTGCGCTGCGCCATTTCCGGGATATCAATCACTTCCAGTCCGGCTTTAGTGAGCGCGTTAAAGCGTTGCATATAATCGCCGATGCGCTCATTACGTGCCGCAATTGCGTAAACAAAAGACTGGCGGTTTGTTTTACCCTGGTCGGCCGGGATGTCAACGACATCAATTGTGGCTTGCTCTACAGGGTAATCAATCATGTCCTTGAGTTTCCAGCTTACTGCCTGTTTAATTTCATTGGCAGGTATGTTGGGTTTTTCGAGTTGAAAAATATGATAATCACCTTGTGTTAATAGCAAAGTGCAGTGGAAACGATTTAAATCAAGTTCAGCATTAATGGCCTGCAGAACGGCTTGATCTTGAATTGTGCCGGGCAAAGTTTTAGCGATTTCAACCACGGGTTTTTGTCTAGTTAGTCTGCTGACATGCACAATCTGCGTGTTGGTATTTTCGCTGCAAATCACTAGCCAGCCCTGTTTTTTTTGTTTTGAAAACAATTTCATGCGATTATTCTAGCACGACCTAAATGTTAAAAAGTGTTAAAGAGTATATACTACATTAAGTTGTATATTTTAACATATTGTAGTGTAAGGCAATTTCCTGTAAACATGCTGTACTGCTTATCCGTAGCCACCTTAGCTTTCTTGACTGTTCGTGATGGCCTTACCGTCAGTAGTTCTCCCGTATATAAATCACAGGCGTCTTGTAGATACCAAAAGTGGCACGTGCGCTTGGGTTGTTCAGGCCTGCACCGGTCCAGTTGAATTTTAGCCAATCTGGCACAACTGCAGTGACATCGAGTGAGCCGGAATTTCCGGCCCCCGGTGCGCGTAGGTTCAAGTTAAAGTCGCCATTGCTGGGTGGTTCTCTAAATCGGTTGGCTAGCGTGCCTGCTGTTCCGCAGCCTAAGGCTGAGCTGCCGGGATTGCCTGTATCCCAAACGCAGACCTCAGTTGGCACTAGACCATCGGCAAGATTAGGGTCAGTGAATGTTAAGTTAACCCCGGTTGTGCAGCTGTCATTGCTGTTTAATAGCCAGGCATTGTTATTCCAGTACTGAGCAACCATGGTCAATGGCAAATCCAGAAGTTCCGAGCCGTAGGCATTTTGCAACATGATGCGGCCACTGCGGATTTGTGTGCTGCCTTCTGTGTATCCAGAAGAAGTGACATTGTCTGTATCAGTAGCGCGCAATACGATGTTGAGCGGGGCAGTTTGTGCACTGGCGTTGGTGTATGTCACATTGTTTCTCATGCCGACACCACTTGCAAAATCAGTCAGATTCAGCACATGGTTGCTGAAGTTTGCAGTACTGCCTGCATTGGATAAAGTGGTGACTTTTGCAAAGTTAGGCGTGGTGCTGAGTGAGCCGTCATAATTCTGTGTGGTGTTACCTAGCGCATTGAGCGCCGTGGCCTCCACACGAAAAGGCTGTGCAGAGTAGGTAAAGCCGCCAGTACCGCACCCCAAGGTAACTATGGTATTGAAATGATGCGGAATAAAGCGCCCGACATTACCGGCACCGTTGCATAGTGTGCCACCCGTACCTGTATTGCCGGAAGCCGTTAAGCCGGAACCTAGATAACTGGCACTGGCAAGACTGGCATTCAGGTCGCCATTGCCTACCTCACTCCAGTTGAGATTGCTGCCCGTTGCAACCCCGTTGGTAAAAATACCCACAGTGCCGGTAAAGTTGCCATTCACAGCATTAATTCCCGTTGGCTGACATTTGTGAAACGTCAGGATAATGTTTTCAGCAGGGCTTTCTTTGCCAAAGTTGGGTGTGGTGGCATTGGCGGCATTTCTGGCAGTTACCATGGCGCTAAAATTTTCACCAGCCTTAATCGGTGGGGCAGTCACGCTTGAAATGGCAAAGCTGGCAGGGGCTGCAATAAAGTTGTCAGCACCGGTCATAACCAGCCCTGCATCAGCGCCAGCCCCTGTGTAAGTGGCTGTCACTGACAAGCGACCCACGTCAGCGTATTGAAACGTCGTGCTGGCTACACCACTCGCATTAAATGCCAGGCTGGTGTTTCTACCCGCAGTGTCGCATGCCGCGAGTACATTATTGGCTGCATTCATTGCGGCACTGGCTACTCTTACTGGCAATGTGCCGGCAACGGGGTTGCTATAAGCACATTTAAAGTTGATGTTTTTTGAAACGCTGGCAAATGCCGGTGTGCAGCTTAAGCTGTTATCGGCTTTTTTTACGGCGCTTATGGTTATGTTCTGAGCAAGCTCGGATGTGTGATCAGGAATATCGAACAAAAAGCCTGCATCTGCAGCGGTAAAGCGACACATGGGAGTGCCAAAATTACAGGCAGTGGCGAAATTAGTACTTAATACCGTATTGCCTGCTGTTGTTACGTGTATACTTTTCGTTACACTGCTACTTCCGGCGGGTATTGTAAAGCCTGTACCACCCACCCAATTCACAAGCGGCGTGCCGGTGGCAGATAAAGTGCCACTCACACCACTTGTGTACAGGTCTGTGCAGGATGCATTGGCACAGGCACGAATTGTTAACGTGCTAGGCGAGCATGTCACGCCATTGCCATTTGCGTGCAATATTTCAATGTGATCAAGTTGAGATTTTACGGTGGGTTCGCCCAAGGTTGCAGTTATTACACTCCACTCAACGTCGTCTATGTGTACCCAGCTTTTAAATTGGGTAGCCATATTCATGGTGATTTGCAATGTAATCGTTTGTCCTGCAAAAGAAGCTAAAGCAACGCTTCGAGTAAACCACGGTGCAGAGCCTGCGGCAAGCGTCATTCCGGAGCGATGGACGCCATTGCTACTCATGTCCCAAAAGTTGTAGTTCCCATAACCTGATGCGTTATTTGAGATTTGGCCCGTACCTTTGTTTGGGCTAAAAGGGAAGGTGACATAGTTACCAAAAGTAGGGCCTGTGATTTCAGTCGTGGATGCGCTTATTAGCTGAACGCGTAAATAATCCCATGTATTTGTGCCATTGTCTGAGCTGTCCCATCCTTCCAAACGGTAGTTGATGGTTAGGTTGCCCGGTGTGGTGGCAGGCACGGTGATGCTTCGCCTTAACGTCACTGCGGGCGAAGCGTTAGTAGGTTCATTGTTAGTGCGTGAGCCAAGTAAGTAAGAAAAATTTCCCGTTAACGGTGTGCCATCTGTCGTGACTGTAGTCGGTGTGCCGTTAGGATCGGAGATGTTAGGGTTTTCGCTCGGGCGGATTTGTGCATCAAAGTTATTGTTTACCTTAGTCGCAGTCCAAGCCGGCGGGTTTTGTACACCAGCTCCACCGAATTCGAAGTGGCCATTAATTGGCGTTTGCGGATTGACAGGCTTGGTGCCGTTGGCTGTGATGTCAAAGTACAAAAAATACGTGCTGGCACCTGCATCCTCCAATAAAAACCTCACTTCGCCACGGCCGTTGGCCAAAGCATCAGTTGTGTTGTTGAATCTGCTATCAGTAAATTCTTGTGTGGCTGCTAAAGCAAGATCGCTGGGTCGAACGATGCGTGGTGAATTGATATCTAATGTACCAGTGGCACCTAATGTTGCAAGCAGGGCGATAAAATTGACATCTACGGTGATGGTGCTGTTGACAGGGGCGCCTGCAGGCACCTCAATCGGCACCCGATAATTCCAATTATTGTCGTACCAGGCATAGCCCGGCAGACTAAACACCAGCCCTGTCAGGATAGTCAAGCTATGTAACAGATAGTGGATACAGGACCTGTGCTCGATACTACGTTTCTGTTGTCGGATCGGTGCGCTAGGGTTTGAAAGCAATAGGTTGGCGCATCCAAATTGATTCATTAACAGAAGCTTAACTAGGGGGTGCGTGGCGTTTAGGCTCAATAAAAATCTACTGATAAAGGTGCGTATTGTTTTTTTCATGTCGGTGCGTTCATGATTAACTACACTGGTAAGCAGGGACAATATCCGTCCCCCGGCATTTACTCAAGGTTGCCTGCAGTTGTCGCTCGCTATAACTGATGGTACCCGCAACACCGCTAGTCGCTGTGGAGGTTAACTCATAAACGCGAATCGTATGGCCTGTGCCTTGCTCGTTAAAATCTGCGGACTGGCTGCAGCTAACTGCTACATTATACCCATCAATGTTAAGGTTGGTAGCGGCAGGGCAGTTGACTAAATTAGCCGTACCGGGGTCCAGCACCTGATAAATGCCCCATTCAATGCCTGCATGTGCTGCCTGATAAGCGCGGCTGCCCTGTACATCCTGTGTGGATGTGGCTTGCTGCACACTGCTGATATTCAGTGCATAAGCGCCAAGTGCTGCTAATATCACCAGTAAAAAAATGGCAGCAGGCAGCAAAAAGCCTTGCGCGTATTGCCGTTGAGCATCGTTTCTCATGGCGAGTTCACCACATTAACTTGATGCATCAGGGTTACTTGTGCGTTATCTTCCACCATGCCTAATCGGATGGTGGCGATGCCGGTGCGCTCCAGTACACCACTGGTGTAATTGATTTGACAGGCATTCAGGTTGCTGGCAAGGGGATGCCTCACAGCAGATGGTAGGCCATCCAGAGCGGCAACGCTTGCAGGTTGTGATACCTGAAAACTATAACCGCTATAGCGCCATAAGGTGCGGGCTGTCATGTCGCAAACATAACTCACTGGGGTTGAAGTGATAAAAAAACGGCTGGAAGGCGAGGCAAGCGGGAAGTTGCTGCCGGAAAAGCTAAGTGTTGTGGTGTTGCTTGCGCTGTTCAAGCTACGCCTATTGCTGCCTTGATAAACATCCGCCCCTGGTATGCCTAAGTTGTAAATGACGAGCGCGCTATTGCTGCTGACTGTCATGGGAAAGCCCAGGAGATCAAAACTGTTATCTGCCGCATTGGTGAAATCCAGCGGGTTGTCTGAAGGATTGCTGCCGATACTTGCACGGTAGCGTCCTGCGCCTGTTACGGGTACAAACTCCAATAGGCTGTCCGCACCGCTGGTGGTTGTTCTTACGCTGTTAGGCAATGCATTGCGAATATCTCTAGCCATACGGCGCAAGGCTGTGTCGGTTCGGTCTGTTAAATTGGCACGGCGCTCGCTGTCAAAGAATGACTGTGTCGGGTTGCCGATAAATAATGCTGCACCTGCCGCAAGAATCGCGGTGATGGTGATCACCACCACTAGCTCAACTAATGTAAAACCATGCACAAATGTGGCGTCATCACGCTGCAGGCCATGCATTGCCTGAGTAGCAAAAGGGTTGGCAGATGGGTCAGCGATTGGGCGCATATCGAACTCTGTAACCGGAAATAGTCACTGCCGTGTTGCCCGGGCCCGTGACTGTGACATTGATTTTGAGCGCAACGTCATTGGCAAGCGCAAATACTGCCCCGGCACGCGTAATGCTTACGTTGGCAGAATAGTTGGTTAAGCCTGCCAGCGGCGTGGCATCACCTGCATGACATATGCCGGCACACTCAGCATTGGGCATGGTAAATCCGCCATAATCCGCGACATTGTCAAACGGGTTTGCATTGCTGTATCGGCTCTCCGTGTTGGGAAATGGTCCTGTTATGTTACCAGTGCCCGCAGGGTTAGGGTCTTGCGCTACCGTGGCACATGCAGCGGTGCTATTGGCGGTGGTTGCGTTGGCGTCATTGGGGTCGCAGTAGGTAAAAGGCTGCTGCTGGATTTCTAGCAGGAGCGACTCGGCAATGGCGAGTGCCTGCTTGCGGATAAGCGGGTCTGCACTGCCGCGGTTGGTGATTTCGAGCACCTTGAGTACCCCGACCAATGCCACGCTGATAATCACAATAAAGACCACCAGCTCAACCAGCGTGACTCCCTGCGTATGTGTGCGATTAATGGACATAGCCTGTTTCTGCTTCTACCGTGATGGTACGGGCAGGTTCTGCAGTAGCCACAGCGTTTTGAATGGTCAATATAACAGTGGCGTTGGGGATGGGCCTGCCCAGGCCATCAAAGCCAATAATCGCACTGCTGGCACTGAGCGTAATGCTGTTTGATAGATTCTTGGCATAAGCAGCTTGAGTTGCAGGGTCTATCACAGGGCTGCTGCAATTACTGGTATAGCCCAGGCACACTGTGCGTGCGCTCGTGTTGATGTTGGCATAAATAACGGTGCGTTGCGCAATGGCTGTTTTTTGGGCATAACGCAGTGCTGACGATAAGGTGCCAAAATCACCGCGAGCGTCAAATGCATCGCGCCCGATAAAACGGGGAGCAGCAACGGCAGCAATAATACCCGTTATCACAATCACCGCCACAAGTTCTACGATAGTAAAGCCACGCGATTTGTGCATGATTGCAAATGATTGAAAAATCAGCCGCCTAGAGCATCGGGCTATAAGCGGCTGTTTTAATTAACAGCCTGTAGTGGTTACGGTCACCGCGCCGGTTGTACCGTTGTAGCTTGCCTGGCAAGTGGCGCTGCCGCCAGCTGTCGGTCTAAAGGTAACTGCGGTTGGTGTAGTGTAATCTACAGTAAAGCCATCGGTAGACTGTAATGCTGCGCCAATCCCTGCAGCCGCACCTGTTGGAATGCCGGTAGTCGTACTTACCGCTACTGTGGTAGTGTCAGCCATGGTAACCGGGCTGGTATTGGTGCCTGTAGCAAAAAAACGCGCCTGGACAACGCCCACAGCAGAGCGCAACCCGCCGGCCATGCCATTAACTGTAGAAATGCGTGCGTCAGCGGTCAAGTTAATAAATCTCGGCAGTGCGGTGGCTGCCAAAATGCCGAGAATCACAATCACCACGACCAATTCAACCAACGTAAAACCCGATTGCTGTTTCATATAAGAACTCCCTTTAAACACGCTATGAAAATAGCATAAATTAGATGATTGGTATCATATTACAAATATCGGCAGGATACTATAAAAATGAATAGCTGCCGTTTCAACATAGCCATATATTTCATGCTCCGGAAGGCGCAGTACATTAAAGCGCCAGCCACATTCGCAGATGTGGCTGGCGCTGCTTAACCTAGCAACCGGTTGTAGTGACTGCAGAGATTGTGGGAGCGCCGTTGATAGGCGCTTCAGTGTAAGTGAACTGGCAGCTTGCGGGCGTAGGTGCACCCTGAATCTGGAAGGTTGCGACGGTAGCCGTGCTGGTGTAGTTGTAACCTTCAGCCTGCAATTGTGCCAATGTAGGGTTGAATATAGTGGTTAAGCCAGCCGCGGATAAAATACCTGAGCCGTTGACGGCAGTGACATCAGGATAAGCTCTCACCAAGTTGACAATGCCATTTTCCGTACACACTGTGCCGGTTGCACCATTGCTGTTGTTGGCTGTGCCGCCACCGGCACATGCGACAGTGTCTGCTACATTATTTCTTGCCAGTACGGTGGCGTGAATTAAAGCCGCAGCTGCAGCAACACTGCCTCTGGCTGCATTAAGTTTGGCAATGCGTGCATCACGTTGCAGATTAGTGAATCTGGGCAGAGCAACGGCTGCCAATATGCCCAAAATGATAATGACAACAATCAATTCAATGAGGGTGAAACCTTTTGCTTTGTTTAACATGGTTGTTTTCCTTATGTTTCTAATGTTTCAAACTACAGTTTTGTAAGCCGGTGTTTGTATCTTAAAAATATCTACTAACTAATCAATACCTAAGTAGCCTGGGTTGAGTCGCATCTTAAAGGTGCGTAACCAAAAATTTAATAATAAGAAATACGCTTATTATAACTCATTGGTTTGGGACAGGAATTAAGTCTAAACCGCCCATACTTAGGTATGAAACTTCTGCGTTTTGTATCGTACTTACCAATACATAGCGCGCTTCCTTGCCTCCACTATACACGTATACTAACTCTTTTTTGATTATATCAAAATACCAAATCTTGTCTTGATTGGCAGGGGGTGTGGTTTTTTCACCAATATAATTGTTTGGGGGCTCACTTATCAGGCGCATAGGATTGGTATTTGCCAGGGCTTTGCTGTCTACCGTTTGAAAGCTTGCCTGCCGGTGCACCCAGCTTTCAGCCAGGCTTAATCGTAGATTGTTAAGCTCTGTGTCATGTATGATCTTATCTACACCACTTTGCATTTGCACAAGGCTATGGAGCAGAAGTGTTGCAAGTATGCAGATAATGCTCACCGTGACTGCAAAGTTAAAATGGAATCTGCCTAGATGTTTTCGCATACTGTGTGATGGTGCATCAGGCTGTGGCGGATAAGCTGCATTCATTGGCGCAGGCTAGCCTTTGTGTAGCGCGATGTTGCCTAAATCCCAAATTGGCAAGAAAATACCCAAGGCCAGGATCAATACCATAACCCCCAGAAACACAATGAGGATAGGCTCTATCTGTGTGCCCAGGGTTTTGATTTCATATTCAACGTCACGCTGGTACATGTCGGCGATTTCTTCCATTAAGTCATCCAGGGATCCTGATTCTTCACCTACGGCAATCATCTGCAGCACAATGGGGTTAAATACGCCACTGCCGGTTGCCGTGCGTAAAATGCTTTCACCACGCTCCACACCATCGCGCATGTTATCAATGCGCTTGGCGACATAGTCATTGTCTGCGGTTTGCGCGACTAGCTTTAAGCTATTGGTGATGGGGACGCCGCTTTTGCTGGCCAACGCAAAGCTTCTGGCAAAGCGTGCCATGGTGCCTTTGTGTATGATTTTTCCTGCAATAGGAATGTGTAATTTAAATCTGTCCCAGTTATATTTGCCTGCACCGCCTGCGGTGTAGCTGCGGAACAAAAAGTATCCACCGAAAACCAGAGCAAGCAGGTAGGGCCAGGTGGTTTGCATAAATCCTGAGAAGTTCAGCAAAATCCTTGTCATAAGCGGCAGTTCTGCGCCAAAGCTTTCAAACACTTTTGCAAAAGCGGGTATCACAAACAGATTCACCACGACAATTGCCACGGCCATGGCAATCACCACAAAGGTTGGGTAGCGTAGTGCGGATTTGATTTGATCGCGCATAAAGCGCTCGAACTCGATGTGCTCAAATAACCTTAAGAAAACATTATCCAGCAAGCCGGTACTTTCCCCCACACGCACCATGCTGACATAAAAGCTGGAAAACACCTTAGGATGCTGTGCAAATGCGCTGGAGAGTTCACGCCCCGAGGCGAGGCTTTCTCTAATGTTGCCGATAACGGCGCTGAAGGCTTTGTTTTCAGTGGATACCTGTAAGCCGCTCAGTGCATTCATGATGGGGATGCCTGCTTTGAGCAGGGTATACATCTGCCTGCTAAACAGCATGATGTCAATCGATTCAATTTTTTCGGTAAAGAGATCAATTGAGATGTCTTTGCTAACGTTCTCACCTGCTTTGATTTCGATCGGGGTGATGTTCAGGTTGGCAAGCTGTGAGGCTGCGCTGTTCGAGTCTGTGCTTTCAAGTATGCCTTGCACCAGGCTTCCTTGATGATCGCGGCCTTTGTAAGCGAATTGTGGCATTTTGTTTACTCTTCAAATTGGTTGCTGATGCGCATGGCTTCGGCAATGGTCGTGCGTTTTGTGATGACTAAATCCACAGCGCTTTTGCGTAGCGTCCTGCCCGCCATGTGCTGACGGCCTACTTTGATGAAGTAATTGGGGTCGTGGTGGCTGGCAGCGTCGATGAGCTGATTGTTCATTTCCAGCAGCTCATACACGCCAACACGACCTTGGTAGCCTGTGCCGTTGCAAAGGCTGCATCCTTTGCCATGCACATATTGATGTGTGTCTGTTTGTTCATTTAACTCCAGCGCAAGCCATGCGCGTTCAAATGGTGCCGGTATGTAGCTTTCTTTGCAGTTGTCGCAGATGATTCTGACCAGGCGCTGTGCCACCACTGCCAATATGGAAGTGGCTACCATAAAGCGCGGCGCACCCATGTCTATCATCCTGACCAGTGTGCTGGTGGCGTCGTTGGTGTGTAAGGTGGAGAGTACTAGGTGGCCGGTCATCGCAGCTCTTAAGCCGATTTGAGCGGTTTCCTGATCGCGCATTTCACCCACCAGAATAACATCAGGGTCTTGCCTAAGGGCAGAGCGTAAAACACGTGAAAAATCCAGTTCGATTTTTTCATTCACTTGCACCTGTGTAATACCGGGCAGGCGATATTCAACGGGGTCTTCAACCGTGATGATCTTATTGGCGTTGGAGTTTAGCTCGTTGAGTGCGGCGTAGAGCGTTGTCGTTTTACCGCTCCCCGTAGGCCCGGTCACCAATACCATGCCACTTGGTCGATGAATCAGCTTGCGGAAGCGCTCCAGCATCTCAGGGGGCATGCCTAGCTTCTCTAGTGAGAAGTTCGCTCCGTCCTGAATCAGCAAACGCATGACGACTGATTCACCATATTGTGTCGGCATAGTGGAGATACGCACATCGACAGACTGACTTTTGATCTTTAGTGCAAAACGGCCGTCTTGTGGCAGACGTTTTTCCGAGATGTCCAAACCGGACATCAACTTAAGGCGCAATACCAAAGCGGGTGCGATTTTTAGCTCAGCCTCCGTTTGCAGATGCATGACGCCGTCAATCCTAAAGCGGATATAAAGTTTATTTTCCTGCGGTTCTATATGAATGTCAGAAGCACGCACCTGTGCCGCGTCTTCAAAAATGGTTTGTAATAGCTTAACGACGGGAGCCTCTTCGCTGCCGCTGCTAATGCCCAAGGCAGCAAAATCAATGGTGGTGTCGCCTAAGTCTTGCCCAAGTTCTACCGCCAAACTTGAAATCTCATCCGTGCGGCGATAACTGCGGTCAATCAGCTGTAGCAATGCATTTTCTTGCACAACGGCAAGTTCAATATCTTTGTGTAGCAGTCTGGCGACTTCATCGTAGGCAAATAAGTCGGTGGGGTCTACCATGCCCACAAGGTAGGCGTGGCCTCTATCTTCGAGCACCACACAGCGAAAGCGCCTGGCCTGCGCTTCAGGGAGTTTGTTAATGGTTTCGGTTTGATGGTTAAACTGCCGAAGGTTGATGTAGGGGATCTTAAGCTGATGTGCAAGTGCTTCGGATATCTGTGTTTCTGTCACCAGGCCATTTTCGATAAAAATCCTGCCTAGCTTTCGTCCTGTGCGCTTTTGCTCTTCCAGTGACTTGCTCAAGTCTTCGGTAGAGATCAGATTTTGTTGAACCAATACTTCACCTAAGCGAATCTTCTCCGGGCGTGCCATTCAAACCTCTTTTAAAATGTTCAATGCTTTTATTAACGTGTTTCTAATCGAAAAGTAAGGTTTCGATAATTTTTTTCATGACGTCATGCGACTGTGCGCGTAAAAATGCTAGCTATGCTTAACGTTGCCGGCGCGGCAAAATTCGCGTGAGCGTGTCATCTTTCAGTATGTGGTGATGAAATAAAGCCGCAGCTGCGTGTAAACCTATTAAATAATAACCGACCAGGCCAGCAGTTTGATGTAGTTCTTTGAGTGTTTTTGCCAGTTCTTTATTTTCAGCAATCAGTGACGGCAGTTCCAACCCGAAAAAAGGCACAGGCTTGCCTGCGGCGCTGAGTACGCTCCAGCCCAGTATTGGCATGCCTATCATCAAGCCGTAAAGCGCTAAATGCACAACTTTTGCTGCAAAGTTCTGTAGCATACTTGGTGCAGGGGTGATGTTGGGCTCAATAAAAGCAAGTCTTGCATAAATGCGGATACTTACCAGCACCAGTACAGATAAACCTAACATAAAATGCCAGGCTTTGAGGGCTTCCCGCGGGTCGCTGCCTTTGGGGTAAAGTTCACGCAGTTCTATGGCAGCATAAACTGCAACAAATAAAATCAACATTAACCAATGCAGTGTGATTAATAGCGTGCCATAACGCGTGTTGGTGTTTTTCCAAGGCATATGTGTGAGCTCCCGACTAAGGCTTGTATATTGCACTGTAGCTTGATAAAGTGCAACTCTAAAAGCAACACGTTAAAAACAAGGAAACACGGAACTAAGCACCTACGCGAGCGTGTTGCTGCGTTGCTAGGTTTATTTAGTTACGGCATAACCTGAAGGTTAGCCTGTGACCTGCACCGTATACGACCTTTCATGTGCTTTAACACATAGAAAGTCGGAATCCCTGCGGGGCAACTTCACTGTGCGGGCTTTGCGCTACGCGCAAATGCCGGCTTAAAGCAAATTCGCAACCTCGCTGCATACCGCGTACTGCGGTTACGGCCGGCCGCTACGCTTAACATCGCTACGCAAGTTAGCCTGCGCTGAAACACTGCGTTGATTTTCTCGGTTGCAGCAAGCCAGGGCAACTCACTAAATTGGTAAGTCGCTAAATTGGTAAGGCGTTAGATTTGGTAAGGCTCCAGATTGGCAAGGCCATGGTGAAATAATGCGCTTTTCGTACCAGTCTGGGTTAAAGCAGCACTAGGTTAGTAGTGGTGACTTTTACGGTTAAGCGCATATATTCCAAGGCCTTGCCCCCTGCGGGTACGCTTCATTACGCTTGGCCACTTATTCGGTGTTTCCATAAATTCTTCTCGGGAAAATGCGACATCTTTTTGATGTGAGGCGCATCGCTTTGAGTGCGCGCTATTTTGGTGGTGCTTAGTCACTATTTTTTAACCGGCGCTTTAACCGGGAAGATTCTCAAGAAATAGATGATTAGGCAAGGAGTGTTTCTTGGATGGCGCTGTCTTTTCTGCGATAATGCTGTTTTGATATTTATATGGGGCAGCAAAATGGCGCAATTTGATCATGTTAGCGTTAAAAAGAAAGCCAATATCTATTTTGACGGTAAATGTGTGAGCCATACGGTGATGTTTCCTAATGGCACTCGTAGCACGATAGGGGTGATTTTCCCCAGTACGCTGACGTTTAACACGGCAGCACCTGAGTTGATGGAAATTAATGCAGGCATATGTAAAGTGCGCCTTAAGGGTGAAGATGTCTGGAAAACATACGTGGCAGGTGAAAAGTTCACAGTGCCGGGTAATTCCAGTTTTGATATAGAAACAGTTGAAACATTAGACTATGTTTGCCATTTTGAGTAAATGCAGTCTTCTTTAAGATGCTAAAGCCAGTTGTGATGGCTAGCGCCTTGATTAAACACTGTTTCATCAAGCGGTTAAACACGAATGTTATGAGTATTATGAGGAATCAACATGCCTAGTTTTGATATTAGCTCCGAAGTGGATATGGTCGCCTTGAAAAATGCGATAGATACCGCAGGCAAGCAAATTACCAATCGCTATGATTTTAAAGGCAGTTCAGCCAAAGTGGAGTTGAATGAGAAAGATAGCATTATCACGATTTTCGGAGATAATGATTTTCAGCTGGATCAGGTAAAAGATATCCTGCTGCCTGCGATGGAGAAAAAAGAACCTGACTCATCCAAGCGTCTTGATCATAAAGATGTGCAAAAAATTTCAGGCAATAAGGTGAAACAGGAAATGAAATTGCGCGCTGGCATTGATAGTGATTTAGCCAAACGCATCACTAAGTTGATTAAAGACTCTGGTATGAAAGTGCAGGCAAGCATTCAGGGTGACACTGTGCGTGTAAACGGGGCAAAACGTGATGTGCTGCAGGACGCAATTGCGTTTGTGAAGAAAAATGTAACGGATTTCCCGTTGCAGTTTGGTAATTTTAGAGATTAAAGCGAATCGCGCTCCAAAGAGATGGTTATGGCTAAAACGTTGTACGATAAATTGTTTGATAGTCATGTGGTGACTGAGGAAAATGGCACTGCATTGATTTATATTGATCGCCACCTGGTACATGAGGTCACCAGCCCGCAAGCTTTTGAGGGTCTGCGTCTGGCCAACCGTAAACCATGGCGCGTTTCATCCATTGTGGCCACTGCTGACCACAATACACCTACCAATGGCTGGGATAAAGGCTTGGCAGGCATTGCTGACCCTGTGGCACGCTTGCAGATTGAAACATTGACCGATAACATTCGCCAATTCGGCGCAAAAGCGTACTTTCCGTTTATGGATAAAAATCAGGGGATTGTGCACGTAGTAGGCCCTGAGCAGGGCGCAACATTACCCGGAATGACGGTGGTGTGTGGTGATTCCCATACCAGCACTCATGGCGCATTTGGCGCACTGGCGCATGGGATTGGTACGTCTGAAGTTGAGCACGTCATGGCCACGCAATGTCTGGTGCAAAAGAAATCCAAAGCGATGCTGGTTAAGGTGGAGGGCGTTTTGCAAAAAGGCGTCACGGCCAAAGATGTGGCGCTTGCAATTATTGCTAGAACAGGCACGGCAGGCGGCACGGGCTATGCGATAGAGTTTGCAGGCTCGGCGATCCGCAGTTTGAGTATGGAGGGCCGTATGACCCTGTGCAATATGGCCATTGAGGCAGGCGCACGTGCCGGTATGGTGGCTGTGGATGATACGACCATCAATTACGTGAAAGACCGTCCGTTCGCGCCCAGGGCTGAGCAATGGGACGCTGCAGTGACCTACTGGCGTACTTTGGTTTCAGATGATGCTGCTAAATTTGATGCAGTGGTTGCACTCAAGGCAGAGGATATTCAGCCACAGGTAACATGGGGCACTTCGCCTGAAATGGTGGTGGGCGTGGATGGCAAAGTACCAAGCCCGGATCTTGCCAAAAATGATGTGCAACGTGCGGATTGGGAGCGTGCATACGCCTATATGGGCTTGACGCCGAATACGCCGATTACTGATATTGCCATTGATAAAGTGTTTATTGGCTCGTGCACCAATTCGCGTATTGAAGATTTACGTGCCGCAGCGGCTGTGGCAAAGGGTAAACATATTGCGCCTAATGTGAAATTGGCTTTGGTCGTGCCAGGCTCTGGTTTGGTTAAAGCCCAGGCTGAAAGCGAAGGCTTGGATAAGATTTTTATCGAAGCAGGATTTGAGTGGCGAGAACCGGGGTGTTCCATGTGTCTGGCCATGAATGCCGATAGGCTGGAGCCCGGTGAGCGCTGTGCGTCAACATCCAATCGTAACTTTGAAGGTAGGCAGGGTCAAGGTGGTCGTACGCATTTGGTAAGCCCGGAAATGGCAGCAGCTGCGGCCGTGGCCGGGCACTTTGTGGACGTGAGAAAGTTATAACGGTAAATTTTTTTAAAGGGTTATGTCAATGAAAAAGCTTTTTTTATTTTTGATTATGGCAGTTTCTTTATCTGCATGTAATACGATTCAGGGAATCGGCAAAGATATTGAAAAGGGTGGCGAAGCCATTCAAAAATCTACTAAATAACGAATGGTTCAAGAAAATATTATGCAAGCTTTTACGCAATTAAATGGATTGGTTGCACCACTAGACCGCGCTAATGTGGATACTGATGCCATTATACCGAAGCAGTTTTTAAAGTCGATTAAGCGTAGTGGTTTTGGACCGAATGCTTTTGATGAGTGGCGCTATCTTGATCGCGGTGAGCCGGGAATGGATAACACACACCGTCCGCTTAATCAGGATTTTGTACTGAATCAACCGCGCTATCAAGGTGCGAGCATATTGCTCACCAGAGAAAATTTCGGCTGTGGATCCAGCCGTGAACATGCGCCATGGGCGTTAGAAGACTATGGCTTTAGAGTCATCATAGCATCGAGCTTTGCAGATATTTTCTTTAATAACTGTTTTAAAAATGGCATGTTGCCGATTGTACTAAGCGCGGACATCATTGATCAGTTGTTTGCTGAAGTGTTTGCAAATGATAACTATAGGCTGTCCATTGATTTAAACTCACAAACAGTGACTAGCCCAAGTGGAACAGTTTATCCGTTTGAGGTGGATGCTTTTCGTAAGCATTGTTTGTTAAACGGGCTGGATGACATTGGCTTGACCATGCAGCACCAGGACAAGATCAGGGCGTTTGAGGAAAAACATCAGAAATCCCAGCCTTGGTTGTTTGCCTAGGTTGCCATTAATCATTTGTCCATTAATCATTTGTAAAGATAAGAAAGTTAATTTCATGAAAATTGCAGTGCTGCCAGGTGATGGCATCGGTCCGGAAATTGTTGCTCAAGCGGTAAAAGTTTTAAAAGCGCTTAATCTGCATTTAGAAATGACAGAAGCGCCGATAGGCGGCGCGGGTTATGAGGTTGCTGGCGACCCTTTACCTGAAGCTACGCTCAAGCTTGCTAAAGATGCTGATGCGGTATTATTGGGCGCTGTGGGGGACTGGAAGTACGACAAATTGGAGCGTCATTTGCGCCCTGAGCGTGGTTTGCTGCGCATTCGTAAAGAGTTGAACCTGTTTGCGAATTTGCGCCCGGCGCTGCTTTACGCTGAGTTGGCCTCCGCTTCTACGCTTAAACCTGATGTGGTTTCGGGGCTGGATATTATGATTGTGCGTGAATTGACCGGCGATATTTATTTTGGTCAACCGCGCGGCATTTCAATGCTTGAGAGCGGCGAGCGCGAGGGTGTCAACACCATGCGCTATAACGAGTCTGAAATTAAACGCATAGGTCGCGTCGCTTTTGAGATTGCAATGAAACGCAATAAAAAAGTGTGCTCGGTCGATAAGGCAAATGTGCTGGAAACCACCGAGTTGTGGCGTCAGGTCATGATTGAACTGTCCGCAGAGTATCCGGAAGTTGAATTGAGTCATATGTACGTAGATAACGCAGCAATGCAGTTGATTCGCGCACCCAAACAATTTGATGTGATGGTCACAGGCAATATTTTTGGTGACATCCTGTCAGATGAGGCTTCTATGCTTACGGGCTCCATTGGCATGCTGCCTTCAGCATCACTGGATCAACACAATAAAGGCATGTACGAGCCAAGCCATGGCTCGGCACCTGATATCGCCCGCAAAGATGTGGCGAATCCGTTGGCCACGATTCTATCGGCCGCCATGATGTTGCGTTACACTTTTAACGACGAAGCGAATGCAAGTCGTGTTGAAAATGCGGTCAAAAAAGCATTGGCGCAAGGTTTTAGAACGGCCGATATTTGGACAGAGGGCACCAAAAAAGTAGGTTGTGCGGCAATGGGTGATGCAGTGGTTGCTGCATTGTGATTTCATAATAAGTGATATCGAGATAAAAAATGTTAAAAGTCGGTTTTGTCGGTTGGCGTGGTATGGTCGGCTCGGTGCTCATGCAGCGAATGCTGGAAGAGAATGATTTTGCGCTCATCGAGCCACAATTTTTTACTACATCGCAGGTGGGTGGTAAGGGGCCTAACGTAGGTAAGGAAAGCCCCCCCTTATTAGACGCCAAAGACATTGCAGCATTAAAAGCAATGGATGCGATTGTGTCCTGCCAAGGCGGTGATTACACAACTGAAATATTTCCTCAATTGCGCAACGCTGGCTGGAATGGCCATTGGATTGACGCAGCTTCAACGCTACGGATGGAAAAAGATGCCGTGATTATTCTTGATCCCGTGAATATGCACGTGATCAAAGATGCGTTAGCAAATGGCGGCAAAAACTGGGTGGGCGGCAACTGTACCGTTTCACTCATGCTGATGGCGCTCAATGGCTTGTTTAAAACAGACCTTGTGGAATGGGCAACAGCCATGACTTATCAGGCAGCCTCAGGTGCAGGTGCACAAAACATGCGCGAACTCCTAAACCAAATGGGTGAGGCGCACCGTGTAGCAAGCGAATTCCTGAAAGACCCTGCTTCTGCCATTTTGGACATTGACCGCGAGGTCGCGGGGACATTGCGTGACGAAAAGTTTCCGACGGCGCATTTTGGAGTTCCGTTGGCAGGTAGTCTGATTCCGTGGATTGATAAGGATCTGGGTAACGGGCAAAGTAAAGAGGAGTGGAAGGGTGGCGTTGAAACCAACAAGATTTTAGGGCGTGACACCAATCCAATATTAATCGACGGATTGTGCGTGCGTATTGGTGCGATGCGCTGCCATAGCCAAGCCTTAACCATCAAGTTAAAGCAAGATGTCCCGTTAAATGAAATCAGTCAGATGCTTTCAGAAGCCAATCAGTGGGCCAAGGTGGTGCCTAACGAGCGGGAAGCCAGCATGCGTGATTTAACACCCGCCTCAGTCACGGGCACTTTAATCACCCCTGTGGGTAGGCTGCGCAAACTGAACATGGGTGGAGAGTACCTCTCAGCGTTTACCGTGGGCGACCAGTTATTGTGGGGGGCGGCAGAGCCGTTGCGCCGTATGTTACGGATTTTAGTAGAGAAATAATTTAAAATTTGTTTTTTTGCTGATAAATTTGTTCACTAACAAAAGTGCCTGTGTCGGCGCCAGTTGCATATAATGTGCATTATGAGCTTGCATCCCTAACTATTTGATGTTATTTTCATATTGCAAATTTTAGTTTGATTAAAGGTAGCAATGTGCATAAATCAAAAATAAAGCAAATATCACTCGCAGTCTGCCTGGCATTTATGCCTGCAATCGGCTACACAGCAGGTTTGGGTAAGCTGAATGTCAATTCAGGTTTGGGAGAACCTCTAAAGGCGGAAATCGAGCTCCTGTCTGTAACGCCAGATGAGCTTTCCTCTTTGACTGCTGCAATTGCTTCTGAAGAAGCCTATGCAGTTCAGGGTATTACGCGCCTTGGTGTGCACAGCACAATTAAAGTTGAGTTGGCAAAAAATGCCAATGGTGCGCCCGTGTTGAAGGTGCGCTCTAATCAGCCAATCAGTGAACCATACCTTGATATGCTGATTCAGGTGGATTGGGCATCAGGTCGTTTATTGCGGGAATATACTTTACTGCTTGATCCACCTGAATACAAACCGGTGGCCGAGCAACCCGCACCAGTAAAGGTCACACCTGCAAAAACAGCACCTTCTGACAGTGCGGCCTCAATAGCGTCCAACTCTGACTCAAATCAAGCTGGCCGTGGCCAGAATACTTATCAACCGATAGCAACTGCTGATAATGTAGGCGAGCTTATCACCGCCAAAGGCGACACGTTAAGCTCTCTGGCAAAAGAGATGCAGGTTGAAGGTGTCAGCCTTGATCAAATGTTGCTTGGCCTGTATGAGAACAATAAGCACGCGTTTGCCAATGACAATATGAACCAGCTTAAGGTTGGTCAAATCATTAAAGCACCAAGTAAAGATACGCTTGAAGCGATTGATGTGAGAGCGGCTAAAAAAGCCATTAAAGCACATGCAAGCAACTGGAACGCCTATCGAAATGCGCTTGCAGATACCGTGCAGGCTGCATCTGCAGCAGAGGAAGATGCGCAAAAACAATCGGCAGGTGGCAAAATTACGACTGCGGAGGATAAAGCAGCAGCAATTAAGTCAGGTACGCAAGATGTCGTTAAATTGTCAGCGGGCGCTAAAGACGCAAGCAAGGGCACTGCGGCAGGGTTGGCTGAGTATGATGCCAAGATTCTAGCCTTGCAGGAAGAAGCCACCGCACGTGAAAAGGCGCTTAAAGATGCGCAAGAGCGCACAGATGCATTAGAAAAACAAATAAAAGATATGCAGCAATTACTGGCACTCAAAAACCAGACAATGACAGAACTGCAAAAAAATGCCGAGGCTGCGGCTGGAACTTCGGTGCCGCTTGCCGAACCCCTGGCAGAAACTGCTACTGAGCCGGCAGCTGTACCAACCAAATCCCCTGAAGACGCTAAGGTGGAGCCTACTCAAAAGACACCGCCCGCTGCCGCAACCGTTGCTGAACCTGAGGCGGAGCCATCCTTTCTGGATAGCCTGTTTGATAATATAGAGTTGCCTATGGTGGCTGGATCATCCGCACTGGTGTTTTTGCTTGCAGGTTGGCTATTTGTACGTAATAAACGTAAAAAAGATTTAGACAGCTTCGAACGAGGCATATTAACTTCTGGCGGACTACGAGCCAATACCGTATTTGGCAATACTACTGGCAATTCAAGCAACTCTGATACGTCATTCCTGACGGATTTTGCACAAAGTGCTGACGGCAGCATGATTGACACCAATGATGTGGATCCCATTGCTGAAGCAGAAGTCTATATGGCTTATGGTCGTGATGCGCAGGCTGAAGAGATTCTTAAAGATGCCATTGTGAAAGAGCCAAAACGCTATGAACTGCACCTTAAATTGCTTGAAATGTACGCAGGGCGCAAGGACACCTCCGCTTTTGAGGCAATTGCAGGCGAGCTGTATACTACTCTGGGTTCCGAGGATGATACATGGGCTAAAGTGGCTGCGCTTGGCATAGAGCTGGAGCCGGATAATCCACTATATAATCTTTCAAATACACCAATACCTATAGCTGCTGAGGAAAAATCCAAACTGGATATATCAGACTTTGCCGACGTTGCTTTAGCCAAAGGTGATGCGTTGGATTTTTCACTTGATGATGATTTGATGGCGTCAGAAGAAAAGGTTGAAGACGCCACTTCTGTGATTGCTGATAGCTTCGGTACTGCTGAGCCTGTTGAGTCTGAATCGGTGTTTGATCTGGATGTCGCTGAAAATGAGCGTGTGGAGGAAATTCCAGTTGAGTCATTGGCTTCAGCAGGCGGCGTTGAGGCGCAGCCGGAAGAAGTTGCGGCCTTGGCAAATGACAGTAACAATGAGGGCGCGCTTGAGTTTACACTGGATGGGTTGGCAGGTGACAAGTCAATTGAAATGACCGCAACCGAAGCCGTGAAGAGTGAAGGCTTGGGTGCGGAATCCCCCGCTTTTTCTGACACGGCACCTGCGCTTAACTTTAATTTATCTAATGACTTATCTAAAGAAGAGGCAGATGAAGCCGAGCTCAGTGAGCAAGTGGATGTTGCCGATGCGCTAAGTTTTGATTTACCGGGTAATGCACTGAACGTTGAAAGTGCAGAGTCGGGGTCGGCGCCCGCTACCCCTGAATTAAATACCGGTAGCGCACTGGCGGATTTGGCATTGCCAAGTCTGGATCTGGACGCGGCTGATCCGGTATCTAAAGTTGATCAGGCGTTTGAAGCGTTAGGTGATGGTAATGTCACAGATGAGATTTCATTTGATTTACCGGCTGCGCCGGAAGATGAAACCCCAGCGCTTGAAATAACCGCTTCAGATAAAGACGAGGCAAATACATTTGATTTCTCATCTATCAGTCTTGATTTAGGTGATGATAGTGCTGTAGATGAAGCTTTGGTGGAGGAGGACACTCAAGATGAGCTGATTGAAATCGGT
This sequence comes from Betaproteobacteria bacterium HGW-Betaproteobacteria-22, assembly GCA_002842285.1. Taxonomy (GTDB): domain Bacteria; phylum Pseudomonadota; class Gammaproteobacteria; order Burkholderiales; family Methylophilaceae; genus Methylotenera. The sequence goes on from PHCJ01000018.1 coordinate 59,038, forward strand.
GCGGCAGCTGCATCTGAAAATCAAGATGTAGATATCAAGCTTGATTTGGTCGCAGCTTATATTGATATGGACGATAAGGAAGGTGCACGCGAGCTGTTGGAAGAAGTGCTGAAAGAAGGTGGTCCGCAGCAGCGCTTGAAAGCTGAACAGCTAATCGCAAGTTTGGCCTGAAGCAGATAAAACAAAAAAGCCGGGCTTTTGCTCGGCTTTTTTGTTGCTTTAACGCGATGATTAAAATCGGGTTAAAAATGGGTTTTTATTTAGCCAAAGCCCACTGTAAATCAACAGCGTAAATCGACAGTGTCAGTATATTTTCAATTGTAGCTGCTAGCTTTTATCGCAACTTTCTGATATTTAATTTTTCGTGTAATTTGTGTGGATTGGCAGCTTTTAAAAAAGGTTTTTTTAGGTGACTATGCATCCTTTAGTGAAAATTTACAGTGTCATTACGCTGTTGCTTATTGCCAGTCTTTTACAGCATGAAATGCTCATTCTGTTAGCGTTAATAATGAGTTTGGTCGCGTTATGTTTTCAGGCGGCACATTTTTTTCGGGCACTTAAAAGAATGCGCTGGTTGTTGGTATCGATATTAGTGATTTATGCTTATTTGACGCCTGGTGAACTGCTACCATATTTGCCGATGAATTACTCTCCAACTTATGAGGGCTTGGCGCATGGCTTGCTGCAAATCGCAAGATTGGTAGTGGCTTTGGCAGTTTTGAGTATTTTGTTGGCCTCAACAAAAAAAGAGGTCTTAATGTCTGGGTTAACTATGGCGTTGCGTCCGTTGGCAGCATTGGGTTTTGATGTAAGGCGGTTTTCGGTGAGGTTGTTGCTGACGTTAAAGTACGTTGAAACTCTGGCGCTTAATCAATCAGTCAAGTTTAACTTTAATCATTTCGGTGATGTGGAACAATATATTTTGGCGAATGAGGCGCTTGATGTAATTGTGTTTCCTGAGCGTTCGTTGGCATTGACGGATTATATGGTGCTGTGTGTAATGGCTATAACTTTAGTTATGGTCATTGGTCTGGAGTATGTATGAGAATCGCCATGGGACTGGCATATGACGGAAGCCAATTTTGTGGCTGGCAGAGTCAACCTTCACTATGCGGGGTGCAGGACGCGCTCGAAGCAGCGATCAAAAACATTGCCGGGCAGTCAGTCAGGGTGCATGCTGCGGGCAGAACCGATACAGGGGTGCACGCGCTAACACAGGTGGTGCATTTTGATACAGAGGTGGTTAGGCCGGTTTCAGCCTGGGTGCGGGGTGTAAATGCTTTTCTATCGCCTGCGGTACGAGTCGAATGGTCGTGTGTGGTAGATGAGGGTTTTCATGCCAGATTCTCGGCGTTCAGCCGTAGCTACCAGTACCTGCTTTACAATGCGCCGGTCGCGTCGGCATTGATGGCAAACAAGGCTGGCTGGTTTCACTTGCCCCTGAATTTTGATGCGATGTGTGAGGCGGCTGCTTATTTATTGGGTGAGCATGATTTTTCAGCGTTTAGAGCTTCTGAGTGTCAGGCCAAGTCGCCTGTACGCAACATGACCGAAGCAACTGTAAGAAAAATTGATGATTATTTTATTTTTGATTTTTCTGCCAACGCTTTTTTGCAACATCAGGTACGCAATATGGTAGGTGCCTTGATATATATTGGTAAAGGCGCGCATCCGCCTGAATACATTAAGGCATTGTTGCAGAATAAAGATCGCACATTATCCCCCCCCACTTTTTCACCTGCAGGCTTGTATTTGACCGGGGTGGGATATGATCAAAAATGGGCGCTTCCAATAAAGCCCGAGCATGGCTTAAAAATACTGGTTTAGCGTTACAATACAGCCTGTATATTGGTTGATAGATGAAAAGGTCATTTTTTTTGAGAGTTAGGGTAAAAATTTGTGGTGTTACGCGCACTGAAGATGCCTTGCAGGCGGTCGCGCTTGGTGCTGATGCGATAGGCCTGGTGTTTTATGCGCCCAGTCCAAGAGCGGTTTCCTTGCATCAGGCGCAGATGATTGTGCAGGCAATCCCGGCTTTTGTTACTGTGGTCGGTTTGTTTGTTGATGCAGATCCTGATTTTGTTAGAACAGTGACTTCATCTCTACGATTGGATTTACTTCAGTTTCATGGCGATGAAACGCCGGAAATATGTGAAAGTTATGGTCACCCATATATCAAAGCGATTCGCGTAAAGAGTGATACAAATTTGGTACAATATACAAAAGATTTTTCTGCTGCAAAAGCCTTGTTGCTGGATACTTATACCGAAGGCATGGCTGGCGGTACAGGGCAAGTGTTTGATTGGCGGTTAATCCCGCCATTATTGGGTAAGCCTATAATACTAGCCGGTGGTTTGCGTGCCGAAAATGTCGCAGAGGCCATTTCACAGGTGCAGCCTTATGCCGTTGATGTGAGCGGCGGTGTTGAGTCTTCAAAAGGAATTAAGGACGTAGCCAAAATGGCTGCGTTTATGCAGCAGGTTTATACGAAACGATAAAGTTGAGCAATTGGTTTTATCCCGGATTTTTCATTCGCGTTGGATTGAAAAGCCGCCTAAAGGAAAATCTGGATTTAAGTGGAGATTAGATAATGCAGCTTTATGACATGCCGGATGCTCGTGGGCATTTTGGTCAGTTTGGTGGTACATTTGTAGCAGAGACCTTGGTTGAGGCATTGGAAGAGCTGCGAGTGATGTATGAAAAATATCGTCATGACCCTGAGTTTTTGGCTGAATTTGCATACGATTTAAAACATTTTGTCGGGCGTCCCAGCCCAATCTATCACGCCAGACGTTTGTCAGATAAAGTTGGCGGCGCACAGATTTACTTAAAGCGTGAAGATTTAAACCATACCGGCGCACACAAAATCAACAACACGATCGGTCAGGCCTTGCTGGCTAAACGCATGGGTAAACCCCGTGTAATTGCGGAAACAGGTGCTGGGCAGCATGGTGTAGCTACGGCTACCATTGCCGCAAGGTTGGGGTTGGAATGCGTGGTTTACATGGGTTCAGAAGATGTGAAACGCCAGGCGCCCAATGTGTTCAGAATGAAACTGCTAGGCGCGACGGTGGTGCCTGTCGAAAGTGGCTCAAAAACACTGAAAGACGCACTGAATGAGGCAATGCGCGACTGGGTAACCAATGTCCACAATACGTTTTATATTATTGGCACCGTAGCGGGGCCACACCCATACCCCATGATGGTGCGTGACTTCCAGGCAGTGATAGGTGTCGAGGCTAAGGCGCAGATGCAGGAGATGGTCGGGCGTCAGCCAGATGCCGTTGTGGCATGTGTCGGGGGTGGTTCAAACGCCATGGGTATTTTTTACCCTTATATTGATGTGCCGAACGTACGTTTGGTTGGCGTTGAGGCCGCAGGTCACGGGATTGAAACAGGTATGCACGCAGCGCCTCTCACTGCAAATAGTCCTGTTGGGGTGTTGCATGGAAATCGAACCTATCTGATGCAGGATGTAGATGGTCAAATTATCGAAACGCACTCAGTATCTGCAGGATTGGATTATCCTGGCGTGGGTCCTGAACATGCGTGGCTTAAAGATATCAAGCGCGCGGAATATGTAGCAATTACGGATGATGAAGCGATGGCGGCATTTCACAATTTATGCCGTACCGAAGGCATTATCCCGGCTTTGGAATCCAGCCATGCACTTGCATATGCCGAAAAGCTCGCAAAAACCATGAGTAAAGACCAAGTTGTACTGGTGAATTTATCCGGACGTGGTGACAAGGACATCAACACGGTGGCAAAGCTGGCCAACATCACTTTGTAACTTAAAAAATTTAAAAACTACTGTAAAACAAAATAAAAATTACTATGTCACGCATACTGTCAACTTTCAACACGCTTAAACAACAAGGCAAGACCGCATTGATTCCCTATATCACTGCCGGTGACCCTCATCCGCAGCATACGGTTAAATTAATGCATACCCTAGTAGCACACGGTGCCGACATGATAGAGCTTGGCGTGCCGTTCTCGGATCCGATGGCAGATGGCCCTGTGATTCAGCGTGCCAGTGAGCGTGCTTTGGTGCATAAGGTGGGTTTAGGCTCTGTCTTGGATATGGTGAAGGTGTTTCGCCAAACGGATCAGAAGACACCTATCATTTTGATGGGATATGCCAATCCGATAGAGGCTATTGGCCCGGTGGCATTTGCGGATAGAGCAAAAGCCGCTGATGTTGATGGTGTCATTACTGTGGATTACCCGCCTGAAGAGTGTGGCGACTTTGTTCGGGAGTTAAGTGCCCGTGACATTGATCCTGTGTTCTTGTTATCACCTACGACCGAGCCATCACGTGTGGATTTGATTGTGAAGCAGGCAAGCGGGTTTGTTTATTATGTGTCTCTCAAGGGGGTGACAGGTGCTGCTAATTTGAATATTGCAGAAGTTGCTGAGCGGGTTAAATCAATTCGTACGCAAACAGACTTGCCTGTGGGCGTGGGTTTTGGTATTCGGGATGCGGCCACAGCTAAAGCGACAGCGGCAATTGCGGATGCGGTGGTGGTTGGCAGTCGCATGGTGCAGGCAATAGAAGCATCGAATGATGAAAATCTGTTTGAGAATGTAGCAGCACTCATGGATGAATTAAAAGCGGCGGTGGACGCTGCATAGCGTCAGTATACAGCTCTGTAAGGTTGATAAGGGGAGTGCAATGGGTTGGTTAAATAAATTACCGCAAAAAATCCAACGTGTGGTTGGCGCGGATAAGAAGACGGTACCTGAAGGTCTATGGATTAAGTGTCCATCATGTCAGTCTGTACTTTACCGCAAGGATCTTGAAGATAATGCAGAGGTGTGTCCTAAGTGCGGTTTTCATAACCGTATTGGCGCACGTGCGCGTTTGGCTCAGTTGCTGGATGCAGAGGGTCAGTTTGAAATTGGCGCGGAAGTACAGCCAATTGATCTGTTAAAGTTTAAAGACAGCAAAAGTTATGCTGACCGTATTAGAGAGTCACAAAAGGCCGTGAACGAAAAAGATGCGCTCATCGTCAAACAGGGCGCAATTAAATCAGTGCCTGTCGTCGTTGCCGTGTTTGAATTCAAGTACATGGGCGGCTCTATGGGCTCTGTGGTTGGCGAGCGTTTTGTGCGTGGCGTACAAACGGCGATTGATAATAAAATGGGTTTTATTTGTATTGCCGCCAGTGGTGGTGCGCGTATGCAGGAGGGGCTGTTTTCATTGATGCAAATGGCTAAAACCAGTGCGGCATTGACGCAGCTTAGCAATGCAGGATTACCTTATATCTCAGTACTGACAGATCCTACAATGGGTGGCGTGTCGGCAAGCTTTGCCATGCTGGGTGATGTGATTGTTGCGGAGCCGCAGGCGCTCATTGGTTTTGCAGGGCCTCGAGTGATCGAGCAAACCGTGCGGGAAACCTTGCCTGATGGCTTTCAGCGTGCTGAGTTCCTGCTGGAGCACGGTGCGGTTGATATTATTATTGACCGCCGTGAAATGCGGAATCGCCTAGCGGGTATCTTGGCCAATTTAATGCGCCTGCCTTCAGCAGCTTAACCTAATCATTGATTGAAGCGCTTGCCCGGGTAATTTCTGGATTAAAGGTCTTTTTAAGTGACTAAATTTGAAATGCCCAACACTGAAGTTACTCACAAGGCACCTGAGGACCTGCCGTCATGGCTCAGTTATATCGAGCGATTACACCCGAATGCGATAGAAATGGGGCTGGATCGCATTAAGGATATCATTCAAAAATTAGATTTAACGCCAAAGTTCAAAATCATTACAGTTGCCGGCACGAATGGCAAAGGTTCCACTTGTGCAATGTTGTCGCTAGCTTACCAACGTGCAGGCTATCGAGTCGGATGCTACACATCACCACATTTGCTACGTTATAACGAGCGCGTGAAGGTTAATGGCGTCGAAGCCCCTGACGATGCGCTTTGTGATGCTTTTTCGGTTATTAATCGGGCAAGAGTTGGCTCGCAGGAGGCTGATATTGCGCTTACTTATTTTGAAGTGGGCACACTGGCTGCAATCTGGCATTTCAATCAGGCCAAAGTTGATATAGCCATTTTGGAGATTGGCCTTGGCGGCAGACTGGACGCAGTGAATGCATTTAACCCGGATTGTGCAATCGTGACCAATGTTGATCTTGATCATCAGGATTTTCTGGGTGACACAAGAGAAAGTATTGGTTTTGAAAAAGCTGGTGTATATCGTATAGGCATCCCTGCGATTTGTGGTGACGCACATCCTCCTGCATCACTGATTGCCCATGCACAGTCGATTGGCGCGAAATTACAATGTATCCACCAACACTTTGATTTTAAATTGAATGGCACGGCATGGGCTTTCCTGCTTGATCAAAAGCCGATCTACACATTGCCTTTGCCCGCATTGACCGGTGATTACCAGCTGAATAACGCGGCGTGTGCAGTCGCTGCGATTCACGCACTGCAATCGCAATTACCTGTAAAAACAGAAGCAGTCACGGAGGCGATGCGTCAGGTAACTTTGCCGGGTCGCTTTTATACAAGTGAGTACGACCCTGGCTTAATACTGGATGTTGCACATAATCCACATGCAGCAATGGCTTTAGCCGGTAATTTAAATGCACTTAAATTGACTTGGCCATCATCCGGAACGGATGTTGTGCCAGCGCCTAGAATATTGGCCGTATTTTCAATGTTGGGTGATAAGGATATCAATGGTGTAATTGAGGCGGTTAAGCACGAGGTAGATGTGTGGTATATCGCTGCCATTGACCATGCGCGTGGCATAGCAGTCGAGCTTCTGGCGAAAGCGCTGACAGAAGCCGCACCTAGTGCCGAGGTCAAAGTGTTTTCTTCGCTTGAGGCGGCTTATCTTCAGGCTAGGCATGATAAGGAAACCTATATGTATCGAAACGAAAATGATAAAATAGTCGCATTCGGTTCGTTTTTTACAGTGGCGAGCGTGATGCAGTATTTGTTTCATCATCAAACTACTTGAATAAGGAAGCAGTAATGCCCCCTGAAATAACACAAGATCAAGTTTTGTCACTCAAAAAAAGGGCACGTCGTCGATTGGTCGGTGCGATAGCGCTAGTGCTGCTGATGCTGATCATTCTGCCCCAAGTGCTACAGGACAGAGTAGCTACACACCAGCAGGAAGCCATTAGCATCGTTATGCCTGAAGCATTGGCGCCCAAATCTTTGGATGCAACCCAATATACACCCACCAATCGTGAAGGGTTGATCAGCGATGACCATAGCACTGCCTCGATATCAAATGAAGCTGCCAATGATACCGAGCCCACCATAGAAAGCCTCATTGCCGAGAAAGAGCAACAGGCACAGAAGTCTCAGCAGAAAAGTGCGAGCGTCAATCAAAAACCAGACCAGACTGCGTTCATGGCAAAGTCTGACAAGAAAGCTGATACAGGTGTACAGAAGAATTCTGTTGAAAGTTATGTGGTTCAAGTTGGCGTTTATTCTGATACCGCCAATGTCAAGCGTCTGCAGGATCAGTTAAAAAAGGCAGGATTTTCTACTTTTACCGAAAAAACCTCCACGCCGAAAGGTGAGGGTATCCGTCTTAAAGTTGGCCAGTTTGGTTCGCGACAGGCAGCTGCCGATGCGCTCACTAAAATAAAAGAAATTGGCCTTCAGGGTATTGTGATTTCCAATGAGTGAATGTGGTTACATTAAGCGCATCACTCATGGCCGCATCTGCCGCGTATTTCCAATTCTTGATTATAGCATTCCATCATGACGGCTTTTGACTACGCTGTGCTCACAATCATCGGGCTCTCGCTTATTTTAAGTGTGATGCGGGGTTTGGTCAGAGAGGTGCTCGCAATCGCAGGTTGGATAGCGGCATTTTATGTGGCAAGAACTTATACCGATCAAATTCTACCTATCATGCCTGTCGATATCCCTAGTGAAACATTACGTGTTTTGGCTGGTTTTCTGACATTGTTTTTAGCAACATTACTGTTGGCGAGTTTGTTAGGGATTGCGTTATCAGCGATTTTCAGGAAAGTCGGCCTAGGAGGTCTGAATCGATTTTTGGGGGCATTGTTTGGCGTGGCGCGAGGCTTGTTTATCGTCTGTGTTTTGGTGTTTCTGGCAGGCTTTACAGATATACCTAAAGATGCAAGATGGCGCAATGCCATGTTTAGTGCGCCTATTGAGGCACTGGTGATAAGTTGCCTGCCATGGTTACCTGAAAATATCGCTAAACGCGTTAAATACGACTAAAATTGTGGCTTGAATTTTTTGTGCAGTTAAGCTGGGTGTGGTTGTTCTGGCAAAGGTTCTGTTTGAAGTAAAATTTATCATGAAGGTTTGATACATGTGTGGAATTATAGGTATTGTTGGAAAAAATCCAGTCAATCAGTTGCTGTATGACGGGCTATTGGTGTTGCAGCACAGGGGGCAGGATGCTGCGGGAATCGTAACCTGTGATGGTAACACTTTCTTTATGCATAAAAATAACGGCTTGGTGAAGGATGTATTCCAAACTCGTCATATGCGTAATCTGGTTGGCAACGCAGGAATTGCACATGTGCGCTATCCTACTGCCGGCTCTTCAAACGCAGCCGAGGCTCAGCCGTTTTATGTCAACTCCCCGTTTGGTATCGTGCTGGGTCATAATGGCAACCTCACTAATTCAGAGCAGCTCAAATCCGAGATGTTTAAACAGGATCTGCGCCACATCAATACGAGTTCAGATTCGGAAGTGCTGCTCAATGTTTTGGCGCATGAAATTGAAAAAACCTCACGCAATGCTGCGCTTAATACGGATATGGTGTTTGATGCTGTCACAGGCGTGCATAAGCGTTGCAAGGGTGCCTATGCTGTGGTTGCGATGATTGCGAATTTTGGCCTGCTTGCTTTTCGTGACCCGAACGGCATTCGCCCACTGGTGATAGGCAAAGCCGAAACTGAAAAAGGCACAGAATATATCGTTGCATCTGAAAGTGTAGCCTTGGATGTGCTTGGTTTCCAGGTGCTGCGTGATGTTGCACCTGGTGAAGCGGTGTTTATTGATATGGATGGCAATCTATATGCGCGCCAATGTTCTGATATTGCCAAGCTGAATCCATGTATTTTTGAATACGTTTATCTGGCACGCCCTGATTCGGTGATTGACGGTGTTTCAGTTTACCAAACCCGCCTGGATATGGGCCGAACGCTAGCTGAAAAAATTAAACGCGAATGGTCTGACAAGAAAATAGATGTGGTGATTCCTATTCCTGATACAAGCCGCCCCAGCGCGCTTCAGGTTGGTCTTGCCCTGGGTCTGGATTACCGTGAAGGCTTTATTAAAAACCGTTACATCGGCCGCACGTTCATCATGCCAGGCCAGGCCTTGCGTAAAAAATCTGTACGTCAGAAGCTAAATCCGATAGGCATTGAATTTAAAGGCAAGAATGTGCTATTGGTGGATGATTCCATTGTGCGGGGTACAACTTCTCAGCAAATTGTTCAGATGGCACGTGATGCAGGGGCTAATAAGGTCTATTTCGCCTCAGCGGCACCACCTGTAAGATTTCCCAATGTCTATGGTATTGACATGCCTAGCCGGGATGAACTCCTTGCAACAGGCCGTACTGATGAAGATATCTGTAAGGAAATTGGCGCTGATGGCTTGATCTATCAGGATTTAAGCGCCTTGATTGACGGCATTAAAGCGAATAATGCCGATATCACTCACTTTGACTGTTCATGTTTTGATGGCCATTATGTCACCGGCGATATTACTGAAGCTTATTTGGCTAAAATTGAATCAGCCCGTGGCGATGGTAAAAAAAATGATAAGCCGGCAAACTCCATTACGCAGTTGGATTTGAATCTGATTAATACCAATGAGTTGGAGCTAGGAGAAGTTGCTTAATTTTCCTTGGTAAAAAATTCAATGAATGGCTTGACTCTGTTTTAACTTGAGGCTAACATGAAATTGCGCTGATTTGAGTTTGCCAACATTAACCAAGGCCATACTCAGCTTGCGGGCGCATTATAAACACAGCTAAAGCGAGTAAACAAAAAACCCGTTTTAGCTAACACTTTAACGGGTTTTTTTATGTCCAGAAAATTTGAGATATCAATGATGAATGAACAACAATACTACCCAGAAACGCTAAGCGTACGCGCTGGTAGCGAATCAACCGAGTTTGGCGAGAACTCCGAAGCATTATTCCTGAATTCAAGTTTCAGATTTAAGAGTGCGGCGCAAGCTGCGGCAAGATTTAGCGGTACAGAACCAGGCAATATATATTCAAGATTCACCAATCCAACGGTCACGATGTTTCAAAACAAGCTTGCGGCACTCGAAGGTGCAGAGCAGTGCGTGGCGACTTCCAGTGGAATGTCGGCAATTTTGGCGTGTGTCATGGGTTTGTGCGCCGCAGGTGACCACGTGGTGGCGTCGCGCAGTATTTTTGGGACTAGCGTACAGCTTTTCAGCAATATTCTGAAGCGCTGGGGGCTGGAGGTGACTTTTGTATCACTAACCAATCCTGATGAGTGGCAAGCTGCGCTAACGGCTAAAACAAAATTATTTTTTGTGGAAACGCCATCAAATCCACTGACAGAAATTTGCGACATACAGTTGCTGGCTAATATTGCGCATAAGTCAGGTGCTTATTTGGTGGTGGACAATTGCTTTTGCACGCCGGCCATACAACGGCCATTAGCATTAGGTGCCGACATTGTGATCCACTCAGCGACCAAATACATTGACGGGCAGGGTCGGTGCCTGGGTGGTGCGGTGCTGGGATCCAAAGCCCTAATGGAGCCTGTTTATGGCTTCTTGCGCACCGCAGGGGTCACCATGAGCGCATTTAATGCATGGGTGTTTTTGAAGGGGTTGGAAACGCTGCACGTGCGTATGGAAGCGCATGCGAAAAACGCATTGGCTTTAGCCGGCTGGCTGGAGGCGCAACCTCAGGTGGCGCGTGTGCATTACCCTGGACTGGCATCACACCCGCAGCATACGTTGGCTATGCGCCAGCAGTTGAGTGGTGGCGGTATTGTTACGTTTGAAGTAAAGCCACAAACAGGTCAAACCGCACAGCAAGCAGCTTGGGCGCTGATTGATGCCACGCAATTGATTTCAATTACAGCCAATTTGGGTGATGCAAAAAGCACGATCACACATCCTGCCAGCACTACGCATAGTCGTGTATCACCGGAGGCAAGAGCTGCTGCTGGCATCACGGATGGCTTGGTGAGGATTGCCGTGGGTCTGGAGCATATAGAAGACCTAAAAGCAGATTTGGCCTTGTTGTCAGCATAGGGCCGTTTATGCACCCACTTTGCACCCATATAAGTCATCACGTTGCTATGGCTCGTAAAATTAGCCTGTAAATTTCTTTAAGTTGCTTGCTTTCGCAACATGAGCGCACCAGCTACTCTGGGTTAAAAGTATGCTTTAACCCAGAGTTTCCAGTAGACGATTTTACATCTACTTGAATGTCAACTTGCCCATTTTGCGTCTTTTTTGTGCAAATTTTCTGTCAATAGATTGGGTTATTGATCATAAAATTTGCAAAAAAATCCATCAAACTGTACGGCATTGTCATTTCAAGTGCTAATGGAAAATCTGGGTTTAAGGCGTTAATTTGCCTGCTAATCATGCTAGAATTGGGTCACTCAAAAAAACAATGATAAGTTAGTCAATTATGGATCAATTCGCTAAAGAAACCTTACCGATTAGTTTAGAAGATGAGATGCGACGCTCTTACTTGGACTATGCCATGAGCGTAATTGTGGGTCGAGCACTGCCGGATGTGAGGGATGGTTTAAAACCGGTGCATCGACGTGTGTTATACGCGATGCACGAACTGTCAAATGACTACAACAAACCCTATAAAAAGTCTGCGCGTATCGTAGGCGATGTGATTGGTAAATACCATCCGCATGGCGATACTGCGGTTTATGACACGATTGTGCGTATGGCGCAGGATTTTTCGCTGCGCTATATGTTGGTTGACGGGCAGGGTAACTTCGGTTCTGTGGATGGTGATAATGCCGCTGCGATGCGTTACACCGAAATTCGCATGGCAAAAATCGCACATGAGCTGCTGGCAGATATCGACAAGGAAACGGTTGATTTTGGCCCTAACTATGACGGTTCTGAACATGAACCGCTCATTATGCCCGCACGTATTCCCAATCTTTTGATTAACGGCAGTTCAGGTATTGCGGTAGGGATGGCGACTAACATTCCGCCGCACAACCTCAACGAGGTGCTGGACGCTTGTTTTGCTTTGCTTAAAAACCCAGAAACCACAGTGGAGGAGTTGATAGAGCTGGTGCCTGCGCCTGATTTCCCAACCGCAGGCATCATTTACGGCACTGCAGGTGTAAAAGAAGGTTACCGCACAGGCCGTGGACGTGTGGTGATGCGTGGACGCACCCACTTTGAGGATATGGACAAGGGTGGCCGTCAGTCTATTATCATAGATGAGCTGCCGTACCAGGTGAATAAAAAGTCTCTGATTGAGAAAATTGCCGAACTCGTTAACGAGAAGAAAATCGAGGGTATTTCGGACCTGCGTGATGAGTCTGATAAGTCAGGTATGCGCGTGGTCATAGAACTAAAGCGCGGTGAAGTGCCTGAAGTGGTGTTGAATAACCTCTATAAACAAACACAGCTGCAAGATACGTTCGGTATGAACATGGTGGCCTTGCTGGACGGTCAGCCACGTCTGTTGAACCTGAAACAGATGCTGGAGGCGTTTTTACGTCACCGCCGTGAAGTGGTGACGCGTCGCACAGTGTTTGAGTTGAAAAAAGCGCGTGCACGTGGGCATGTGTTGGAGGGGTTGGCAGTGGCATTGGCCAATGTGGATGAAATGATCGCCATCATTAAAGCTGCACCGACACCGCCTGAGGCTAAAGTGGCCTTGATGGCCAAAGCGTGGAGTTCTCCGGTGGTGGAGGAAATGCTCAAACGTGCAGCGATGGAAGCGGCACGGCCTGAGGGTTTAAGTGTTGATTTTGGTTTGACACCCAAAGGTTACAAATTAAGTGACGTACAGGCGCAAGAGATTTTGCAAATGCGCTTGCAACGCTTAACTGGTCTTGAGCAGGACAAAATCGTTAACGAATATAAAGAAGTCATGGATGTGATCGCAGATTTGCTGGATATTTTAGCGAATGCATCGCGTGTTACGACAATTATTAGTGATGAACTGACTGAGATCAAAAAACAGTTTGGTGACAAACGCCGCAGCGAAATCGTAGTCAATGCACAGGATTTGTCGCTGGAAGATTTAATCACGCCTACTGACGTTGTGGTTACCTTGTCGCATACCGGCTATATCAAATCACAACCGCTTGATGAGTACCGTGCGCAAAGGCGTGGTGGACGTGGCAAGCAGGCTGCGCCTACCAAGGAAGATGATTTTATCGACAAGATGTTCGTGGCAAACACCCATGATTACATTCTTTGTTTCAGTAGTCGTGGCCGTGTTTATTGGTTAAAAGTCTATGAAGTGCCACAAGGAAGTAGAATTGGGCGTGGCAAACCGATTGTGAACTTGTTCCCGCTGGAAGAAGATGAAAAAATCAATGCGATTCTTTCCGTGAAAGAGTTCGATGAAAATCACTTTGTGTTCATGGCAACAGCACTGGGCACTGTGAAGAAAACCGCACTGACTGAATTTTCCAACCCGCGCAAGTCAGGCATTATTGCGATTAACCTGGATGACTGTGATTACTTGATAGGCGCTGAAGTGACCAACGGCAACAATGATATCGTGCTAGTTTCCAATGGTGGTAAAGCGGTTTGGTTTGATGAGGAGGAAGTGCGGCAGATGGGCCGTGCTACACGTGGCGTACGCGGCATGAAGCTTGCGTCTAAACAGCAAGTGCTGTCATTACTGATTGCGGAGGATGACAAGCAAACAGTACTGGTAGCCACAGAAAATGGCTATGGTAAACGTACGGTGCTGGCAGATTTCCGTCATTCCGGCCGCGGTACGCAGGGTGTGAAAGCAATCGCGGTAAGCGAACGCAATGGCCTGGTCGTTGCTGCAAAGCTGGTAAGTGATGAAGATGAAATTATGCTGATTACCACTGGTGGCGTGCTGATTCGTACGCGAGTGAAAGAAATTCGCGAGCTTGGTCGTGCAACGCAAGGTGTCACGCTGATTAATTTGGGTGAAGGCGAGAAGTTGTCCGGTATCGAAAAAATCGTTGAAACGGACGATGAGGAATAGCTGGTTTTTAAGTATCAGATGGGCGCATATGGCAGGCCACAGACCGATTATCAAGGTCTGCTAGTCGCCTTTTAAATCTCTTTGTGTTTATTTGCCCTTATCTGCGGTGAATCGAAATATATAGAATATGACAAAAATTTATAACTTTTCTGCAGGCCCTGCAGTGTTGCCCAGGGCTGTGCTTGAGCGCGCGCAGTCAGAAATGATTGATTGGCACGGCTCAGGCATGAGTGTGATGGAAATGTCACACCGTGGTAAAGAGTTCACGGGTATTCTGAACAAGACAGAAACAGATTTGCGCACTTTGTTGAATATTCCACAAAATTACAAGGTGTTGTTTCTGCAAGGGGGTGCTATTGCCGAAAATGCAGCGATTCCCATGAACTTGCTGGGGAGCGGTGAGGCTGATTATGTCGTGACAGGCGCATGGTCAAAACGCAGCGTTGAGGATGCAAGTGCCTATGGAAAGATCAATGTGGTTGCAAGCAGTGCAGCAGAAAACTTCACACACGTACCTGCTTTTGATTGCTGGAATTTAAACCCGAACGCTGCTTATTTGCATATATGCACGAACGAAACCATCAATGGGGTAGAGTTCGATGGCTTGCCAGATGCGGGCAATGTGCCGATTGTGGCGGATATGTCTTCACATATTCTATCTCGCCCGATAGACGTGAACCAATACGGTGTAATTTATGGGGGGGCGCAAAAGAATATAGGTCCGGCAGGCTTGTGTATTGTAATCGTGCGTGAGGATTTGCTGGACAGGGCCTTGCCAATCACCCCCGCCGTATTTAACTGGAAAACGCAGTCTGAAAACCAATCCATGATCAACACGCCGCCTACTTACAGTATCTATATAGCAGGATTGGTGTTTGAGTGGTTACTTTCCTTGGGTGGAGTAGAGGCGATAGAGAAAATCAATATTAAAAAAGCCGGTTTGCTTTATGATTACATTGATAGCACAGACTTTTATTTCAATAAGGTCGCCGTTAAAAATCGCTCGCGCATGAATATTCCATTTTTTCTCAAAGATGAATCATTGAATGATGCCTTTCTAAAGGGTGCAGAGGCGCAAGGACTCCTACAGCTAAAAGGCCATCGCATGGTGGGTGGCATGCGCGCTTCAATCTACAATGCCATGCCTATTGAGGGCGTGGAAGCTTTAATTCACTACATGCAACAGTTTGAAAAAGCGCACTGAACATGTCCGACCAATTAATCAAGCAACTCAAACAGCATCGTGAACAAATCGATGTGATAGACGCGCAAATATTGAGGCTTGTTAATGCACGTGCAGAGCATGCGCGTCACATTGGTGAGTTAAAAGAGGATGGCGTGATTTATCGTCCAGAGCGTGAAGCTCAGGTGCTGCGTCGACTGATGAAAGAAAATACAGGCCCATTATCTGCAGAAGCAGTAGCGAGCATTTTTCGCAGTGTCATGTCTAATTGCCGGGCATTGGAAAAAGAACTGGCTGTAGCGTTTTTAGGGCCTTTAGGAACGTACAGCGAAGAAGCTGCACTCAAGCAGTTTGGCGAAGGTAAAATGGCCGTAGTTTGCGGTTCTATTGATGAAGTTTTTCGCAGCGTGGAGGCTGGCCAGGCTGACTATGGCATTGTACCTGTGGAAAATTCCAATGAAGGTGCCGTAGGCTTAACTTTAGACCTGTTGCTTACAAGCCCGCTTAAGGTGTGTGGTGAAGTGACAATCCCGATTCACCATTGCCTGTTATCGAAACAATCGGACATTCAAAAAATTTCACATGTGTTTTCACATGCGCAGTCTTTAGCGCAGTGTCATGAGTGGTTAAATAAAGTGTTGCCAGCTGTAGAGCGTGAGGCTGTGACCAGTAATGCTCGCGCGGCACAGATGATTCATGATTTAATCGCATCAGATGGTACATTTGCCGCTGCGATAGCAAGTAAACGTGCGGCAGAGTTGTTCAATCTTAACGTATTGGCAGAGAATATTGAAGATGACCCCAACAATACAACACGCTTCTTGGTGTTGTCGCCACATGAGGTAGCGCCTTCAGGCCAAGACAAGACATCACTGGTCATTGCTGCCAAAAATCAGCCAGGCGCTATAGTGGCCTTGCTTGAGCCGCTGGCTCAGCATGGTGTGAGCATGACAAAACTGGAGTCTAGGCCTGCAAAAGAAGGACGCTGGGAGTATGTGTTCTATGTAGACGTTGAAGGGCATGCCCAGGATGTTAATGTCGCATCTGCATTGCAGGAAATTGAAAAGCGCGCCTCTTTTCTCAAATGTCTGGGTTCCTATCCCGTTGCTGTGATTTAAATCGCAGTCAAACCTGATCGATGTTAGTTTGTTGGAAGCTTTAGTATTGCTGACATCATTTTATTTTTAACCGTTCTTTAGCCCCTCATCATGACACCTCAATCGCCTCATTACATTCAATCAATTGCGCCATACCAAGGCGGAAAACCCATCACAGAACTTGCCCGTGAAATGGGTCTAAACGTACACGATATTGTAAAGCTGGCTTCCAATGAAAACCCTTTAGGCATCAGCCCTAAAGCTGATTACGCAATACAGGAAGCGATTCATGAGATTGCGCGTTATCCCGACGGTAACGCGTTTGAGCTACGCGGTGTGGTGAGTAGAAAGTTTAATGTGGCGCCTGATCAAATTGTGTTTGGCAATGGTTCAAATGACATTTTAGAGTTGGCGGCACGCACTTATTTAACGCCTGGTGATGAGGCGATATACTCCCAGCATGCGTTTGCCGTTTATCCGCTGGTAACTCAGGCAGTAGGTGCTGCAGGGGTTGTTGTGCCTGCTAAAAATTTCGGTCATGATTTATCTGGCATGTTGGCTGCTATTGGCAGTAAAACCAAGGTTATTTTTATTGCAAACCCGAATAACCCAACGGGTACTTTACTTGCAAAAGATGACTTATATGCTTTTTTAAAGCAAGTGCCTGCGCATGTGCTTGTTTTGTTGGATGAGGCCTATGATGAGTATTTGCCAGTTGTACATAAATCTGAAGCCATTGGCTGGTTGCGTGAGTTTGATAATTTGCTGATTTCCAGAACATTTTCCAAAGCCTATGGCTTGGCTGGCTTGCGTATAGGCTTTGGTCTGTGTCATCCGCAGGTAGCTGACATGATGAATCGTGTCAGGCAACCATTTAACGTGAATAACATTGCGCAGGCTGCCGCGATTGCGTCATTAGCGGATGAAGACTTTGTTGCCCGTAGTTACGCTTTGAACCAGGCGGGCATGTTGCAGCTCACAACTGGATTTGATGCGCTGGGCTTAAGCTACATCCCGTCATTTGCTAATTTTGTGAGTGTAAAGCTACCTGATGCAACACAAGTAAACCAGAAGTTGCTGCAAAAAGGGGTGATAGTCAGACCTATCGCCAACTACGAGATGCCAGAATATCTTAGAGTGAGTGTGGGTTTGTTTTCTGAAAATGCGAAATTTCTGGAAGTGCTCACCGAGATTGTCAGAGCATAGTTTTTGCTCTGGTTTTGTCGTGGAATTATCAATAAAACTTGACACATTCCCTACAGTGTTGTCACGCAGCATGTTAAAACTTGTCAAGTTTACCTGCCATATATCGTTCATCTAAAAGGGTGGGTTGTTGTCTTTTATCTTGCACAAATAGTCTGACTCAATTCATTGAAAACAGAGTGTTTGAATCAGTACAAATTCAAAACCGGATCTGATGAAAAAATGAGCTTTGAGTATATTGAGGTGTTTTACAGTCATATTCTCAGACATGCAAATATCGACAACCAAATAGCCACTAATTTCGCCCAAGCTTGGCTGACACAACAGCACAAAAATGCAGCATAATTAGTCGCCCCTGATTAACTCCCAACCAATTGATTATATTAGGTAATAGTTAACTTTTAGTGGTATGAATTCTCCATAAATGCGATAATAACGCTT
>PHCJ01000019.1:0-2027 GCA_002842285.1 Betaproteobacteria bacterium HGW-Betaproteobacteria-22
GTTACACACGTTCTGGGGTGGCTGTGATTGACCTTCTGGGAATTGTTTTACCTGTTCTTGGAAGTCATTATTTTTTATACATCTCACTTCGTATCTTGTATATATACGGAATTTTTACTTGTTTGGTTGTCTTTTTTCAAAATAGTAATGTATCGTATTGCTAACTTTTACATCCAGCAATATCTTAAATATTTAATTAAAGATTTTTATAAATGACCTCAATCAACTCCTCTACATTGACGAACACTGAAAATGAATTTAGCAATTTGGCAAACCCAATTGATACTGTAATTAAAATATTAGGTGAGCCATTTTGTAGGGGTGAAAAATATGCCATTTATAACTCTGATTGTATTACTGGGATGAATAAACTACCTGCTGATTTAGTTAATTTAACTATAACAAGTCCGCCATACAATATAGGAAAAGAATATGAAACTCCATTGCCATTAAACCAATATTTAAATTGGTGTGGCGATTGGATTCGTGAAATCCACAGAGTAACTTGTTTAGACGGAGCATTTTGGTTAAACGTAGGTTACGTCCCTGTTGATAATATAGCCAAAGCTATGCCACTCACCTACTTGCTATGGGATAAGGTTCCTTTTTTTCTCATTCAAGAATTGGTGTGGAATTATGGTGCTGGTGTTGCTACGAAACATTCACTGTCACCAAGAAATGAAAAGTTTTTATGGTATGTAAAAAATAAAGACCAATACACTTTTAATCTTGATGAAATACGTGACCCTGACGTGAAATATCCTAATCAAAAGAAAAATGGGAAACTACGTTGTAATACTATAGGTAAAAATCCATCAGATGTATGGCAAATAGCAAAAGTCACTTCTGGGGCAAATAGGTCATCTTCTGAACGCACCCCACATCCAGCACAATTTCCAATGGATTTAATAGATAGGCTGGTTAAGGGGTTTTCCAATCCAAGTGACTTATTACTTGACCCTTTTATGGGGTCAGGAACAACAGCAGAAAGCGCTATAAGACACAATAGGTATGTAATTGGTTTTGAATTACGTAATGATTATTGTCTACAGATTAAAGAGCGCCTATCTTTTGTTGAAAACGAACTTACATCAAGATTGTTTTAGGTTCCATATGCCGATTTATAAGCTACGGCGGCAGTGTGAGTTTTAGAAAGCTTTCCAGTAAATTTTCCTGAATTTTTTAGAACATCTCGGATGCTCATAATGCCCATCTGATGAAGCGATTCAGCGGTTTTTCCACCTACTCCATTTAGCAAATCAACGGGAGCATCCAGCGTGTAATCACCCTTAATAGGTATTAATTTATAGTCATACACATTTTGACCAAGCCCAGCCATTTGACCCGTAGGTGATTTCTGTGCCACCCAATCTGAACCATCAATCCAGCCAAACCTAACTAGGGTTAATTTTTCACCATAAAAATTTACAGTAATGTAAAAGCCAGATTTATCTTTTTTAGCACGGTCGGTGTTTTCTACTTCCTGTCCATAACTTCTATTTCCAAAAATCTTTAAGCCTAACTGCCCTGATGCTTTGACTTCAATTGACAATTCAGGATTTTGAATACAATGAAGGTCTTTTTGTTTACCAGTATCACCACTCGCCCAATGTTCAGGATATTTGGTGGCAAGAGATTTTGCTAACAACTTCTCAAAGAAATATCCTACAACCGTAGCAGGTGGATGAATTTCTCTTAAAGAAACACGAGCCCCATCATTACCAATTTGGGTTGACCATACCCCTTCCCAAGCAGCAATAACAAGCCCCAATAGCTCTTCAACATCCAGTGGGTGGTCGGTGATTATTGTCTTGGTAATATCTAGCCACTGATCAACTTCTTTACCTAGGTAAGGTGAGTTTGCCATTTTTATTCTTTCTTAATTATTAAGGACTCCTTACGAATTGTTTCAGGTATTTGTTGCTGTGACAAGATACGAAGTGAGATGTATAAAAAATAATGACTTCCAAGAACAGGTAAAACAATTCCCAGAAGGTCAATCACAGCCACCCCAGAACGTGTGTAAC
>PHCJ01000019.1:2058-52813 GCA_002842285.1 Betaproteobacteria bacterium HGW-Betaproteobacteria-22
GCGGGTGTAGTTCAATGGTAGAACGCTAGCTTCCCAAGCTCGATACGCGGGTTCGATTCCCGTCACCCGCTCCAAATTTAATCAAACACCTTAAAAATTATGGCCAATATTGCACCTCCCTCAGTATTAACCTTTGCGGGCACAGACCCAAGCAGTGGCGCGGGTTTGCAGGCGGATGTTCTGACTTTTGCCAGCATTGGCTGCCATCCGCTCTCTGTAGTAACGGCTATTACCGCACAAGACACCGTAGGGGTGGATGGCGTGTTGGCAATGGACCCTGAATGGGTGAATGATCAGGCTCGTGCAATTTTAGAGGATGTGCAAGTGTCAGCATTTAAACTAGGCCTTTTAGGCTCGGTAGAGAATGTGGCGGTGATTGCTGAAATCATGGCTGACTACCCGGACATTCCGTTGCTGATTGACCCGATTTTAACTTCAGGCCGCGGCGATGATTTAAGCAATGAAGAGATGATGGAAGCCATGGCTGAATTGCTGTTCCCACAAGCCACACTGATTACACCTAACAGCCTTGAAGCGCGCAGATTTGCTTTTTTGGATGACGCCGATGAAGTTGCACTCACCTCACTGGATGAAAGTGCGGCGCGCTTGCTAGCCATGGGTAGTGAATATGTGTTGATTACCGGCACGCATGAACGCACTGCAGAAGTCACCAACACCTTATATGGTGATAACAGGCTAATCAAAGCCTACAAATGGGAGCGTCTGCCAGGGAGCTATCATGGTTCAGGATGCACGCTCACCAGCGCGATTGCGGCGTGTATGGCGCACGGTTTGAGTATTGAAGAGGCGGTGCTAGAAGCGCAGGAATATACCTGGCAAACACTTAAAAACGGTTTCAGGCCGGGTATGGGGCAGTATATTCCTGACCGCATGTTCTGGGCGCGTGACGAAGAAGATCCAGAGATAAATGCGGGCGACGGTAGCGTTAAAGCACATTAAATAGCACATGAAAAAGATCGCCGGACTCTACGCCATCACGCCTGATGTGCTCAACACTGATGTTCTGCTGGCAAATGCGGAGGCCGCACTGCAGGGTGGCGTGAACATATTGCAGTATCGTAACAAACTGGCAGACCACTTGTTAAAAACCCGGCAGGCGGGTGCGTTGCTGACCCTGTGTCGGGAGCATGGTGTGCCACTGATTATTAACGACTCCATCAAATTATGTTTAACACTTGATGCAGATGGCGTGCATTTAGGTGCGGATGATGGCAACTTAGCCGAGGCTCGTGCGCGTTTAGGTGCAGATAAAATTCTTGGTGCATCCTGTTATAACCGTTTTGATCTAGCCATCTCAGCACAAGAGGCAGGCGCAGATTATGTAGCTTTTGGAGCGTGCTTTTCTTCGAGCACAAAGCCGCATGCCCCTTTGGCAACAACCGATTTATTCCGGCAGGCGCGCCGAACGCTGACAATTCCCAGTGTTGCGATAGGCGGCATTACTCTGGACAATGCGCCCCAGGTCATTCGTGCAGGCGCAAACGCAACCGCTGTAATTAATGCAATTTTTAGCGCGGATGACATAAAATTAACCACTCAACAATTCACAAAGCTGTTTAATCATGACCTCAACGAACCAAACTCTATTTGAAAAATCTCAACAACTCATTCCTGGTGGCGTAAATTCACCAGTGCGCGCGTTTCGGAGTGTGGGCGGCACGCCTGTGTTCTTTAACAAGGGGCTGGGTTCCAAACTTTGGGATGTGGATGGTAAAGAATACATCGATTACATCAACTCTTGGGGGCCGATGATTGTAGGCCACGCACATCCTGAAGTGGTTGCGGCGGTGCAGGCGGCAGCCGCCAATAGTCTTTCATTTGGCGCGCCAACGGGCTTGGAGTTGCAAATGGCGGAGTTGATTAACAAGCTTGTGCCCAGCATGGAACAAGTGCGTTTAAATAGCAGTGGTACAGAGGCCACCATGAGCGCGATTCGCACGGCGCGTGGTTTTACCGGGCGCGATAAAATTGTGAAATTTGAGGGTTGTTATCACGGCCATTCAGATGGCTTGTTGGTAAAAGCCGGTTCTGGATTGCTAACTTTCGGAGAGCCTGATTCTGGCGGCGTTCCAGCGAGTGTGGCCGCTCACACGCTTACGCTTGAATACAATAATACGCAGCAATTAGAAGACTTATTTAATGCATCGGGCGATGAAATTGCCTGCGTCATTATTGAGCCTGTGGTAGGCAATATGAATTTAATTGTGCCGCACATGGAGTTTTTAACGACCCTGCGCACATTATGTACCAGACATGGCGCAGTGTTGATTTTTGATGAAGTGATGACGGGCTTCCGCGTGGCTTTAGGCGGTGCGCAAGCTTTATATAATATCAAGCCTGATATGACTACATTGGGCAAGGTGATTGGCGGCGGCTTGCCAGTAGGCGCATTCGGTGGGCGCAAAGACATTATGCAGTGCCTGGCACCTGTGGGTAAGGTTTATCAGGCTGGTACGTTATCGGGCAACCCGGTGGCGGTAACGGCGGGCTTAAAAACCTTGGCACTGATTCAAGCGCCGGATTTTCACGCACAATTAACAGCACAAACTAAAAAATTGGTAGATGGTCTAAAAGCTGCAGCTAAAGATGCGGGTGTAATCTTTAATGCGCAAAGCGTGGGCGGTATGTTTGGTTTGTATTTCTGCGAAAAATGCCCTACTTCTTACCATGAAATGATGCAATCCAATAAAGAGCATTTCAATCAGTTTTTCCACAGCATGTTAGACAGTGGAATTTATTTAGGCCCGTCTGCGTTTGAGGCGGGCTTTGTTTCAGCCGCGCATACGGATGAAGATATTGCTAAAACGCTGGATGCGGCAAAGCTAGCTTTCTCAAGTATAAAAAATTAAGTACGCATTCTTGCAAATATGCACCAAATTGGGGTACAGTTATTGCCCGCTAAAATTAACGCACCAATAAAGTGCGTTGCGTATTAAGTCATGGTTATTTGAAAGCTCCATGATGGTTAGCGGTTGTGAATATATTAAACCCTAAATTTGAGAAAACATCATGCCCTACGTAGCCGAAACCATTGCAAGATTAAAAAAATCAGCGCCAGCTGAAGTTGAATTTTATCAAGCGGTTGAAGAGGTGTTAGTTTCACTTCGCCCGTTGTTAGATAAAAACCCAAAATACAGAAAACACGGCATTATTGAGCGCATTGTTGAGCCAGAACGCCAAATTTCTTTCCGCGTTACTTGGATTGATGACAAGGGTCATGTGCAAGTGAATAAAGGCTACCGCGTTCAGTACAACTCAGCAATTGGCCCTTATAAAGGCGGCATTCGTTTTCACCCTACTGTGTATTCAGGCATCATCAAGTTCTTGGGTTTTGAGCAAATTTTCAAAAACTCATTAACAGGCTTGGCAATTGGTGGCGGGAAAGGTGGTAGTGACTTTGACCCTAAAGGCAAATCAGATAATGAAATCATGCGTTTCTGCCAATCCTTTATGACAGAATTGTATCGTCATATTGGCAACACGATTGACGTGCCTGCGGGTGACATTGGCGTGGGTGGCCGTGAAATTGGCTATATGTACGGCCAATACAAACGCATTACAGGTAGCTATGAAGGCGTGTTGACAGGTAAAAAACTGAACTGGGGCGGCTCACTCGCGCGTACAGAAGCCACAGGCTACGGTGCGGTTTACTTTGCACAAAACATGCTTGAAGGCCGTGGTGATACACTTAATGGCAAAACTTGCGTAGTTTCTGGTGCGGGTAACGTTGCGATTTACACCATTGAAAAATTGCACCAATTAGGTGCGAAAGCGGTGACTTGCAGTGACTCACGCGGGTTTATCTATCACGAAAAAGGCATTGATTTAGCTTTGCTCAAACAGCTTAAAGAAGTTGAAGGTGCATCGCTAGAAAAATATCTTGAAACCCATAAAGACGCAAAATACACACCTACCAGCGCCTACCCGGCAGGCAGAAACGCGGTTTGGTCTGTGCCTTGCCATGCGGCTTTCCCAAGTGCAACACAAAACGAGCTGAACGAAGCCGATGCTAAAGAGCTGCTGAAGAATGGCTGTATTGCTATTTCTGAGCTAAAATCTGCTACGGCCCTGGTAAGGCGGCCAATGCTGGCGGCGTGGCTACCAGCCAGTTAGAAATGGCGCAAAACGGCAGCATGCAACAATGGACGTTTGAAGAAGTCGATGCCAAATTAAAAGACATCATGAAAAACATCTACTTGCGCGCTAGCGAAGCGGCTGCAGAATTTGGCGAGCCAACCAACTTGGTATTGGGCGCAAACATTGCAGGCTTCCGCAAGGTGGCAGATGCGATGATTGACCAAGGCGCGGTATAAGTGAGCGTTTAGTAATACCAAACCAAACCCGCAACCTATGTTGCGGGTTTTTTTGTGCCTAAAATTTACAAATTTTACTTTAACGAAGATTTAATATGGAACAGGATCAGAATCAACCGGGTTCGCTAGTAGAAAATCCGGGTAATAAGTTCTAAAACGGTGCATATAAAAATCGCCCGCACTAACTTGGTGCGTCAATGTGTTTTAAGGATGCTGATTTAAGCGATTAATTGGCAGAATGTGATGTGGCCAAATTTGTGGTAAATTTATAACTATTTGTTTTTTAATAAAATTAAAAAACAAATGTGTAAAATATTTGTTAAGAAATTATAGCTTGCATGCTTTTTGCTTAATTTTTTACCACTACAAATTTTATATTAGCATTAAAAATTAAAGTGTATTTAAACAATGAGGGTTAAGGTCGATGGAGCAGGCAATGAATCAGGCGTTAAATCAAGCAAACACAAAAGCATTGGCACCAAAAGCGCAGGGCTTATATCGCCCGAGTAATGAGCGTGATGGCTGTGGTGTGGGTTTTGTAGCGCATATCAAAGGTAAAAAAAGCCATCAAATTGTGCAACAAGGTTTGGCTTTGCTCACCAATTTAACGCATCGAGGCGCGACGGGCTATGACCCTAAACTAGGCGATGGCGCAGGTTTGCTCATGCAATTGCCTGATGCGTTTATGCGAAAGGAAGCTGCCAAACTTGGATTTGCCTTACCTGATGCTGGGCAATACGCTGTTGGCAATGTGTTTTTGCCGCAAAATGCCAAAAATCGTGCAGCGTGTGAGGCCATCTTCACCAAGATTATTGCAGAAGAAAATCAAACATTGCTAGGCTGGCGCGATGTGCCAGTGGATAACAGCAATATTGCACAAGCCGCGCGTGATGTTGAGCCGACCATGCGTCAGGTATTTATCGCTTCAACCGCTACCGATCAAAACGCCTTTGAGCGTAAATGTTTTGTGATTCGTAAGCGCATAGAACATGCCGTGCGCGCACTTAATTTGCAAGACAATGCAACGTTTTACCTGCCTTCGCTTTCCTCGCGCACCATTGTTTACAAAGGCATGTTGCTGGCCAATGAAGTGGGCGTTTATTACAAAGATTTAAGTGATGGCACGACGCTTTTCTACCAACACTTTCCCCACTTGGGATTTAGCGCATCCGTTCCGCATGATTGCACACAATGGTGAAATTAATACCATCCAAGGCAATGTCAATTGGGTGGCGGCGCGCCATGAAACCATGAAATCGAGCTTAATTGGCGAAGATTTAGAAAAACTATGGCCACTGATTGTTGATGGCCAATCCGACTCTGCCTGTTTTGATAATTGTTTAGAGCTACTGGTGGCGGGTGGTTACAGTTTGCCGCATGCCATGATGATGTTGATACCTGAGGCGTGGGGTGCAAAAGATGCCGATGGCAACCCGCTGATGGAAGAAGAGCGTCGCGCGTTCTATGAATATCATGCCGCATTGATGGAGCCATGGGATGGCCCGGCGGCCGTTGCATTTACCGATGGCCGCATGGTGGGTGCCACCTTGGACCGCAACGGTTTGCGCCCCGCACGCTATTTGGTGACCGATGACGATATCGTGATGATGGCATCAGAAATGGGCGTAATTACATTTCCGCAAGAAAGAATCGTTAAAAAATGGCGGCTTGAACCCGGCAAAATGCTGCTGATTGATATGGAACAAGGTCGTATTATTACTGACGCTGAAATCAAAAATACACTTGCCAGCGCTAAGCCTTACCAGCAATGGTTGAAAAAATCACGCTACTTTTTGCATGATTTACCGGAAGTGGAAAGTGACTTTAAATTGAACGCACCCTTGCTGGATATTCAGCAGGCATTTGGTTATACGCAAGAGGACATTAAATTTGTATTGCAACCAATGATGCAGACTGGCGAAGAGGCTTATGGCTCGATGGGTAACGATGCGGCTCTGCCCGTTTTATCAGCAAGGCCTAAGCTTTTGTACAATTATTTTAAGCAATTATTTGCGCAAGTCACCAACCCGCCCGTTGACCCGATTCGTGAAGAATTGGTGATGTCGCTGACGACCTTTATCGGGCCCAAACCCAATTTATTAGCCATAGATGAAACCAACCCGCCAGTCCGTTTAGAAGCCAGTCAGCCAGTACTTACTTTGAACGAGCTGGAACAATTAAAGGCTATTGACAAACTCACACACGGCCAGCACCAGTCTGTGGTGCTAGACATCACCTACCCTGCCACACAAGGCAATGCAGGCATGGCCGCGGCAGTGGCTGAGGTTACCAGTGCTGCAGAAAAAGCGGTTAAAGACGGTTTTAACATTTTGATTCTTTCAGACAGAAACGTCAGTGAAACACGCTTGGCGATTCCAGCCTTATTGGCTTGCTCTGCCACGCATAAGCATTTGGTGCAAGCAGGGTTAAGAACCAGCACAGGCTTGGTGGTGGACACAGGCTCAGCAAGAGAAGTGCATCATTTTGCATTGCTCGCGGGTTATGGTGCAGAAGCTGTCTGCCCATGGCTCACTTTTGAGAGCATCAAAGACATTGCGGCAGATGGCTATACAGCGAACAAAAACTTTGTGAAATCCATTAGCAAAGGATTGTATAAAGTTATGTCTAAAATGGGCATTTCCACTTATCAGTCTTATTGTGGCGCACAAATCTTTGAAGCGATTGGTTTAAACAGTGAATTTGTTGCGCAGTATTTTACTGGCACAACGACCAATATTGAAGGCATCGGTCTTGAGCAGGTGGCGGAAGAAGCGCTACGTTTACACAACGCCGCCTTTGGGGCAGATCCACTGCTAGCCAATAGCTTGGATGCCGGCGGCGAGTACGCATTCCGCGTGCGCGGTGAAGCGCATACCTGGACACCTGACTCAATTGCCAAGCTACAACATGCAACGCGCACAGGCCAATATGAAACATACAAAGAATATGCCAAGCTGATTAACGACCAGGCACGCCGCCACATGACTTTGCGAGGGCTTTTTGAAATTAAACCCGCCAATTTGCCGATTCCGCTTTATCGCGTTGAGTCTGCCAAAGAAATTGTTAAACGTTTTGCTACAGGCGCCATGTCGCTAGGCTCTATTTCAACCGAAGCGCACGCAACGCTTGCCATTGCCATGAACCGTATTGGTGGAAAATCCAACACGGGTGAAGGCGGCGAAGACCCGAAACGTTTTATCCCTGTTACCAGCGGCACAAGCGTAGCAAACGTGATTGGGCAGCACTTAATTGAAACTGACATTCCACTCAGTGTGGGCGACTCCATGCGCTCCGCCATCAAGCAAGTAGCTTCAGGGCGCTTTGGGGTGACGGCGGAATATTTATCCAATGCCGACCAGATTCAAATCAAAATGGCACAAGGTGCAAAGCCGGGCGAAGGCGGCCAGCTTCCTGGTCACAAAGTCAGCCCTTACATTGCTCAGCTGCGCTTCTCTGTGCCGGGTGTGGGCTTGATTTCGCCGCCACCGCATCATGATATATATTCGATTGAAGATTTGGCACAGCTCATTCATGACTTAAAAAATGCCAACCCTAAAGCATCAATCTCGGTAAAGCTGGTGTCAGAAACGGGCATCGGCACCGTGGCGGCTGGCGTGGCGAAAGCCAAGGCGGACCATATTGTGGTCGCAGGGCATGATGGTGGCACTGGCGCATCGCCTATTTCATCGGTAAAACATACGGGTACGCCGTGGGAATTGGGCTTATCTGAAACGCAACAAACGCTAGTGCTCAATCAACTGCGTGGCCGCGTGGTCTTGCAAGTGGATGGTCAAATTAAAACGGGTCGTGATGTTTTGATTGGTGCCTTGCTGGGTGCCGATGAATTTGGTTTTGCCACGGCGCCACTGGTGGTTGAGGGCTGCATCATGATGCGTAAATGCCATCTCAATACTTGTCCGGTGGGCGTTGCCACGCAAGACCCTGCGTTGCGTAAGAAATTTACTGGGCAGCCAGAACATGTCGTGAACTACTTCTTTTTTGTGGCCGAAGAAGTGCGCGAGCTGATGGCCAGCATGGGCATAGAAAAATTTGATGATTTAATTGGCCGTGCCGATTTGCTGGATATGCAAGCAGGCATTGACCATTGGAAAATTCAAGGTTTGGATTTCAGCAAAGTGTTCCATCTGCCAGAAATGCCTGCCAGCGTGTCACGCAAGCATAATGATGTGCAAGACCATGGCTTGGATAATGCGCTGGATAACAAGTTGATTAAACTTGCCAAACCCGCTTTAGAAAAAGGCGAGCAAGTGGTGCTGGATTTACCTATTTCCAATACCAACCGTACCGTTGGCACCATGTTGTCGCACCAAATCGCCAAGCGCTACGGTCAGGCAGGCTTGCCGGATGACACCATACAGGTGAAATTTAACGGCACTTCCGGCCAGAGTTTTGCCGCATTTTTAGCGCAGGGTATCAGTTTTGAACTCACAGGCGAAGGCAACGATTACGTGGGGAAAGGCTTGTGCGGTGGCCGTATCGTCATCAAACCGCCTGCTGCATTCCGCGGTGTTTCGCATGAAAACATTATTGTCGGCAACACCGTCATGTATGGTGCCACCACAGGTGAAAGTTATTTTAGCGGCGTGGCGGGCGAGCGTTTCTGTGTACGCAATTCCGGGGCATCGGCCGTGGTAGAAGGCGTGGGTAACCACGGTTGCGAATACATGACGGGCGGCACAGTGGTCGTGTTGGGTAGCACTGGACAAAACTTTGCCGCAGGCATGAGTGGCGGTGTGGCTTATGTGTATGATGAAGACGGTCAGTTTGCCAAGCGCTGTAATATGGGCATGGTATCACTGGAAAAAGTCCTGCATATCGACCAGATAGATGCGGATGCCGTGCATCATTTAGGCACGCCGGATGAAACTATTTTGCTCGACCTGCTGGCTAAACATATCGCTTACACCGATAGTGCACGTGCAAAAACCATCGTACAACATTGGGATAAGCATCGTGATAAATTCGTCAAAGTGATGCCAAATGAATACAAACGCGCGTTGATTGAACTCGCTGAAGATAAAGTGCTGGAGGCCGCATAATGGGCAAAATTACAGGTTTTTTAGAATATGAACGTCTGTCGGAAGACTATCTGCCAGTCACCGATCGCGTTAAAAATTACAAAGAGTTCGTGCTGCACCTCACAGACGAGCAAGCCAAAACACAAGGCGCGCGTTGTATGGATTGCGGCATTCCGTTTTGCACCACTGGCTGCCCGATTAACAACATCATTCCAGACTGGAATGACTTGGTTTATCACCAAAACTGGCGAACAGCGATTGAGGTTTTGCACTCCACCAACAACTTTCCTGAATTCACAGGCCGCATTTGCCCGGCGCCATGCGAGGCTGCATGTACGCTTAATATCAATAACGATGCGGTTGGCATTAAATCCATTGAACATGCGATTATTGATAAAGCTTGGGAAAATAATTGGGTTACCCCACAAATCAACCCAAATAAAACCGGCAAAAAAGTGGCGGTAGTTGGCTCTGGCCCTGCAGGTTTAGCTGCCGCACAGCAATTAGCCCGTGCGGGTCATAGTGTTGTTGTGCTGGAAAAAAATAACCGTATTGGTGGGTTGTTACGCTATGGTATTCCTGATTTTAAAATGGAAAAATCGCACATTGACCGCCGCATGGCGCAGATGACTGCCGAGGGCGTGGAGTTCCGCGTCAATCAACACGTGGGCGACAATGTGAAAGCAGAAGATTTACTGGCTGAATTTGATGCAGTGTTGCTGGCTGCGGGAGCAGAGCAGCCACGTGATTTACCCGTCTCTGGCCGCGAGCTAGATGGTGTGCATTTTGCGATGGACTTCCTGGTGCCGCAAAATAAAGTGGTTGCCGGTGACGAGATTCCTAACCAGATCAGAGCGACTGGCAAACACGTTGTCGTAATTGGTGGCGGTGATACAGGCTCTGACTGCGTAGGTACAAGCAACCGTCATGGCGCAGCGAGCATCACACAATTTGAATTGATGCCGCAACCGCCTGAAAAAGAGAATAAAGAACTGGTATGGCCAAATTGGCCGTTGAAAATGCGTACTTCAAGCTCACACGAAGAAGGCGCAAATCGCGACTGGTCAATTACCACTAAAGAGCTGATTGGTGAAAATGGTAAAGTCGTGGCACTCAAAGGCGCGCGCGTCGAGTGGAAAGACGGAAAAATGACTGAAATCACGGGTTCTGAATTTACCATACCTGCAGATTTAGTATTCTTGGCCATGGGCTTTGTGTCACCCGTGCAAAAATTGCTCGAAGTATTTGGTGTAGAAAAAGACCAAAGAGGCAACGCTAAGGCGACTACCGAAGGTGCGGCAAGTTATCAAACCAGCAAAACTAAAGTGTTTGCTGCCGGGGATGTACGCCGCGGTCAATCGTTGGTGGTATGGGCCATCCGCGAAGGACGGCAAGCCGCGCAGGCGATAGATACGTTTTTAATGGGTTCCTCTGTATTGCCGCGCTAAGTAGCGTTAATTCTAGTAAAATAGCTGGGGATGCGCATAAAGTGCATCCCCAAATTTTTTGAGTAAGTTCATGACAACATTACAAAACGACAATTTCCTCCGCGCGCTCAGCCGCCTACCAACCGATTACACCCCTGTGTGGATGATGCGCCAAGCGGGGCGCTATTTGCCAGAGTATCGTGAGAGCCGCAAAACAGCAGGCAGTTTTTTAAGTCTGTGTAAAAATGCGCAGTTTGCAACGGATGTGACGTTGCAGCCGCTAGACCGCTATCCACTATTAGATGCGGCGATTTTATTTTCAGACATCCTTACCGTACCCGATGCAATGGGTTTAGGGCTCTATTTTGAAGAAGGCGAAGGCCCAAAGTTTGAGCGCACTTTGCAGCTGGAAGCGGATATCCAAAAACTCACTGTGCCAGATATGGCAAAGCTTCAATATGTGTTTGATGCGGTTGCAAGCATTCGCAAGGCGCTCAATGGTCGCGTACCCTTAATTGGCTTTTCGGGTAGCCCTTGGACACTGGCCACCTACATGGTGGAAGGCAAAGGCGGCACGGATTTTTTAAATACTAAAAAAATGGCTTATGCCCGCCCAGATTTACTGCACCACATTTTGGAAACTACGGCGCAGACGGTCATTCAATATCTGAACGCGCAAATTGCCGCAGGTGCACAGGCCGTCATGATATTTGACTCATGGGGCGGCGCACTTTCGCATAATGCCTACACTGAATTTTCACTGAACTATATGCAGAAAATCGTTGCTGGCTTAACTAAAACCAGCGAAGGCCGTAAAGTGCCAAGTATCGTATTCACCAAAGGGGGTGCGCTATGGCTGGAAGCACAGGCCGAAATCGGTGCAGATGCACTTGGATTGGACTGGGCTGTGGATATTGGCGGTGCACGTAAGCGTGTGGGTGATAGAGTCGCGCTGCAAGGTAATTTGGATCCTGCAATTTTACTTTCTACACCTAATGCGATAGAGAAAGAGGTGGTTAGCATATTGGCAAGTTATGGCCATGGTAGTGGCCATGTATTCAATTTGGGGCACGGCATTACGCAGTGGACACCACCAGAAAACGCAGCCGCCATGCTTCAAGCAGTGCGAACTCATAGCATACAATATCATCAGCCTTAATTCGAAATAAGCCACAACAGACAGCATCACCTCGATTCTTTAGGGCATCCTGAATCAACAAAAGATGAAGATATACGGAGTTGATATGTTGACTACATCACCTTTTGCATCATTAGGTTTAAGTGAAACACTTCTTCTACCTGTAAACACATAATCAGCGGATGGTGGCTGCTTCGAGTTATAAAGTTTAACTGCCATAAGAATTGTTTGGAAAATGGCTTATCCAAAGGCGCCGTCGACCCTAGGCTTTAGTAGCATAGGTGTATAAATTACCACAAATACGGCAAATCCAAGCACCCAGAATATCGCTGCAATCAACACCCAATAGGTGTAATGCTGCATGGCAAGCATAGGTGCAAAGATACGAAACACAGCGCTTGCAATAATTGCCAGAAAAACAAACCCCAGCCACGATGATGGCTTACGAATGTCGCGCCCGGTATGACCTAGCGCCACGCGCGACATCATCGCAATGGTCATCAAACCGATGCCACCAATCGCAAAAAAGTGTAATGTCAGCACCGGCAAGATATTCATGCTTGCCTGCAAGGCGTAACTCAAGAAACCAATATTCACCAACCAGGCTGAAAGGTACAGACTCCACAGCAAGGGGGCTCGCCACAACCCTGCGGTGTGCCAATTCCATAAGCGGAAGCCGTTGATTGCAAACAGCGTGAACGCCAGCCAGGTACCGATAGTTGCCACGCGTGCGGAAACTTCATTCACAAACAAAGCCAAAAATAGCAGCATGATACTGATATCGATCCATCGATATTGTTTAAGCTGTACTTTTTCTGCCACGCCACGCTCGATGAAGAATGGCACTACGCGGCGGCCTATCATCAATATGAGTCCGATAAACAGCAGCAATGCGCCATTAATTGCGTAGGTCATCCCATGCTGCAGCAAGCCGTAGCCACCTAGGTAAAATACTCCATTTCCTATCCATAGCAACACCACTTTCACTACAATACCCAGCTGTAGCCATTGCCTCGCCTTAATGACGGGTAACGCAATTGCCATGATTAAAAACAGCCCGAACAGCAAATCAGCAATTGCCGCAAAAATCAGCCAATCACCTGCAAACAAAAATGCAACCCGCGCAAACAGCCACAGCGCAAACAGCAACGCCAAAGGCTTGCCATGCAGCGTTTGTATCCCCGTCCAATTTTTGACTGCTGTTAACAAAAATCCTGCAACCACTGCCAGTGCATAGCCGTAAAGCATTTCATGCGCGTGCCACTGACTAAGTGTCACGTGTGGCATACTAATTGTGTTATGCGAAAAATAAACCAACATCCAACTGAGCATCGAGATCACTGCAAATAAACTCGCGCCTAAGAAAAATGGGCGAAACCCAAGGTTAAATAAAGCGAACCCCGGACTTTGCCTGGATTGATGCATTTGGATTTGAACAATTGCCATGATGTTTCACCTTTAAAACTTTACAATTATCAATACATCAAGCGCGCAGATAACTCACTACAACAGGTAGCAGAATCGCACTTAACACGCCATTTAAACCCATTGCCATGCTGGCGTAAGTACCCGCCTCCTCATTCACGCTAAATGCCCGCGTAATCCCCAGTCCATGAGCACCAACGCCAATCGCTGTTCCACGTATCCACCACGGTTTAATTTTTAGAAAATTCATGATAAATGGTGCCAGTATGGCTCCCAGCATCCCTGTAATCACCGTAAATACAGCAGTTAACGTTGGTGAAACCTGTATGCGCTCCGCTATCCCCATGGCGATAGGCGCGGTCACTGATTTAGCGTACATACTGCCAACGATAGCGTCACCCGCACCTAATATGCCAGCAATGCTTACCGCACTCGCTATACCACATGCGCTGCCGATGACTAACGCTGTCAACATCGCAAAAATCTTGCCTTTAAGGTTTTTGAAACCGCGGTAAATTGGAATGGCCAGTGCCACTGTCGCTGTACCTAACAAAAAGTGTACAAACTGCGCACCTTCAAAATATTTTTCATAAGGCATATCCAACAGGTAGATAGTCAGCGTTGCCAGTAATACGGAAATAGCAACAGGATTAACGATAGGGCTGCGATTGGCGCGCACATAGAGCACATAGCCCAATTGATATGTGGCCAGGGTAAGAATTAGTGCAAATAACGGGCTGCCTGAGAGGTATACCCAAATTTCAGCTATCGGCAAACGCTCATTCATCCTGCTGCGCCTTTGCAAAGGACTTCAGCACCAGGGCAGTCACTGCAATGGTCAGTACCACGCTGACCAGCAAGGCCACGCCCACTGCAAAAGCATGTGTTTTTAAATCAGGCAAAAAAAGAATCACGCCAACTGAAGCTGGCACGAAAAGCAGACCCAGGTGCTGCCTGAAGCTATCGGCCACCATGGCTAACGGTTGGCTTACTTCACCTTTTATCAGCAAAAAAGCCAACAAAAATAGCAAACCTAACACAGGGCCTGGAATATTGGGCAATAACAGCTTAGAAACCAACTCACCCAAGCCCTGCCAAATAAATAACTGCACCAATCCGTCTATCATAAAACACACTCTCAGTATTTTTGCTTACAAAGACTTTTTAACACAAGCATGAATACAATAGCAACCTTGGCATACGCGTAATGACACCCTTACTTTTCAGGTTTTTCATACTTGATTGCCACGCCACTCTCCTTTTGCCATGAAACTGACCCTATATTAGGACTGCTTAGCCCATCACAAGCTGATAAAAAATGTTGGTGAATTACTTACGCTGCCTGAGTGGTTCCAGCAATGTGCTTAACCCGTTGTGGTCTATCTCCTGCATTAACTGCAATAAACGCCCCCACTCCCCTTGAGGAAAACCCTCACGGGCAAACCAATTAAGATAATGTGCCGGCAAATCGGCAATGATTCGCCCTTTGTATTTACCATAAGGCATTTCAAGTGTGGTGAGCTTCTCTAGGTCTTCTGGATTCATCTTAAAATCGCAAATTCACGTCTGTCATAAAACACTAATCTAACATTTAAGACTGATGAATACACGGTAAACTTTTTGGTGCTTGATGCGCTCAGATCAAAGAAAACCGGTGACAGGTTGTTGTAGCCGACTACTTCATGGCAAAACAACGCATTATGTCAAAAGTTTGGTGGCGGATTAATGCTTGCGGCACGCATGTCACAAGCAAATAGATTGATAGATTAGCCCAATAAAGCTATAGTAATGACGAACGCAGTTGTTATCTTGTTTAATAATAAAGGTTTTTTTAATGGCAGCGCTACGTCCAGTACTGATGGTGATTGATGATGACCCGTTAATCACCGATACCCTACATTTTGTGTTGAGTAAGCATTTTGAAGTATGTGTTGCAGAATCTTACACGCAGCTCAAAAGTTTGCTCCAGCAGTTGGACGCTCCACCCGCCCTGGCTTTAGTTGATTTAGGTTTGCCACCTAATCCGCATACGCCTGAAGAGGGCTTTAAAGTCATCAGTGCACTGCTGACCCATTCCCCCACCATAAAAATTCACGTGCTATCGGGCCAAAGTGACGACGCGAATGTTAAGCGTGCGTTGACATTGGGCGCAGTAGATTTTATTGCCAAACCTTGTGATGTGGAAAAGCTGAAAGACATGCTGTTGAACGCCCTACGCGTGCAGGATGTTGAGCTCAACGAGATGAAGGTGGAGCAGGAACATGGCGGGCTGCTGGGTGAAAGCCTGCCGATTCAGGCTTTGCGTATGCAGATTAAGCAATTTGCCGATTCTCCATTCCCTGTGTTGATAGAGGGAGAGTCTGGCAGCGGCAAAGAGTTGGTTGCGGGTAGTTTCCACTATGCAAGCCAGCGCATGCTGCATCCTTATCTGTCAATCAATTGCGCTGCGGTTTCTCCATTGCTGGCAGAGTCTATTTTATTTGGGCATGCCAAAGGCGCATTTACTGGCGCGGTAGCTGCGCATTCAGGATATTTTGAAGATGCGGCGGATGGCACGCTCTTTTTGGACGAAATTGGCGAGTTGCCGCTTGAGTTGCAGGCTAAGTTGTTGCGTGTGCTCGAAAATGGTGAGTATCAGCGCATTGGAGAGACACAGACACGCAAAAGTCGCGCACGTATAGTTGCGGCAACTAACCGGGACTTGCGTGCCGAGGTGCGTGCAGGTAAGTTTAGGTCAGATTTATATCACCGTTTGAGTGTGTTTACGGTGCAGGTGCCGCCGTTAAGGGAGTTGGCTGAAGATAAACATTTGTTGCGTAAGCATTTTACTGAGTTTTACGCACAGCAGATTGGCAAAGCGCCCTTTGATTTAGACGCCAAGGCGCAGGTCGCCTGGCTGGATTATGCCTTCCCTGGCAATGTGCGCGAATTAAGAAATGTGGTGATTCGTTTAATTGCCAAATATGCAGGAAAAACAGTCAACGAACATGAGTTAATGGCGGAGTTTGATTTGAATGCTCCGGATTTTTCAGGCGATCAGATTGACTTTAATGACGAGGCGAGTTTAATGGTGCATGCGCAACGTCACTTGCAAAGACAGGCCAACGTGAGTTTGGATGCCGTACTCAAAACATGGGAGCGTGCTTATATCGAGGCGGCATTAAAAATGACGCACGGCAATTTGAGTCAGGCGGCAAAACTGCTCAATGTGAATCGGACCACACTGTATAGCCGCATGAATACTGGGGATAATAGTTGACGCTGTCAAGCGTGGTTCATCAACAAAAAACCAAAAAATTACAAAATAAACCATAGGCTATCGCTTTATACTGGCTTCGCTATCAGTTATTTGAGACTGTACGCTATTCGGTATAAAGCCTGCCCGCTCCATTTGGCGGAAATAGCGTTTTGGTAGATACGGTGATAACAAAACAATTTGCCGGCGGAATCTTGATTGTTATAAAAATTGACAAGGGCCTTTACTTTGTATTACCCACATTTTGGCTTGAAAGAGCCTCCTTTCAGAATCACGCCTAATACAGACTTTTTTTTCTCGGGCGGTAATCGAGGTGCAATTTTAGATGCCCTGATTTATGCTATCGTTAACGGCGAAGGCATTATCAAAGTGGTGGGTGAAGTAGGCAGTGGCAAGACCATGCTCTGCCGTATGCTACAGACCATTCTACCTGAAAAAATTGAAAGCATCTATTTAGCAAACCCGAGCGTGGCGCCCGAAGACGTGCTGCATGCAATTGCCTTTGAGTTGCAGCTCAAGCTGCCTAAAAATGCAGACAGATTGAGAGTGATGCAGGAGTTGCAGGCGCATCTTCTAAAACGCCATGCCGAGGGCCGGCAAGTGGTGATTTTTGTGGAGGAGGCGCAAGGCATGCCACTCGCCACCTTGGAAGAGATTCGCTTACTTTCCAACCTGGAAACCAAGCAGGATAAACTGCTTCAGATCGTACTGTTTGGTCAGCCCGAGCTGGATGTGAATTTAAATCAGGAGCACATCCGCCAACTGCGAGAGCGCATTACGCATCGGTTTAATCTAGGCCCACTGCAAACCAGTGAAGTGGGAGATTACTTGATTTTTCGGCTGCGTGCGGCAGGATATCATGGGCCGCATCTATTCTCGAATGCAGCCATTAAAACGCTTTCCAATGCAGCACAGGGCTTAGTGCGTCGCGTGAATATCCTGGCAGATAAAGCGTTGCTGGCTGCCTTTGCGGATAATGTTTATCAGGTAACGCCTAAACATGTAAAAGCCGCGATTCAAGATAGTGAGTTTGATGGGCAATCTGCCTGGCTTAAATTGCCTAAAATGGGGCGGCCTATCATGTGGGCGCTTGTGGTTTTTGTGGCGGCGTTGTTGGCGGTGCTGACGTACTACCTGTTGAACCAATCCCAAGAAACGCCACCGATAGCATCGCAGTCAGGAGATATGGCGGTAAATGCTTCTTCAAACAAATCTGAAGTTAAAAAAACCTTATCTGAAACACAATCTGCGGTTGCGGTAAAAAAGACCGAGTTGGCCGTCAGTCAAATGGCGCCGCTAGCACCATCGCAACAGGCGATGCCCACTTTGGGATTAAATGCGCCAGTGAGCGTGCCGGAAACTGCCAAACTTGCAGAAGCCCATTTGTCTTTGATGGAGTTGCGTATGCGCGCGACGGAAGCGCTATTGTTAAACAGCAATCCAGAAACCGTTACCTTGCAAATTAAATCAGTCCCGGCCTCAGCTAATACGTCAGGTAATCGTCAAGACCAGGCGCTGCAAGCGGAGCTGCTAAAACTAAGCCAGCAGGTGGAAGTGGATAATCTCTATTTATACCGCATGTTGCAAAATGGGCTGCCGTTTACTGTCATTTTGTATGGCGCGTACGCAGAGCGCACGCAAGCTTTAAATGCGCTTAAAACATTGCCTGCTGATATCAGGGCAAATCGGCCTTATTTACGAACATTGGCAGGTGTTAGGAAGGATGCTCTGCTGTAACACTTAACAAAACCTTGTAACTTATTGTTGTGATTTGTATTTTCATGCAAAAATTGCGGTATTATGAAAAATGTAAACCAAGTGTTAAAAAAGCAATAAAATTAGGGGTAACAAGCTGTGGCAAATTACAAAAAAACCTTATCACTGCTGTGCATGGCCTTGCTTGTCAGTTTGTCGGCGTGCGCACATAAGTCTAAAGTTCAGCCATCCAAAGGTCACATAGATGGGCAAAATATGCATGGCAATGTGCCAAGCCATGCGAGTTCAACTACAAAATCGCAAGATGTTGCAGATATTCCTAAACCAGTCACAAACACCCCTTATCTGCCTCCCCCCAAACCCAAGGCCAAAGAGCCTATTTACAGCATCGTGGTGTATGACACGCCAGTAAAAGAAGTGCTGTTTGCCATTGCGCGTGATAGCAAGCTTAATGTGGATATTCACCCGTCGATCCAGGGGCGAGTGACATTAAATGCGGTAGATCAAACGTTGCCGGCGATTTTAGAGCGTATCTCAAGGCAAGTGGATTTAACTTATCAAATTCAGAACAATGTGCTGACGCTGACCCCGGATCAACCTGTTTTAAGAACTTATAAGGTTGATTATGTGAACATGGCGCGAGATACTAAAGGATTTATCGGCGCCGCTGCAGAGATTTCCAGCACCGGGCATGCTGCAAGCACTGGCGCCGGCGGCAGCACTTCCACAACGACCAGTTCAGGTAGTGGCAGCAACAATAGCTCGCGTACATCAGTCACCAGTGAAAGTAAGAATCACTTATGGGAATCGCTCATTCAAAACATTAAGGAACTTCTGGCCGAAACTGATAAAGAAGTCGTAGTCTCGCGCTTCGGTAGCCTTGGTGAGTCGGCTGCCAAAAGTACGGCAGACGCAGCATCCAACGAAAAATCAGCAACTGCGGGCAAATCGGATAAAGAATTAAGGGAAGAACAGCGATCTGAGTATAAAACACTGTTTGCTGCCAATGTGATTGCCAACCCGGAAACTGGGGTGATTAGCGTGCGTGCGACAAATAAACAACACGAGAAGATACAGGAGTTTTTGGACAAAGTGCTATCAAGTGCGAAAAAGCAGGTGTTGATAGAAGCAACTATTGTTGAGGTGAGGTTGAATGATAGTTTTCAGGCCGGTATTGATTGGCGCAGGCTTGGCAGAGCCGGTGGTGGCAGTGGATTTACGATTAGCCAAAGTTTGAATGCGGATAATTTTAGCCCGGGGGCGCTAACCACGCGCGCCACAGGTGCTGGTTTGGTGGCAGGATATTTTAATCCGATTAGCCCTTTAGGAGATATCGCGGCTTCCATCAGCCTGCTTAAACAGTTTGGAGATACCAAGGTGCTTTCAAGTCCTAAGCTGATGGTGTTGAATAATCAAACAGCGATACTTAAAGTGGTTGACAATCTGGTTTACTTTACAGTGCAGGCACAGCAAACGCCAGGCACTGTCAGCAGTCAGCCATTTACAACAATCACGACAGTCCCCAACACTGTGCCTGTGGGGGTTGTGATGAGCGTAACGCCACAAATTAGCGATGCGAACATGGTGAATGTAAATGTACGTCCGACCATATCCAGAGCTGTAGGTGATGGTGTACTAGATCCCAACCCTTCTCTGACAATTTCAAGTCGGATTCCACAAATACAAGTGCGTGAGATGGAGTCTATTCTTCAAATCAGCAGTGGCAGCACGGCTGTGCTAGGGGGGCTAATGCAGGATGAAATACAGCGCAATTCCGATAGAGTGCCCGGTTTGTCAGATGTGCCAGGTGTTGGCAAGGTGTTCACGGGCAAAGATGACGCCAATAACAAGACGGAACTAGTGATTTTCTTACGTCCCACTGTCATTCCCAACGCCAGCCTGGAAAGCGATGAGCTGGCTACATATAAACGATATCTTCCTTCGCAACAGTTGCAACAAGTGCTGGAAACTGATGCTGTAAGATGAGTAGCCTATGAGCTTGCTGATTAAAGCACTGGAAACAGCCGAAAAAGAAAAGCGCGCCGAGCAGGAAAAAAAACAGCTTGCAGGCGAAGATGCGCCAGTGCTTGAAATGGCGCCATTGGACGAGATTGTGCCCGCAGATCCTGCGCATGAAGTTGCGGGTGAAGAGCGTGTATTGCTTGCCACCAATGCAGTCACACCCGAAACACCTTTAGCGGACGATACTGACAGCGGCTTATCGTTAACAGATGAAGCGGGCTTAAGCGAGGAAATCATCACCAAGCGGCCTCTTCACAAAACCAAAACAGTGAAAGCCTCACCAAAAGCTACGCCAGACAGAACAATAAACAAGGCTGATGCGTTTAATGCAGCCGCGCTTGCCAGTGTGGCCAAATTGAAATTAGAAGCGGATGCAGCAAAAGCTAATCACCAAAAAGCGGCTGCGGGTGTGTTTGTGGCGAATCACAGCAATGCTAAACCAAGCTCCGCACTTGCCTTGCTGTTGCTGGGTGTGGCTGGAGTGCTGGCAGTTTGGCTTGGGTTGAAAGGTTATCAGTACATTAAAGATGCTAACACACCTAGCCCTGTTGTTATCCAGCCCGCACCTGCTGTGGTGTCAGTTGAAACGGCGCTTATCGAAAATGGCGAGGCAATCGAAGTTACGCACAATCAACCTGAAGTCACTGAGAATGCCGACAGTGAGCTTGATGTAAACCGCATGGAAAGTGTGCCTGTTGCGCTGGATGAGGTGGCTGCGGTTACTCAAAAGCCAAAAACTAAAGTGCTGGCAAACGAGGGTGCACTGGCTAAACCTCTAACCTTGCCCGAGCAACAAGTTGAGGTATCGGAAAAACAAACACAAATGACGCAAGCAGCAGCACACGTGGGGATTGGTGGTGTAGCAGCGCGCGCACCTTTGAGGTTGGTTAGCAAAGTGCAGCCTGTTGGCGTTGACCCTTTGTTGTCAGCGGCTTATGAGGCATACAAGCGGGGTGAGGATACAGCGGCGCAACAGCAATACCGGCAAGTGTTGCAGCGGGATGTGCGTAATGTAGATGCACTTTTGGGGATGGCCGCAATCGCACAAAGGCAAGACCGGCAGGCAGATGCGGTAGGCTGGTATCAGAAGGTGCTGGAAACTGAGCCAAGAAACACCATTGCCAGGGCTGCCATTAACCAGATTGAGGCGGATACCGACCCAGTGGGCGCGGAGAGCAAGATTAAAAATATGCTGGCTTTGCAGCCGGAATCTGCAAATTTACATGCGGCATTAGGCCATCTATATGCAGCACAACAGCAGTGGCCAGCAGCGCAGGATGCTTATTTTAATGCCAGCCGCTTTGCGCCGGCAAGTGCTGATTATGCCTTTAATTTGGCGGTAAGCTTAGATCATTTAGGTAAACGTGAACTGGCGCTGGCGCAATATCAGCGCGCCTTGAGCTTGTTGAATGACGCTGGCACTGCGAGCCTGGATAGATCTCAGCTGGAGGAGAGAATCAGCGCGCTTAAATAAATGACATTCATTTGAATCCGGTTTTTGCAGAAACCATTGAAGCTTGACAATCATTACTGACCCCAAACCTTCAAAGGTGTGGTTGGATGAGCTGGAGGACATTCGATTAGGTGCAATCACCGTATGAAGAATCCGGGTTTGTTGATGTGCAACATACAAACCAGGCATTTTGCAGAAGTTTTTAACAATCAACGCATATTAAGGCAGTACACAAACAATGGCAAAGCAAGTTGATGTGATGACAGAGCAGCGTCGTAAGCTCCGCTTGGGTGAGCTTATGGTGCAACAAGGGCTGATTAGTCAGGATCAGCTACGCATTGCGCTAATTGAGCAAGAACATAATGACCTGCCGCTGGGGCGCCAGCTAGTACGTCTGGGTTTTGTCACCGAAGCGATGGTGCGTGACACCGTTGCACACACGATAGGCACGGATAGTGTTGATTTGTCTACGGTCGTGGCGGACAGGGAAGCGTTGCAAATGGTGCCTCAGGACTTCTCACGCAGATACCATCTGTTGCCGGTGGCTTATGAAGAGGCGACCAAGTCCATGGTGGTTGCCATGGCGGATATGTTTAACGTGGTAGCGCTTGATCAGCTGCGCGCCATGCTAGGCGGACAGATTCAGCTAAAGCCGGTTTTGGCTGCAGAAGCGCAGTTGGAAGAGGTGATTGATCAGTTCTATGGATATGAGCTATCAGTCGATGGCATTTTGCGTGAGATTGAAACAGGCGAAATTGATTATGAAAGCCTGAGCACTGAGGATAATGAATACACGCAGCCTGTGGTGCGTCTGGTTGGCGCTTTGCTGATGGATGCAGTGAAGCGTGGTGCTTCGGATATTCACTTCGAGCCTGAATATGCTTTTTTACGCATACGTTACAGAATAGATGGCGTATTACAGCAAATTCGCAGTTTGCATAAAAGCTATTGGGGTGGGGTAGCTGTCAGACTTAAAGTGGTAAGCGGTTTAGATATCGCGGAAACCCGATCGCCTCAGGATGGTCGCTTGAATATGAATCTGTGCGGACGTCCTATTGATTTTCGGGTTTCTACGCACCCGACGATACATGGTGAAAATATCGTATTACGTGTACTGGACCGTGAGAAATCAATTATTCCCATGGAGCGCATGGGACTGCGTACGGAAACACTAGAAGAATTGCGCCTGATGATGACGCGGCCTGAAGGTATTTTGATTGTGACGGGGCCGACAGGCAGTGGTAAAACAACCACGCTGTATTCGCTACTTTCTCACCAGAACACCGAGGCTGTGAATATCATGACACTGGAAGACCCGGTGGAATATCCCGTGACGCTGATGCGTCAAACATCGGTGGCAGAAGTGAATAAAGTGGATTTTGCCAATGGCATCCGCTCGATTATGCGCCAGGACCCTGACATTATTCTAGTGGGTGAAATCCGCGATGCAGACACAGCCACCATGGCTTTCCGTGCGGCGATGACGGGTCACCAGGTGTTTAGTACGCTGCATACCAACTCTGCCTTGGGGGCGTTCCCGCGGCTGAGCGACATTGGTATTTTGCCGGACATTATGGCGGGCAATATTATAGGGGTTGTGGCACAGAGGTTAGTGCGGGTGTTGTGCCCACATTGCAAGGTGAAATATGCGCCTGATGACCTGGAGCGCAAGATTTTGCAAATCAAGCCCAACGCAAAACCTCAGATTTATAAGCCTAAGGGATGCAAGCGATGCAGCCAAACAGGCTATCGGGGACGGATGGCGATTATTGAGTTATTGCGTATTGACCATGAGATGGATGCGCTGATTTCGCGTAGGGCGCATCTGGATGAGCTCAAGAAAGTGGCGCTCGATAAGGGCTTTGTGACATTGGCCGAGGATGGTG
Organism: Betaproteobacteria bacterium HGW-Betaproteobacteria-22; assembly: GCA_002842285.1. Classification (GTDB taxonomy): domain Bacteria; phylum Pseudomonadota; class Gammaproteobacteria; order Burkholderiales; family Methylophilaceae; genus Methylotenera. The sequence continues at coordinate 25,755 of PHCJ01000019.1, forward strand.
TGCGCAGGATATTGGAAGGCTATACCAGCGTTTCAGAAGTCATGCGCGTGATCGATTTAACAAGCCGCCTCAATACTTAGGAAATTATGCCATCTTATAGTTACAAAGCCGTGGATAAATTAGGGCGCCTGGCCATTGGTCAGGTAGACGCATTTAATGAAGTCGATTTGGAAATCCGCCTGGAACGCATGGGCTTGGATCTCATTACCTTCAGGCCTGCCGCCAAATCAACCAGCTTATTTAACAGCAAGAAAGTCAGCAATCAGGATTTGGTGATGTTTTGCTTTCAGCTTGAGCAATTAAGCAGCGCGGGCGTGCCCTTGCTGGAGTGCCTGAGTGATTTAAGAGAGAGCAGCGGCAATCCTTATTTTCAAAAGGTGCTAGGGGCTGTCAGTGCCGAGGTTGAAGGCGGAAAAATGCTCTCTCAGGCCTTGGCTGAGCATCCCGGTGTGTTCAGCGATGTGTTTGTCAGCCTGATTGATGCGGGTGAGCAGACCGGGCAATTGCCCGTGGTGCTCAATAATCTTTTCAACACAATCCGCTGGCAGGATGAGTTAATGTCACAGACAAAGAAACTGCTGATGTATCCGGCTTTTGTAGCGGTGGTGGTGATGGCAGCAGTAGTGTTTTTGATGACTTATCTAGTGCCGCAAATGGTATCTTTTTTGCACAATATGGGGCAGGCACTGCCATTAAACACTCAGATTTTAATTGCTGTTTCCAACGCATTTGTAAACTACTGGTGGCTGGTGATTGGCCTGCCGGTGATTGTGGTGGTGGCTTTGGCTGCACTTATCCGGGCAAATCCAACGGCCCGATACCGGTTTGACTTGTTAAAGCTTAATTTACCGGTCACGGGGCCTATTTTGCATAAAATCATCATGGCGAGATTTGCACGTTATTTTGCGTTGATGTACCAAACCGGCATCCCCATTCTGGAAGCGATTAAAATCTGCCAGAATATCGTGGGTAACCGTGTGGTGGCGGATGCACTGGCACGTGTGCATGCGCAAATTAATGCAGGGGACTCGATGAGCGAGAGTTTTCGCAATGCGGGTTTGTTTCCCCAGTTGGTGGTGCGTATGATCAAAGTGGGTGAGAATACAGGTGCGCTGGATAAATCCTTACTCAATATCAGTTATTTCTATGACCGAGATGTGAATGACGCCATGCAGAAAATGCTTAAAATGATAGAGCCTGCGCTGACGGTGATATTGGGTGGCATACTGGCATTCATTATGTTCTCAGTACTGGGTCCGGTTTATGATTCATTCAGTAAACTTAAAATTTAAGTGATACCTAAAATAATCTTCATATGTTAAAAGCCAGCACCACAAAATTAATATTATGCGCCACAGCCAACCATTTATTGGCAGGGATTTGGCGTGCCGGCAAACTGCTGGGTAATCAAACGTTTGAGCATAATGAAGCAGGTCATTCGGCTTTTGCAGTATTTTTACAAAAAAATGCTGACATTCCGCTTTACCTGATTGCTGATGCGGTAGAGGAAGATTACCGTTTGGAAAGTCTGCCACATACGACAGGAGCCGCCAAACATGAGTTGATTTCCAGAAAGCTAAATCAGCATTATCGGGGCATGAACTACCGTACAGCGCGTTTCATTAACCGTGATAAAGATAAACGTAAGGATGACAATTACTTATTTGTTGCGTTAAGTAACGATGATTTTTTACATGCCTGGGTAGAGATTATTCAGGCAGCAGAGGCGCAGTTGGTGGGCGTTTACTTGCTCCCGATGTTAAGCCAGTTGCTGGTTGAGCGACTCAAGCTCACGTCACCCCATATGTTGTTATGCGAGAAATTAAGCTCGGGGCTACGGCAAACTTATCTGCATAATGGACACCTGCGCATGAGCCGTCTTGTGCCCTCAGTGCCGGAAGAAGCAGGAAAGCTGGGCTATTTCTATTTGGTGGAGACTGAAAAAACGCGGCTTTATTTAATGAGTCAGCGTTACATTACACGCGATACGCCGTTAAATTTGGTACTGGCAAGTGCAGATGGTGCAACGCAGCAGATTAGCCAGGGCATCAGCCAGGAACAGGGCATTGCGTGCGTGGATGTTAATTTAGGGGCATTGGCAAAGGCGTGCGGCTTGTCGGTGAGCCTGATACAGCAGAAACCGGAGCTGTTGCATATGCAGTTAATTGCCAATGGCATGCTGGTGGATAATCTCGCGCCTGATAACCTGACCAAATATTTTCAATTTGGCAAGCTAAAACAAGCCATAGGACTGGCTTCAGCTTTTGTGGGTCTGGTTGGCCTCGTCGCCGCGGGCTTAGTGTTTAAAGTGGGTTGGGATAATAAAATGGCTTTGGACCAAGCCATGCAGGACACGGTGATTCAGCAGCACCACTACGATGAAGTGGCAAAAGACTTTCCGCAGACGCCAATTAGTGCTGATGATCTAAGAGCAGCGGTGGAATTTAATCAAACGATTGCGAGTTTTCCAAAATCCCCTAGACGGGTAATGCAGGTGGTGAGCAAGGCGCTAGAGGCCTCAGATACAGCGGTGTTAGATAATATTCAAATTCACAGGGTACGCTGGGCGTTAACAAATAATGTGAATTTAAAAGACCAGGATCGGTTTATTCCCGTATTAAGCACAGGCAATACCGGCCAGGGCGGGGCAGATGACAGCTTGCCGCCAGGCGGGCGACTGGCAGAAGTTGCATGGGTGACTGCCGAGATTGCCAACTTTACCGGTGATTATCGTAAAGCGATCAATAATGTAAATCAATTTGTGAGCAATTTAAAAGCTGATTCAAATGTGGCAAAAGTGACCGTGCTGCAGGAGCCGGTGAATGTAAGCTCGTTTGTGGATCTACAGGGGAGCACAATGGATGAGCAGTCCACGCAAAGACAACCTGCCCTGTTCAAGCTGAGAATAATGCTTAAATCGGAGGAGGCGCTGTCAAAACCTGATGCAGATCTAGCTTACGTTGGAGGTGCACAGCCATGAATCTAGAGCGGCAGGATTGGAAAAAGCTCCAGATCTCGATTATAGTACTCGTGGCTGTTGTGCTGACAGTCACTGCCCTGATTGCGGCTGCGCAGTACTTCAGCACCCAGCAGAAGCAAGCCTTGCAATTGCAGCAAAATCAGTTAAATGCAGCACGTCAGCGCTTTCAGTCCTCCGGTGTGGAGAAAGAAACCATTATTGAATATTTACCGCAATACCAGCACTTGATTGACAATGGCTTTGTAGGTGAAGAGCGCAGGATTGAATGGGTGGAGGATTTGCGCAAACAGCACAAGAACCATAAGTTATTCGGCATTAAATATAGCATTAAGCAGCAGGAAAAGTACACACCGGAATTCACTGCCAACCTGGGTAATTTTGTTCTGTACCGATCTGTGATGCAGTTGAGCTTGGATATGCTGCACGAAGGTGATTTATTAAAATTGACTGAATCGTTAAGTGACAACCATGGCGCTTCATTTATATTGCGCGATTGTGAAATCACGAGAATTAATCCGGGTGGCGCGATTAGTCGTCAGCTTATTGCCAATTTGCACGCGGATTGTGAAATAGACTGGTTAACGTTGCGTGAGCCAACTCCAATTCAAGAGGCGCCACAATAGCGTGAGATAATGTATATCATAATGAAATCATTTACTTCCGGCCTAAGCAATGCACTAAAAATAATCAGGGCAGTATTGTTAACTTGGTTAATGGTGACATTTTCTCCCTTAGTAGAGGCCGTATCAGAAGATAACTTTGGCCGACTGTTCAGCACGCAGGCAGAGCGTAGAAGTTTAGATGTGCTCCGCCAGAACCAGCAATTGAAAGTCATCACCCCTCAGGATGTGCAGCCTGAAACTGTAGAGTCAGTGGCACCTGTCAGCTTACCGAAGCCTGTTACCATGCAGGGGTTTGTTAAGCGCAGTGATGGCGCGAGCACTTTGTGGATTAACAACAAGGCAATACAGGAAAATACACAGCTAGATGATGTGCAGATTGGTCGCTTGAATCAGCGTACGGAAGGAAAAAATGCCGAAAGCATTAACATTAAAATACCTGCCAATGGCAAACAGGTGCAATTAAAACCTGGTCAGATATATGAGCCAGAAGCAAATCAGATAAAAGAATTAAGGTTGCAAACAAAAGAAAAACAACTGCGCCTGGAAGAAACAGGGATGATAGGCAGTGAGTCTGCACCATAAACAGTGCGGCATGGCGCTTATTATGCTGCTTTTTGTGATGGCGCTGGCCAGCGTTGGTTTCATTTTTAGCTCACTTGAACCTAGTACAATTAGGCTGGAACGCGATAAAAAAACAGAAGAAGTATTGCAGCAGGCAAAGTCAGCACTGATTGGCTGGTCTGTTTCTCATCCGGAGTATCCTGGCATTTTACCTTTTCCGGATAGAGGTACTGATGGCAATTATGATGGCAGCAGTGATTGCGTGAATACGGCAATTACGCCTCTAGCTTATGCGCATTTAATCGGTAAACTCCCCTATAACAATCAAACCACACCGTGCGTCGGTACCGTTGCCGGTTCAGGGTTGGCAATGGGCTTGAAAGAAAGTGAAGGTGAAGATTTATGGTATGCAGTTTCACGCAACTTGATTAGAACAACGGCAGCAGTTGCCACAGTCATTAATCCGTCTATTGCTGATACGCCAACTTATCCTTGGCTGGTGGTGCGAGATAAAAGTGGGCAGGTGATTTCAAGTCGGGTTGCAGCGGTGATTATCGCACCCGGATTGCCGATTGGCACTCAGAATCGAGCGGGAGGTTTGGCTGGTGCTGGGGCCTATCTTGATACGGTGGTAATTTCCGGCACTACATACTCTAACGCTGACTACGCTGTTGCCAATGAGGATTTTATCCTGGGTGAAGATATGCGCAATGTGCCCCCTAGTCATCCTACCTATCAGCAACCTTATCAGTTTAACGATAGATTAATTTACATCACGATTGATGAGTTAATGTTAGCGTTAGAAAAACGTGTAGCGCGTGAGGTGGCGGCTGTGATGCGCAACTATTATCTCGCAAGCGAAGTGGTGCCTGGAAATCGCTATTATCCTTATGCAGCAGAGTTGGGCGAGCCTACGCATTTGTGTGATGAAGGACGTCTGACAGGCGCTTTGCCCGTAGTTAATGCGGCGAGTGGCTGCACACACCCTAATCCGGGTTTTACGCTACCAAACTGGTTTACCGAAAGCAGTTGGCAGGATTATTTTTATTATGCTGTTTCTAATGACTGTAGCTATGCAACTCCTGGTTGCGTTACCGGAGGCATTACAGTGGGCGCTCAGGCTAATGTACACGCGCTATTGATTTCTACAGGGGCTGCGATCGGTGCTCAGGCCAGGCCTTCAAGTAATATTTCAGATTATCTGGATAGCATAGAGAATGCGGATGGTGATGGAGTGTTTGACGCGGTTGGCACACCATTAAGCAGCACCTATAATGACCGATCTTTAATAGTGGCGCCATGATGAAGTTAAATTTGCATAAAGCACAAGGATTCAGTTTGGTTGAAATGGCTGTCGTTTTAGTCATTGTTGGCCTGCTCATCGCAGGCTTGGCTGTACCTGTAACAGCGCAGCTAGACCAAAGAAATTATAGTGATACACAAAAAGAACTCATCGCGCTTACCGATGCGCTGATTGGTTTTGCACTCAGCAATTTCGCTCTTAACGGCAAACCCCACTTACCCTGCCCTGATTCAGATAATGATGGGCTGGAAAATAGAGAAGTGACAGGTTTGTGTACAAATGCGCAGGGCAATATTCCATGGGCAACCTTGGCATTGGGAAAGCAGGATAGCTGGGACCAGGCTTACATTTACCGGGTGACACCGGCTTTCGCCGATAGCGCCATTGGATTTACATTGTCGACTGTCAGAGATATTCAGATCTTAGATGGTGCGGGTGGAAACCCGCTTGCCTCCAATGTACCTGCAGTGATTGTTTCTAAAGGAAAAACAGGGAATGGTGCCGGTGCCGACGAAACTGAAAACACAAACGGCGATGCCATTTTTGTAAGCCACAACTTGAGTAATGCCGCAGGCAATGAGTTTGATGATTTGCTTGCTTGGGTACCGGCTTCAATATTATTCAACCGCATGGTTGCAGCAGATCGGTTGCCTTAATGAATGACAAGCAGCTTTTAAGATACAGCCGACACATTCTACTTCCACAGATTGAATATGAAGGCCAGAATAAATTGGTGCAAGGGCATGTGCTGGTGGTGGGAGCGGGAGGCCTTGGTTCACCTGCCGCTTTGTATTTAGCCGCTAGCGGCGTGGGTACACTCACGATATGCGATTTTGACGTGGTAGATCTAACGAATTTACAGCGGCAGGTGCTGCACACCACTGCTTCAATTGGCCTTAATAAAGCATTGTCTGCGCAAAAAACATTGCTGGCGCTCAACCCGGAAATTACGGTTAATACAATGTGTGAGCGTGCAACAGAGGTGGAAACGCATGCGCTGGTAGCCAATGCGGACGTGGTGCTGGATTGTAGCGATAACTTTGCAACGCGTTATTTATTAAATAAGCTATGCGTGGCGTTGAAAAAACCACTGGTATCAGGTGCTGGGTTGGGTTTTGAAGGGCAAATCACGGTTTACGATATGCGCGCTCAAACGAGTCCCTGTTATCATTGTTTGTTTCCGGATAACGGGGAGGATACCGACTTGCGCTGTGCTACCAATGGTGTTTTTGCACCGTTGGTAGGTATTATCGGTGCGACGCAGGCGGCTGAGGCATTGAAGCTCTTGATGGGGGTTGGTGAACACTTGCAGGGGCGTTTGCTGCTATTGGATGCGCTTGGTATGGAGTGGCGCACCATCAGGCTGAAAAAAGACCCGGCTTGTCTGGTGTGCGGCTATCAAACCTAAAATCTCCTCCTTTTTTAGAGGAGGAGATTTTAGCGTTATTTTCCGCCCACCAGATTTTTGACTGCGCCGATTAAATCGCCCGGCATGATGACGATTTTGCTGTTATCAGAGGCTGATATTTTTTGCATCGCAGTAATATAGCGGTCGCCTAGCAGGAATGTGGCTGAAGCGTTATTTTCTTTTACGGCCTCAGTAATAAATTGAATTGCCTCAGCTGAAGCCCTTGCGGCCACAAGTTGCGCTTCAGCATCTCTACGTGCAGCTTCTAGGCGTGCTTCAGCATTCAAAATGAGTGATTGTTTAGCCCCTTCAGCTTCAGTCACTACGGCAACGCGCTCGCGTTCAGCAGCAGCCTGTCTTTCCATGGCGTCCTGCATGTTGCGCGATGGTTTAATGTCTTGAATCTCAACCGATTTTACAGTCAGACCCCAGTCCAGCGCTTCATCGGCGATTGCGGTTTTTAATTCTGTTTTAATGCGCTCGCGTGAAGTGAGCGCCTGATTCAAATCCATGCCGCCTATAATTGAACGCAGGCTGGTCTGCACCATGTTGCGCATGGCTTCGCGGAAGTTTTCAATGCCGTAAACAGCGCGCTCAATCTTGGTGACCTTAATGAATGCGATGGCATTTGCCAGAATGACAGCATTATCCTTGGTGATGACTTCTTGTTCCGGTACGTCCAGAATAATATCTTTAGTGGTCACTTTGTAGCTTACTTTAGTGAATACCGGGTTAATCACATGGAGCCCCGGTGTTAAGATGCCGGCAAATTTGCCTAAACGCTCCACCACCCACTCTTCACCTTGAGGCACGATGCGCACGCCTTTAACAATGGCTACGATTACTAAAAATATCAGTACAAAACTAAATTCTGTCATTTGGAATTCCTTTTGTTGAGGTTATTGTAGAGATTAAAAGTTAGAGGGATTTACTGATACGTAAGGTGTTGCCTTCTACTGCAACCACTCTGGCATGCGCACCTGCCTCGATGATTTCATCTGAGATGGCTATCCATTCCTTGCTGCCCATGAGGCCTTGTGCAAAATGAATCATGCCGGATTGGGCAGGTCCTGTGGTTGCAGTCACAACACCTACACGACCAATTTCCTCGCCGCGAGATTGTCCAATGGCGAAGTTTTTGTCAGTTTTTTTATCATATCGCTTCCACACCCAAAGTGAAACTGCCGAGAGTATGGCAAAAGCAATGAACTGAACGGTATAAGGCAGATCAGGTGCAAGCCATGTAGCAAAGGATAAACAAAGTGCCGCTAAACCAAACCATAACGCATAAAGCGTGCCGATTGCTAAAATTTCAAAGGCAACTAAAACAATGCCGACTATCGCCCAAAACCATACGGGTTCTATCATGCTCTTTCCTTAAAGATGAACAGCCTACAATAGTGATTATTATTACATGATATTCCACTACTTTTTCATATAAAATTTCATTGTCCACATTCACGTTGTTGCGCGGGCTGAAGCGTGGTGGTGTACACTTATCCAAATTTGTCGGAAATGCAGCGATGCGGCCAATACAAAAAATTAAATTGCCTCATGATCATGTGGAACGTTTGCATTTCATCAAACGCTTATTTCCTGAGGCAGAAGGTGCTGATTTGCGCTCAGAGTGGGCTGGTGGCCGCATGCAAGCCATTAAAAAGTTGAATGAAGTAGATGCGATTGCCTATGCAAAAAATCGTAATTTTTTAAATGGTACTGTCACGCACCTATCACCCTATTTGCGGCATGGGTGCATTACATTAAATGAAGTGCTGGTGTTTGTTAAACGACGTTTTGGCAATGCAGCGGAAAATATGCTGATGCAACTGGCTTGGCGCGATTATTGGCGACAAGTTTGGCATGTAAAAGGCAATGCGATTTTGAGCGAAATGGAACCCGCAAAGGTCAAGCTTGATTATCAGCCATTAAGTGACGCTGTCAGGCAGGCAAAAACAGGCCTGCCGTGCATGGATGGCTTTATTCAGACATTAACGCGTGAGGGGTATCTGCATAACCATGCTCGCATGTGGCTCGCAAGCTACATTGTGCATCACCTGAAAACAGACTGGCGCGAAGCAGCCGATTGGTTCGAGTCACGTTTGCTGGATGGTGACTTGGCGAGTAACCATTTATCCTGGCAATGGGTGGCCTCTACATTTAGTTCCAAACCCTATTATTTCAATAAAGAGAGCTTGGCGCGCTATACCGGGCAGAGATACTGCGCAGACTGTCGTGCTGCCTGCCCGTTTGATGACAATTATGAGGCGCTGAGTGCGCGCCTGTTCAAGCAGGCCACAACAGAGGCCGGCAAGCTATATGCGATCAGCCCAGTGCCGATGCATGCATCATCAGATTCCAAGGCAATCGCCGTGTTCGTACATGATGAAATGCTTGGCGCCAGTAATCTGTTGATGCAAAAGCCGTTTCCCAAGATATTTGTATTTGATCCGGTTTTATATGAAGATTGGCCGCTTAACCGATTGCAGTTTATGGCGGATTGTTTAAGTGAAATGATGAGTGTGGAGGTGTGGGTGGGTCACACGCATGAGGTGCTGCAACATAAAGGTGTGGGGCAACTGGTAACGCAGGATACGCCGAATTTAAAAATTAAGGCGCTGTTAAAGCCATATGCAACAAGATGGGAACCTGTGGCCAAACTGGTGAACGTAGAAATTAGCGAACAGCGCTTAAAACGCTTTTCCCGCTATTGGGAAAAAGTCGGCCCAGTCTTACTTGGGGCTGTGTAAAGCATGCGGTCTACAACTGGTATGGTTTAACAGGGATAAAAGGGAGCTAACACGATGATATTCTGGATTATTTTAATCATTTTTTCACTCTATTTGATCGTAACTTACAACAGTTTGATCAACATTAAGCATAACGTAGAAAAAGCATGGGCGAACATTGATGTGTTGTTAAAGCAGCGAAACGATGAGTTACCCAAGCTGATCGATACGTGCCGCGTTTACATGACGCATGAGGCGCAAACCCTGCAAAAGGTGATTCAGGCGCGTGCCGGTGTAGATTCTGCGCGAGAAACTCATGATGTTGCTGCGTTGAATTTAGCTGAATCTGCACTGACCAGCAGTCTGGGCGGTTTGTTTGCTGTCGCAGAAAACTACCCTAACTTAAAAGCAGATCAAACTTTTCTAAATTTACAACAGCGCATCACAGGCTTGGAGAATCAGATCGCTGACAGGCGCGAGTTCTATAACGACACGGCCACAAATAATAATGTCAGGATCAAACAGTTTCCGGACGTGATTGTGGCGGTATTGTTTGGCTTTGAGCGTGCTGAGATGCTGAAGTTTTCATCAGAACAGCTGAAAGATATCGACGTTGCTGCCCGATTTAATCGGCAGTGAGTGCTCGCATTTATAGCAGTTGGGTAAGCACGGGATAAGTGATAGGTAGTGTTTAGCAGAGTAAAGGCTAATGTTGTTAATTTGCTGGGCGTTGCATTCCCGCTAGGGATAATATGCGCAGCCTACTTGTTGCATCTGGACGCGACACAGAAAGGCACCTGGCTGTTTTTAATTTTTTTGGCATTGGCCGCTAGTGCGTTTGCGGCATTTTTTAATTATTGGCGACTACTTAAAATCACTGAAGCGCCTGTTTCCACAATTGCCGCGGTTGCACAAGGTTACGTTGAGTTACATGGCGTGGCGTCTACAGGCAAGCTGCTTAAAACACCCTACCACGGTATTCCCTGTGTGTGGTATCGAGCCTGGGCATTTGCCAACCGCAGAGAACAAGGATATTCAAGCAAAATCGTTGATAACAGACTGCTTGAGTATCTCGAAAGTCATGAGCGGTTTCAACTTCAAGACAGCACGGGCACATGCACCGTAGATCCCAAGGGGGCAGAAATAATTTTTGCCAAGCGACGGACTTTTTTAAAAAATGAGCACCGATATGTGGAAGAGTATCTACCGGCAGGAAAGTCTTTATATGTGCTGGGGCAACTGGATACACGCCATGAATATTTCAATGAAAACGCCGTTAGCCGTGATGTAAGCACAACACTGGCAGAGCTCAAGCGGCAGCCACAAAAACTTTTGAATCAGTATGATCGCGACCGCAATGGGCAAATAGAAACGTCTGAATGGGAGTTGGCGCGCCATGATGCCATTGCGCAGGTCAGGGCCAAGCATGCCATGCATGCATTTCAAGGTGACTTTACATTATCTAAACCTGCAGACGGTCATTTGTTTTTAATTTCAGCCCAATCCCCACAGGCGTTACTTGCGAGTTATCGCCATTGGGCAGTGGTGCATTTTGCAATTGTAGTCACGCTATTGCTGAGTATGCTGAAGTTTTCTTGATCACCGGTAATACAGCAATCATATGTGTGACCGAGTTTAGATAACGCAGAGGCGTATGTTAAAATGCGCACTATGAATACTCCACATACAAGTACACTTAATCAAGCGCCGGCTCAAGAACTGGCCAAATCCTTTGACCCCAAAACCGTAGAAAGTAAATGGTATACATTTTGGGAGAGCAGAGGGTATTACGCCGCGGGTCTGGATCCTGCCATCAAAGACAATTTCTGCATATTGCTCCCTCCGCCTAATGTCACCGGCACACTGCACATGGGGCATGGTTTTAATCAAACCCTGATGGATGCACTCACACGCTACCATCGCATGAAAGGCGAAAACACTTTATGGCAGCCCGGCACTGACCATGCGGGGATTGCAACGCAAATTGTGGTGGAACGCCAGCTGGATGCGCAGGGTGTTAGCCGTCATGATTTGGGGCGCGAGAAGTTCCTGGAAAAAGTCTGGGATTGGAAAGCATTCTCAGGCGGCACAATTACCAAGCAGATGCGCCGTTTAGGCACCTCTCCAGATTGGAGCCGCGAGCGCTTCACCATGGATGCCGGCCTGAATAAAGTGGTCACCGAGACCTTTGTGCGCCTTTATAACGAAGGTTTGATTTATCGTGGCAAGCGTTTGGTGAACTGGGATGTGAAGCTGGGTACAGCCGTGTCTGACCTCGAAGTAGTGCAGGAAGAAGAAGATGGCTTTATGTGGCACATCAACTATCCGCTTAGCAGTGGCTCAGGTAATTTAACAGTAGCGACGACCCGACCGGAAACCATGCTGGGTGACGTGGCGGTGATGGTGCACCCAGAGGATGAGCGTTATCAACACTTGATTGGCCAGCATGTTAAATTGCCATTATGCGACCGTGAAATCCCCATTATTGCCGATGACTATGTAGATAAAACCTTTGGTACAGGGGTGGTGAAGGTTACGCCTGCCCATGATTTTAACGACTATGCAGTAGGTTTGCGCCACAAGTTGCCGATGATAGGCATTTTAAACCTGCAAGGCTTTGTGAATGAAGCCGCTCCTCAAGCCTACCAAGGCCTGGATCGCTTTGCCGCGCGCAAGCAGGTTGTGGCCGATCTGGAAGCGCAGGCTTATCTGGTAAAAATAGATAAACACAAACTCAAAGTGCCGCGTGGTGACCGCACCGGCGTGGTGATTGAGCCCATGCTGACTGATCAATGGTTTGTTGCCATGAGCAAACCTGCGGCGGATGGTAAATCCATTACGCAAAAAGCATTGGATGTCGTCGCCAATGGCGAGATTAAATTTTATCCCGAGAATTGGGTCAATACCTACAACCAGTGGCTGAACAACATTCAGGACTGGTGTATTTCACGCCAGTTATGGTGGGGACACCAAATTCCTGCCTGGTACACCGAGAGTGGTCAGGTGTATGTGGCACATGATGAAGCTGAAGCTAGAGCATTGGCCGCAAACGATGGATACGCAGGCAACTTGGTACGTGACAATGACGTGCTGGATACCTGGTATTCTTCCGCACTTTGGCCTTTTTCAACACTGGACTGGACAGGTGATGAGGCGGTTAACGCACAGAATCAGGCCTTGCAACAGTATTTGCCCTCAAGCGTATTAGTCACAGGTTTTGATATTATTTTCTTCTGGGTGGCGCGCATGGTGATGATGACCACGCATATCACAGGCAAAATTCCGTTTAAGCATGTCTATGTGCATGGTTTGATTCGCGATGCAGAAGGCCAGAAAATGAGCAAATCCAAGGGTAACGTGCTTGACCCGATTGATTTGATCGATGGTATTGATTTGGATGCACTCATTAAGAAACGCACTACTGGTCTGATGAATCCCAAACAGGCCGAACAGATTGAAAAGCGCACCCGCAAGGAATTTCCAGAAGGCATTGCAGCTTATGGCACGGATGCATTGCGTTTTACATTTGCGGCATTGGCATCACCGGGCCGTGATATTAAATTTGACTTGCAGCGCTGCGATGGATATCGCAACTTCTGTAACAAGCTATGGAACGCTACACGTTTTGTATTGATGAATACAGAAGGCCAGGATAACGGCTTTGATGCTGCAAGTTGTGGTGAAGGTGGCCGTAAGTTTTCGCAGGCGGACCGCTGGATTGTGAGTATATTGCAGCGCGCGGAAGCAGATGTTGAAAAAGCCTTCGAAGATTACCGCTTTGACTTGGCCGCAAAAGCGATTTATGAATTTGTGTGGGATGAGTACTGTGACTGGTATGTAGAGCTGGCAAAAGTTCAAATCCAATACGGGGATGATGCCGAAAAACGTGCAACACGCCGCACATTGTTGCGCGTGCTCGAAACGATTTTACGTCTTGCTCATCCGATTATGCCATTTATCACCGAAGAAATATGGCAAACCATCGCTCCGATGACAGAAAAGAATGGCGCCAGCATTATGCTGGAAGCGTATCCCAAAGCGCAGACAGACAAGTTGGATGATGCATCCGAAGCTTGGGTGTCACAACTCAAGCAAATGGTCGATGCTTGCCGTCGCCTGCGAGGTGAAATGGGCATTTCTCCTGCCGCGCGTGTGCCATTGATTGCATCTGGCGACGCTGAAAAATTAACGGCCTACGCGCCTTATTTAAAAGCGCTCGCCAAGCTTGAAACGGCTTCTGTCGTGCCGGATCTGCCAGAAGATGAAGCGCCTGTGATGCTGGTGGATAACTTTAAACTCATGCTAAAAGTTGAAATTGACATAGTGGCCGAAAAAGAGCGATTAGGTAAAGAAATTGCGAGGCTGGAAAATGAAATTAACAAGGCAAATGCTAAATTAAACAATGAAAGCTTCGTGGCCCGCGCGCCGGCTGCTGTGGTTGAGCAAGAAAAAGCGCGGGTGGCAGACTTCAGTGCGAATCTTGAAAAACTGCGAGTGCAGCTTGGCAAGTTACTTAAATAACATTAGAAGCCTATGCCTAAATTCTCGGTCCGCATTCCTTTCAGTCTAATCATGTTGGATGTGATAGGCGTGCTGCTACTGACCTTGGGCGTGCTGAAACATTTTGCTGCGGTGGATATCATTCCCGAACATTTTCAGTTTGAAAGTTATGGGCTGGTGTTTATCTTTGCGGGAGCAGTGCTTATTTTACCCATGTTGCTTCATGTTGTGAGCAGGATAAAGGCAAGCCAAAAAACATAATCTATGTTGTGGGCTAGCCACACCTCTTATGGTGTCGGTTAAAACCAGATTGTCTATTAGGACTTGCCAGCGGCTGATAATCCACACTATAAGCCAACAACTTGGCAAGTGTTGCTTAAAATGGCAACGCCGCGCAGTCTGATGAATTTTTTGTGCAAATTTTATAATCACTCGTCATGCTATTGACAGAAAATTTGCACAGAAAAGACGCAGAATGGGCAAGCTGACATTCAAGTAGATGTAAAATCGCTTAATCAAAAATCTGAGGTTAAGTTTAAGCGCCTAGTCAGCGCGCTTTTTAATATAAAAGGTAAAGGTTGTTGCATCTTCATCTAGTTGTAGCAGGGCGTGCCCTGTTTGCACGCAGAATGCGTTAAAGTCTTTCACAGAGCCCGGGTCTGTTGCAATGATTTTTAGTACTTGTGAGGCAGATAGCTCATTTAAACCTTTTTTGCAGCGCAAAATTGGTAATGGGCAGTTTAGGCCAGAGGCATCCACTTCTTTGTCGAATTCCATTTTTCAAGTCCTTTAGTGATAAGTGAGGCTATTTTTTTTGCACAAAAGGGTAGCCTGCTTTAGCCCATGCCAGCACGCCGCCAGCCAGGTTATACACGTTTTTACAGCCTTTGTTGGCTGCAAAGGCTGCTGCATGCGCAGAACGAATACCACTGTGACAATAAAACACGAGATTTTCAACTTTGGTTAATGTGCCATATTTCACAGGCAGCATGGCAAGGGGGATGTGCACCGCGCCCTGAATAATGCCGCGTGCGACTTCATCATCATTACGCACGTCTACTAAAAGCAAAGGCTGTGACGTTAGCATGACAGATAAGTCATGTACGTCAATTTCATTATAAGTGCTCATTAAAATAAACCTAAATTTGTTAAAGTTAATAATAGCAATTTTGCTGGGATACCGCACTAATAATGTCGGTATGCCTTTGATATTATCTTGGGATTCTCGGAACAAGGTGCCATTCGAGTGATATGATTAGTGCACCTCATGCATAATACGGCGGGTAACACTTATCCCTGCGCGAGAAATCCAAGCGACAGATTTAAGGAGTCACGGAATAAGTCAGCGAGCGGGATGAAGTGCAAGACGCACGGAACGCAGGAACCGAGATAGTATGCGGGATACAGCGAGGTTGCGAGTACCGCGCAACGAAGCAATCCGCCCGCGCAGACACTTATTCGGTGACTCCCTTGATATAGCTCAAAGTGATTTAGCGTAACTCAGCTAGAATACGCAGTGAGGACAGTTAATTTTCACCAAGAAAGGCTTAAATATGTTTCCGGAATACCGTGACCTTATTACACAACTCAAGCATGCTGATCTACACTTCACCAAGCTGTTTGAACGCCATAACGAAATAGACCAAAGGATTAAAAACATAGAGGCGCATATTGAAAATGCGAGCAATGAAGAAACGGAAACCTTAAAGAAAGAAAAGTTACATCTCAAAGATGAAATCTATGCGATCTTAACCAAAACGGCCAAGCCTTAATTCTTTCAAAGCCAATTTTTGATATTGAGTAAAGCGGCCATGCTGCAAAGTCGCAGCCTGACCCTGATTCAATTTGCGGCTTTTTTAATAAGAATATGGGGGCAGATCTTTCGTCGTCATATCACATCATTGCTTAATCGTTTATAGTTAGGTAAACAGGTTTCCATTAGGCGTATTTTCAACCCTATCTGGCATGAATAATCTGCTTTAGCAACATTAGATTGGTGGTGATGACCTTTACGGTTAGGCCCAGATTTTCGATTAGGGCTTGCCAGCGACTGATAATCAACACTGAAGCCAACAAGTTAGCAAATGTTGCTAAAGTGGCAACGCTGCACAGTTTGATGGAGTTCTTGTGCAAATTTTATGATCAACAGTCATTACTATTGGCAGAAAATCTGCACAAATAAGACGCAGAATGGGCAAGTTGACATTCAAGTAGATGTAAAATCGCCTGATGGGAAATCTGGGTTAAAGTATGCTTGGAACGAGAGTAATAAAATTAATCAGGAGAAGTGATGAGTAATGAAATTATTATGCGCGTCGGTGAGGCGCTTGTTGCAGGTGGCCCCGTGGGCACAGCAGCAGAGCCAGAGGTGGCTATTGGGGAAATGAAAGGGCCGATGGGCGTAGCATTCGCTAACCTGCTAGGCGACCAGGTCAAAGGCCATACTCGCGTACTGGCGATAATGAATACCGATATTATGGTGCGGCCTGCGACTATTATGGTAAGCAAGGTTACCGTAAAAGACACGCGTTACACTAATATTTTAATGGGAACAGTGCAGGCTGCAATTGCAAATGGCGTTTTAGATGCAGTACGTTGTGGCGACATTCCTAAAGAAAAAGCAAATGATTTAGGCATCATTGTATCTGTGTGGCTGAATCCTGTTGTTGTGGAACAAGAAAATCTTGACCATAAAATATTGTTCAATATTCATCGTGAAGCGACAGCAAGGGCTATTAAAAAAGCAATGAGCAACGAACCAAGTATTGATTGGCTGCTAGAGAATCAGGAAAAAATCGTGCATAAATACTTCCAGATGGGACTGGACGGAAAAATTTAAACCGGCTGTGAGTTGCCACTTAGGCTGAGTCTTGTAATGGGGACGCCCATACGCTTTAATTGTTGTATTACATTATTACATTGAGTGGCCGCATAACATGGTCACTCTACAATGCCAATTTTGCTAACTTGCAAAATTGGCCTCCTTTAAGATCACAGGAGTGATATCCAGGCTACCGTCATCATGCCCCACAAGGATTTGCCTGTCTTGGATGGTGCAACTGATGCTCAGGCCGCGGCTGGCGATGCTGGCGAGCGCTTGTGTTTCAGGCAGGTTTACGATGGTTAAGTTGTTAAGTTTGAGTAAGGCCTTGCTGTTTGCTGCCCACCACATGTCAGCAACACGTCCGCCGTAAAGCACAACGCATACCTGATTGGCGCGACCGCAGACTTTGCGGATGTCTTTTTCTGTGGGCAGGCCTACCTCTACCCATAACTGAATGGCGCCTGTTAAATCTTTTTGCCAAAGATCTGGTTCTTCATCGTTACTAAGACCTTTGCCAAAAGTCAGCTTAGCATCGGCATACATTGCAAATGCAATCAGGCGCACCATCAGGCGTTCGTCAGTTTCAGAGGGATGACGCGCTAATGTCAGGCTGTGTTGCCCATAATATTGCCTGTCGATATCGGCAATATTGAGGTCAATTTTGTAGATGGTTGATTTGATCGCCATAGTTTTTTAGCACTGCTCTGCAACACCAAGGGTGTGAAACATTATACCCATATACGCTATTGATGGTTTGGTAAGTTAACAAGGCTGTGCAGGTTTCTGTTAAGCTTTCATCTTTAAATTTGCAAGATAACATCATGGCTCAATATGTAATGTCGATGCTCCGCGTGAGCAAAATCGTTCCGCCCAAGAAACAGATTATCAAAGATATTTCTTTGTCTTTTTTTCCGGGCGCCAAAATTGGTTTGCTGGGTTTGAATGGTGCAGGTAAATCCACGGTGCTGCGCATTATGGCGGGTGTGGATAAAGAGTTTGAGGGTGAGGTGCAGTGGCAGCCGGGCATTTCAATCGGCTATTTGCCGCAGGAGCCGCAACTGGATGCAAATAAGACCGTGCGAGAAGAAGTCGAGAGTGGCATGGGTGCTGTAATGGAGGCCAAGCAGAAGCTCGAAGAAGTATATGCGGCATATGCAGAGCCGGATGCAGACTTTGACAAGCTGGCTGAAGAGCAGGCCAAATATGAAAACATCATTGCTGCCAGTGGTTCAGATGTAGAACATCAGTTGGAGATTGCTGCGGATGCACTGCGTTTGCCGCCATGGGATGCGAAAATAGGCCCATTATCAGGCGGCGAGAGGCGTCGTGTCGCATTGTGCAAACTGCTACTCTCTCAGCCTGACATGTTGCTGTTAGACGAGCCGACCAATCACTTGGATGCGGAATCGGTGGAGTGGTTGGAGCAGTTTCTGGTACGTTTCCCGGGTACCGTGGTGGCGGTGACGCATGACCGCTACTTTTTAGATAACGCAGCAGAGTGGATTTTAGAGCTAGATCGCGGTCACGGGATTCCATGGAAAGGTAACTACTCAAGCTGGCTGGATCAGAAGCAAGCTCGATTGGCACAGGAAGAATCGCAAGAATCTGCACGACGCAAAGCCTTGAATACCGAGTTGGAATGGGTGCGCCAGAATCCGAAGGCGCGTCAGGCCAAGAGCAAGGCGCGTATTGCTCGCTATGAAGAGTTAGCGAGTGCAGAGTACCAAAAACGCAATGAAACGCAGGAGATTTTTATTCCTGCCGGCGAGCGCTTGGGCGATCAAGTGATTGAATTTAATAATGTCACCAAAGCATTCAATGATCGACTCTTGATTGATAATTTAAGTTTTAGTATTCCAGCAGGTGCCATTGTGGGTGTGATTGGCCCGAACGGTGCTGGTAAATCAACTTTGTTCAAGATGATTACAGGCAAAGAGCAGCCTGATGGCGGTGAGGTAAAAATCGGTCAAACAGTGAAACTGGCCTATGTGGATCAAAGCCGCGATGCGTTGAGTGACAGCAAAACCGTGTTTGATGAAATTTCAGGTGGGTCGGATATTTTGCAGGTTGGTCGCTATGAAACACCGTCACGTGCTTATATTGGCCGGTTTAATTTCAAAGGGGCTGATCAGCAGAAAATCGTTGGTCAACTCTCAGGTGGTGAGCGTGGCCGCTTACACTTGGCGAGAACGCTGATTTCTGGCGGCAATGTCCTGTTGCTGGATGAGCCATCTAACGATCTGGATGTGGAAACCTTACGTGCACTGGAGGATGCGCTGCTAGAGTTTGCGGGTTGCGTACTAGTGATTTCGCATGATCGCTGGTTCCTCGATCGTATTGCCACTCACATTCTGGCTGCTGAAGGTGAATCACAGTGGACGTTTTTTAACGGAAATTACCAGGAATATGAACTGGATAAGAAGAAGCGGCTGGGTGAGGAGGGTGCAAAGCCTAAACGCATCCGTTACAAACCGATTACGCGGTAACTATTTGCCAGGATGATGAAAAGCCATCCGTACCCGTGATGGGCATACCCGCAGCAACTAAGGCAAAAAAATATTGTGGCAGGTTAGGCGACAAGGTTCTGAGGTCGATGCGTATCAGGTGTAAACCAATTAAGCGATAGGCGTTTAATCGTTTGGATTCACCTTAAAACAAACGGCTGTTTTTTTATCTACTTGAACAGATAAGGACAGGAAAAAATGCATTGTGCATTGTGTGTGCCAACACCGCACCGCGTGTTATGGCAAGATAATTTTTGCCGCGTGGTGTTATTAAGTGACGAAGATTACCCGGCTTATTGCCGGGTGGAGTTGTTGGCGCATGTAAAAGAAATGACAGATTTGCCGGCTGAGTCGCGTGCGCGTTTAATGCATGTGGTATTTGCAGTTGAAGCAGCATTAAGGCAATTGTTTAACCCAGATAAAATCAATCTTGTCAGTTTAGGCAATAAAACTCCACATATTCACTGGCATGTGATTCCACGTTTTGAAACGGATAAACACTACCCTAATTCGCACTGGGGAGAAGCGTTGCGTGCTGGTGAGCCCAGGTTATTGAGCGCGGAGATGATAACGGCATTGATTGAAAAAATAGCAACAGCTATGGCGTGAATGAGAGATGTTTGGCGATTTTACAATTACGTCTTTAAACAACGAGACGCTCAACGATTTTGCCATTGATAATGTGGCTTTCAATAATTTCATCAATATCATCAAGGTCAATAAACGTGTACCAAATGGCCTGTGGGTAAATCACCAGCAGAGGCCCCTCACCACACCTGTCGAAACACCCTGCGCGATTGACTCTGACTTTGCCTGCGCCATTTAAATTGCGCTTTTTAATGCTGGCTTTCATGAAATCAAATGCAGCCTCTGCTCCCTTGTCCATACAGCAAGCGGTGCCGTCATCACGCTGATTTAAACAGAAAAATACATGGTGTTGAAAGTGGTTTGTCATATTACTCGGTTGCCAGATTATCTTCTTTGGTAAAGGTCCATGTTCTGGTAATGCTCAGCACATCAATTTCCTTACGAATATCATCAGGAAATTTTGCATAAGGCGCGCCCAGCTCCACAATATGTTTTGCAGCAGCATCCAGTACTTTGTGGCCAGAACTGCGGTTGATTTCAATGGACTCGATGCTGCCATCCGCTTTAATGGATACAGTCATCTGCAACTGCCCGTAAAGTTTCAGGCTTTTGGCAGCTTCAGGGTAGTTTAGATTGCCAATTTTTTCTACTTTTTGCCGCCAGGCTTCAACATATAATGCATAGCGATATTCTTTGGTGCGCCCACCCACAAATTTACGTTTAGGCCGTTTTTGATATTCATCCTGCTGTCTTGAAATAATCGCCTCTAGGCGGTCCATTTCCAGTGCTGTGGCGGTAAGGTCGGCTAAGTCTAACTTTTTATTCGGGTTAATTTGATCACCCGTGTCAGATTCTTTTGCGGTGGCTTTTTGTACGGGCAGGGACGCTACCTGATGCGTGCTGTTGATTTGCGTCATCAGTTCTTGCGCTTGTTTCTCCAATGCCTCAATGCGCTTTTGCTCTTTGGTTTGCGGATCAGCCTGTTTGGCGGCCTTGGCACCTTGTTTGTTTTTAGGCTCAGGTTTTAACGTGAATTCTGCCTTTTGCTGTTTTAAGGCGGGGGTTGCCGTTTTCATCTTGCGCTCTAAATCAGTATTGCCTCCCCTATCTAAATTAGATTGCGCGTATACCTCGGTATTTTCAGGTTTTGATTTGGTTTTGGCATTGACGAGAACAACTTCAAGCACTTGTAGGTTATCTTTGAATTTCTTTATCTCTGGTTCAAAGTGTATGCTCAATATCACTGCATGTGCAATGGCTGAAAGCCAAAGTGCAATAGCCATTACGCTCATGGGTTTGGCTGTTTTGGTGAGCGTTGGCCTGCGTGCCGTTTTGGTTTTTTTAGGTTGCTTTGCCAATTAATTACACTTTGAATGTTGTTTGCGCAAGCGCATTCAGTAATTTTTGATGAATCCCGCCAAAGCCGCCATTGCTCATGATGAGCACATGATCACCGGCTTGTGCGGCTTGGGTAATCGCCATGATGAGTTGATTGAGATCATCAAGTACCTGTGTTTTAGCGCTAATCGGCGCCAATGCTTCTTTCGCATCCCAGCCCAAATGCGCTTGATAACAGAACACCAGATCTGCATCTTTTAAGCTGGCAGGTAAAGCGCTCTTCATCACGCCGAGCTTCATGGTATTTGAGCGTGGTTCCAGCACAGCAATAATGCGTGCTTTTCCTACCTTTGCACGTAGCCCTGCCACTGTCGTTTCAATGGCAGTTGGGTGATGCGCGAAATCATCATAAACCGTGATGGCATTTACCACACCGCGCACCTCCATGCGGCGCTTGACGTTTTTAAAGACGCTCAGTGCAGCAATGCTGACTGCAATAGAAACCCCCACATGACGGGCAGCAGCAATGCTGGCTAGCGCGTTCATGCGATTATGCTCTCCTAACAGTTGCCATAGCACGCGACCTTGCAGTTTGCCTGCAAACATGACATCAAAACTGCCATCAGATTGCGCATTCAGAGCATGCCAGTCAGCGTCTGATCCAAACTGCTCCACAGGGGTCCAGCAGCCTTGGGCAATCACGCGTTTCAAGCTTGCCTCATTGCCACTCATCACCACCAGACCTTGTTGTGGCACGGTACGCACTAAATGGTGGAATTGTTTTTCAATCGCAGCAAGGTCTTCAAAAATATCGGCGTGGTCAAACTCAAGGTTATTAAGCACGGCAGTGCGTGGGCGATAGTGCACAAATTTAGAGCGCTTATCAAAGAAGGCGGTGTCGTATTCGTCTGCCTCAATAACAAAAAAAGGTGACGCTTCTGACCACTCAATAGATTTTGGGCGCACCGTGGCGCGGGCATGTTGAACCATGAGTGGCGGCACTTGGGGCAGCCGCGCTGAAACGCTGAAGTTCTCAGGCACACCACCAATTAAGAAGCCTGGTGCTAAACCTGCATATTCCAGTATCCATGCCAACATCGAGCTGGTAGTGGTTTTGCCATGCGTGCCTGCCACAGCTAGTACCCATTTGCCTTGCAGCACGTTCTCTGCCAACCATTGCGGGCCGGAAATATACGGCAGGCCTTTATTAAGAATTTCTTCCATTAGCGCATTGCCGCGCGATACGACATTGCCAATGACGTAGACATCTGGATTCAGGCTGGTTTGTGCGGGGTCATACCCCTCAATCAACTCTATGCCCTGCGCTTCAAGCTGTGTGCTCATGGGTGGGTAAACGTTGGCATCGCAACCCGTGACCTTGTGACCAGCTGCTTTAGCCAGCACAGCGATGCCGCCCATAAATGTGCCGCAGATACCTAAAATGTGAATGTGCATGGTTGTGCTTGGTTCTAAAGTAATTGACAGTTATAAATCAAGCCAAATTTGGCGCTAGCCAGCGTTCCAGATAGTCTTTCGGTAGATTCCTGCGTTCTGCCATGTCTGCAAGCTGGTCGTGGTCTATTTTATCTACACTAAAATATTTAGCTTGTTTGTGAGCCAAATAAAAACCGCTGACCGAAGCGGCTGGGGTCATGGCAAAAGAGTCTGTCAGATGCATGTCGATCTCATCGCACTGCAAGAGTTTAAACATGTCTGCTTTGACTGTATGATCGGGACATGCAGGGTAGCCAGGTGCAGGACGAATACCTGTATATGCTTCGTTAATAAGCGCTTCGTTGCTGAGCGTTTCATCGAGCACGTATGCCCACAAATCAGTACGCACCCGTTTGTGCATATATTCTGCAAACGCCTCTGCCAAGCGATCAGCGAGCGATTTGAACATGATGGCACTATAGTCATCATGAACGGCTTCGAATTGTGCCAAACGTTTGTTACCACCTAAGCCCGCAGTGACCGCAAACAGTCCGATATAATCATCAATTCCTTTGGGAGCGATGAAGTCGCTTAAGCACTGATTGGGTTTTGCTATACCGTCAATTACTGGTTTTTGTGTCTGTTGACGCATGCCATACCAAGTGAGCGCGATTTCGCTGCGTGTTTCATCCGTATATATTTCAATATCATCATCGCGCACGCGGTTGGCGGGCATGAGTGCAATCACACCGTTGGCGATAAGCCAGCGCCCGTCAATGATTTTTTTCAACATGGTCTGCGCTTCATGAAATACCTTAGTAGCGGCCTCGCCAACTACCTTGTCGCTTAAAATGGCAGGATAACTGCCAGCCAAATCCCAGGTCTGGAAGAAAGGTGACCAGTCGATATATTGTGCAATCAGATTTAAATCAATATTTTTGAATACACGCCTACCAATAAATTTAGGTTTAACTGGAGCATACTCGCCAGTGAAATCCACTTTGGATTTATTCTTGCGTGCTTCTGCAATGGTAAGCATGGGCACGCCTTTTTTGTTAGCGTGCTGCTGTCTGGCTTTTTCATAATCAGCCTGGATCTCTGCCAAATAGGCACCACGTGTTTCTGGCGTGAGCAGGTTTTGCATCACCGATACTGAACGCGAGGCATCCGGTACATAGATGACCGGGCCGTCGTAATTAGGCGCGATTTTCACGGCAGTGTGCGCGCGAGATGTGGTTGCCCCGCCGATCAATAGAGGTGTTTTCTGGTTATGAAAATGCGGATCACGCTGCATTTCACGTGCGACATAGGCCATCTCCTCAAGCGAGGGCGTAATCAACCCAGATAAGCCGATGATGTCAGCATTTTCAGCTTTGGCCATGGCAAGTATCTCAGCTGCCGGTACCATTACGCCCATGTTCACTACTTCAAAGTTATTGCATTGCAATACGACTGAAACAATATTTTTTCCTATGTCATGCACGTCACCCTTGACTGTGGCAATCACCACCTTGCCCTTAGGCTTTGCTACTACGCCGGTGCGTTTTTGTTCCAGGGCTTTTTCTTCTTCAATAAAGGGAATCAGGTGCGCTACGGCAGATTTCATGACGCGGGCGGATTTCACCACTTGAGGCAAGAACATTTTGCCTTGACCAAACAAATCCCCCACCACATTCATGCCATCCATAAGCGGGCCTTCAATCACGTGGATGGGACGCCCGCCCCTATTCATGGCCTCAATGCGTGCTTCTTCAGTGTCTTCAACAATAAACTCAGTAATGCCATGTACCAAGGCGTGTTCTAAACGCTTGCCAACACTAACAGGTTGTTCAGGTGTGCCTCGCCACGCCAGCGTTGCTTCTTCTTTTTTGCCACCCGCTTTTAAGGTGCCGGCAATTTCAATCAGACGCTCAGTGGGAGCGAGCAGGTTGTTAGGGTCGGTAATGCGGTTGAGCACAACATCCTCTACACATTTTCTGAGCTCAGGGTCCAGGTCGTCATAAACCCCCATCATACCGGCATTCACAATGCCCATAGTCATGCCTGCCTTGATGGCATGGTAGAGAAACACGGTATGAATCGCTTCTCGTGCCGGGTCGTTACCACGGAAACTAAAACTTACATTTGATACGCCACCCGAAATTTTGGCGTGCGGCAAGTTTTGCTTAATCCAGCGTGTGGCTTCAATAAAGTCCACGGCATAATTGTTGTGTTCTTCAATGCCTGTCGCAATCGCGAAAATATTCGGATCGAAAATAACATCTTCAGCCGGGAAGCCGATTTTTTCCACCAGCAAATCATAGGCGCGTTTACATATTTCAATTTTGCGTGCGTAAGTGTCGGCCTGGCCTTTTTCATCAAAAGCCATGACAATCACGGCTGCACCATAACGACGGCATAGCTTTGCCTGACGCAAAAACTCGGCCTCCCCCTCCTTCATTGAGATGGAGTTCACAATGGCTTTGCCTTGCACGCATTTCAATCCCGCTTCAATCACGTCCCATTTGGATGAGTCTACCATCATCGGTACGCGCGCAATATCAGGCTCTGAGGCGGTGAGATTCAAAAAGTGCGTCATGGCATGCATTGCATCCAGCATGCCCTCATCCATATTAATGTCGATGATCTGCGCACCGTTCTCTACCTGCTGGCGCGCTACACTCAATGCCTCTTCATATTGCTCGTTGATAATCATGCGCGCAAATGCTTTTGAGCCCGTGACGTTAGTACGTTCGCCTACATTTACAAACAGCGAGTTTTCATCAATGACAAATGGCTCCAATCCGGAAAGCCGTGTGTTGGGCGCTATGACCGGAACCTGTCTTGGTGCAATGGTTTTGATAGCGTTATAAATAGCACTGATATGTGCAGGGGTTGTGCCGCAGCAGCCCCCTGCAATATTCACAAAGCCGCTTTCTGCAAACTCCTTTACCAGGCTGGAGGTTACATCGGGCGTTTCATCAAAGCCTGTGTCGCTCATCGGGTTTGGCAGCCCGGCATTGGGATAAATGCACACAAAGGTGTCCGCAATCTTTGATAGTTCTTCTGCATACGGACGCATCAGCGTTGCCCCCAATGCACAGTTAAGGCCGATAGTGAGCGGTTTTGCATGGCGCACCGAATGCCAGAAAGCAGTCACGGTTTGGCCTGATAAAATGCGGCCAGACGCATCAGTCACCGTGCCGGAAATCATGATAGGCAGTGTGTAGCCGACTTCTTCAAAGAAAGTTTCAATGGCAAATAAAGCCGCCTTGCAATTCAGTGTGTCAAAAATGGTTTCCACCATTAAAATGTCCGCACCACCTGCAACCAAGCCGCGCGTTTGCTCCAGATAGGCATGCATAAGCTCATCAAATGTGACATTGCGGGCCGCAGGGTCATTGACATCTGGCGAAATTGAAGCTGTTTTGGGCGTAGGGCCAAGCGCGCCGGCAACAAAGCGCGGCTTATCCGGGGTGCTGAATTTTTCGCAGGCAGCTTTAGCTAGTCTGGCTGCTTCCACGTTCATTTCATACACCAAATGCGCCATGTGATAATCATCCTGCGCGACTTTCGTAGCACCAAAGGTGTTGGTTTCAATAATATCAGCGCCAGCCGCAAGATATTTCTCGTGAATTTCCTGAATGATGGCCGGCTGGGTAAGTGTCAGTAGCTCGTTATTGCCCTTAACGAATAATTCACGCCCACCTGCAGGTGCTTTAAAATCAACAAAACGCTCGCCCCGGTAATCTGCTTCTGTCAATTTGTATTGCTGAATCATTGTGCCCATCGCGCCATCAAGAATGAGGATACGCGTTGTGAGCAACTCACGCAGTTTAGTTTCTGTTGCAGATTGTGCTTCTATTGGCATTACAAGGTCTCTAAAACATAATGGCTAATTAGATGGTAATTATACAATAGTGCGAATAGCTAGTGCCGATTAGGTTTTATCGCAGGTGACATTGACCTAATACCCATAATTAATCGTGGTCTGCCCCCTATTGTTCATCGTATTAATGAAGTTAGAAGAGTGGGCTCGGAATCCCCTATTGTTGATTCCTATTTTTTATTAGCAGCGCCTGCAGCAGCACTAGTAAAAAGAATTAATTGAACTGGTGCTGTGACCACATCAAAGGCAATAGCGAATGGTAATGCAATTAATTTATCCGCCATTTTTCCAGCATTAATTGATCGGCGGTTTCAAGGTTGAAGTGCAAAAATTGCAGCATGATGCTGCCTAAAATCAAATGCGTCTGGTGTGAACAACTCAGCAGGGCATTTGAACCCTAAC
>PHCJ01000020.1 GCA_002842285.1 Betaproteobacteria bacterium HGW-Betaproteobacteria-22
GGTAATCGCTGCCGTTAATGTTGTCTTGCCGTGGTCTACGTGGCCAATCGTGCCTACGTTGACGTGCGGCTTGGTCCGTTCAAATTTACCTTTTGCCATTACTTCAGTCCTTTGCAATATTTTATTAACCATAAGCTTTATTAGAATTAATAAAACTTGTTCATTTTACAGCCAAAATCTACATGGTGCCCATGGCGGGAATCGGACCCGCGACCTCTCCCTTACCAAGGGAGTGCTCTACCACTGAGCCACATGGGCAATATTCCTTGCGCACTCAACAGCTTGGAGCGGGCGACGAGGTTCGAACTCGCGACATCTTGCTTGGAAGGCAAGTGCTCTACCAGCTGAGCTACACCCGCGTATATGCCTAGACAAAGACGCCATCAAGCCCTTACTACTATACCAATGGTGGAGGGGGAAGGATTCGAACCTTCGTACTCTGAGAGAACGGATTTACAGTCCGTCGCCTTTAACCACTCGGCCACCCCTCCTCAACGAACCCGCGATTATGCTGAAACTTTGACTTGCTGTCAAATGTATAAAAGGGAAAATGTTCTAGAATTTGGTGCCGGATGTCGGAATCGAACTGACGACCTTCGCATTACAAGTGCGCTGCTCTACCAACTGAGCTAATCCGGCGTTTCGTGAGATGCGTATTATACTGAGATTTTAAAAAATGTTAAGTCGTATTTAAAAAAAGTTAAATTATTTTACAACGGTGAGCGTGGGCTTCTTGTCTCGCGCCGGGTTTCCTGCTTTTTCTTTTTCGGAATGTGCCAACTGCACGGATTGATTATCATTCAAATCAGAACCATCAGACGCATCTACTTCAAAAAACATGCCCTGACCGTTTTCACGTGCAAATATTCCTTTGACTGCGCTCATTGGCACAAAAATATTTTGCGACACTCCGCCAAAACGCGCTGAAAAGACCACGGAATCATTGTCTATATGCAAGCCGTTGGTCGCACTGTAATTAATATTCAGCACGATTTCACCTTCTTTTACATAAGCCATGGGCACACGTGTACGTGAATTCACAGCAACAATTAAATGCGGCGTGAGATTGTTATCTATGCACCATTCGTGCATCGCTCTTAGCATATAAGGTTTTGTTGAGATTAATTCCGACATTCACTTATTCCGCTGTCACCATTCAGATTTCAAGGTCGGGAGGAGCCATTTCGACATAAACCGATACCGCTCCTCGCTTTCATAGTAAACTTTATTAATAAAACAAGTCTTATTTACGCATCGCTTTTTCAGAAGGCGTCATAGCATCAGCGTACAAAGGTCTGGAGAACAAACGCTCCGCATACTTAAGGATAGGTGAAGCTTGATTCGGAAGTTCAATACCATAGTGACCCAATCGCCATAGCAGTGGCGTAACTGCAACATCCAGCATTGAATAATCATCTCCCAACAGGTAATTCTGCTTAGAGAATATCGGCACTAGCTGTGTTAAGTTATCACGAATACTGAGGCGCGCCTTATTCGCCTTTACTTCATCGCCGGATTCAATATCTGCGATATGGCTGAAAAGGTCTTTCTCGAAACTATACAAAAACAAACGCGCACGCGCACGCATGACAGGATCTGGCGGCATCAACTGCGGATGGGGAAATCGCTCATCAATATATTCGTTGATAATATTGGCTTCTGACAACACCAAATCACGCTCCACCAGTACTGGCACATGATTGTATGGGTTAATCACAGCCAGATCTTCAGGTTTGTTTGCCAGATCAACGTCAATCACTTGAAAGTCCATGCCTTTTTCAAACAAAACGATGCGGCAACGGTGGCTGTAGGGATCTGTCGTCCCCGAATATAACGTCATCATATTTAATGTATTTCCTTCCAGTAAGCTTTCTTGAGTCTATATGTCAGCACCAGGAGCACACCTAGAAACAACAATACAAACCAGCCCAATTGGTTGCGCTGCTGTTTTGCAGGCTCCGCCATATAGGCCATGAAATTGGTTAAATCACCAACCAGAGTGTCATATTCCTCGATCGACAACAGCCCTGGTTTAACAAGTTTTAATTCGTGCGTTTCGTGATTCAACGCCTGCTCTCCCTGCAGCTCATAGAGCACATGCGGCATAGAAACTTTGCAATAAACAGGATCAAACACACAATTGCCCCAACCCGTAGGGCTGGTGGTGTCACGATAAAAACCGCGCATATAAGAGTAAACCCAGTCCGCACCGCGCGCGCGCACTTCTACAGAGAGATCCGGAGGTGCTGCACCAAACCACTTTTTAGCGTCTTTTTTATCCATCGCCACTTTCATGGTGTCACCCACTTTTTCGCCTGTGAAAAGCAGGTTTTCCTTAATTTGCTTTTCAGTCAAACCAATTTCCAACAGGCGGTTGTAGCGCATATAGTTGGCACTATGGCAATTCAGGCAATAGTTAACAAAAGTTTTAGCACCGCGCTGCAAAGACGCATAATCAGATGCGTCAATAGGTGCTTTATCAAGACGCGCTTCCTCACTGGCGATTGCCAATAAAGGCAACGTTAGCAACACCAATAAAGTGTTTCTTAATCTATTTACAATTTTCATGACGACTACCCTGTTACCCTTTCTGGCACTGGTTTTGTTTTATCTTTCGCTGTATACCAGGGCATCAAAGCAAAGAACAAGAAATAAACCACCGTAAAGAAACGTGCAACCACCGTGGCACGATCAGCACCACTCAACCAATCGCCAAATTGCCCCCATACATTTGAAGGCACTGTACCAAGATAGCCGAGCACCAGGAAGCTTACAACAAATGCAGCAAGCCAGGCTTTATAAAGACCACCACGGTAACGAATTGACTTCACAGGACTTTTATCCAGCCATGGCAGAAATGCAAAAGCGACAACAGACAAGCCCATTGCAGCAACCCCTGGGAATTGCGAATTCAGGATTGGCGGAACAGCGCGCAAAATTGAATAATACGGCGTGAAATACCAAACTGGCGCAATATGGGCAGGCGTCTTAAGCGGGTCGGCTGGCACGAAGTTATTCGCCTCCAGGAAATAACCTCCCATTTCAGGCGCAAAGAACACAATAACGGTAAACACTATCAGAAAAGCCGATACACCGACTAAATCTTTTACTGTGTAGTAAGGGTGGAAAGGAATCCCATCCAGCGGAATGCCTGTTTTTTTGTCCTTTAATTTTTTAATTTCAACACCATCCGGATTGTTTGAACCAACCTCATGCAATGCAATCAGGTGCGCAACTACCAAACCCAACAACACCAACGGCAGCGCTATCACGTGGAATGCAAAAAAGCGGTTCAGCGTTGCGTCAGAAACCAGATAGTCGCCACGCAGCCATTCAGAAACATCGGGGCCGATAAATGGAATTGTTGAAAACAGATTCACAATCACTTGCGCACCCCAGTAGGACATCTGCCCCCATGGCAACAGATAGCCAAAGAACGCCTCACCCATCAACGCCAGGAAAATCGCCACGCCGAACAGCCAAATCAACTCACGCGGGTTACGATATGATCCATAAATAATGCCACGGAACATATGCAGGTACACCACCACAAAAAACATGGAAGCCCCTGTAGAGTGCATATAGCGAATCAACCAGCCCCAAGGCACGTCACGCATAATGTATTCCACAGAACCAAACGCTAAATCCGCATCTGGCTTGTAGTGCATGGTGAGAAAAATGCCAGTCAGAATCTGCAGCACAAGCACCAACAGGGCCAATGATCCAAAAAAGTACCAAAAGTTAAAATTCTTAGGCGCGTAGTATTCTGTCAAATGCGCCTTGATATTGCTGGTCAGGGGGAAACGCGCATCTACCCAGTTGAGCGTGCAATTTAACGCATTTGACAATGTCGATTTGTTTTGCTTCGAATGAGTTTCTTGGGTCATGATTAAGCCTTATCTTCAGTATCAACGCCAATAAGCAGTAAATTTTCGCTTAAATATTTGTGTGGAGGCACCACTAAATTAACTGGCGCAGGCGAGCCTTTAAACACCCGTCCAGCCAAATCAAACTTAGAGCCATGACAAGGGCAGAAGAAACCGCCCTGCCAGCCATCGCCCATATCGCCACCTGCTTTTAACTTCTCTGTCGGCGAGCAACCCAAGTGCGTACAAATGCCTACCACAACACCAATATTTGGCTTAATAGAGCGCCCCTCATTTTTGCAGTAAGCAGGCTGCTGCGACGAAACCTCCGCATTAGGATCAGACAACTGATCATGATGCTTGGATAATTCTGCCGTCATCTCTTCCGTACGATTGATGATCCACACAGGCTGACCGCGCCACTCGGCTGTCAAGACGGTGCCCGGCTCAATCTTGCTGATATCCACCTCAACTGGTGCACCTGCCGCTTTGGCACGCTCACTAGGCGTCATGCTTTTAACAAAAGGCACTGCAACCGCCGCGCAACCCAACGCACCAACTGCAGAGGTCGCAATTAAAAAATTACGCTTTTCCAAATCCACCTGTGAACATCCACAGGACTGTGAGTCGGTTTGATGCTTGTCATTTTGATTATCTGACATGTTTTCCTCATGCTCTAAAGGATTGACCGAACGAACGCGCTTTTTTGAAGGCAACGTTCGCAACTACACAAACGATGTAACTATACCAGATCAGCTTCACAGGCCACTTGTATGCCGTGCTTCCTTCGTAATCTGCGATTAAACGCTTATGCAAGCATTCAAACAGGCTGCTAACAATTACACGCTATTTTAAGCCGGGAATTATACATTTTTTAAAGACTTAATTAAAGCTTTATTTATTAAGTCACTGAAATAAAACGATTAAACTGGATTGTAAATATCGATAAACTCATGTGCCAAATCAAAACGTTGCGCCAAATGCACGCCTAGTGCCTGCACGCCATACCGCTCGGTGACATGATGGCCTGCTGAAATATAGGCCACATCAGACTCCATAGCCTGATGCGTGGTTTGCTCCGAAACCTCTCCACTAACAAACACATCCACACCGGATGCAATTGCAAGTTCCATATAACCCTGGGCTGCGCCCGTGCACCATGCTACTTTCTTAATGAGTTTACCTGCAGGACCGATAACCATGGGTATTCTGCCCAGCTTGCCTGCTAAGTACGATCCAAATTCGGACAAGCTGACTGCGCTTTCCAGTTCTGCATATGCTACTAGATTGTCATCGCCAAGATAAGAAGCTGCCTCCAAGCCCAAAACCCTGCCAAACTGAACATTGTTACCAAGCTCAGGATGCGCATCCAAGGGCAAATGGTAAGCCAGCAAATTAAGATTATGTTTTAATAAAAATGCTATTCGCTTACGCTTAATCCCGGAAATGACAGGGCTCTCATTACGCCAGAAATAGCCGTGATGCACCAGAATCAGGTCTGCATTCGCTTTTTTTGCCGCTTCCAGCAGCGCCATACTGGCAGTGACCCCTGTGACGATTTTTTTTATTTCAGATTTGCCTTCTACTTGAAGCCCGTTTGGGCAATAATCCTTGAATCGCGTCACTTGCATCAGTTGTTGGGTATAATGCGTTAACTCATTGATTTTTACCATATGCCTTCGATCTTTATTACCATATTGTAACTATTGAATTTTTAAACTATAGCCCCGACATCAAACTCGTCTGCGCTCACCTTTATGTAAATGTATTATAACTAACTGGCACTATATTAATATGAGAGACTCATTCGGCAAGAGATTATGGCTGATTTTTGCACAAGCATCCACGATATGCATCGCAGCAATATTTGTACTACGCATTTTCTATCCCAACTTTCTGAACAAAAGCGAACCTGCCATCGTCATCAACAAGGTGGAACAAACAGTCGCTAGTGCTGCCACCAGCTCTTACAGCAATGCAGCAAAAAAAGCCATGCCCGCGGTAGTTAACATCTTTACCAGCAAAAAAGTGGTCATTAATCCTCACCAGAGATTTTTGGACGACCCTGCTTTTCGCTATTTTTTTGGCGATCAATTTGAAGACATGGAGCCACCATCCCAGCCAGAAAACAGCCTGGGTTCAGGCGTCATTGTCAGTGAGCAGGGGCTCATCCTCACTAATAACCATGTCATTGCTGCGGCTGATGCCATAGAAGTTGCACTATCCGACGGTAGAAAATTAACCGCAAAAGTCGTAGGCACCGATCCAGACACGGACCTTGCACTGATCAAGGTTGATGCAAATAACCTGCCAGCCATCACTTTTGCAAGTTCTGAATCATTGAATGTTGGCGATGTTGTGCTTGCCATAGGTAACCCTTTTGGCGTAGGTCAGACTGTAACGCAAGGCATTGTGAGCGCCTTGGGGCGAAGTCATCTTGGGATTACCATTTATGAAAACTTCATTCAAACCGACGCCTCCATTAATCCAGGGAACTCCGGTGGCGCCTTAATTGATACCGAAGGCAATCTAGTGGGAATCAACAGTGCCATTTATTCCAGGAGTGGCGGTTCTATGGGAATAGGCTTTGCCATTCCGACTGCTTTAGCGCATCAGGTAATGGAGCAGATTATTGCTCAAGGAAACGTTACACGCGGCTGGATCGGCATCGAAGCGCAGGACATCACGCCAGCACTTGCTGAATCATTCAGACTTGAAAAAGTACAAGGTGCCTTAATCGCTGGCGTACTCAGAAACAGCCCTGCCGATAAGGCCGGACTAAATGCGGGTGATATTTTGCTAGGGATTGAAGGAAAACCGGTTCTTGATAGTGGCAGCATGCTCAATCTTATTGCCGCATTAACGCCAGGGCAAAAAGCTACCCTGCAAATTTCACGTGCGGGTAGGGTAATGGACATTTTTATTGAAATTGGCAAACGCCCCAAGCCTGTTAACACAGATAACTAGCTACTTAAAACTTCTGCAAAGGTTCTTCCCTACTCAATCGGCAATATTGCTGGTTCAGTTTTTTGCTTTATGATCTTGGCTACCAAAATACCCAGCTCGTATAGTAGCCACATAGGAATCGCTAACATAAATTGAGAGATAATATCTGGCGGTGTAAAAATTGCACCTAATACAAAAGCGCCCACCACCACATAAGATCGGGCCTCTTGCAGGGCAGAGATGCTTACCCAGCCAAAGCGCACGGCGATCACGACGGCTACAGGCACTTCAAAAGCAATGCCAAAAGCTAAAAACAAAGTGATCACAAAATCCAGATAACTGCCTATATCTGTCATGACAGCCACATCTTGCGGCGCAATACCTACGATAAAACCGAACACTACTGGAAACACTAAAAAATATGCGAACGCCATGCCTGCGAAAAATAAAAAACTGCTAGCAACCAACACCGGCAGCATGATTTTCTTTTCCTGCGTATACAGGCCCGGCGCTACAAAAGCCCAAATCTGATATAAGGTGTGGGGTAATGAGATGACAAAAGCAGTCATCATTGCCACTTTCATCGGTACAAAAAATGGCGTGGTCACCGCAGTGGCTATCATCTGCCCACCAGATGGCAACTGATTGATTAAAGGTTTCGCCAGTAGTGCATAAATTTCGTTTGCAAATGGGAATAACACTAAAAAAACCAAGAGCAACCCCACAACAATGCGTAACAAACGGCTACGGAGCTCAATCAAATGCGAAATGAAATTTTCTGTCGGCGTCAAAATTATGTCTAATTCTGAATTGGTGGATTAATAGCTTGATTAGAAGTGTCTTCCGGCTGTGAGGCGGTCAACTGTTGCGTCACATGTTCAGTCACTGAGTCCATGCCTTGATTTAACTGTGCCTGCGTACTTTCAGATGCCTGCTGAATTTCTTGCTGCAACTTCTGCAACTCTGAAAAGCGGGACTCCCGATTGACTTCTTCTTTTATTTGAGTGGCATAGCGCTGCATTCTGCCTACTATCGTCCCCAGTGTGCGCGCAACTTTAGGTAGCTTCTCCGGGCCAATTACCAGCAGAGCTATCACCACAATAACCAACAACTCAGAAAAAGCAATATCAAACACCGGGCGACCTCAGGCTATCCGTCCAAACCAAGAACACCAACACTCACTCAACGCCCCATTTACTCTAGACGTGCTTTTTTCGTAGTAGTTGATCTAGGCTTTGCTGGCGCTTTTTTAGCGGCTGGCGTTTTTTTATCCGCAGACGCAGTCTCTAAAGCGTCAGCTTTGGCTGCTACGGCTTTCTTTTTAACCGGCGCTCTTTTTTTAGGCGTCGGTTTCGCTAGCACTTCAACTGCTATGGGCTCACTCGCCTCGGTAAGGTTGTTGGCATCAGCAGTAGATTTAGTTTGATTCTTGCTTTGATCTAAAGCGTCCTTAAAATCCTTTACTGCACCGCCTACATCACCGCCCATATTGCGCAATTTTTTTGTGCCAAATATGAGCACCACCACCAAAAGCACGATCAACCAATGCCAAATACTGAATGACCCCATGCGACTCTCCCAAATAATGACCGACCAACAAGTAGTGACTTACCAATATTGCTAATTATACTTTCGGCAATGAATCGCCACCGCCAAACACATGTACATGCAGGTGAAATACCTCCTGCCCACCTTCGCGCCCCGTGTTAATCATGGTGCGAAAGCCAGCCAGACCTTGCTCTCTAGCCAGTTTTGGTGCCAAAAGAAGTGTTTTCCCAAGCAGCACTTGATGCTGTGTTTCACAACTTCCCAGACTTTCAATATGTACTTTAGGCACAATTAAAAAATGTACTCTAGTAATCGGATGAATGTCGTGGAAAGCAATCAACTCATCATCCTCATAAATTTTTTTGGATGGAATATCACCTTTAGCAATTTTGCAAAATATACAGTCCGCGCTCATTTTTCTACTCTAGCTGCCTTTTCATCAATCCCAGAAAAGCCTTCTCGCCTAGCCAACTCAGCCAATACATCATCTGGCTTCAGGTCAGCCTTTGCCAGCATTACCAAGGTATGAAACCATAAATCTGCGGTTTCATAAATAATTTCCTCCCGATTGCCACCTTTAGCCGCAATCACGGTTTCCGTCGCTTCTTCACCTATTTTTTTTAAGATGCTGTCCATGCCCTTGGCGTAAAGCTTTGCCACATAAGAGGATGCAGGATCGGCAGACTTGCGCTGCTCAAGCAACTCAGATAATCTATTTAGTACATCATTCATGTTGGTATATTTCGTTAGGATCTTTAATGACCGGCTGATCTATTAACCACTGCCCTTCGTCTAATTTTTTGAAGAAGCAATTATGTCTACCAGTATGACACGCAATCCCGCCGACTTGTTCAACTTCAAGCAGAATCACATCCTCATCACAATCTAGACGGATTTCATGTATTCTTTGTACGTGACCCGACTCTTCACCCTTGCGCCACAATTTATTGCGTGATCGTGACCAGTAAACCGCCTGTCTGGTATCGCAGCTCAACCGCAACGCTTCGCGATTCATCCAGGCGAACATCAATACACGCCCAGTGTCGTGTTCTTGCGCAACCACTGGCACAAGACCATTGGCATCCCATTTTACTTCATCCAGCCAACTCATAGACGCACCTCTATGCCATGTTGCACCATGTATTCCTTGGCCTGCCTGACGGTATATTCACCATAGTGAAAGATACTGGCGGCCAGCACAGCATCTGCACCGCCTTCCTTCACGCCATCCACCAAATGCTGCAAATTACCTACCCCTCCGGACGCAATAATCGGCACTTCAACCGCATTACTGATTGCGCGGTTGAGTGGATTATTAAAACCAATCTTGGTGCCATCCCTATCCATACTGGTCACCAGCAACTCACCGGCACCCAGGCTCACCATATATTCAGCCCATTTTACCGCATCCAGCCCTGTCGCATTACGGCCCCCATGCGTAAATACTTCCCACTCAAATGGCTGGTTCTCCACTTTCTTGGCATCGATGGCCACAACAATGCACTGCGAACCAAACCTGCCAGCTGCAGCCTGCACCATACCGGGGTTAAGCACAGCGGTCGTATTGATGCTCACTTTATCTGCACCTGCATTGAGCAACCTGCGCACATCCTCGACTTCGCGTACGCCCCCCCCCACTGTCAGCGGGATAAACACCTGACTTGCGACCTCTTCGATTATATGAAGAATTAATCCTCGATTATCTGAACTGGCCGTAATATCGAGAAAGGTAAGCTCGTCCGCACCCTGTTCATCATAACGCCTGGCAATTTCAACAGGGTCGCCTGCATCACGCAATTCAAGAAAATTGACGCCTTTGACCACCCGCCCATTGGTCACATCCAAACATGGAATAATGCGTTTTGCCAAGCCCATCGATGTCCTTTAACTGCTTAACTCGTCAGCCAGTTTTTGCGCTGCTGAAAAATCCAAAGTACCTTCGTAGATGGCACGCCCAGTAATCGTGCCAATTATGCCCTCATCGGCTACGGCACATAGTTTTCTTACGTCATCCAGATTGGTTACACCACCTGAGGCAATCACCGGAATCGTCAATGCCTGCGCCAAGGCTACGGTTGCCTCGATGTTCACCCCAGTCAGCATCCCATCGCGGCCAATGTCGGTATAAACGATTGAACTGACACCGTAATCTTCAAATTTTTTTGCTAAATCAATGACATCATGACCCGTGAGCTTCGACCATCCGTCAATCGCAACTTTGCCATCTTTAGCATCCAGACCTACCATGATTTGCCCAGGAAACGCATAACATGCCTCATGTAAAAAACCTGGTGTCTTCACGGCAGCCGTACCGATAATCACGTAGTCAATGCCGTTATCCAGGTAGCGCTCAATGGTGTCTAGGTCGCGAATGCCTCCACCCAACTGAATAGGTATATCCCCGCCCACTGCGCTGACTATCGATTTAATTGCGCCTTCGTTCACTGGCTTTCCAGCAAATGCACCATTTAAATCGACTAAATGTAGACGCTTCCCACCCAAGTCTACCCAATGCCGCGCCATCGCTCCAGGGTCTTCTGAAAACACAGTGGATTCTTCCATTAAGCCTTGCTTCAGCCTAACACAATGGCCGTCTTTAAGATCAATTGCTGGGATAATTAACATAGTGAAAATTGAGTTTAATAAACAAAAAATAGAAAATGAAATGATGTGTTAAAGCGATTTAACTAGGTGACCAGTTTACAAAATTACTTAACAACTGCAGTCCAGCCTGCGCGCTTTTTTCCGGGTGGAACTGCACCGCAAATAAATTATCTTTAGCGATTGCACAACTAAAACGGTCTGGATAATTACTAAATCCAGCAATCACAGCAGTATCTTCAGGCTGCACATAGTAACTGTGTACGTAATAAAATCTGGCACCATCGTCTATGCCACGCCACAATGGATGTGCTTGCACCTGATAAACCTGATTCCATCCCATATGCGGCACTTTTAGTTTTTCGCCATGCGCGTCAACCATATCTGCACCGGCAAAGCGTTTAACATTACCCTTAAACAGCCCCAGGCCTGAAACAGCACCCTCTTCTGAGTGTTCAAACAGCATTTGCAGACCAATACATATCCCCAAGAAAGGTTTACGTTTTGCCGCATCAATAATCGCGCTGCGCAAACCTCTTGCATCCAACTCACGGATACAGTCAGGCATTGCACCTTGCCCCGGAAACACGACGCGCTCAGCACCTGCGACCTCTTCAGGCCGGCTAGTCACTACAATATTTTTACCAGGCGCCACATGTTCCAGTGCTTTTGACACGGAACGCAAATTGCCCATGCCATAATCAACTACCGCGATATCAACTTTACTCATACGATTTTTTTAAATACTGCCCAGTGTCATCTCAATATGGCGTTGGCCCATACAAAAACCAAGCAGTTACAGGCTGCCTTTTGTAGAAGGCATGATACCTGCCATACGTGCATCCAGTTCCACCGCCATGCGCAGGGCACGGCCAAACGCCTTGAAAATTGTTTCAGCTTGGTGATGCGCGTTGTGCCCTTTTAAATTATCAATGTGCAATGTGACATTCGCATGATTGACGAAACCCTGAAAGAACTCATGAATTAGGTCTACGTCAAAACTGCCGATTGCTGCACGCGTAAAGGCACAGTCAAACTCCAGACCGGGGCGGCCGGATATATCAAGCACCACACGCGACAACGCCTCATCTAGCGGCACATAAGCATGACCGTAACGGCGAATACCCTTTTTGTCGCCAACAGCTTGAGTAAAAGCCTGGCCCAGTGTAATGCCGATGTCTTCTACCGTGTGATGCGCATCTATGTGTAAATCACCCTTAGCATCCACAGTGATATCCATCATGCCATGGCGGGCGATCTGATCCAGCATGTGATCTAGAAACCCTAAACCCGTGTCAAAGTTTGAAACGCCGGCTCCATCCAGGTTGATACTCACGGTGATTTGTGTTTCTAGCGTATTTCTAGTAATTTTGGCGCTGCGCATAATTGGTAAATTCTTTGATAACACACTGCATTTTAACTCAATAAATGGTGATAACACATACTTCTCTGATGAAATTAACTGCTCAAATAAAAAAACCCCAGTTGTACGCTGGGGTTTTTTAGTTTAATGAATCAGAAATTAACTGAACAGTTTTTTGATCCAACCAAATAAACCACCTGTTGAACCGCCATGAGCGATCGCGGTGATTTCAGCAGCTGCAGCAGCAGGATCAGCCGCACCGTAAATTGCAGCACCGGCAACAATGATTGTTGCACCTGCGTCACGCACTTGTGCAGCAGTTGCAGCTTTAACACCGCCAGCAACTGAAATATCAACGCCCAGATTCAAACCGGCAACCAATGCCAGATCGGCAAATGGCGTTTGGCCGGCAGCTTGCTGGTCCAAGCCGGTGTGAACACCGATAATGTGCGCACCCAGTTTAGCGACTTCTTGCGTGCGTGTTTTTTTATCTGCAACGTTGATCAAGTCTACTTGTGCTTTTTTACCATATTTATTAGCCACATCAATCACACCTTTGATAGTGCCGATGTCTGATGTGCCCAATACAGTGACGATGTCTGCGCCTGCCTTGAAGAATGGCTCTGCTTCATAGAAACCAGCATCCATTGTCTTTAAGTCTACCAAAATTTTGTTATTTGGGAACTTGGCACGCAATGTTTGTAGCAACTTGATACCGTTGTGCTTAATGCAAGGCGTACCAATTTCTAAAATATCAACATGAGGAGCAACTTTAGTTGCTAAAGCAACGGTTGCGTCAAAATCTAGTGAATCTAATGCCATTTGGGTTTGTGCCACGATACATCCTCCAACTAATCATAAATCGAGTAAGATTTACTTAGGTTAAAAATACGAATTGAAAATAATTATTATATTGTGCACAAAACGCACATTTCGCTATCATAACCGCACTTTATAAAAAAATTCAAACTTTTCATGCTTAATTTACATGTTTTTTTCAATTTTAGTGACAAGGTTAATTAATCCCCGATTTTCTTTTAGGACGCGCATGGTGGTGTGGCGATTTTTGGTTAGTTTTTTGCCTTATAAGGCCTGCGTAGCTGGTTATGGACGACAAATAAACTGCAAAACCAACCAAAAAAACAGCCACCAGTATTCGCAAGACTGTAAAGGTTCTCCGCAGAATATGTCTGCTTAACCGTTAAGGTCATCACCACCAATCTAGCGTTGCTAGATCAGGATTTTACATGGCAACCAGAGTGCGTCCACATGATCTGGCGTTATTCAGAAAATTCCATCAGGGATAGCGGCAATACACTTCACTAGAAATCCGGATGTATGGCTGCAATCTTTGGCAACGCAAAATCATTCATTGAAAGCTTGACATAATGTGGGCGCCCATGCGTGAGTAATCTGAGGTTAACTCAAGAGCGGCTTTTTGCCCCAAAACACCAAATCACGCTTTTGCGTATTTGGTGTTGTTGTGGATTCCACTCATCGGTAAATTATCTGCCACCCGTTTCTGGCTTCATTTTACTATATCCAGCTAACCATCTGAAGCTACTGTGCTGACAGTTTCAAAGCCTTTGGGAACCAACAAAACCGAGTGAGATGCAGTGCGCCCGCAAACGGATTAAAAAAACCTAATAGAATCGCGCCAGCGCCAGTAAGCGCGCGATTCGTTCTTCCGTTTTTGGATGTGTACTGAACAGGTTGTCCATCGAAATCCCTGACAGCGGATTAATAATCATCATCTGCCCCGTCTCAGGATGCGCTTCTGCAACAGGATTAGTCATTTGATGCGCGTAGTGATGAATTTTTTCCAGTGCGTTAGCCAGTGCTACAGGATCCTGGCTAATTTCAGCGCCTGCTTCATCCGCTTCAAATTCTCGCGCCCGCGAGATGGCCATTTGAATAAGCGAAGCCGCCAGAGGAGCGAATAACATCACCAGCAATGCAAGCAGCGGATTTGATCCACGCCCGTCACCACCACTGCGTCCACCGCCAAACAGCATGCCGAACTGCGCAATTGACGCAATCGCACCTGCAATCGTGGCCGAAATGGTTGAAATTAAAGTATCACGATTTTTGATGTGCGCAAGCTCATGTGCCATTA
Source organism: Betaproteobacteria bacterium HGW-Betaproteobacteria-22 (assembly GCA_002842285.1). Lineage (GTDB taxonomy): Bacteria > Pseudomonadota > Gammaproteobacteria > Burkholderiales > Methylophilaceae > Methylotenera. Next base: position 14,441 of record PHCJ01000020.1, read on the forward strand.
CACCACGCAGCTCACGCGCATTTAAAATTTGCATAATGCCTGTTGTGGCGGCTACCGCTGCATATTCAGGGCTACGTCCTGTCGCGAAGGCATTCGGTTGGGACTCATTAATCACATAAACCTTAGGCATTGGTAGCTGCGCTTTTTCTGCCAGCGCCTTCACCATTTGATAGTAGGCACGAAACTGGCCATTTGCAGCGGTAACTTCCTGCGCCCCATACATTTTCAGTACCATCTGATCAGAAAACCAGTAAGCATAAATATTCATCGCGCCCGCCAACAGCAATGCGATTACCATTCCATTGGCGCCACCTAAGGCCGCACCCACCACGCCGAATAATGCAACAATAGCGGCCATCAGCACTGCGGTTTTCAACCAATTACCTAACATCATGCACCTCTCAGCTTAACTATAAACATCGTTACTGTTCATGAAATAGTGATGCATGTCTTAAAATTCAAGTAGCATCCTCACGCGTAGAGAAAGTATCACATGATTTTAAGTGATGCCCCTGCACGAATGTCTTTGCGTCCAGGCGCTTGCCACCCGGTGCCTGCAATTCCGTAATACGCAAAAAGCCCTCCCCGCAGGCCGTCACAATCCCGTCATGCACTTCCAGAATCTCGCCTGCTTTTGCACCTGCTTTTGCCAGCATTAAATCGCCATCCAGGCTGCAAGCTGTCGCCATCCAAATGCGGCAAACCTCACCACGCAAATAAGTTCGTGCGACCGGAAATGGATTAAATGCACGAATCTGTCGTGAAATTTCCCGTGCACTCTGTTGCCAATCAATTGCAGCCTCAGCTTTTTCAAGCTTGTGCGCATAAGTAACCAAAGACTCATCCTGCGGTTCGCTTGCCAGTTTGCCGTTGACCACCAAGCGCTGCATGGCCTCCACCATTAACCCTGCCCCCAAATTAGCCAGCGCATCATGCAGTATTTGCGTAGTGTCCGTTTCCTTGATGGGCACCTCACCCTTGCTAACCATTGCGCCTGCATCCAGCGCAGGCACCACCTCCATAATGGTGACACCGGTGACCGCATCACCCGCAAGAATTGCTCGGTGAATTGGCGCAGCACCTCGCCAACGCGGCAACAAGGAAGCATGGATGTTGTAACAGCCATATTTAGGCATATCCAAAACTGGTGTTGGAATAATTAAGCCGTACGCTGCAACTATCATGACATCAGCATTCACCGCCTGAATCTGCGCCTGCACCTCCGCCTCTTTCAGACGCTCTGGTTGAAACACTCGCAGCCCATGCTGCTCTGCCAGCACCTTTACAGGGCTTGGCTTCAACTTCATACCTCTGCCTGCTGGCCTGTCTGGTTGAGTGAGCACCATCACCACCTCATGCCCTGCATTAATAAGTGCTGCCAAAGCCGGCACTGCAAAGTCAGGCGTGCCCGCAAATATTATTTTCAAATGACTATCCTTTGATTTCTTGACCGTTGATGACTGACAGCGCCGGTATTATTTGCCGCGCTTTTGCTTTAGCATTTTATGTTTAATACGGTTACGCTTGAGTGGCGATAAATACTCAACAAACACCTTCCCCTGCAAGTGATCCATCTCGTGCTGAATACATACACTCAATAAGCCATGAGCTTCCAATGTAAATAGCTTTCCTTGCTCATCCATCGCCTCAACCAGGACTTTTTCCGCCCTGGTCACGCTTTCATAAATGCCAGGCACGGATAAACATCCCTCTTCGTATACCTGTTCGCCATCGCGCTCCAATATTTTTGGGTTAATAAACACCTGCAGCTGGTCTTTCGTTTCGCTGGTGTCTATAATCAACAGTTGAATATGCTGATTTACCTGCGTTGCAGCCAAACCTATACCAGGCGCATCATACATCGTTTCTGCCATATCCCTGATTAGTGCACGAATCGTAGCGTTTACCTCTTTAACGGGTTTTGCAACGGTGTGCAGTCGGGGGTCAGGATAATTCAGGATATCTAAAATTGCCATAAAAACTCTTCTGTATCTATTAAAAAACGCAAAACTCTCTCAAAACAATAGCTTTTTCCACAAAAGCTTGATTCTTTAATGAATTACATGATAAATTTAACGTAAATTCGCGGTGTGCGTGTTTGATTTATTAATATTAATCGCATATCAATATTAATCGCATATCTTTTAGTGCATTTTTGACCGAGGTCATCAATATATGTTCCGCAATATTATAACGCTGCTCGCGCTCTGCTGCTTAAGCTTAAATCTTAATGCACAAGTCATCACGCTAAAAGATAACCATCCAGACCGCCATGTCGTCGTTAAAGGCGATACCTTATGGGGGATTTCCGGCAAGTTTCTCAAAGACCCATGGCTGTGGCCCAAAGTCTGGAAATTAAACCGCGCACAAATCAAGAACCCACATCTAATTTACCCTGGGGACGTAGTGTTTCTGGACTTATCCGGCGCCCAACCCCAGCTAAAGCTGTTGCGAGAAACGGTTACTTTAGAGCCTGGTATTAGGGTAGAGCCATTAGATAAAGCTGCCATTCACACCATCCCACTGAATGTCATAGCACCTTTTCTGAGCCAACCTCTGATTATTGAAAAAGATCAGCTTGCCGAATCGCCGAGAATCATCGCCGGGCAGGATGACCGCGTAGTTTTGAGTCCAGGCACGCGTGTATACATTAACGATATTCCTGAAAACGAAAATGTTGACTGGTACGTTTATCGCCCGGGTGACACCCTGATTGACCCTGACAGTAAAGAGGTATTGGGTGTTGAAGCCACCTATTTGGGTGATGCCAGAATCAGAAAATATGGCAAACCTGCCACCGCTGATATTATAAAAGCGAAAGAAGAAATTTTTGTAAGAGACAGGCTTGTGCCAAGTAGCGACAACCCCATCACCAACTTTGTACCCCGCGCGCCTGAAGCTGAAATTGCCGGACGCATCATGAAGGTCTATGGTGGTGTAGCAGAAGCAGGGCCCGAAAGTATTGTATCCATCAGTCGTGGCGCAGTGGATGGACTAGAAGTAGGTCACGTACTTGCGATTAACCGTTATGGCCGGGTTATTAAGGACCCTGAACCCACCAAAGAAGCGTTAGAGCAGATTCAAAAGCAAAAAACTGAAGAGAAACCAAAATTAAAGGAACTGAACTTTGACGTTTCACGTGACGAAGAAGGTAAGCCGATTGTTAATTTTGAGAAGGCCCCTGAAGCCAGTAAGGAACTTGTGCTGGAGCCCGGCTATATCAAACTTCCGGATGAGCGCATCGGCCTGCTGATGGTTTTCCGCGTGTTTGACCGCGTGTCTTACGGTCTTATCATGCAGGCATCCCAGCCGGTCCATACACTGGACTCCGTCCAAACACCCTAGACTCTTTATTATTTTTTAGTGCTTTGATATGGGTGACCGCAGCGGTGAAATCGCAAATAAATCGCTGTGGGTGAGTTTATCCAATATATCTGGGGTTGGCAGTCAAACTTTCTACCATCTCCTCAAGACATTTGGCAGTCCTGAAAATATTTACCGTGCCAGTTACAATCAACTGACCGAGATTGTTTCAGCCGCGATTGCATCAGAAATCCTGAGAGGACCTGTACAGGCTGACATAGACACGCTGACGCAATGGCTAATATCCCCTGACAACCATATCGTAACACTTGCAGATGCTGAATATCCAAAATCACTTCTGGAAATTTCAGACCCTCCGCCATTTTTATTTGCCAAAGGCGATCTTCGCCTACTCAACCTACCCAGTATCGCTATTGTGGGGAGCCGCAACGCCTCGGTGCAGGGTGAAAAAAATGCCGAAGCATTTGCTCGCGATTTAAGCGCTTATGGTTTATGCATTATAAGCGGCCTGGCCTTAGGCATTGATGGTGCAGCACACCGCGGCGCACTCAGTGCCAATGGTGCCACAATCGCTGTGGTTGGCACAGGGCTGGACATCGTCTACCCTGCCAAGCATCGAGATCTAGCACATCAAATCGCGCAGCGGGGCTTGATTATTTCTGAGTTCGCCTTGGGCACCCCCTCAAAACCCCAGAATTTTCCCAAGCGCAACCGTATTATCAGCGGCCTGAGTCTTGGCTGTTTGGTCGTTGAAGCTAACCTGCAAAGTGGCTCACAAATCACCGCAAGGCTTGCCGCAGAACAGGGACGGGAGATTTTTGCTATACCAGGCTCCATCCATTCACCCATGTCCAAGGGGTGTCATCAGTTAATTAAGCAAGGGGCAAAACTTGTAGACTGCCTACAAGACATTACGGAAGAGTTAAAATTCCATACACAAAACCCCGCCATAGCATTCACAGCTGACAGCCAACCCATGGTAGCCACAACTACTGAGGATACAGGTAACCACCTATTACTTAACGCCATGGGGTTTGAGGCGGTTGATCTAGAGCAACTAGTTGCTGCGAGTGGCTTGACGGTAAGCGAAGTTTCATCCATGCTTATGTTACTGGAGCTTGAAGGGAAAGTAGCAAATTTGGCGGGAGGACAATATCAAAGAATCATATAAGCAGTAAGTTGCCGTATGCATAAACCATCTTTAACCTGGATTTAATAAGGATAACAACAATGTTTGAAGTATTGGTTTACATGTTTGAAAACTACATAGACACGCAGTTCAGACCGGACGACAAGACTTTATCTAAAGAGTTATTTGCTGCAGGCTTTGATGAAGATGACATTAACGGTGCCTTTGACTGGTTTAACCAACTTGAGGCAATGACCAAAAAATCTGAGCTATTCCAAATGGCGGATCCCGCTAATTTACGCGTCTTTACCGAAACGGAGCTTAAAAAAATATCTGGTGAGAGTATCGGCTTTATTCTTTTTCTGGTGCAAGCCAAAATACTCAACACATCACAGCGTGAGCTGGTTCTGGAACTGGCAATGAATGTGCCGCAACCAGAAATCACCATAGAAGAAATGCGCTGGATTGTGCTGATGACAACTTGGGGCGCCAGCAAGTCTGGGCCGAACAAGACCAAAGACTACTTATTTATCGAGGACATTCTGCTTAATCAACAAAAGCCGACGCAACACTAACCGTGCTTGTCGGTTTTTTAGCTATTTTCCTGATTTAACCGGCAACTTGGTTCAACCCTACTCTGCAATATTATCAATAATATGGCTAATGATTGCTGACTGATTCAGCGTGTAAAAATGCAAGCCCGGCACGCCTTGTGCGAGCAAAGTTCCACACAGCTCAGAGGCTACATCCACACCAAATGCACGCAGAGAGGCCATGTCGTCGCCATATTCTTCGAGGCGCATTTTTAACCAGCGCGGAATTTCAGCACCACATACACTAGAAAAACGTGCCAGCTGAGTAATGTTATAAATCGGCATAATACCAGGCACGATAGGCATATTAATACCCAATGCATCGCATTGATCCACAAACCTGAAATAGGCATCTGCGTTATAAAAATACTGGGTAATAGCTGAATCGGCACCGGCCTCCATTTTACGTTTCAGGTTCTGTAAATCTGCCGATGGCGTGCGTGCTTCAGGATGAAACTCCGGATATGCGGCTACCTCAATCGTAAAATGCTGAGCCGTTTCAGCACGGATAAACGCTACCAACTCGGATGCATAGCGAAAATCGCCTGCACTTACTTCACCAGAGGGAACATCACCGCGCAATGTCACCAGACGCTTAATCCCGTGTGACTGGTAAGCCTGCAATAAGTCACGGATTTCTTCACGACTGGATGAAATGCAAGATATATGCGGTGCCGCCTGAAAGCCTTCTTGCTGAATTTCCAGCACTGTATCCATCGTTCTGTCACGGGTAGATCCGCCCGCACCAAAGGTCACCGAGAAAAATTCAGGGTTGAATCTTGCCAACTGTGTACGCGCCTCACGTAATTTATCCACACCCTCACTGGTTTTAGGGGGGAAAAACTCAAAACTTACTTCAAATTTTTTCGTCATGTTTGCATACTCGTCGATAGACTTCTTTATTATCTCTAACTTATTTATCCAGCAGCAGCGCAGCCAGCAGCCAGGAAAGCAGGCTGTAGCCCAATGCGCCAATCACTCCCGCAGTGAGTGTTTGCACTTCAAAGCCTTCTAGCCAGTGGCCAACAGCGTAAAACAGCACACCATTAATCACCAGTATAAACAAACCTAATGTCAGTATCGTGATAGGAAGCGTGAGCAACACTAGGACAGGTCTAATCAACATATTGACTAACCCGATCACCAGTGAAGCCACCAATGCCGCTGTGAACCCAGCCACGTGAATACCTGGCAGCAGGTAAGCCGTGGCCAGCAAGGCCACTGCGTTTAGCAACCAAATCAATAATAGCTGCATATCACAAACCTTTACAGCGGCGCCATCCTAAAATGGGTCAATTAATAACGATAAGTATCCGGTTTAAAAGGACCTTCTTTTTTCACACCGATATAAGCCGCTTGTTCATCTGTCAGTGTTGACAACTGGGCATTGAGCTTTTTCAATTGCAGTACCGCTACTTTCTCATCCAGATGTTTGGGCAAGGTGTAAACACCTACCGGGTATTTCTCAGTTTGCGTAAAGAGCTCAATTTGCGCTATGGTCTGATTTGCAAAAGAGGAACTCATCACGTAACTTGGGTGCCCTGTACCACACCCTAGATTGACCAGACGACCTTTAGCCAGCAGAATGATTTTTTTGCCATCTGGGAAAATCACGTGATCTACCTGTGGCTTGATTTCATCCCATTCATATTTTTCTAACGACGCTACATCAATCTCGTTATCAAAATGGCCAATATTACATACGATGGCCTGATCTTTCATTTTGGCCATATGTGCATGCGTAATCACATGATAGTTGCCAGTACAGGTCACAAAAATATCGCCAAATTCCGCCGCATACTCCATGGTCACCACGCGATAGCCTTCCATCGCTGCCTGCAATGCACAGATTGGGTCAATTTCTGTCACCCAAACTTGTGCAGATAAGGCGCGCAACGCCTGTGCAGAACCCTTGCCGACATCGCCATAACCTGCCACCACTGCCACTTTACCTGCAACCATCACGTCCGTCGCACGTTTGATCGCATCAACCAACGACTCACGGCAACCATATAAATTATCAAATTTTGATTTGGTCACAGAGTCATTGACATTAATCGCAGGGAAAGCCAATTTGCCTTCTTTGTGCATTTGATACAAGCGATGAACACCTGTTGTTGTTTCTTCCGTCACGCCTTTGATGTGCTTCAGACGCGTTGAGTACCATGCTGAATCCTGCGCCAGCTTGGATTTGATAGCTGCAAACAAGCAGCCTTCCTCTTCGCTACTCGGGTTTGCAATCACAGACAAATCTTTTTCTGCGCGTGCGCCAAGATGCAACAACAAAGTCGCATCACCCCCATCATCCAGAATCATATTCGAGTAGCCGCCATCCACCCACTCAAAAATACGATGAGTGTAATCCCAGTATTCTGTAAGCGTTTCACCCTTAACTGCAAATACAGGCGTGCCCCCGGCCGCAATTGCCGCCGCTGCGTGATCTTGTGTAGAGTAGATATTGCATGACGCCCAACGCACCTCTGCACCTAGATCTTTTAATGTTTCAATCAGCACCGCTGTTTGAATCGTCATATGCAGGCTGCCTGTAATACGCGCGCCTTTGAGTGGTTGTGATTTCGCAAACTCTTCACGGATTGCCATAAGTCCCGGCATTTCTGTTTCAGCAATCGCAATTTCTTTGCGTCCAAAAGCCGCTAGGCCAATATCAGCAATGATGTAGTCATTAAATTCAGTCACAGTATTCATGTGTTGTTTCCTTGAATGTGTGACCGGGGGGAAGGGGTGTTTGTTAGAGAGTCGCTTACCTCACCCATATCCCGTGCCCGGCACGGTTAATATTGGTGAGCGTCGTTTACTGCACTTCCTGAGCCTGGGGGCCAATTGAAACATCAGCCCTCGCAACGCTCCTCAGAGATTGGCTCATTATACGCGATATTTTTTTGCCTACAATATAACAAGAGCCTTTGGAAGCCGATTATTAATTATGACAAAGGAATCACCGAATAAGTCGTCGAGCCGGATGAAACGCGCATGCCCGCGCGGTATGCATGCTTAACTGCAAGCTATACCGGCATTAGGTTATGCGGCAACAAAAGAAACAGCGCCCGGGCACTCATAACTCAAAGAAAGGCATGGTAAGATACATTTAAAATGTAATTGGTTTACTCACTGAAACCGCCAGTCCTTCATAATAGAACCCATGACAAAAACAGAACCATCACCACCAGCAACAGATGGCCTAAAAAGCATCACAGGCCTGACAGATCAGGAATTTGACGTTTTAACCGCCACCCTTGCAAAAATAAGGACGCCCAAAACAGACGATTGTGGCGCACACGCAAAAATGCTGTCCGCCGTGCGTAACCAACTACAACAACGCTTAAATCAAGCTGCCAATTTAAACGATGCAGAAAAAGAAAAACTCCTGAATGACATTGCTGAACTGGATCTCAAAATAAATGTAACCAGTCACTAGCAATGCTACGACGCATAAAAGCACAAACTCCAACCGTTGCCAATCAAAAAAACTTCCCCTTTAGCCCCTGTCTCCTCGCCTATATTGCACGGCTTCAGCAATGTGCGTTGGTTTAATCTCGCTGGCGCCATCCAGATCTGCAATTGTCCGCGCCACTTTCAAAATGCGGTGATAGGCGCGTGCTGATAAATTAAGTCTTGTGATCGCAGTTTTTAACAACTGCAGCCCTGCATCATCCGGTTTGCAGTGTTGATCAATCTCCGCCGTAGTCAGAGCGAAGTTGGCCTTATTTTGTCTGGCTAACTGAATAGCGCGTGCTTTTTCGGCGCGTGCGCGAATGGCCTCACTGCTTTCGGCTGCTTGTGTGCTGGTTAATTCATCATTTTTTAATGCGCCCACTTCTAAGTGGAGGTCAATTCTATCCAGCAATGGGCCAGAAATTTTAGCCTTGTAGCGCAACACCTGGTCGGGAGTGCAGCGACATTTGTTGTTAAAGTGACCCAAGTAACCGCAAGGGCACGGGTTCATCGCCGCGATAAGCTGAAACTGGGCAGGAAAATCAGCCTGGCGTGCCGCACGGGAAATATTGATGTAGCCGCTTTCCATAGGCTCACGCAATACTTCAAGTACTTTACGGTCAAACTCCGGCAATTCGTCCAGGAACAAAACACCACGGTGTGCGAGTGATATTTCACCAGGCCGCGGAATGCCGCCGCCACCCACAAGCGCCACTCCAGAAGCTGTATGGTGTGGTGACCTGAATGGGCGACGTTTCCAATTTTCCAGTTTATAGTTGCCATTTAATGATTGTAATGCGGCCGCTTCTAACGCCTCTTCCTCTGTCATGCCGGGTAAAATACCGGCAAAGCGGCTGGCCAACATGCTTTTACCGGCACCCGGCGGACCGCTCATCAGCACGCTGTGGCCACCTGCAGCCGCAATTTCCAACGCACGTTTGGCACCGGACTGTCCTTTTACCTCGCTAAAGTCTGCATACTGCACATTGGCAGTTTGCCGCGTCGCTTCAGCCTGCACCAAACGGGTGCGGCCAGCTAGATGTGCGCACACTTCCAGCAATGAATTGGCAGGATAAATGATGGCATTGCTGACCAGTGCGGCCTCAGCGGCAGATTCTGCCGGCAGAATAAAAGCGCGCCCGCTTTTGTGGGATTTGTAAGTCATGGCAAGTGCGCCACGAATAGCCCGTAGTTCGCCCGTCAGCGCCAGTTCGCCTGCAAATTCATAGTCTGCCAGTGCTACTTTGGGTATTTGCCCGCTGGCTGCCAAAATCCCCAGCGCTATGGGAAGATCATAACGTCCACTTTCTTTTGGTAGATCAGCAGGGGCTAGATTCACAGTGATACGCTTGGCGGGAAATTCAAACTGGCTGGTTAACAAGGCCGCACGTACGCGGTCTTTACTCTCTTTGACTTCAGCTTCAGGCAGCCCTACTATCGTGAAACTAGGCAGCCCGTTTGCCAAATGTACTTCGACCACTACTTCCGGCGCATCCATGCCGGTCAGTGCGCGACTATATAAAACGGCAAGGCTCATACTGTTAACTTTGGCCGGTTGATTGTGCAGGGGCCGCCTGTTCAAGCTCGGCCAATCTGAGCTCTAATATATCGAGCTTCTCGCGCGTGTTCTTCAAAACCTCAGCCTGCACGTCAAACTCCTCACGCGTGACAAGCTCCATTTTGGTGAATATGCTTCTTAATAGTGCATCCATGTTTTTATCCAGATCAGCGAGTGGTGAGGATTTCGCCAACTCTTTGATTTTATTTGATATTTCATTTAATTTTGATGACTCAAGCATGTTCCACTCCTCAAGAATTGCCCTTAGTTTAGCAGATTATGGGGTATTGATGGGAATGCGGCGTAATATTTTAACATTCTATCTTGTTGATTATTAAAGGTTTTGAATATGGCACAACCTTTGCTTATCTAGTAGCGTGTGTTTTTCTATTTAATCAAGTTTGAAGGAGTTAACAATATGCGTAGATCATTATTATCACTTGCAGTATTGAGCGCACTGTCTTTGCCGTCCGTTTCTTTTGCAGAAGAAGCCACTGCTCAGGAAACAACAACCGCACCAGAGTCACCCCATGCATTTGCATATAACGTGGGTTTATATAGCCAATATATTTTCCGTGGCTTAACACAGACACGTGAAGATCCTGCTTTGCAAGGTGGCGTTGATTATAGCCATGCAAGCGGCTTTTATGCAGGGGCATGGGGTTCTAACATTAGCTGGTTAACAGATGCGGATACTTACAAAAGCTCAAGTCTGGAGCTAGATATTTACGGTGGTTATGCCAACAGCATCGGTGAAACAGGTGTCGATTACAACGTAGGTTTGCTGCAATACATTTATCCGGGCAGAAAGTTTGGTGGTAAAAAACGCGCTGAAACCACTGAAGTATACGGCAGCTTGAGCTATGGCTGGTTGCAAGGCAAGCTTTCTGTAGTGGTGTCTGATGGCGCTTTTGGTTTGGATAACGCGGATGGCAGCACTTATTCCGAGCTGAATCTCACCGTGCCATTTGGCAATGGGCTTTCTGCTTTAGCGCATGTGGGGTATCAAGACTTTACAGGCAAAGACAACAGCACCTTTGATTACACCGACTGGAAACTTGGGGTAACCAAGTCATGGGATAGCGGTGTAAATATAGGTGCCTATTACACAGATACCGATGGCAATAAATCAGATTTTACCGATGCTTCTAACCAGAATATCGCCAAAGAGCAATTCACTGTATTTGTACAGAAGACGTTTTAAAGCTAAAGCGTGTTACATGGGGGCGGGTTTAAGCTAAATTCGCTACCACGCAACATCATTCATCTAAAGATAACATTTAGGAGGCACCCATGAAATTTGTAGCCGCAATTATTAAACCATTCAAGTTGGATGAAGTGAGAGAGGCTTTGTCCAACATTGGTGTACAAGGCATCACCGTCACAGAGGTAAAAGGGTTTGGCCGTCAGAAGGGGCATACCGAGTTATACCGCGGTGCAGAGTATGTTGTTGATTTTTTACCTAAGATAAAAGTTGAAATAGCAATAGATGATACTTTGCTGGATCAAGTTGTAGATGCTATTGAGAAATCTGCTGCAACGGGGAAAATCGGCGACGGCAAGATCTTTATCTTTAATCTTGAGCAAGTTTACCGTATTCGTACGGGTGAAACTGGCGTAGAAGCCTTGTAAGGGGAATATGATGAAAAAACTACTTTCGATGTTAGTGCTTATGACAGCGCTGGGGTTGGGTTATGCCAGCATCACCTTAGCTGAAGATACGGCACTTGCCACTGAAATTTCCGCAACCGCAACAGCGACTGCTGCTGATGTTATTACAACTCAGGATGCAGCCGCTGAATCTGTAGCTAAACCTTTGACAGAAGTGACGGTTAACAAAGGCGATACCGCATGGATGATGGTTGCAACCTTGCTGGTGATTCTCATGACTATTCCTGGCTTAGCATTGTTCTACGGCGGCCTGGTTCGCAGCAAAAATATGCTGTCGGTTTTGATGCAGGTACTTGTGGTGTTTTCGCTTATTTCTGTACTGTGGGCGCTTTACGGCTATAGCCTTGCGTTCGGCAGCGGCTCTGGACTTGTCATTGGCGACCTCGGCAAGGCATTCCTGCAAGGCGTAACGATTGACACCTTGTCAGATACATTTACAGATAATGTAAAAATTCCCGAGATGATTTTTATCGCGTTTCAATGTACATTTGCTGGCATCACTTGCGCGCTGATTGTGGGCTCTTTTGCAGAGCGCATGAAGTTCAGTGCCGTATTGTTATTCTCAGCATTATGGTTCACGTTAAGCTACATCCCTATCGCGCACATGGTTTGGGGCGCCGGTGGCTACCTGCTAGACAAAGGTGCACTGGATTTTGCCGGCGGTACGGTTGTACATATTAATGCCGCTGTAGCAGGCTTGGTAGGTGCTTACATGATAGGCAAACGTATTGGTTACGGTAAAGAGGCATTAACACCGCATAACCTCACGTTGACCATGGTCGGTGCTTCATTGCTGTGGGTGGGCTGGTTTGGCTTCAATGCCGGTTCAAATCTTGAAGCAAACGGTGGTGCAACACTAGCATTCGTGAACACGCTGTTCGCGACTGCTGCTGCTGTATTGGCATGGTCAGTAGGTGAAGCATTGCTGAGAGGTAAGGCTTCTATGTTGGGTGCAGCTTCTGGTGCTGTAGCCGGTCTGGTTGCAATTACACCGGCATGTGGCTCAGTAGGCCCGATGGGAGCAATTATCGTTGGTTTGGCAGGTGGCTTCCTATGTCTATGGGGTGTGACCGGCTTGAAAAAAATGCTAGGCGCTGATGATTCATTGGACGTATTCGGTGTGCATGGTGTTGGTGGCGTTGTAGGTGCACTGCTAACAGGCGTATTCACCGCACCGAGCCTGGGCGGTACCGGCGGTGATGATTTCTCAATTGTTTCACAAGTCATGATCCAGGGCGAGGGCGTGATTATCACCATCTTATGGTCATCGATTGCAGCATTCATTAGCTATAAAGTCGTTGATTTGATTGTCGGTTTACGTGTCACTGAAGACGCGGAGCGTGAAGGACTAGACACGACTTCACACGGCGAGCGTGCATACTCACTCTAATTGATAGGTAGGTGTTAAACAACACGGGCACTTTAAGTGCCCGTTTTTATTTGATAAGCAGTGGCAAGGTCGATTGAGTCCTACTTGCTTGGGGAAGCGCCTCACGCGTACCTGCGCAAACAAACACGTCGTTGCACGGTTTTTTTGTTGTGGCATAAACAATCCCGGTGCTTGGCATTCTGACCGAAGACTTGTTTTCCTGTTGACACAGGATAGTTCGTTGAGACTGAAAACGAATTTATGGCTTGACAATCATAACTAAATAACTAATTATTTAGTTATGAAGTTAGTAACTGATATCCCTAGAGAGTTTAAGGACACCGCTGCAATTTTTATTGCATTGGGCGATGAGCACCGCCAGCGCATTTTGCTTGCTTTTGAAAAGGGCGAGAAATTGAATATCCTGCAAATTGCATCCACAACCACATTAAGCCGAACCGCTGTAACCCATCACCTCAAAGTTTTACATCAATCAGGCGTGCTTCATTCGCAAAAAAAAGGGAAAGCGGTATTTTTCTGGATTAACAGTCAGTTAGTAATGGATGCTATTGAGCGAGTACTTACTTACATAAAAAATGAGACTTAACATAACTCACAACATGGAGGGAACATGATTGCAGCGTTATTACAACTTATCTGCCGTATCCTTTTCAGGGTAGATGTAACAGGCATCAGCAACCTGCCCAAGCGGGGAAAATTACTGATAATTGCAAATCATGAATCTTTTTTGGATGGCCTGTTGCTAGGCTTGTTTTTACCCATACGTACAACGTTTGTGGTGCATACAACAGTGCTTAACCACTGGCTGTTCAGGCAGATTTTACGCCTGACGCCATATCTCGCTGTTGACCCAAGTTCACCAATGGCCATGAAGCGCGTCATCAAACTCATTGAGGCAGGAGAGCCGGTTGTCATCTTTCCGGAAGGGCGCATTACGCTCACCGGTTCATTGATGAAAGTTTATGACGGACCTGGCTTCGTTGCAGTTAAAACCGGCGCAATGGTGCTGCCTATTCGTATCGATGGTGCAGGAAGATCTTATTTTAGCCGTTTGCGAGGTGAGCATCCCAGGAAATTATTTCCCAAGGTCAGCATCACGATTTTACCTACACGCCACATCACAATGCCGCAGACCAATAACGCCAAAGCAAGACGCCGACAGGCGGGAGAAGCGATGCGCAGAGAAATGCAGAACATGCTGTTCAGCTCAGCGCCCATCAGTAGCTTGTTTGAGGCTTTTCTTGATGCGGTTTCAACCTATGGACGCAATACAATTTTGATCGAGGACATGCGGCAGGTGGAAGAAAGCTATGGTGATCTGCTCAAAAAAAGTCTAGTGCTGGGCAAGCTTGCGACTAAGGTAACCCGTCTACATGAGAATGTTGGTCTGCTCATGCCGAACGTCACGAACACCATCGGCCTAATATTCGGTTTATCAGCATTTGCGCGTGTGCCTTGCATGCTAAATTACACGGCAGGCGTGACTGGCATTCAAGATGCCTGCAAAGTTGCGGGCATTAAAACCATTATCAGTTCACGCGAGTTTATTAAAACTGCAAAGCTGGAAAATGTCATGGCAGGTTTGACGCAAATCCATGTCATTTACCTGGAAGATTTACGCCGTCAATTTACGTGGCTGGATAAATTGTGGCTGATGGGACTTGCATTTTGGTTGCCAAAGTTAGCCACAGTAAAAAGTCATCCCAGTGACCCTGCCGTGGTATTGTTTACTTCGGGCTCAGAAGGAAAACCCAAAGGTGTAGTGCATACGCACAGCAGTATATTGGCCAATATTGCACAAATTAAATCCGTAATTGATTTTTCCATGCACGATAAATTCATGATGGTGCTGCCGATATTTCATGCATTCGGCTTTACTTGTGGTGCCATTATGCCGGTGGTGGCAGGTAGCCGATTGTTTGTGTATCCATCACCATTGCATTACCGGGTGATTCCTGAAGTGATCTATGAACGCGGATGTACCGTATTGTTTGGTACGAGCACGTTTTTAGGAAATTATGCCAAACATGCCAATCCTTATGATTTTTATAAGTTGCGATATGTGGTTGCAGGTGCAGAAAAGCTCAATGAAGAAGTGCGTAAGACTTGGGCAGACAAATTTGGCTTACGAATTCTGGAAGGTTATGGCGCCACCGAGTGTGCGCCTGTGCTGGCGGTGAACACGCCTATGGCGAATAAAATCGGCTCAGTCGGCACCTTAATGCCTGGGCTGGAGGCGCAAATGCAGGCCGTACCCGGAATAGAAAAAGGCGGTGTACTTTCCGTACGTGGCCCCAATGTCATGCGTGGGTATTATATGTTTGATAAGCCAGGCATCGTCCAGCCGACGCAGACGCAGTGGTATAACACAGGTGATATCGTAGAAATCGATAGTGATGGTTTTGTATTTATCAAAGGTCGTGTCAAACGATTTGCTAAAGTGGCAGGTGAAATGGTTTCGCTTGAAATTGTTGAGCAAGTGGCACATCATGCATCACCAGCATATCAGCATGCGGCAGTTTCTAAAGCAGATGCACAGCGCGGTGAGAGTATCGTTCTTTACACTACAGACGAAAACCTTATGAGAGAGATGCTCAATCATAGTGCAAAAATAACAGGCAGCCCTGAACTCGCCATTGCAAGAAAAATTATCTTCATGAAAACGTTACCACTGTTAGGTACAGGCAAAACAGATTACGCCTCTTTGCAACATATGGCAGAAAGTGTGTAAATACTCTGCGACTATGTGGCATTGGCATGCTACATTTTAATTTAGCATATGACAGTATTAATTTAACTCAACAAGTAGTTTAGTGCTTAAGGGATGCCGTGATGGAATCATTATTACTGCTGTTAGGATTATTGGGCATCGCCTCGATTATCGGTGGGGTTTCCGCGTTTTTCGCATTGTTTTCTTCGCAAAATAAAGAAAGTCGATTGAAAGCGCTGGAGCGTGAAACAACACAGCAACACCTGGAAATCACCAAATTGGCAGCTCGTCTGGACGCACTCAAGAAGCTGCTTGAACCTTCTCAATCAGAAGAGGGTTCATGTGACACGGTGGCTACAACAATAAAAGCACCTACAGCAGTGGTGGATCCCGCTTCCTCAATACAGGAAACACATCAACCCGACATCGCCTATGATGACAGGCAGGATGCAGCAGAAATTGCTGGAGTGCCTGCAATCGGCCCAGAGCATGCATCAGGGGACACCATCACTGCGGAGATACCTGACACTGGGGACCCTGTTAAACCTGTTATAAAACTCGCTGAACCTAATTTTATCGAGCGCGGATTTGCAGCGGCCGGGAACTGGCTATTGGGTGGCAACACCTTGGTGCGTTCCGGCATTGTGATCTTGTTTATAGGCATCAGTTTTTTAATTAAGTATGCTGCCGAACATACACATGTACCCATTGAGTTGCGTTTAGCGGGCATTGCACTGCTTGGTGTCGGCTTGCTGACATTGGGCTGGCAGCTGCGTTTTAAACGCGCTCAATATGCCTGGGCATTGCAAGGCGGGGGCATTGGTGTAATTTACCTGACTATTTTTGCAGCACTTAAACTTTACCAGCTTATTCCGGCGGGTGCGGCTTTTGGCATATTAATTGCTGTTGCGGTATTGTCGGCCTTGATTGCAGTGCTGCAGTCCGCTATGCCGTTGGCTATATTGGGGTTTGCGGGTGGTTTTCTCGCTCCGATTCTGACTTCCTCCGGCGGAGGGAATCATGTGGGGTTGTTTAGCTACTACTTAGTGCTCAATCTTGGTATTGCCCTGATTGCCTATCACAAGAGCTGGCGTCCGCTTAATGTGCTGGGATTTGCCTTCACTTTTATTATCGGCACACTTTGGGGTGCAACCAGCTATACCCCAGCTCACTTCTCATCCACCGAGCCATTTTTAGTGATTCACTTCCTGCTGTTTACCGCAATTGCTGTGCTTTATGCACATCGGCAGGCAACCAAGGCCAGTGATTATGTAGATGCAACATTGGTATTTGGTACACCAATCGTAGGCTTTAGCCTGCAATACGCCCTGTTGAGAGACACACCATTTGGGCTGGCTTATAGTGCACTTGCACTCGGCGTATTTTACGTAAGTTTGGCGTGGTGGGTATATACACGCAAACGCGATACGCTGAAATTTTTAGGTGAATGCTTTTTAGCGTTGGGCGTTGGCTTTACCACATTGACACTGCCACTAGCGCTGGATGGGCGCTGGACATCGGCAGCATGGGCTATAGAGGGTGTTGGCTTGCTCTGGGTTGGCTTACGCCAGAATCGAGCACTGCCGGCATTCGCAGGCTTGGCATTGCAACTGCTCGCTGCTATTGCCTTTAGCAAAGGATGGGACTTGGCAGGCCACACGGATGCAGGGCATCATCATATGTTTCTAGGCGTTGCCTTTATCGCATTATCAAGTTGGGCTTGTGGCGCATTACTTAATCATTACCATGAGAATAAATTGAATATATTCAATTTTCCACTGGCTTTATGGGGCTGGGTCTGGTGGATCGGCGCAAGCTTAACCGCCATTGATGCATTTTTACCACCATCGGTTTTTGCGCATGCAGGACTGGCATTTGCTGCATTGACCAGCCTGCTATTACCTGTTGCAGCAAAATATCTAAAATGGCCAAGATTGTCACATCTGTCTGTTTTATTGCTGCCCATCTTGCTGATTGCAGCCTTTCACGAAATGTCGGCTCCATTAACGCTGTACGGCCACAATCGACACCCGTTTGCTGAGTATGGCTACCTGGCGTGGCCGCTGGCACTATTTGCATATGCGTGGCTGATGCATGGCAATATCATCGCCAGAAAAACATGGTTGCGTGCCCCCTGGTTATGGATTGTTACATGGATTGCTATATTTGAATGGCAGTACCGGTTGGGGCAGTTTGTATACGAGGCAGAAGTTTGGCGCCAAGTCGGCTGGGCAATTGTGCCAGCGTTGATTGTTGGTGCGGTGATACGCTGGCAGTTAGCCAATAAGACAACGCTAGACGCGACAGAAACTTTCAATGCGCATACCTGGGCATGGTTGGCAAGTCTGCCGCTGATGGTGTTTCTAATTGCATGGTTTTTTGATATGACGCTTCATGCAAATGGATACGCAGCACCATTGGCCTATTTGCCATTGATTAATCCACTCGATATTGCGCTAATGGCGGTATTGCTGTTGCTGGTGATTTGGCAGCGCGCTATTTCAAAGCATCTTGGCCATCTGCAGAATATTAATCCCGCTTTAGCGGGCATCATGAGTTTTGCATTGTTGAATGGCGTATTGTTACGCACTTTACATCATTGGGTGGGCACACCATTTCAATGGACTTCGCTACTGACTGACTCAACGGTGCAGATGTCGTTTACTTTTTTGTGGGGATTGGTCGCGTTCATACTCATGTTGCTGGCTCATCAGCGTAAACACCGCCAACTCTGGCTTGTCGGTGCGAGCTTAATCGGGATCACTGTGGCCAAAATATTCTTACTGGATATGGCACAAACCGGTTCGGTTGAACGTATCGTGTCTTTCATCGGTGCGGGCATGATGTTGCTGGTAATGGGGTATTTTGCGCCACTTCCGCCTGTTGCTGAGCAGAAGCAGGCACCTATGGTGCCAGATGAGGCATCAACATGAAGCTATTTCCCTTTATCATGTCGCTGCTTGTGTTGTTCATAGCGCCTGCTGCTGAGGCAGAAACCTTTGAGCTGGACACCGCTGATATGGCACCATTGTTTCAAACGCGACTACCGCAATCGGTGTATCAGTATAGCCGAACCAATCAATTGCAAGACCTCACGATCACCAATGCGGCTGGCGAGCAATTGCCTTACGCTTTATTGCCTTATGAACACCTGTATCCGTTACGCACTTTGACCTCAGAGATCAAACAGCTATCGTTTTTTCCTATCAAAGAAAGCAAGCTGTCAACTGCAGATAACGTTGCCATTCAAATTGAAAAAAATGCAGCAAAGACCTTGCTCGATATGAGCCTGACTAATCAGCATGCCACAGAGAAAACCGTGTTTCTGGTAGATGCAGGGGAGAAACATCCGCCTTTGCAGACTTTAGTCATCAAATGGGCGGGCGCGGTGGGAGAAATGCTCCCGTTAAGCGTGTTTGCGAGTGAGGATTTAAAAAGCTGGTCTGCTGTAGGTCAAGGTGTTTTACTTAAAACCGCAGCGGATGATTCAGCTATTTTGCAAAATACCATTCATCTGGATGTAACGACCGAGGCTCGTTATTTTAAAATAAAACCTGCGGATAAGTTAACCTTGAACCTGATTGATGTAAGTGCTGAATATACGAGTGTGCGTTCACTTTCGCCCGAGATTTACTGGCAGAAATTACCATTTCAGGCACGTGAAAATCTTGAAAATGGAATTGTAAATCTTGACTTTGAATCCACAGGACGTTTTCCCGCCAGGTATTTACAGGTTGACCTGCCAGAAAATAATACGCTGACACATGTGAGCATTATGACACGCAGTCAGGTAGATAAACCTTGGCAATATTTAACTGCCGCCTCTTTGTTTCGGATAGATCAGGCCCAAGCACGCCATGGCAATCCAGAGATATTGCTTAATTCAACAGTATCGCGTTTTTGGCGTTTGCAATTTAATCAGACAAATGGCGGCATTGGCAGCCGGAATGCCAGTCTGTCGATTGGATGGCTACCACACACGTTAGTATGGAATGCTCGAGGCAATGCACCTTACACATTACACATAGGCGAGCGGCAACAGATCATCAATGCCGTCCCTTTGACAGCGTTAATGCCGAACGATAAAGCAGAGGCGGTGCTTGCGTTGCCTGTAGCTAACATTCGCCTGACAGAGATGCATCTTAACCCGCAAAACATCGCCAATAGTTGGATTACACCGCCGGATTATAAAAACTGGATTTTATGGGCCGGCTTGTTGTTGGGTTTGCTGGTGCTCGCAGTCATGGCCTATTCATTGTTCAAGTCTGCTCATTTGGATCGCAAATAAGATAGCGTAGCCAAAAAACCGTGCAAACTTTAATTTAATCATTTTTGGCAATTCGCTCGCATAGATACTTATTCCGTGTTTCCTTTATAATAACAACCCCTATCTTAATAAATGCAGCACATACTCCTTTGATTAAAAAACTACAGCACTCCATTTGGCGCCTATCTTCTAAATTAGGTCCGTTTGCACCACTACTTGCCATGCTGCTGGTGGGTTTGCTGGTGTTGTCACTGTCGCGCTTTGGTTTAGTGCTGTGGAAGTTTCAGCGTGTCACAGAAGCGGGAAGCCTAGCCGAGATTTTTATGCAGGGCGTACGTGCGGACATCATCCAGCTTGGTTTGATGGCTTTGATTCCGCTGCTGCTCGCACCTTTCCTGGCAGTAAAGCCATTATTTGGTTTCTGGAAAAAATTCACCTATGTCTGGGTGCTGTTAGGAATCGTATTGCTGGTGTTTTTAGAAGTTTCAACCCCGGGCTTTATTAATGAATATGACGTGCGTCCCAACCGTATATTTGTTGAGTATTTGAAATACCCGAATGAGGTGTTTAGCATGCTGTGGCGCGGATTCAAAGTGCATGTGTTTGCAGGAGTCGGTTTTTCTGTACTGGCCTTTTGGGCTACATGCCGCTTTATGCGCCCGTGGCTAGGCATGCAGTCCACATGGAGCAATAAGAGGATTTGGCTGGTGTGGCCTTTGATTTTTACTTTAACCGCCTTTGGCATACGCTCATCATTAGGCCATCGTCCTGCCAACCCTGCCCTATTTGCGATTACCTCAGACAGCATGGTAAATAGCCTGGTGATTAGCTCTGGCTATTCTGTCATCTATGCGACCTATAACTTGCTCAAGGAAACAAAATCCAGTGAAATTTACGGCAAGATGCCGCGAGAAGAAATATTCAGGCTCACAGGCGCAAAAGATATTGACATCCCAACATTGACAACACTAAATCCCAGTCAAAAACGTGATAAACCGCTCAATCTGGTGATTATTCTGCAAGAAAGTCTAGGTGCCACTTTTGTGGAGTCTTTAGGTGGCGTGCCTGTTACCCCGAATATTGAGAAACTAAAAGAACAAGGCATATGGTTTGATCAGCTTTATGCCACAGGGACGCGCTCAGTGCGCGGCATTGAAGCAGTAACGACGGGGTTTCAACCCACGCCAGCCGACAGCACAGTAAAACTTTCCAAGTCGCAGAAGAATTTTTTTACGCTTGCGGCTTTGCTTGAAAAACGTGGCTACACCACGGAGTTTATTTACGGTGGTGAAGCACACTTTGATAATATGCGGGGATTTTTTACCGGAAATGGCTTTCAAGAGATTGTTGAGCAAAAAGACTATAAGAACCCGGTATTTATTAGTAGCTGGGGGGTTTCTGATGAAGATTTACTGAACAAAACGCATGAGCAGCTTTTGGCACATCATCAAGCAGGGAAGCCATTTTACACCTTAGCCTTTTCATCTTCCAATCACGCGCCTTTTGAGTTCCCGGATGGTCGAATCGAGCTTTATGAGCAACCCAAGGCAACCGATAACAATGCAGTCAAGTATGCAGATTACGCCATAGGTGAGTTTTTCAAGAAAGCACAGCAGAGTGCATATTGGAAAGACACCGTATTTTTAATTGTGGCAGACCATGACATTCGGGTACGGGGAGAGACTTTAGTGCCTATTGAGCGCTTTCATATCCCTGGCTTGATTTTAGGCGCAGATATCAAACCGCTACGCTATACGGGACTTGCCAGTCAGATTGACTTGCCGGTGACCTTGCTATCTTTGATGGGAATTGAGGCGCAGCATCCGATGACAGGCAGAGATTTATCCAGCATTGCGCCAGATACGCCAGGTCGGGCCATGATGCAGTACAACGAAAATTTTGGCTGGATGGAGGAAAGCGCATCAGGGCATCAGGTGGTGGTGCTGCGTTCGGGCAAGGTGCCCGCACATGCAGTTTATGACACTAAAACCAGACATTTGAATGAAGTTACGCCTCCGGCTAATGCTGAGTCACTGTCGCAAAAAGCTTTAGCCAACGTGTTGTTACCCGATCTGCTCTACAACGAACAGCGTTATCGCCTGCCATAGTTTATGCCGTATCCAAAAAAACAGCCCAACATGCTGACATGGCCGATCATACGCAAAGGGCTCACTTATATTTTTAGTGGTAAGTTACGCATTAGGCAGGCGCATATTCCCCCTGGCAACCATACTATTCCTAAAGATTTTATTGGTGTTTGTGTTGCCTCTGCAAACGAACCCGACATGGATGATTATGTCATCGCACAACTTAACGCGCTGGGCATTGCCGAGGTGCGACTGGATTTCACCTATGGTGATTTAGAAAGCTTTAATGCACGCTTTCTGACACGTTTATTGAATGAAAAATTTAATGTCACCCTGCATTTAATTCAACCCTTTGCAAATGCCGGCAATATGGAAAACACCACCGAGCAAGCGCAATGGAAAGTCTTTGTAGAAGCAGTGCTCAGCCGCTTTGGGGCGCAGTTAAAATGCATTGAAATCGGCTCGACAATTAACCGTAAACGTTGGGCTGGCTATACCGTGGATGGATTTTTAAATGCATGGGATATCGCCTATACAGCCATCAGGCGGCATGGCATCGTGCTGGCAGGGCCCAATGTCACCGATTTCGAACCAATTTATAACGTAGGCATATTGAATATTTTGCGTGCAAAAAATCAACTACCCTGCATTCATACTGATAATTTATTTTCAGAGCGCGTTTCTGAGCCCGAACGGTTTGATCACCGTATATTTAAATATCGCTGGGCTACGGTATTTAAATTTAACCTGGTTAAAAAAGCACGGCTGCTTAAAAAAATTACGAGCGACTTTGGCATGCAGCACTTTATGTCGCCCGTAGCATTTTGGGCAATTTACCGCATACAACGCTTATTGCCTGATGGCGAACAAAAGCAGGCTGATTATGCAGCGCGATATATGCTGCTGAATGCGGCATCAGGCGCACTTGATCAGGCTTTTTGGGGGGCGTTGATCTGTCACCGCGAAGGTTTGATAGATGATGGCCTGACTGATGCACAATACCCGGCACTGGAGCGCGTAACACATTATGCCAACGTCGATGGCACCCAACAAAATTTTAGGCACCATGCGAGCTTTAATGCTATTAAAACTGTAGCAAAACTCATACAAGGTGCGCACTACCGGTCAGCAATCGCAACCGCTCATGGTTTGGAAATACATCATTTTCAAACGACTGATGCGCAACTGCACGCCTTGTGGACGATTAATGGCAAAGTGGCTTTTCTAAATGAAGTTTATGACGTGGCAGATATTGAGCAGGCTCAAATAATCCATCGTGATGGGCATGTTATGGGTGGTGAAACGCACCTCATCACAGAATCACCAATTTATTTGCGCTGGCCTGTTCATCATGAAGTTAGAGTTAAGCAAGCACTAGCCTTGGCTAAAGATTTAGCAATACATGCGCATATCAATAATTTAACCTATTACCGATTTAACCAGCAGGGTTGGCTAGGCATGGTTTTGGCAAAAAATATAGAAGAGGCCTCGCTCTTGGCGACGGCCCTGCATCCTGAAAAATTAATAAGCCCGCAAAAAGACAATGCACTAAGGCATGCGCGCAATGCGATATGGGCATTGCCAGACCCGCGCGACCCAACACAGCGCGTGACGGTTAAGCAGCCTGTCAAGATGTACCCGCACAAAGCGTTCTTGGATAAATTCAAACCCAGCAAGGCTAAGCGCAGCTGGAATGGTGCGGTAGAGCTTTTAAGGCGTGGCATTAGCACAGCCCACCCTGTTGCCTTTTTTGAAAAAGAAGGCGACACAAGTCTCAAGCAGAATTTTTATATTTGCGATTACGTTAAAGCAGATTGCTCGGTGGGCGAAATGTTTGTGCATTTTGCCCAAGGCAATAAAGATTTTTATTTTAGTGCACATCATGTCACGATTAGTGCGGAGGACACCTACGCACAGCTTGCACAATACTTGCACAACATGCATAAAAACGGCACTTTTTTCAGGGATTTATCAGGCGGTAATGTGCTGGTGCAATTGCGGGAAAACAAAAAACTGCATTTTTCTCTCATCGATACTGCACGCGCCTGTTTTTTCACACACCCCGCGCCACTTAAATGTCGCATTGCGGACATGTCCAGGATCTGCAATAAACTTCACTGGGCAGGGCGCGAACGTTTTATGGGGCTTTACCTGACAAATATTGGCAGAAAACTCACCGCTAGCATTCGGTTATCCTTGTATTTATATGATGCAAAAGTCGGCTTTAAGCGTAGATTTGGCCGTAAAGCGATCAAAAAGTTAATCAAAAACTTTAAAAAGTAAAGCCCGAAAATCAAGCAATCAACATGCTCATGAAAATCATGAGCATGTTTTAATGACCAATGATATGTGAATGTCTTAAGTAAAACCGTAAGATGTGTTTCACGTAATGCAGAAGCCCAAAAGCAAAAGCGATACGAATTTATCAAAAAGGAGAATTACTATGTGGACAACACCAGCTGCTACTGAAATGCGTTTCGGTTTTGAAGTTACAATGTACGTAATGAACAAGTAATATCTTACGTATGATCAAAAGGGGTGCTGATAGGCACCCTTTTTAATTTGTGCACTCTCTGGGCTTGACGCCTTTACCGGCACAGGTGATGCCGGTAATCAAAAAAACTGCGCTACACAGTAATTCGCCCGCGCAGGCACTTTTTGCGTGAATCCTTAAGGTTTAACCACAAACTCCTTTGGTAAAAATACCCAAATCTTACCAGATTGCTTCATGGCACCCGCCTTGTTGCCAGCCTCAATGCCTGCGCCCCAAAAAAAGTCGGCACGCACACCGCCTTTAATCGCGCCACCTGTGTCCTGTGCTACCATAAGTCGTTTTAAGGGCTTGCTGCTGTTAGGCTCGGTCGTTGCCAGGAATACAGGCGCACCTAAGGGGATGAATTTTGGATCAATCGCCACGCTGCGCCCCGCCTGTATAGGCACACCTTGTGCGCCAATCGGCCCCGGCAGGCCTGCGGGCAGCTCTCTAAAAAAAACATAACTTGGGTTGTTATTTAATAGCTCGCGCAGCTTATCCAGATTATTGCGTGCCCAGTTCTTAATCCCCTGCATGGAAGCCTGAGCAAGTGTGAGCTCACCACGTTCAATCAGCAACCTGCCAATGGAGTTGTAGGTATGGCCATTTTGGTCTGCATAACCCACATGCACCTGCTCGCCATTTTCCAGCTGTACCAAGCCTGAACCCTGAATCTGCAAAAAGAAAACATCGATAATGTCGTCGATATAAATCAATTCGCGGCCTTTGATAGGTGCGGCCTCCGACTCGATTTCTCCTCGACTGTAGTAGGGGATCAACTTATTGCCGACTAGGCGGCCTCGCACACGTTTAAATTTCAATTCAGGGAACAAACTATCCAGCTCAACTGTAATTAAATCATCAGGCGGCGCATAAAGTGGGTAGGGGTATTTCGCGGATTGACTGCGGCTGCCTTTGAGCACAGGCTGGTAGTAGCCTGTAATCATACCGCTGTCAGTACCGTCTATATTCGTGGTTTTATAGACAGTAAAATGCTGCCTGAAATAATTTTGTACGGCTTTATTGTCGGGTTTGCTATTCGTTCTAGCGTTCAATGCCACCGCAGCATTGCAAGCATTCTGCCACGGCGCTTTATTAATGAGCGTAGAGCAGCTTTGCATCCAGGCTGGCCACGCAGTAGCCAGGTTATCCTTTTGCCAGCCATCGACCTCTTCCCAGCCAGCGGATTTTAATAAGCCGTAATCGGCAATTTTTGCGATTTCTTTGAGCTCAACTGGTTTTGCTTCTGGGGCTGGCGTAGTTTCGGGAATTTGCACTGGCGGCTTTTCAATCACGCAATCGCATTGAGGTCTGGCTGGCGGCGCGGGAGGCTCAACGGGTTTAACCTGTCCGGATGCGCATGCAGCGATCAGCACGGTTACGAAAATCAGTGAAATGCTCTGTGTGGTTTTTTTCATTTTAATATCACCAACAACAAGTCAGGTGCTAGTTTGCAATACCTGCGCCTTTTGTCCTAATGCCTTTTTAGATACACCTGTTTGTGCAGTAGTTTCAATGCAGCACTCTGGGCATGGACAGTGCAAAAGGCGCAATTTCCGCATCAAAATGCGTGCCGTCTTCTGCCACCATTTGATAGCTGCCCTGCATTTTACCCATGGGGGTGTTGATTACAGTGCCACTAGTGTATTCATAACTTTCATTCGGTTTAATGAATGGCTGAGCGCCAACCACTCCCAGGCCTTTGACTTCCTGCCGCTGACCATCGGCCTCAGTAATCAACCAGTGACGACTGACTAACTGTGCTGACATGCTGCCAGTGTTGACTATCGTCACGTGGTAGGCGAAAACATAGCGATTATGCTCAACATCAGATTGCTCCGGGATGAAAGTCACCTCTACTTTCACCGTGCACGCATAACGTTTAGCGCTGCTCATGAATTGACTTAAGTAATTAAACCTGTGGTAGGTGAGCTGGGGCTGGCAGAATAAAGTTTTTTAGGCATGCGGCCAGCCAGATAGGCATCACGGCCCGCTTCAACAGCTTTTTTCATAGCACCAGCCATCAGCACGGGATTTTTAGCCGCAGCAATGGCGGTGTTCATCAACACCCCCTGACAACCCAGCTCCATGGCAATGGCAGCGTCAGAAGCAGTGCCTACGCCAGCATCTACCAACACTGGAATCTTTGCATTTTCGATGATGATCTGTAAGTTCCATGGGTTCAATATCCCCATGCCTGAACCGATGAGTGATGCCAATGGCATGACGGCACAACAACCGACTTCTTCAAGCTGTTTGGCAATAATCGGGTCATCTGAGCAGTACACCATCACATCAAAACCGTCTTTGACCAGGGTTTTAGCTGCACTGATTGTTTCAATCATGTTGGGGTATAAGGTATTCGGGTCGCCCAGCACTTCCAGTTTAACCAATTTGTGGCCATCCAGTAACTCACGTGCCAAGCGCAAGGTGCGCACTGCATCGTCTGCCGAATAGCAGCCCGCCGTGTTGGGCAGGTAAGTGAATTCTTCAGGCGACAAAAAGTCCAGAAGCGAAGGCTCACCGGCAGTTTGGCCAATGTTGGTGCGGCGAATCGCAACGGTAATGATTTCAGCGCCACTGGCATCAATCGCCGCACGCGTTTCAGCAAAGTCTTGATATTTTCCTGTACCTACCAACAGGCGTGACCGGTAGGTTTTATCTGCAATTTTTAATAAGTCTGACAACTGGTTATCCTTTATCCGCCACCAACGGCACCCACAATTTCAAGTTTATCGTTATCTTTCAAAACCATATGCTCGAACTGGCTGCGTGGCACAATTTCACCGTTGAGTTCTATGGCTAAACGCTTGCCGGTGAGCTCCAGTAACTGCACAAGATGCGCTACGCTGAACTGCTGAGCATCAAAATTGCGGGGTTTGCCATTGATTGTTAGCTGCATAGTGATTTTTTTAAATTGAATTAGGAATTTGTTTAAGTATTAGCTTTAACCCAGATTTTCCATTAGGGCTTGCCAACTTGTTGGCTTTAGTGTTGATTACCAGGCGCTGGTAAGTCCTAATGGAAAATCTGCGTTCAATTAAACCGATACAAAAATCAAACTGATACAAAGCACGTAAACTTTAAAATTCAGGCGCGTCCTCTAAAGCTACATTTTACGAAAATAGTGCTACAGATAGCAAATCTTATGTGGATTATTTGCAATATCATGAGGCTAGTTTGACGACGGATGCTAATAAGCCTACCAGTTACACTTAATTTCAACGCTGCCCAACTGAGTCGAGCCAGGATGCTGACGCCTAAATTTTGTCAGACAGGCTAATCAGCAGCGCCTCAAGCGCCTCAATCGGCATAGGTTTGGCAAAGAGATATCCCTGATAGGTGGTGCAGCCGTTGGCTTCCAGCAATTGCCGTTGCTGTTC
>PHCJ01000001.1 GCA_002842285.1 Betaproteobacteria bacterium HGW-Betaproteobacteria-22
ACATGATTTTTTTTAAAAAATCTGATAGTCATTAATAAATAATTTCCACAGATCAATTCTGAAGCTAAATACAGAAGCTAAACGCTGACGCCGTAATTACCATCGAGAATGGTAAAGTACTCAACAAATCGCCAACCTCTACTCAAAATACCCGCATCCGAGATTTAGGTCAACATTACGCCTAACAAACATGTAGTAAAGAACTCACAGGGCAGATCACCTACACCACAGCTAACACAGAGAGAAATTATTTTAAATCAATAAGTTATATTTTCGCCTCGCTCAAAACAAGACTTGTTCCATGCATCATAAATTTACAATTCTTTACAATTAAGGATTCGCGGAAAGCGAGTACTCAAGATGAAGCATACCTGTACTGGTATTAGTTAGATAGTATCGTCACGAGATTAATGCCCACAAGGCGATGCAGCATATCTGTACTGCGGCAAGGAACGACGAGGTGCATTTTGCGTAGCGCGTTGCAACCCCGCGCCAGCCCTTGAGGTGCAAAAAGGCATTTCAACCAAGTGCCGTAGTTGTGGGGTTCTTTGTCATATTTGCGTTGATTCTTTCTGTTTTACCTTGGTGAAATTTGCGTCTGCACATCCTGTTTGATGATCTGCTCCACCATGGCATCGCTGTGTAGCCTTTGTCTGCTAATAAGTGCTCTGCTGTGATGCGCTCGATCAGCCTACAAGCTTGGGTTCAAGCTGCAACGGCACCTGCTTTGACAAGTACTCGGATCGGCATGCCATGCGCATCCACGGTCAATTGCAGCTTGGTATTGAGCCACTTTTTGTGCGCGCCATGTCTTGCTTGCCTCTTCTTGCGCCAGATGCATGCGGGTAAACCTTCATGTGGCTTGCTTCAAGCATCAGTCATCGTAATCCACACTATCACTAACTGCTCCAATAACTTGTCCCTGATTCGCTTATTGCGCCAGCGAGCGATTTTCTCCAACGGCTAATGCCTAGAGTGCTTTGGCTGCGCCAGATTCTGCCGTGGGGCGAGCCTGGGCAATCAGGGATTCCAATGTTTTCGGTGTTCACGGGCGAGTGCAATTTTCATTGTTGGTCGCTCAATTTCAAATCAGTTCAAAGTCAGTAGCAATGGTGTTGGCGGTTGTAGTGTTTAAACCAGCATCCTTGGCAAATTGCTGCCAATCATCCAAAGCAGCTCGCACATCAGCCAGTAAATCAAGAGGGCGGCGAACGCCGAAGCGCTCAGCTTCTACAAGTAAATCAGCGCGCGTGATCCCGCTGAATTTACCGTTAACGCTCATCAAATGCTGGTAAGTCCATTCCCCTTGAGGGTTATAGGCATGCGTTACATCATAAGCTGGGGCAAGCTCCCATGATCCGCCTTGCTTGAGACGGAAAGCAAAGTTCTTGGTGTGGTCGTCACAGTTTTTTGCCATGACATTAAATGCCATGCGGCGGAATGATTGACCGATAGCCTCGTCTCCCAGTTTGAGCCTAGCGATGGCCATGAATAGCTGTGCATAGGCATGGGTAGCGCGTTGCTTGTAGTCAAGGTGGTCTATGGCACAGAGCGTCTGCACGTGATGCTTGACCGTGCCTTTATCATTCACTTCACGGTCGAATCGGTGCGTCATGAAGTGGGCGCGTCCACTTTCTTCCAGTAACCGGCAAGGTGACATCTTAATGCCAGCAGCACTTGCCATCAGGTGATACGCGTATTCAATCCGTCCATAATCCGCGCTTCCACCTAGCTCTGAATCTTTGCCAATACCATCAAATTTGAGTAGCCAATGCTCAAACCCTGGCGCTGCATCGAACTGACCGCTACGAATTTGGTTGGTTTGTGGGTTCCAAGTAACGACCGCTTTTGCGCGTGCGCCGCCAGCGGAAGTGCCAACCCGGATAATATTGGCGAGCGCTGCCTGTGCTTTCACATCGCCAGAAAGATCGCCATGTATGACCATACGGGCGGCTTCTACCAGATTTTTCATTTCCAGCGGTTCCGCACTTTCACGGTGAGCGCCACGCGCGGGTTTAAATTCCAATGCACCCATCCCACGCTTACCCATATAGGCTAGACGATCAAGTGTGGTGATGGCGCGTTTCTCTAAACCTTTGCGGGACATCCAGGCATCAATGAGCGCATTGCCGAAGTCGTCGGGTAAGGCGTCAGCGATTAGACCCGGTAGCCTTTTGTAGCCTGGCTCAGAAAGATCAGCGAAGGCAAATGTCGTGCGAGAGTCATCTAGCGGCATGGTGAGCGGCGCCAATTCGATGCCACGTCTCCGCCATGCTGGATCATAAGCAAACACGTAACAGCCCAAACGCGGGTCTGGTGCCACAGCACCAACACGCTCACCCCAGATACGAACTTCAATGACGGGTATATCCATCAATTTTCTTTCGGTGACTTGATGCTACGTCGTGCGCGCTGCGGTGCCTTGGGTTGGCGTAATAAATCGAGTGGATTGATGCTGGTTTCCGGGGCAAGTATGTCTATTCCTTGTAGATATTCCAGTGCTTTCAACACACGTAACAGGGTTTCCACAGTTGATCCCCGCCCAGCTTCAAGGTTGCGCAGGGCTCTTTCTGAGACACCGGCCTTCTCAGCGGTGGTGCGCTGATCAAGGTTACGGTTAAGACGTAGACGACGTAATCGTTTCCCTAGTACGGCCTGAAGCTCTTCCGGTGTGTTGAATAAAAGTGTGTTCATTAGGTAAATATGTGCCTTTTATTATATTTTATAGCAATTAAGCGGCCATTATATACCTAATTTTTGGGAAGTTAAATTTATTTCATTAAGTGGCATATTGATACCTATTAACTTACCATTTAATTATAAGAGGTATAGATATGCCTTTTATTAGGTTAAATTTGTACTGCTCTATCAGAGAGTTTATACGGAACGCTTTTTCTTACTTCTACCAGCCAGGCTCCGAAGTCTTCTTCAGAACGCAATATGCGACGAGGTCGGCAGGTGTCCTGAATTTTGTGTGGATATCAGATCACGACTAAATTATTGGTGTATTGTGTGTTGAATTATTGAAGGAGCTAGTAAATTTTTTGCTTACACCCCTGTTTACCTCTTGATCGCCAGAAAGACAAAAGGCTCACAGTCGTTAAACTGTAAGCCTTTGTTTTATATGGTGCGCCCGAAGAGATTCGAACTCCTGACCCCTTGGTTCGTAGCCAAGTACTCTATCCAGCTGAGCTACGGGCGCGTAAGGCGTGCATTATACTAGAACTTAAATAATATGCCAGTTAAATATGACGCTCACGTATAAAACTGGCGGAGAGCGAGGGATTGTATGCTTCCTTAGCAGGGAAGTGCCTTCGACCACTCGGCCAGCTCTCCGTTTATTTCTAAATACACTTGTTACGAGGGCGTGATAGTACGCTAAACGCCTCTAAAAATCAATGTCTAACACGACGTAAATTTTAAATTACTCGGCATCTAATTCAAACGCTTTGTGTAGCACACGTACTGCTAACTCCAGGTATTTTTCATCTACGACGACTGCGATTTTAATTTCTGACGTAGAAATCATTTGAATGTTAATGCCTTCTTCTGCCAAGGTGCGGAACATTTGGCTGGCAATGCCAACGTGTGAGCGCATGCCAACACCAACAACAGAAACCTTGGCAATTTTGTCATCTCCGCTAATTTCTCTTGCACCGATATGGCCTTGCACCTTATCTCGCAAGATGTTAAGGGCTTTATTCATCTCGTTTTTGTGTACCGTGAACGTGAAATCGGTTGTGCCGTCAGCGCCGGTATTTTGAATAATCATGTCGACATCGACGTTCGCTTCGGCCACGGGGCCTAAAATTTGATAAGCAATGCCTGGTTTATCAGGTACGCCTAATACAGTAATTTTGGCTTCGTCACGGTTAAAGGCGATGCCTGATATAACGGGTTGTTCCATCGTGTTTTCTTCCTCAAATGTGATTAGCGTACCTTCAGTTTCATCTTCAAAGCTGGATAGCACGCGCAATTTAACTTTATATTTACCCGCAAACTCTACTGAGCGGATTTGCAAAACCTTGCTACCCTGTGAGGCAAGTTCCAGCATTTCTTCAAAGGTGATTTTGTTTAGGCGACGCGCCTCAGGCACTACGCGAGGGTCGGTGGTGTAGACGCCGTCAACGTCCGTATAGATCTGGCACTCATCAGCTTTAAGTGCCGCAGCTAGTGCTACACCTGTGGTGTCCGATCCACCGCGACCCAGTGTTGTGATGTTGCCGTTGGCATCTACGCCCTGAAAGCCTGCCACAACAACCACATAGCCATTATCAAGGTCTTGTTTGATATTGCTCTCATCTATGTTCAGGATACGCGCTTTGGTGAATGCATTGTCGGTGAGTATCTTGACTTGCGTACCTGTGTAACTTTTGGCTTTAATGCCAAGCTCCATGAGTGCAAGCGCTGTCATGCCAATGGTGACTTGCTCGCCGGTTGAAACCATAACGTCCAGTTCGCGTGGGTCGGGGTCGGTCATGATCTCTTTAGCGAGGCTGATCAATCGATTTGTTTCGCCAGACATGGCAGAGACCACCACGACTATTTTATGCCCAAGCGCTTTGTAACGGGCAACGCGTGCTGCAAGGTTTTTAATGCGTTCAGGGTTGGCGACAGAAGTGCCGCCGTATTTTTGTACTATGAGTGCCATGATTAAATCTTAAGTTTTAGCCACAGATAAACACAGAGATACAAGGATGAAAACATAAAACAATTATATATCTCTGTAATAAATGCAGCGCTATTAAAAAAATCACTTCAAAACCAATAAACGCCAGCCATCAGTTATCTGTGTTTATCCGTGTTTATCTGTGGCTAAATGAGTTTTTCCTTTACCCAATTTTCTACGCTCGCGAGTGCTTTGGGAAGCTGGCCGGCATCCGTACCGCCTGCCATTGCCATATCAGGCTTTCCTCCGCCCTTCCCTCCAACCTGTGCCGCTACAAAATTGACAAGCTCACCAGCTTTGACCTTGCTGATTAAGTCTGGCGTCACACCGGCAGCCAGGCTTACTTTGCCTTCATTGGTGCTTGCCAGGACAATTGCCGCAGATTTTAATTTATCCTTTAGCTTATCCATTGTTTCGCGCAGCGTGTTTGCGTCAGCTCCTTCAAGTGTTGCAGCCAACACGTTAACACCTGATATATCAATCGCCTGCAGTGCCAGGTCGTCTCCACGTGACGCTGCCAATTTGCCTTTTACCGCTGCAATTTCGCGTTCTAGACGATGCACCTGGTCGAGCAGCGTGCCGACACGAGTAGGCACTTCGGAAGGCAAAACCTTTAATGTGCCAGCTACGCCCCCTAGGGTGGCTTCCATATCCTGCATGTAATGCAGTGCATTTTCGCCTGTTACGGCCTCTATACGACGCACACCTGAAGCAACGCCACCCTCTGCTGTGATGGTAAATAAACCAATATCTCCGGTACGGCTTACATGGGTGCCGCCACATAGCTCTCGACTTGAGCCAATATCCAGCACACGCACTTCATCACCGTATTTTTCGCCAAACAGCATCAATGCGCCCGTCTTTTGTGCAGATTCGATATCCATGACACGCGCCTGTGTGGCAACATTGGCCAGTATCTCGGCATTGACAATCGCTTCTACCCTTCGAATCTCATCGTTGGTCATTGGCGCGTTATGCACAAAGTCAAAGCGTGTTTTTCCGGCATCTACTAACGAACCTTTTTGCTGCACATGCTCACCCAACACTTCACGCAGTGCTTTATGCATGAGGTGGGTTGCAGAATGGTTGCGCATGGTACTGACACGCACACTCAGGTTGACATTGGCCTGAATGGAGTCGCCTACAGTTAATGTGCCTGTTTTCAGCGTACCGTGATGCCCAAACACCGCCGCCTGTATTTTTTGAGTGTCTTCAACTGCAAAAATGCCGTTACTACTCCTGATGATGCCGCTATCGCCAATTTGCCCACCTGACTCAGCGTAGAAAGGTGTATTGTCCAAAACAATGACACCTTGATCACCTTCGTTGAGTTGTTGAACTGCCTGACTGTCTTTGTAGAGTGCAAGCACTGTGCCAGTAGTTTCCAGCTTTTCATAGCCATGAAAAGCGGTTTGACTACCGGTATATTCAAGGTTGGCTGCCATCTTGAATTTGCCCGCTGAGCGCGCCTGCTCTTTTTGGCGGGCCATGGCTGCGTCAAATGCAGCGGTATCCACGATGACATTGCGTTCGCGGCA
Organism: Betaproteobacteria bacterium HGW-Betaproteobacteria-22; assembly: GCA_002842285.1. GTDB lineage: Bacteria > Pseudomonadota > Gammaproteobacteria > Burkholderiales > Methylophilaceae > Methylotenera. The sequence goes on from PHCJ01000001.1 coordinate 6,208, forward strand.
GATATCTGCCGTTAAATCCAGCGGAAACCCGTAGGTGTCATGGAGTTTAAATGCAGTTTCACCGTTAAAAATACCTTTGGTGTTGGTTAGCTCGGCTTCTAATATCGACATGCCGTTGTCAATGGTCTCAAAGAAGCGGTCTTCTTCAAGTTTGAGCATGTCGGTGATGCTTGACCGGTAGGTGAACAGTTCAGGATAAGCTTCACCCATAGCTGAAACCAGATCTGGCACAATTTTGTGGAAGAATGCACTGCGCACACCGAGTTTGTAGCCATGGCGTATTGCACGGCGAATGATACGGCGCAATACATAGCCGCGACCCTCGTTCCCGGGAATGACGCCATCCGCAATCAGGAATGCGCAGGCGCGGATATGGTCGGCTAGTACTTTTAAGCTTGGGCTATTGAGGTCACCGGTGCTGGTTTCACGCGCGGCCGCCTGGATCAGTTTTTGAAACAGGTCTATTTCATAATTGGCATGTACATGCTGCAATACGGCAGAGATGCGCTCTAAGCCCATACCCGTGTCGACAGAGGGTTTGGGCAGAGGGTGCATCACGCCCGCCTCATCGCGGTTGTACTGCATAAACACGTTGTTCCAGATTTCAATGAAGCGGTCGCCATCCTCATCCGGGCTGCCGGGAGGGCCGCCAAAATGATGGTCGCCATGGTCGTAGAAGATTTCGGTACAAGGTCCACAAGGCCCTGTGTCGCCCATCATCCAGAAGTTATCAGACGCGTAGCGCGCACCTTTATTATCGCCGATTCGGATAATGCGTTCTGCGGGTACGCCTATGGTGTTATGCCAAATGTCATAGGCTTCATCGTCTTCAGCGTAAACAGTGACGGTTAGCTTGTCTTGAGGTAATTTGAATACTTCCGTCAGGAGTTCCCATGCATATTTGATGGCATCTTCTTTGAAGTAGTCGCCAAAACTGAAGTTGCCCAGCATTTCAAAAAATGTGTGGTGACGTGCTGTGTAACCCACGTTTTCAAGGTCGTTGTGTTTTCCACCTGCGCGCACGCATTTTTGGCTAGAGGTGGCGCGTGTATAGGAACGTTTATCAAAGCCCAAGAATACATCCTTGAATTGATTCATCCCGGCATTGGTGAATAGCAGCGTTGGGTCGCCATGCGGAACGAGCGGGCTGGAGCTGACCACTTCATGGCCTTTGGAGGCGAAAAAATCAAGAAAAGCTTGGCGAATTTCGTTGCTGCTTGGGTTGTTGCTTAATTGAATTGTCATAAAATTTAGTTTGAAGTCTTTAATCGTTTTCTGCTTGGCTGGCGACAGCACTTAATACTTTTTTAATCATTTCAAAGCCAAACCCTCGGCCTTGTAAAAATCTTGCTTGCTTTGCCCACGCATCTCTTGTGGCAGGTGGCGCTTTAAATTTCTTACGCCAGACTTCACATGCGTTATCAAATTCCGAAATTTTGACTTGTGCAATAGCGTTGCTAACTAGCTCATCTGCAATGCCTTTTTCGCGCAATTCATGTGCAATTTTGGCGCTGCCAAATTTTGACTGCCTTGCCTGTATGATTTGCTCAGTAAATCGCGCATCTGAAAGCCAGCCCCGCGCTTTAAAATCTTCCAGCAGCGCAGGAACATCATCGGACGCCTCTGCATACTTGCTAAGTTTCCGGCCAAGTTCGGTATAAGAATACTCGCGCTTTGCAAGGTATTCCAAAGCACGCTGGCGTAATGATTTTGCTGGCGGTTCTATTGCCAATTCTTATCAATCATCCTCGCCACGTACCGTAGGCAATATTTCGTTTAGCTGTTTGGCATTGGCGCGTATTTTTGCCTCAAGATCCTGTGCAATCTCCGGGTGTTCACGCAAGAACTCTTTGGCATTCTCTTTACCTTGGCCGATTTTTTCACCATTGTAGCTATACCAGGCACCTGCTTTTTCTATTAACTTGATATTGGAACCCAGTTCAATGATTTCGCCAAGGCGAGAAATACCTTCACCGTACATGATGTCAAATTCCGCCTGTTTAAATGGTGGCGCTACTTTGTTTTTAATTACTTTAACGCGTGTTTCAGAACCTGTGACTTCATCGCCTTTTTTAATCGCACCCGTACGGCGGATATCCAGACGGACAGAGGAGTAAAACTTGAGTGCATTTCCTCCTGTTGTGGTTTCCGGATTGCCAAACATCACGCCGATTTTCATACGGATTTGGTTAATGAAAATCACCAACGTGTTAGTACGTTTGATGTTACCTGTTAGTTTGCGTAAAGCCTGGCTCATCAATCGCGCTTGCAAGCCCATATGTGAGTCACCCATCTCGCCTTCAATCTCGGCACGTGGAGTAAGCGCCGCCACAGAATCCACCACCACAATATCTACCGAGCCTGAGCGAACCAGCATGTCAGCAATTTCCAGCGCCTGCTCGCCTGTGTCAGGCTGGGAAATTAACAAGTCAGGCACATTAACACCTAATTTAGCTGCATATTGCGGATCAAGCGCATGCTCTGCATCAATAAACGCTGCGACCCCTCCCATCTTTTGCATTTCAGCAATCACCGATAAAGTAAGCGTGGTTTTGCCTGATGATTCAGGACCGTAGATTTCAACAATACGGCCTCGCGGCAAACCGCCAATGCCTAACGCAATATCCAAACCCAGTGAGCCAGTGGAAACAGCCTGAATGTCTTCGCCAATATCGCTGTCACCCATGCGCATGATTGAGCCTTTGCCAAATTGTTTTTCAATTTGTGAAAGAGCGGCAGAGAGTGCTTTCGCTTTGTTGTCATCCATTGGTTTTTACCTTTATTTTTAAGTGCTTAAAATAGCTGACAATTATTCCATAAATTCCAGTTTAACGTAAGCACCATCACTCGTTATGCGTATTATTTATGTGTAAATCTGATGATTCGTGAGCAAGCTAATGGATATGCGCATTTTGTTGTCAACGAACATGGTTTTTTAGCGTTATGTAATCGCGTACAGTGGATTTAGTTTAGGAGATTGATGATGAAATTATTACATTCAGCTTTATTGGCATTCACGCTAGGGTTAGCCGCGGCGACTGGCGCTCAGGCGCGAGATTCATTCAGTGTGACTATCAATGCAGGTGGTCACGGGCATCACGCTTATCCTGTGGCAACACATTACGTGGTACCTGTGCATCATCCAGCAGCTTATTATCAGCCGCATCGTGTGCATTATGCGCCGGTACACGTTCAAACGTACAGATACGCGCCCAAGCATAATTTTAGGGCACAAAGGCATTATCAGCACCATTACCATCAGCATCAACAGCGCCATGGCAGACATCATTAGTGCCGTGCTTGAACTGTTGTGTTATTGATTGCTTTAATCAGCTCCGTCATCATGTAGATGGCGGATTGCTGACGAATCTCTATCCGACTGCCTGTGAATAATTGCGTGCTGGTGTATGTCGCACCGTGGGTCATGTCGTTGTTGATTGCCCAGGCAAAACAAACCGTGCCGACAGGCTTGTCCCGTGTACCGCCATCCGGACCGGCAATGCCTGTGACGCTGCAACCGACCTGCGCATGACTATGGTTGAGCGCGCCTATGGTCATTTCATACGCAGTTTGTTCGCTGACTGCGCCGTGTTTTTTTAGTGTTTCTTCAGAAACATCCAGCATTTCAATTTTTGCTTGGTTGCTGTAGGTGACAAACCCTCTGTCAAACCATGCTGAACTCCCTGCTATGCTGGTAATGATTTCTGAAACCAGCCCACCCGTGCAGGATTCTGCTATCGTTAGCACTAGGCTTCTTGTCCTGAGGACCTGGCCAAGTTGCTTAGCAAGCGCTTGGGTTTCTATGTTTGTGTGTTGAGCCATAGCAGAATATTTAAACTGATAATTGCGTAAATGGCGGCAAGCAAGTCATCGAACATCACGCCAAAGCCACCTTTGATTTTTGCATCACATTGACGGATGGGGAATGGTTTCCATATGTCAAATATCCTGAATAGTACAAAAGCAGCCAACCACCATTGCCATTGATTTTCAGTAAAAGCGAGCACTAACATCACGGCGACGATTTCATCCCAGACAATACTGCCATGGTCTGATATCCCCAATGCCTGTCCGGTTTTCCGGCAAAAATAAATGCCAGCTAAAAACAGAGCGGTGATAATAATGAGTTGTATGAGCGTTGAGTAGTGCGAGATCAGCCAAAATAAAGGAATGCCTGCGAGTGTGCCGAATGTGCCAGGGGCCTTTTTTGCTAATCCGGCACCCATTCCCAAGCTAAAAAAATGCGCTGGGTGTGATAGCAGTAATTTTAAATCAGGTTGCTTGCTATTCGCCAAAATGGTCAAATCCTTGCTTTGTGATGAGTAGGTGCCGCGATTTATATATGACGTTGAGTTCAAGACTGGCCGTAGTCTTGCCAATACACGTGAGTGGTAACTTGAGCGTGCGACTTAATTGGTGCAAGGCCTCGCGCTGTGATGCCTGTGCGGTAAACAGCAGTTCATAGTCATCCCCGCCGGCAAGTATGCAACTTTGAATCAGTGTGTCATCCAGGTTGTTTTTTAAGTCATGATGGCAGGGGATGTCGCTCAGATCAATTTGAGCGCCGAGATTGGAGGCTTTGAGTATGTGGTTCAAGTCAGCCAACAGCCCATCCGAAATATCAATGCAGCTATTGGCGATTCCACGTAAAGCAATGCCCAGTGATGCCCGTGGCGTGGGAGAGTGAAGTGCCCTGAGGCATGCATCTAATGTGTCGGGAGTCAGCGTTACCTTACTTTGCAGATGGGCCAGGCCGAGTGCTGCGGCGCCAATGCTGCCCGACACCCATATGTCGTCTTCAACTTTTGCATGACTGCGCTTCAAGGCGCTATCCTTTGGGGCTTCGCCCATGATTTGCACGCTGATAGTGAGTGGGCCTCTTGTTGTGTCGCCACCAATTAAGTCAATATTGTAAGTGTCTGCACAGGCAAAAAAACCTTGTGAAAATGCACCTAGCCAACGTTCATCAATTCGGGGCAATGCGATGGCCAAGGTTGCCCATTTTGCTTGCGCGCTCATTGCGGCCATGTCAGATACATTGACCGCCAGTGATTTCCAACCTAGCTTTTCGGGGTCAGCATCATGAAAAAAGTGAGTGCCCGCTACCAGCATATCAGCCGATATCGCTAGCTGAGAGCCTTTTGATAATGTAATCAAGGCCGCGTCATCACCTATTCCCATATCTGTATGGCGTGTGGGGCGGGTAAAGAATTGCTGGATGACATTAAATTCGGACATGATCGATATAGCTTAGTTTTTTAATGCAGATTTTGGCCTAAACGCCTTGACGATTGCCTCATTTGTTTCCAGGTAAGGCATGCTGTTTTCCTGTGTGCTTAATAAATCGAGGCAGTAAGGAACTGCAGCAAAAAGGCCATGAACCTTGACCTGGTGATGCTCATCTTTGAGGCCTTCCAGTGTTTGGGCAATGGCTTTAGGTTGCCCAGGCAGGTTGATAATCAAACACTGCTTACGAATGACAGCCACTTGGCGCGAGAGTATGGCAGTAGGTACAAAGTGAAGGCTGATTTGCCGCATTTGCTCGCCAAATCCAGGCATTTCCTTGTCAGCAACGGCCAGTGTCGCTTCTGGCGTGACGTCACGCAGTGCAGGCCCTGTGCCGCCTGTTGTAAGGATAAGGTGGCAACCCGCAGTATCGACTAGTTCTTTCAGCGTTGTTTCAATGATAGCTTGCTCGTCCGCAATCAGGCGTGTTTCAAATTGAATGGGGCTAACAATGGCCTGCTCAAGCCAACCTTGCAGACTGGGAATGCCTTTATCTTCATAAATGCCCTTGCTGGCACGGTCGCTAATGGAAACCAGGCCAATTTTTGTGAATTGTTTTGTCATTTGTGTGTCAGTAGTACTGTAGCAATACTAAATCATACCATTACACCACTAAAAGGATTTTATATGCATGCGATTCGCAATGAAAATAGTCATCACGTTATAGGGGCGTGGTTGGCAACAGGCTTTTTTGGATTGGCACTATTGATCAGCACACATCAGCTAAAAGCTGCTGAAAGCAACCCGTTTGAAGCGCATTATCACGCGCAAAATACCAGTCATTTAAAGTCGCTTGACGCAAATCCGGATACCAAAATTTATCTTAGCAATCACAAAGACGATGACAACATCAGCATGCTAGAAAGTGGGCACGACTTAATCGGCACATCAGGGTTTAGTGCAGCCGAGGCCTCACCGGATTTAGCATTGGCGCATGCCAAGGCAATTAAAGCTGATGTCGTGCTGTTTTATCGGAAATATCAATCAGCAAAAACTGCCAGTTCTAAAATCCAGCTGATTAAAGAAGCTGCTAAGAAAGGGCAAGAGATTGACCCTAACGATCTGGAGGAAGAGCCTACGCAATACCGTTATTTTGCCAGTTACTGGGCAAAATTGCCACCGCCTACACTTGGTGTACACGTGATTAAACTTAAAACGAGAAATGCTCAAGGTGCTGAAGAGGTGGTTGAGTCGTTACCTGGACTGAAGGTGGTAGCCGTGATTAAAGATTCTCCAGCGGCGAATGCGCAAGTGGCAAGAGGAGACTCCCTGCTTAAAATAGCAGATACAGTGTTAAATGAGCCTGAGGATTTGTTTAAGGCGGTAAGACAATATGCGGGCACTGCCGTGCCTTTAAAGTATGAGCGCGCAGGTGAAACACACCAGTCAACAGTGATGTTGAATGCTGGAAAACCTTAAAATTGCCGGTGTTGAGCGGCATCAAGACCGGGCACGCACAACCACAATTTGATGTTTATTCCACAATGAGCTTGATGTTGTTCGTTTTAATGCGGACTTTAAGCCATTCTGAAATTCTATATTGGTCGCTACGGTTTAGTTTGCTGGAGGCGATGATGTTGAGCACGATTACTTTTTCATCGGTCTGGTTTTCACTCACCTTCCACTGTATAGCTTCAGAGAATAATACTTCTCTGATTTGAGGGTACTGTGCATGGAGCTCAGCAGAGATGTTGCGCCATTCTGATTTAAGTGTCTCTGCCGCATTGATTTTTGCTTCCAGCTCACGAATGGTTTTGTTTTTGTTTTCTAATTCGTATAGATTTTCTTTATACAACTCGCTGACAATATTGCTCTTAAGCGCGCTGATATCTACACTTTGATCTTTGGTTTGATACACCGTCAGTGTTGCATCCTTTAGGCCATAGTCATTTAAGCGTGCTTCAATTTCCTTCAACTTGGTTTTGTTGATGTATTCGCCAATTAATGTAATTTCAATTCTTTTCAGTTTGGCGTTAATGTTGCGCTGTGTGACATGGGTTTGGTCAAAAACGACCTCTCCGGCTAGAAACTCAGAGGCTTTGGCTTGAAATACCTCTTCTTTCACAAGCTTTACAGCAAGGTAAACACTTGGCAATAAAGTGAGCAGGACTACTGCAGTGAGTATGCGGCTGACGCGTGTTTCAGTTTTTTCGTCCACAAAGATTTTATGCGCCGGATTGAGCACCCAAATAATTAGAATTGAGGCGAAGGCAATGAACACACAGTTAATAGAATATAAATAAAATGCACCGAAGAAAAACTCCCAATTTGCATTGGCCAAGCCATAACCTGCCGTGCATAGTGGCGGCATCAATGCGGTGGCAATTGCCACACCCGGAATGATGTTGGCTTTTTCAGAGCGGGTGGCGCCAATGATGCCGGCTAACCCACCAAAAAAAGCAATCAGCACATCCCAGATGGTCGGGCTTGTTCTTGCCAGCAGCTCTGATTGTGCATCGGATAATGGTGTGAGCAAAAAATACACTGTTGAAACCAATAGGCTGATAATGGTTGCAATGCCAAGATTTCTGAATGATTTTCTAATAAGCTCCTGATCGTAAATGCCAACACCATAGCCTATCCCCATGATAGGGCCCATGAGTGGAGAAATTAACATAGCGCCAATAATAACTGCTGTGGAGTTAACGTTTAAGCCAATAGAGGCAATCAGAATCGCGAACATCAACACCCAAAGGTTTGTGCCTCTTAGCACAACACCAGAACGGATGCTAGTATCAATCTGTGCATCATCCGCTTTGTCTTCAATTAGACTAAAACGATGACGGAGTGCAATTTTTGCCCGATTGAGAATCGGAAGATGAGCGCGAAGTCTAGGCATAACATGTGCTTTCAAAGTGGTAGTTCGAGGTGCGCTACTCACGTATTAAATTAACATCAAGTGAACCGCCCCGCAAATGTAGATCGCGTTGCGGAAAAGGAATTTCAATATTGGCATTTCTTAGTTCGGTTTCAATCGCCCAAAGATACTTGGCGTGTACCATTGCCGGCGCACGCACGCCCTCCAGGCCAACCCAGACAATGAGCTCAAAGTCCAGGCTACTGTCCCCCATATTGACCAACCAAACGTCGGTGTTGTGCGTTGAGTCTTCAACCGTAAAATGCAGGGTGGCTGCCGCTTTTAATGCAGCAGTTCGCACAGCATCTTTGTCTGTGCCATAGGCAACGCCAAAGGGAATGTGCATGCGGCGCAGCATTTCGCTTAAGGTCCAGTTAGTGACACGGCCATTAATAAATTCAGAGTTAGGCACGATAATGTCAACTGCATCATTGGTGGTCACGCGTGTGTAACGCATGTTAATTTCGCTGACGCGCCCCATTACGCCGGATTGCAAATCAACGAAATCACCCACTTTTAGTGTGCGCTCCAGCAAAATAATAATGCCGGAAATAAGATTGCTGAAAATATTTTGCAAGCCAAAACCAATACCCACACCCAAGGCACCCCCCACTAACATCAGGCTGCCTATATCGAAGCCAATGAAGTTAAGTCCCAGTATGACGCCGATCAGCCAAATCAAATAGCGCGAGATTCGGCTGAATGCATAAATAGTGGACTCGCTAACAGGGTCTGCCTGATTTCTCTTTGTTAACCTAACAATCAGCTGTTCAACGCTATATGCAATCCACCAAACTATAAACAAAATAAGCAACAAACCAACCACTCGAGAAAAGTTGATCGGAGTGCTGCCAATGTTGAACCACGTGGCGACAAGCACATGATCCAACCATGATTGAATGGAGCTAGATAAGGGCATGATTTAGTCCATCGCCTTTTCCGCTTCGCTGTCGGGTTTGATTGAAGCATACTGGTGAGAGAGCGCACCTTCTAATGCTGTCAGTTCTTGTTTTGACTGCTTTGCTATCCGCTTATTGCGCAATATGGCAGGCATGGCAATAAATAAGCCTATCAGCAGACCTAAGATCAAAGCCAGAATAATGGCGAGTGCAGTAGTGGTATGAATCGACCAGATGATGAACACCAGCTCTACCGGGTGCATGTTTTGCAATGTGAATACTGCTGAAAGTATGATTAGAATCGTTAAAATAATGTTACGCATGCTGGCTTCCCTGATACGTTTCCAACATTCTAATACAGCTACTGCTTTTTAATGATAAATATAAAACCTTCTTCAGTTCTAGCTTCGTGCAACAATACAAAAGGATTATTTGCCACCAGCATTCTAATGTTTTTGATCGTACTTTCTTTGCTGGTAATGACTTTTAATATGTCTCCGGCTGATAGTTCATCCAGCAGCTCCTTGGTTCTAATGGTTGGAATAGGACTGTCTTCATGGCGAACGTCTAGAATTGCATTGTGGTTGATAGTCATGATTAGCTCCTTGTCTGCGGCTCTTTCAGGGGTGGTATTTTAGCGCGATAGCGCGCCGGAGAATGTAAAATTTGTTAAAGGAACGCTTGCAGAATGATTTAGAGAGGGTCTAGATCTTGTGTCTCTGCACTAGTGATTTCACGTAGCAGCCTAAAAAGTTCGCGACTGCTTTTAGGTGGCTTGTTGGCGGCAAGCTCTTTTTGCGCATTGCGTACTAATGTTCGCAATTGCTGAATGGCTTGAGGTTCAGTTTGCGGGTGCTGCAAAATAAACTCTGACAATACGTTTGCGTCACCAATCATGCGGTCACGCCAGCGCTCTAGCCCATGGAAATAAGCATTTTCAGCATGGCTCTTGCCGTCCCAGCGCGCGAGCTGATCAATAATGGGTGCGGTATCTATTTCGCGCATTAAACGACCCAAATATTGACGATGACGCCTAATCGCACCATTGGCAGTAATTTTCCTGGTTTCCAACACAGCAGTCAATAAGGCTTCGGGCAAATCCAATTTAAGTAATTTATCTTTGGGCAGTTCTGATAAACGGACGCCAAGTGCCTGTTGCGCATCAGCCTCCGCTTTAAGTTTTGTTTTGCTAACCGGCAGATTAGCCTCTAAATTAGCAATATCTTCTGATAGAGTTTCTTTTGTTGTCTTTTTAGGCTTCATGCTGAGGTATTATATCAGTTATGGAGTTTAGTTTTTAATGTAGTTTTTAATCGTAGAAAGCGTTATGGCAGATTCAGCATTCAGTTATTCATTAGATGAAATCAAGCAAATGTCGAAAGACGTGCTCAAATTCGCAAAGATACAAGGCGCAAGCGCGGCAGAGGCTGAAGTTAGTTTAAGCGTGGGACAGAGTGTTTCGGTACGCATGAATGAGGTTGAAAACATCGAATACAACCGCGATAAAGGCGTATCCGTCACAGTGTATTTCGGCAAACAGAAAGGTCATGCCAGCACTTCAGATTTAACGTCACAGGCGCTCAAAGACACCGTGGCCGCAGCCTGCAATATCGCCAAATACACTGCCAAAGATGATTTCTGCGGTTTGGCTGACGCGAGTTTGATGGCGAAGGATATTCAGGATCTGGATTTGCACCATCCATGGAATATCTCGGTGGACGAGGCCATTGAAATTGGCAAAGCATGCGAGGCAGCAGCTTTACATGTAGATAGGCGCATTAGCAATTCAGAAGGTGCGAATGTCTCTACCGGCACAGGTTTTTTTGCCTACAGCAACAGCCACGGCTTTACTGGCGGTTACCCGAGTTCGCGCCACGGCATTAGCTGCTCGGTGATTGCAGAATCAGACGCCAGCATGCAGCGAGATTACTGGTACAGCACAGCGCGTTCCGCAGCTGATTTACAATCGGCGGCTGAAATTGGCAGAATCGCCGGTGAACGCACAGTGCGACGTCTGGACGCAAAGAAAATCAAAACCTGCCAGGTGCCGGTACTGTTTGAAGCTTCATTGGCCAGCGGCTTGATTTCGTCGCTCATCAGCGCGATTTCGGGCGGCAATTTATACCGAAAATCATCGTTTTTGCTCGACAGCTTAGGCAAGCAGATTGCATCGCCTTTGCTGAATATCTATGAAGACCCGTTTATCAAAAAAGGCCTGGCAAGCAGCCCGTTTGATAACGAAGGCGTAGCCACCAAACCGCGCCAGCTGCTGAAAGACGGCGTGCTGCAAGGTTATGTGCTGTCCAGTTATTCGGCACGCAAATTAGGCATGCAAACCACCGGCAACGCAGGCGGCAACCATAATTTAATCGTGCAGTCAGGTAATCTAGATTTTGCCGGCTTGCTTCAACAAATGGGCACAGGCTTGGTCGTGACTGAATTATTAGGCCACGGCCTGAATATGGTCACCGGCGACTACTCACGCGGCGCGGCTGGCTTCTGGGTTGAAAACGGCGTAATTGTGCATCCAGTAGAAGAAATCACCATTGCCGGCAATATGGCGGATATGCTGAAAGCCATTGTGGCGATCGGCAATGATATTTTAGTCCAGGGCTCTAAACAGGTAGGCTCGATTCTAATCGAACGCATGACAATCGCGTGTGAATAACCGACTTTTTGCACCAATATTGCTACGTTAGCAGCTTTAGATTGGTGGCGATGACCCCTTTGGTTTTAACTGTGAATAAGCTATTAACTTTTGCCATTTAACCCGTGCGGCAACATTGCTTCAAAATCCGCGGTTTCCTGTAGTTGGGCGTAAAAATAACCCTGTGCAAACACAGCCATGCGCAATAAGAAAATCATGCTGCGCGGGCGTTTCTATACCTTCGGCAATCACTTCCAGATCCGGGCTGTTTGCCATCTGAATAATCACCTGCACGATGGCTGGATTATTTGCACTGGTTGGCAGGTCGTGCACAAAAGACTGGGCTATCTTGAGTTTGTCCACCGCAAAAACGGTTGAGATAAGCCAGCTTAGAATAGCCCGTACCAAAGTCATCAATCGACAGCTTCAAACGCATGACTTTGAATTTTTTCAGCACATGCTCATGCAGCCCATTGGGAGTGTGTGCCAGCGCATAAGCACCCACGCTGCTGCGCACCACTAGCAGCAGCGCAGGCAGCCTTGCACATTAGACAATACTACAGCTACCAACCTGCACATTGCTGCTGACTAGTGCTTCCTCAAAAGCCATCACGTGCCCCTGGCGTGTGCCCTCCGGCACCATCTTGAGCAGGCCACTGCAACGCGCAGCGGGGAACAAATCACTCAGGTTCAGCACAGACTGATTTTCTGAAATGCCGGCCAACTCTTTAAGTGAAGGCTTTGTTAGCAGCACAGCCCCATGCAGATCAGCCATTATTACGGCATCGCTACTATAGTCAAACAGCCCACTTAACATGCGATCGGTCAGCTGCAATTCTTCCTGCGTTAAATTCAGCTGCTCACGCACACGGCCAAGCCGGGCGTGTGTAGATTCCAGCTTGCTGCCCACGCGCTGGGCGTAACCTGTTAAAAACCTTAGCTCTTCTAACACAGTTGGCGCTACTACCCCTGCGGATAGCGGGCGGTGATACTTTGCAGTTCGCGCAAGAAATCTTCCGGCAGCAGCGGTTTAATCAAAAAATAAAGCTGGCAAGGAAGAAAGCGCGGGCTTACCGCACATACAAAAAGCCCGGCTACATGCCGGGCTTGTAAGGAAACTGTTTATTTGGCGCTGATACCTATCGGCATGACGATATTCCGTGCCGGCTATTTAACTGGTTCAGCGGCAGGCGCGCTGACCGCACTTGAGTCTTCTTCAAAGAACTCGTCTTTAATCAAATCCCTAGGCACCAGACCATCCTGGACCATGCTGGCACGGCGCTGCAAGTAGGCGTCACGCATGAAGGCATAAGGGTCTAGCGAAGCTTCATCCACCAAGTCGCTTGCATCAAGTAGTTCTGTGCGTTTATCCAAAAATTGCACTGCACGTAACTGGTTGTGCAATCTGATTTCACCAATATTGTGCGTGTAGGTGATTGGATCCGTTGTTGCTGAATCAAACACCAAGCCTGTGGTATCGCGCACTGTAGATGGGCCCAGGAAGGGCAGCACCAAGTAAGCCCCTGAGCCTACGCCCCAATGGCCTAACGTTTGGCCAAAATCTTCTTTGTGCACGGGTATTTTATCCATGCTTGCAACATCAATAAAACCTGCCAAACCAAAAGTGGAGTTGATTACAAAGCGGCCAGCTTCACTGAATGCATTGGCAAATTTAAACTGCAGTAGATTATTCAATACGCTGGTAATTGAGCCCAGATTATTGAAGAAATTATTGATGCCTTTACGCACCGGCGTGGGCGCTACGGCTTTATAGCCGGTGGCTACGGGTTTGAATACGGCCTTGTCAGCCACATCATTGAATTTGTAGATACCGCGATTGATGCCTTCGAGCGGGTCTTTGCTAGCTTGTGATGCACAGCCGTTAAGGGCAAGTGCACATGCACAAGATACCAATAAAAAGAGTAGTTTTTTATACATTTTTATTTCTTATCAATCTATAGCGATGATTAAGCTATTAAACATTCATTGGCCAGGCTGCTGGCAATACTAGAGCATGATTATTCATTAAGCTGCATTTTTTGTCTATCAATATACATTGACAAACACCTTAAAGTTAAACTATTTGTTACATTTATGCAACAAATATCCGGCAAATATCCTGCATGATGATTTGCCACATTGATACTATGCAGGCACATGCTGCTTGGCGCTAACATTGAACCCGGATTTTGTTTGATAGAGTTTGAGTGCCAGCTCACGCTGCATGCGATGGTCTACGATGGGCGCAGGGTAGTCGTCACCAATTTTTATGTTGATAGCTGCCTGTCTTTCTTTGGGCATTAACCAGGGTGCGTGTATTTCTTTGTCATTGCAATGCTGCAATTCAGGCACATACTTGCGGATAAATCGACCGTTGGCATCAAATCGTTCGCTTTGGGTGATTGGGTTGAAAATCCTAAACCAGGGTTGGGCGTCGCAGCCGGTAGAGGCCGCCCACTGCCAGCCGCCGTTATTGGCGCTGAAGTCAAAGTCAATTAGTTTTTCTGCAAAATAGCGCTCGCCCCAGCGCCAATCAATAAGCAGATCTTTCACTAAAAAACTAGCAGCAATCATGCGTAACCGATTGTGCATGAATCCCGTTTGGTTGAGTTGGCGCATGGCGGCATCCACCAGGGGGTAGCCGGTTTTTCCGTCGCACCATGCTTGGAAATATTGAAGATGATTTGGAAAAGGCAAATCATTGAATTCAGCCTTGAAGGCTTTGCCCTCAGCCACTTGTGGGGTGTGATGCAATATCTGAAAGTAAAATTCGCGCCAGATGAGCTCAGAAAGCCAGGTCTCGGCACCGGCCCCGCCCGTTTGCAAAGCGGTACGCGCAAGATGGCGAATAGAAACCGTGCCGAAACGCAGATGCACAGATAAGTAGGAAACGCCTTTGACAGCAGGAAAGTCACGCGCTTCTTTATAGCGCTGCATGCGGTCTGCGAAATCTGCAAACAAGGCAGCACCGCCACTCATGCCGGTTGGCAAACGCATGCTCAGTAAATTAGTGCGCTGAAAACCCAGTAATTCCAGACTGACAGAAGTTTCAAAATCCGGCTTTGCCAGCGATGTCAGATAACAGTCAACAGGATATGCTGTCAGGTAAAAATCATTGACGGTTTTAAGCCACATGTTTTTATAGGGCGTAAATACGCTGTATGGCTTGCCTGCCATAGTTAAGACTTCATCTTTTTCAAAGATCACCTGATCTTTATAGTGATGAAAATGAGTACCGCTGCTTTGAAGTTGTTGTGCAACGGCCTTGTCTCGCGCGATTGCTAAAGGCTCATAATCGTGATTGGTGAATACGGCTTGTATTCCCAGTTGATTAGCCAGCTTAGGAATTTCATTGGATGCTTTGCCATGCAGCAGAATCAAGTCGCCGCCTTTTTTCTGCAAAGCAGTTTTTAGCTCCTGAACACTTTCCCAGATGAACTCAACGCGTCTGTCGCATTTTTCTGTGATGGCATCCAGAATCTCCGTGTCAAAAACGAAGACACAGTAAACCTGCTGGCTGCATTTCAGTGCGTGGTAAAGGGCTGCGTGGTCGTAATCACGTAAATCGCGGCGAAACCAGACAAGTGCTTTTGTTTGGTGGGTGGAAAATTCAGCTTCTGGGTCCAAAGACATATTTCTGGGTTACTTCGTCAGCCTGCGGTGTAGCTACCATAGAGGTTTCTTCAGTTGGGGTAAGTATCCCTAATTGATGCTGTAGCTCTAAAGACATCATTATAAGATCTTCATCACCAATCTGGTTAATTTTCCAGAACACCTCATTTGCATAATGTTTGTCTTTAATGATTCGGCTCGGATTGATGGAGCCAGCCACTTTTCTTGCCACCACGGTGAATTTGGAAAGCAGTCTAAATGTTTCATTATTCATTATCGTACCCAAAATAATCCAAATGTGCATTTTTTGAACGAAAGCGCACCAATGCTGTGCGTTTGTTGGTGCGGGTGTGCGGTAAAAGCACAATGCATTCAGTAATATGCAATTCGTGTGCCAGTCGGTGTGATCATATGGCTACAGAGTCGAATGTTAAAAAGGCGAGAGGAAAATGTTGAGGGTACTCGAGGCTTATTCCCGATGATAGGGGTGATTTTGTATGACGGAGTGCGCGCGATAAAGCTGTTCGCACAAAAGTACGCGCACAAAGGCATGCGGCAAGGTGAGCTTGGATAAACCCCACAGCCAGCTTGCCTGCTGCTTAAGGCTGGCATGTAGCCCATCAGCACCGCCAATGACGATGCTGATATCACGCCCCAGCGTATGCCAGTACTGCATTTTTTCAGCCAGTTGCAGCGTAGTGACCTCCTGTCCGCGCTCGTCACAGGCAATGAGATAATCTTTGCCTGCCGCATCCAGAATGCGTTTGGCTTCAATTAGCTGGATATTTTCAGTACTGTTGCCGGCCGCGCGTTTTTCCGGCTTGATCTCAACAATTTCAACTGTAGATTCACGCGGCATGCGTTTGGTGAAATCAGCGCAGGCCATTTCTACCCATGCGGGCATTTTGTGGCCAACACTGATGATGCGCAACTTCATTTAAAATTGCCCAAATATTTACGCGAGTGTTACTCAGCCTTGATATGGCCGCGACGGCTTTCTGCCTCGCCCCACAATTGCTCAAGATTATAATAGGCGCGCGTAGCCGGCACCATGATGTGCACCACGATGTCGTCTAAATCCACCAACACCCATTCGCCTTCTTTTTCGCCTTCGGTGCCGCGTATCGAAAAGCCTTTTTCTTTGAGCTTTTCACGCACGTTATCAGCCACAGCTTTGGCCTGACGGCTGGAGTTAGCAGAGGCGACAATCATGTAATTGGTCATGCTGGTAAGCTTGCGCACATCCATCACGGTGATATCAAATCCTTTGATATCTTCGATGGCATCGACAGCTGCGTTTTTCATGGCCTCCACATCGATGTGCATGGCGGTTGATTTTAGGGTGTTTTGTGTCATTTATGCGGCCTGTGCTGGTATTGCATTGCGTTGAGTTTTTATGCGGTTTTGATTGTCCACATATACGAGTTGCGGGCTGTATGTTTCCAGCTCTGCTTCGCTATAACTAGCGTAACTTGCGATGATGATAATATCTCTTGGATCAGCTTTGTGCGCGGCTGCCCCGTTCACCGAGATAATGCCTGAGTGGCGGTCAGCACGAATGGCGTAGGTGGTAAAACGCTCACCGTTGGTGACATTGTAAATGCTGATTTCCTCATATTCGCGGATATTGGCGGCTTCGAGCAATTCTTCATCAATCGCGCAGCTACCTTCGTAATGAAGCTCGGAGTGCGTGACATGTACGCGGTGCAGCTTAGATTTAAGCATGGTTCTTTGCATGTGCTTAACCGTTTTTCAAAAGGGAATGCATTATAGTCTTTTCAATCACTTAGCGCAAAAAATCAATATTATCAATGAGCCGCGTGTTGCCGAGCTTGGCGGCTGCCAATACCACCAGATGCGTATCCTGCGCGGTTGCATGCGCTAAATTGGCCGCCGAGCGCACGGAAACATAATCCACCTGCCAGCCTTTATCGCTGAGTGCCCGCACCGCCGCGCGCTCCTGACCGGCAAAGTCACTGTCACCCTGCTTTATTTGGCGCACAATTTGCTGTAAAGTTTGCTGTAACTGGGCAGCTGTATTTTTCTGCTCGGGCGTCAGATAACCGTTGCGTGAGCTCATAGCTAGGCCGCTTTCCTCGCGCATGGTTTCACCCGCAACAATCTGAATTGGTAAATTAAATTGCTTCACCAGCTCCTTAATGACCAGCAATTGCTGAAAATCTTTTTTGCCGAACACCGCCACTTGGGGCATGACGATGTTAAACAGCTTCATCACCACAGTCGCCACACCGCCAAAATGACCGGGGCGCGCGGCACCGCAAAGCGCATTAGCAAGTGGTGGCGGCGTGATTGTCATGCTCTGGTTCAGGTGTGTACCATCAAAATCAGCATACATTTCATGTACGCTTGGCGCAAACACCATATCAGCCCCTGCCGCTTTTAATTTTTCACAGTCAGCCTCTAAAGTGCGTGGATAGCTGGAAAAATCTTCATTGGCGCCAAATTGCAGTGGATTCACAAAGATGCTCACCACCACGCAAGATGCACGTTGCCTGGCCAGCTCAACCAATCGTATGTGACCGGCATGTAAATTGCCCATGGTGGGCACAAAGCCAACGCTGGTCTGATTTTTCAAGGCATTTCTTAATTCGGTAACGGTATGAATAATTTGCATAAATTAAGTGATGGCTACTTGCGTTCAATCAAGCATGACACGATTGAAAGTTTAATAGCAATGTTCAACTGCGGGAAAAGTTTTTTCTTTGACTGCGCGCACGTAACAGGCAACTGCACTTTGTATGCTGTGCGTGTCTTTTAGAAAATTACGCACGAAGCGAGGTGACTTAAAATCGCTCGGCGCTTTACCTGCAGGGCCGTTATAGATGCCAAGCAGATCTTGCAACACCAAGACTTGACCACTGCAATCAACACCTGCGCCTATGCCGATGGTCGGCGTTTTGATGCTTTCTGTGATTTGTTTGGCGAGCTTGGCGGGCACCATCTCCAGCACGATCAGACTCACTCCGGCTTCTGACATGGCAATAGCATCCTGCAAGATTTTTTGCGCGCTCTCGCTTGTTTTGCCCTGAATTTTGTAGCCGCCAAGCTGGTTGACCGATTGCGGCGTAAAGCCCAGATGGGCGCAAATGGGCACGCCGCGCTCAATCAGGTAGCGCGCCGTATTCACCCGCTCGCCGCCGCCTTCAAATTTCACCATATGCGCGCCCGATTTAATCAGCCAGAGCGCATTTTTATAAGCAGCTTCGTTATCGTGCTCGTAACTGCCCACAGGCATGTCGGCAATAATCAGTGTGTTAGGGGCGCCGGCAGCTACATTTTTAGTGTGATAAGTCATGTGGTGCATGCTGACGTTAAGTGTGTTTTCTGCGCCTTGCAGTACCATGCCCAAAGAATCACCAACGAGTAATATATCCACGCCAGCATGCTCCATGAGTTTAGCAAAGCTTGCATCATAACAGGTAAGCATGGCGATTTTCTCACCACGTTCAGCCATTGTTTGGAGGTCGGATAACTTCATTTGATTGGCATTTAGCCTAACTAATCAAGGTTGGGGTTGAAAAATTCACGTTGTCCACTCATTTGTATGATACGGCTCAATAGCAAATCCAATGCGCTCTCATTTTTGAGAATGTTTAGTTTTTGATTGTTTACAATCAGCACAGGCGCAGCATCGTAGTGATGAAAGAACTCGCTGTAAGCATTGGCCAGACGCTCTAAATATTCACGCGGAATATCCTGTTCATAACTCACATTGCGTGCTTCAACGCGCTCAACCAGTGCATCCGTAGGTGTTTGCAGGTAAATGACAAGGTCCGGTTTTGGTGCTTTTAATTGTAGGTGCTGATAAATCTGCAGGTATAGGGCATATTCCTCATCATCTAGATTCAACCGCGCAAATATGGGATCTTTCTCCAAAAAAAAGTCAGCAACTATTGGTTTGGCAAACATGTCGCGCTGACTTAAATCTTTGATTTGGTTGGCGCGCTGAAACAAAAAGAATAGCTGAGTAGGTAATCCGTAACGTTGAGCATCCTGATAAAAGCGCGGTAAAAACGGGTTGGCCTCAGCCTTTTCGGACAGGTAATCAACCGGGAATGTATCTGCGAGCATCTTTGCTAGCGTGGTCTTGCCGCTGCCAATCGGGCCCTCGACGACTATGTAGGGATATTTGTTAAAAATGCTCATGTGTTTCATGATGTAAGCTTGCTGACACCTTGAGATAAGGCGGGTGTTATTAATTGTGCTATTTTGCCATGTTTTGGCAGGATAAGCTGTGGGGCGATTTCAAATAATGGCAATAAGACAAAACCACGCAGGTGGATGCGTGGATGCGGAATGGTGAGCGTGGTAGTATTAATCATTTCATTCCCGTACAGCAGCAAATCACAATCAAGTACCCGTGGCGCGTTGACGTAGGGGCGTTCTCGACCAGCATTATTTTCCATCGTGTGCAAGGCTGTTAGCAACGCATAAGGTGCAAGTTCTGTTTCCAGCAATGCGACTGCATTAATAAAGTCAGGCACTGCATGCGCGGATTTTTGCGGGCAGTCAACGGGCGTGGTTTGATACAAAGAGGATTGTTTCAGCACTTGCGTGTTAGGCAGTTGCGACAATGCAACCAATGCGTTTTTAACCTGCGTGACTGGCTCAGCTAAATTGCTGCCTAATGCGATGTAGGCGAGGTGCATCGTGTAGCCTGGTGGTAAATTCTAACGGTCATCATGAGATTACGCATCTGCATCTTGCGTAATTTCCCCGTGCTTGTCATTAGTAGGTTTTTTACGTGATTTTCTTCTGCGTTTTTTAGGGCTGGTATCTACTTGCAGCATTGCATTGCGTGCTTCCCCTTCGGCATTCGCAAAGTTGGTCCACCACGCGCCTAATTCTGCAGGCACTTCACCTGATTCGCAGCGTAACATCAGAAAGTCGTATGCTGCACGGTAGCGCGGATGGACCAGTAGTCCGAACGGACGCTTGCCGGCACGTTGCTCAAAACGCGGCTGCATACCCCATATCTCTTTCATGGTTGCAGTGTAGCGGTTATGAATGGCAAGTTTTTCTGCCTGTGTGGCAATGACTTCGCTCATTGCCATGTGGAGTGCCGGGATAGGTGGCATATCAGCTTTGTATGACTCCCAAGCTGCGATTACTTCGTGCCATAGCAGGGTGGCGAATAAAAAACTCGGGTTGGCTGATTTGCCAGAGAGTATGCGTTCATCGGTGTTTTTAAGCGCCAGCATCACAAAGCGCTCACCCTTGGGCTGCTCCAGCACCACGTCCAGCATGGGCAGCAGGCCATGGTGTAAATGCTGCTCACGCAGTGCGCTGACACTTTCAATGGCATGGCCTGATAAAAATAACTTGAGCATTTCATCAAATAAGCGGCTAGGCGGGACATCTTGGAGCAGATCAGCCATTCTGGCGATGGGTGCCATTGTGGCGGGTTCGATTTTAAGCCCTAATTTTGCAGACAGGCGCACCACGCGCAACATGCGCACCGGGTCCTCCGCGTAGCGAGTTTCAGGGTTGCCTATCATGCGTAACAGGCCAGCCTGAATGTCCGCATAGCCTTGATGAAAATCCAGCACTTCCTGACAGATCGGGTCGTAATACAATGCATTGACCGTAAAGTCACGTCGCGTGGCATCTTCTTCCAGGCTGCCAAACACATTGTCGCGGATAATGCGACCGCTTTTATCAGTGTGTGCATCACCTTCTGCATTGTGGTGGCCTCGAAAGGTAGAAACTTCGATCGTTTCATCACCAAACAGTACGTGAACCAGCCTAAATCGCCTTCCAATAATGCGTGATCGTCTAAACACACGATTGACTTCTTCCGGTGTGGCATCCGTCGCAACGTCGAAGTCTTTTGGCTTGCGATTAAGCAATAGATCACGCACGGCCCCGCCCACAATGTAGGCCTCAAAGCCAGCCTTCTGCAGGCCATCTATCGTTTTGTGCGCAGCATTACTTAGCAGATTGTGGTCAATCTGGTGCTGCGAGTAAGGAATAATCGTCGCGTTATCGCGGTAGTGATGGTTTTGGGCGGTCTTTTTGTTACCTGACTTAACGCCTAATATAGCTCTATGGGCGTTACGCGGTCTAACTGGTTCGGTTTTGGTATGTTCTAACTTTGGCCGCTCTGTGCGGAATCGGGGTTTAAACAGTTTGTTGAAAAGTTTTCTAATCATGATGCGAATTATAGCTTAATAATGTTGTTGTTTTGTATATGTGACTTTTGTACACATAAGGAGGTTTAAACTTGGGTCTTGGTCACAAAAGAACATGTTGTACATATTGACCCATGTCATCACACTCGGTATCTATTCAACCCTTAGCTTGTTGCTCGCAATAGCAGATAAATCGTTGCGGCAGACGCTTTAGTTTGCTATTGCTTTAGCAATTTTTGCCAGTAAAATCGATACATGACCTTAAATACCGAAATTATTCATCGAAACAGGCCTATTGCCGTATTTGATTCAGGTGTGGGAGGTATTTCTGTTTTGCAGCACATTCATGCTTTGCTGCCAAATGAAACCTTGCATTATTTTGCCGATAGCAGGCATGCGCCATATGGCAGTAAAACGCCTGCCGAGATTGAAGCGCGCTGCTTTGAAGTTGCCGACTTCTTGATCGGTCAAGGTGCAAAAGCACTGGTTGTGGCCTGCAATACTGCAACCGCAGCAGCAATAGCAGCGATGCGTACAAAATACGCATTGCCTGTTTTCGGAATGGAACCGGCAGTGAAGCCCGCGGCAGAAGCTTCACAAAATGGCATTATAGGCGTGCTGGCAACTACTGGCACGCTCAAGAGCGCGCAATTTGCAGGTTTACTGGAAAGCTACGGCCGTCATGTAAAAGTGGTCACGCAGGCTTGTGTGGGTTTGGTGGAATGTGTGGAACGTGGCGAGTTGCATGCGGAAAACACTCTGAAGCTGGTAGCGCAGTACTGCCAACCCTTACTGGATCAAGGTGCGGACACCATAGTGTTAGGTTGCACGCATTACCCTTTTGTCAGACCGCTGATTGAGCAGGTGGCAGGATCTAGGGTCGTATTGATTGACACAGGGGCTGCAGTAGCAACGCACCTGCAAAAACGCCTTGCAGCTCTGGACTTGCTCACAAGTCGCGGCGAAGCCGGTCGGGTGTGGTTTTGGACGAATAGCGAAGCGAAAAACGCTCAACAGGTGATTGAAGAGTTATGGGGGATGCCTGCCGAAGTGCTGACTTTGCAGGTATTGCCGTGCCGGTAACAAGAATGCCCAGTCAATACCTAAGCCAGTGGAAACCTGAGCCAGTAAAAACCTGGGCTAGTGATGGCCTGCCACTTCACCTTCTTTAAGCTTGTACTTGGTGCCGCAGTATGGACACGCCACATGTCCTGTTTTAGCCACATCCAAAAACACTCGCGGATGCGATGACCATAGCGCCACTTGCGGTGTCGGGCAATGTAAAGGCAAATCTTTGGCTGAAACTACGATTTCTGTTGAATTAGACATTTTCAATTGCATCCATTGTTTGTCATTTCCACTTGCGTGAGAATGACGATGTTAGCTTACACCAGCGTCAACCAACCTTCGTGTTTAAGAGAACGGCCGTGCACTACATCAAAATAAATTTTTTGTAACTGCTTCGTGATTGGACCCGCAGTGCCGGTACCGATTGCACGGTTGTCCAGTTCGCGGATCGGAGTGACTTCAGCTGCTGTGCCGGTGAAAAATGCTTCATCCGCGCCATATACTTCATCACGGGTGATGCGTTTTTCAATCACCTGGATACCCAGTTCAGTGGCCAGTTGAACGATCGTGTCGCGCGTGATGCCCTCCAACGCGCTGGTAAGGTCTGGCGTGTAGAGTTTGCCGTTACGCACGATAAATACGTTTTCACCGGAGCCTTCTGCAACAAAGCCGTCTACATCCAGCAATAATGCCTCCTGATATCCATCCTGAGCAGCTTCCTGATGTGCCAGGATGCTGTTCATGTAGTTGCCGTTGGCTTTGGCTTTGCACATGGTGATGTTCACGTGGTGGCGCGAGAATGACGATGTTTTGACGCGAATGCCGTTATCCAGTGCGTCCTGCCCCATGTAGGCACCCCATTTCCAGGCGGCAACAATCACGTGCGTCGAAAGTGTTGTCGCAGAAATCCCCATGGCTTCTGCGCCGTAAAATGCCATAGGACGCAGGTATGCAGATTCCAGGTTATTATCACGCACGGCAGCTAATTGTGCCGCGCTGATTTCTTCTTTGCTGTAAGGCATTTTCATGCCCAAAATATGCGCAGAGCGGAACAGTCTGTCGGTATGTTCTTTCAAGCGGAATATCGCAGTGCCTTTATCTGTTTTATAAGCGCGGACGCCCTCAAACACGCCCATGCCATAGTGCAGAGTGTGTGTTAAAACGTGTGTTGTGGCATCGCGCCAGTTCACCATTTTACCGTCATACCAGATTACGCCGTCGCGGTCTGCCATGCCACCAGAAGTTACTGCAGGGTTTGCCATGCTAAATCCTTAAATGCTCAAAAGAATACAAAACCATTATTGTAAACGAGTGCGAACAGGCTTTGCATTAATTTGTGCGTTTTATATGTAAATTTATACTGTATTCTATTGCGTATTTGATGCATGATAGCATTACTCTCGTCGTGGCATCCGTCATGGCATTCAATTTGAGGGCACAGTATCCATGCGAATTTTGATTAAAAAATTTTTATCACAACTTGGTTTAGGTTTACTGTTGGTGGGCTTGGTCGCATGTAAGCCGACAAGCCAGGCAGGCGATTTTTTTGCCACAGATATCACCGGTGTGGATTTTGGTCATAACCTAATCCTAACGGATCACCACGGGAATCAGCGCAGTCTTTCCGACTTTAAAGGCAAAGTGGTAGCACTGTTATTTGGCTATACACATTGTCCCGATGTTTGCCCTACCTCCATGGTGGATTTGAAACATACCAGAAAATTATTGGGTGCGCGTGCGAATGAGTTGCAGGTGATATTTGTGACGGTGGATCCTGAGCGGGATACGCAGCAGGTGTTAGCCGCGTATGTTCCGGCTTTTGATGCCGGTTTTATTGGTTTGCGGGGCTCTATGGAAGAAACGGCAACGGTGTTAAAAGATTTTAAAATCTTTGCTGCTAAAGTGGAAAATAAAGGCAGGAGCGGCTACACCATAGATCATAGTGCAGGAATTTATGTGTTTGATAAAACCGGACAAGTCAGGCTTTATGTTGACTACGGCTCAAAGCCTAGTGAAATTGCAGCAGATATAGAAAAGCTACTTTAACCCACGCTTGCGCAGCGTCTGCATCTGAATCATTAAATGAATAATTCGGGTAAATATTGCTCAGGCAGATGATGTGTCTATCTGAGCAATAGATTTCAATTTTGAAACCCTATCTGCAAGCTTGGCGGGTTATTTCTCTGGCACTTCACCATATTGATTGGCTGCCGATTCGCCCTCCTGAACCAGTAGGTAAATTATGGCGGCCCACCCCAGCAAAGGAATGAGCCAGAGCAGCTGAAACCAGCCACTTTTGTTGGTGTCATGCAAGCGGCGTTACCCTACGGCAATGGATGGTATGAAAGTCGCTAGCGAGAATATCCATGAAATATTGCTGGATACAAACTCCAGCAGGACGGCAATTAAGAAGCAGAATAAGAAAAACCACCAGTATTCAGGTCGTTATGCACGCCCATTAAAATCAAAATACTTCTGAAAACATAACTGAATAGCCTCTTGAAAATTCATGGATTGGTTCCTCACTGATTAATTGTTGTGGCCAAATATTAGCACAGCAAATTTCACGTGCAAACATAAACCCAAATTATCCATTATTATCAGGCGGTTTTGTAGTCAGATTGCCGCGTAACGAAGCAATTCGCCTGCGCGGACGTTTATCCTGTTACATCATATGCAGTTTAGGCGACCAGGCTTTAAGTGCTTTTTCAGCTTGCTTGTATTCAGGGTAAATGCTTGCCACGACTGCCCAGAACTTAGCTGTGTGGTTCATCTGCTTTAGGTGTGCGAGTTCGTGGCATATCACGTAATTGATGATGTGAGGAGGTGCCTGTAGCAGGCGCCAGTTAATACGGATTTCTTTTTTTGAATTGCAACTACCCCAGCGTGTCCGTGCATTAGATAAAAATAGCGTGGGGGTCGCGACGCCAAGCTTGGCAGAGAAAATCTCCAAGCGCCTTGTAAAGTCTGCTAGTGCCTCTTTTTTGTACCATTGCATCACCTTGCGTGAAACCGCGCTTGCGTCAAGATGGTTAGGCATGGCTAATTTTAACAGGCCCTGCGAATAGGAAACAGCCTTGTTGCGCACGTGATGTTGAACGGAAAGTTTAATCGACGCCCCATGCAGCCATAAATCTTCACCTTCTTGCCATTGCAATGGGGGAATTTGATGCCTGCTTAGTGTATCCAGCTTTTTGCGTATCCAGTCGAGCTTCTGTAAGAGAATGTTATCCAAGTCTGATTGAGAGATGCGTTTTGGGGCGTGTACGATTAACCCGTTTGCCGTGACTTTTAGCCCTATGGTGCGGCGCTGGCGGCGCTCAAGCTGGTAGTGCAACGCCTCACCTGCCGGAGGTGTGAGTTTATGGCTCATTGGTCGAGCGTGGTCATTTCGGTTTCAATCCATTGCTCAACTCGCGCATTCAGCGCATCCGCTTTTACCCCTACAGATTGGATCACCTCGCCGATATGAATTTGAATGACACCAGGTTTTTTGATAAATGAATTTTTTGGCCAGTAATGGCCGGCATTATGTGCAACGGGTACAACCTGAGTGCCGGTATGCGTTGCCAGCCATGCGCCGCCAATGTGATACTTACCGTGCTCACCAGGTCCTTTGCGGGTGCCTTCGGGGAAGATAACAACCCAAAATCCTGCTTCCAATCGCTTTTTGCCGTTCGCCACCAGTTTTTTTAGCGCTTCGCGTCCTGCGCTACGGTCGATAGCGATAGGTGACGACATAGCGAGACCCCAGCCGAAAATAGGAATCCACAGCAGTTCGCGTTTAAGCACGTAGACCTGAGTGGGGAAAATAGTCTGAAATGCCAGGGTTTCCCAGGCAGATTGATGTTTGGCAAGTATGATGCAGGGCGTGCTGGGCAGGTGCTCCAGGCCTGTGATTTCGTGTTTGATATTACAGGTAATGCGTAACCACCAAATCATGCTGCGTGCCCAGCCTGAAATCAGCACATTACGGGTGACTGGATTGAGCGGCAGTGATAGCAGCGCGATCAGTGTGAAAATAGGTGCAGTGACGACTTGACCTAAAAAGAACAAAAATGAGCGTATCAATAACATGATCATCAGTGATCTTCCGCAATGATGTGTTGGGCGGCAAGGTGTAAATCTGCAAAAATTAGTGTACCTGCAGGCAGGTTACCTGCCAGGAGCGTGCCCTCACCCTTGCCTGTGCGCACCAGAACGGGCCTGCAGCCCGCGCTTGCAAAAGCCTGTAAGTCTCTTAATGCATCACCTATGGCATATACCTGACTCAATTCTGTAGAAAAGCGTTTACCAATTTCCTTAATCATGCCTGGTTTTGGTTTGCGGCACTCGCAATCGTCATCAGCGGAGTGTGGGCAATAAAATACCGCATCAATACGGCCACCAACGGCAGCCAGTTCACGGTGCATTTTTTCATGGATGCTATTAAGGATTGTCATATCAAACAAGCCGCGACTCACGCCTGACTGATTGGTTGCGACTGCTACTCTAAAACCGTATTGATTGAGCAGAGCAATCGCCTCCAGGCTACCTGGAATGGCAATCCATTCATTCGGATTCTTGATGAAGTTGGCAGAGTCCTGATTGATAACGCCGTCGCGGTCTAATATGACAAGCTTCATAGGCAATATCCGTGAAAGGTGATGCGTGAAAAGTAAGCGACAAAATATCGTTGCGCTGGCTGATTCACTTTATCTTTCACCTTTACCATTTGTTAAGCGGCTAGTTTTGATAAATCCGCCACACGGTTCATGGCCTGGTGCAGGGTCGCCAGTAAGCCCAGACGGTTTGCTTTTAGCGCCGGGTCATCTGCATTCACCATCACGTGATCGAAGAAATCATCCACCGGTGCTTTCAGCGCTGCCAAGGCTTTGAGTGAGGCCGTGTAATCACCGCTTTCGAATAGCTTGTCAGCTTCGGGTTTGACTTTTCCTAAAGCTGCATTTAGTGCGATTTCAGCCGACTCGGATAACAGGTCCGCGTTCACCTGCGCAAGTACTTCACCTTCCGCTTTTTTCAGAATGTTGCTGACGCGTTTGTTGGCAGCAGCAAGCGCAGGGGCTTCGCGCAGCTCGGCAAATGTGCGCACAGCCGTCAGGCGCGTTGGCACCTCGCTTAATAATGCGGGTTCCAGAGACAGCACTGCGTCGACCTCTTGAGGTGTAGCGCCGTTTTCACGCAAGTTAACGCTCAAGCGATCCAGACAGAATTCTTTAATTGCCTGAACGGTGGCGACTTGATCACCAGTTGCATGATTGAATGCTGATAGCACCTCTTGAATGAGCTTTTCAAATTGCAGCGGCAATTTACATTCAATCAACATGCGAATAATGCCCAATGCTTGTCGACGTAATGCAAACGGGTCTTTATCGCCAGTCGGTTTCTCACCGATACTGAATAACCCGACTATTGTCTCCAGCTTGTCTGCCAATGCAACCGCAACACCTACTTGGTTGCGTGGCAAGTCATCACCGGCAAAGCGTGGCTTGTAATGGTCTTCAATCGCGAAAGCAACCTCGTTGTCCAGCCCTTCATGCTGTGCGTAATAACGCCCCATGATGCCTTGAAGTTCAGGAAACTCACCTACCATATCGGTAATCAGGTCGGTTTTTGCCAGCTGTGCCGCCAACCCCGCTTTTGATGCCAGATCCGCACCGCCTAATTGACGAGCAATCGCAATCGCGATGGCGCCTACACGTTCAGTACGTTCACCTTGTGAGCCTAATTTGTTATGGTAAACCACTTTGTTCAGACTGGAAATGCGTGATTCCAGCGTTTTTTTGCGGTCCTGGTCGAAGAAGAACTTTGCATCGGCCAGGCGTGGGCGCACAACGCGCTCATTACCGCCAATCACGGCACTTGGGTCATCCGGGTTGATATTGGAAACGATCAGGAACTTGTTGGTCAATCTGCCATTCACATCCAGTAGCGGAAAATATTTCTGATTCGCCTTCATGGTCAGAATCAAACACTCTTGGGGTACTTCCAGATAAATTTCTTCGAATTGACCAAGTAACACATTCGGGCGCTCGACCAGTGCGGTGACTTCGTCCAGCAGTGCTTCATCTTCAATCGGCTTCAAACCCTGTTTTGCGGCAGCATCGTTAAGCTGCTTTACGATTTCTGCACGGCGGTCGGCAAAGCTCGCTATGACCGCGCCTTCGGTTTTGAGTTGCTCCGCATAGCTGTCAGCATTTTTGATCGTAATAACACTAGCGGCCGCCTCAAAACGATGGCCTTGCGTCTGGTTGCCAGCATTTAATCCGAGTGCGTTGATGGCAACGACTGCATTGCCATGCAGGGCGATCAGGCTATGCGCAGGGCGCACGAAATTGACGTTGCTCCAGCCATCTGCCAGTTGATAAGTCATGACTTTAGGAATCGGCAGTTTCTGGACGGCCTCTTCAATGGCCTTTTGCAGTCCCTCGTTCAATGCAGCGCCTTTTTGAGTCACTTCCAGAAACAAGGCTTCGTTCTTGCCGTCCACCTGCTTGGTCAGCTTCGAAACTGCTGTTTCATCCATGCCCATGCCGTTCAGGCGCTTAATAAGCGCAGGTGTAGCATTGCCGTTTGCATCCAGGCCTACACTGACCGGCATGAGTTTTTGCGAGATTTGTTTGTCAGCAGCCTGACTTGCGACAGAGGTAATATGTACAGCGAGACGGCGAGGTGTTGCATAGGCTAACACAAGTGACTCGTCTGCGTTACTAGTACGACTTTCTCGATTCTTAGCTAACGGATCGTCAAATATTATGGAATTAATCAATCCAAGCTTTTTGAGTTCTTCCGCAATTGTATGAGCGAATGAAAACCCCAATGTTTTTAGCACTTTTGGCGGTAACTCTTCTACGAATAGTTCTACTAATAGATTATTTTGCGACATTTTCTTAAGCAACCTTCTTATCTTTTTCTAGCTTGGCCAACACTTCATCTGCCCATTCTTTCGGTGCCATCGGGAATCCTAGCCTAGCGCGGCTGTCCAGATAGCTGGCAGCGACTGAACGCGCCAGATTGCGGATGCGGCCAATGTAGCCGGCGCGCTCAGTCACCGAGATTGCACCGCGTGCATCCAGCAGGTTGAATGTATGGGCAGCTTTCAGCACTTGCTCGTAAGCCGGCAATGCCAGCTGGTTTTCCATCAGATGTTTGGCTTGTTTTTCATGCGCGTTGAATGCGGTGAACAGGAACTCTGCATCTGAATGTTCAAAGTTATAAGCACTCTGCTCCTGCTCGTTTTGCAGATACACGTCAGCGTAGCTTAAGCCCTCTGTCCAAGTCAGGTTGTATACGTTATCCACCCCTTGCAGGTACATGGCCAGACGTTCCAAACCGTAGGTGATCTCACCGGTGATTGGTCGGCAGTCGATGCCGCCAACCTGCTGGAAATAGGTGAACTGTGTCACTTCCATGCCGTTCAGCCATACCTCCCAGCCTAATCCCCATGCCCCCAATGTCGGGTTTTCCCAGTCGTCTTCTACAAAACGGATGTCGTTCTTTTTTAAGTCAAAACCAAGCGCTTCGAGTGAACCTAAATACAATTCCAGAATATCTGCCGGGGCGGGTTTGAGTACTACCTGAAATTGATAGTAATGCTGCAGGCGATTCGGATTTTCACCATAGCGGCCATCTTTCGGGCGGCGACTAGGCTGTACGTAAGCCGCTTTCCATGGCTCCGGGCCGAGTGAGCGTAAAAACGTCGCTGTGTGTGAAGTGCCCGCGCCGACTTCCATGTCGTAAGGTTGCAGTAACGCACAGCCTTTGTCGCTCCAGTATTTTTGCAGGGTGAGAATGATCTCTTGAAATGTCAAAGCCATGATATTGGTTAAATTACTGTTGATTTAAATGGGCGAAGATGCGAATTTTACTTTGTTTTCCACGCAAGTCATAGGCTTTGTATGCGGACTGAAGGATTGCGCCGCCATAAAAAAATGATCAAACCAAAGCAGAATGTCACGATGGGCCAATTTCCCCATAAAATGTAAGGGGTCACGCCTTTGTATCCTTGTGCTGTTCCATTTAGCGTGGTCTGCATAAAATGCGGCGCATGCGCAATGATCTCGCCTTGGTTGCTGATAATCGCGGTGGCCCCGGTATTGGTTGCGCGCAGTATCATGCGGCCTGTTTCCATCGCGCGTGCCTGCGAAAATTGCATATGCTGGTCGGCCGCAAAAGAGTTGCCATACCATGCATCGTTGCTGACATTCACTAGCAGTGTCGCAGCAGGCAGTTGGCGGATAATTTCTTCGCCGAACACATCTTCGTAACAGATGTTGATGGCGACTTTCTCACCTGCAACCTGCATGGGGGATTGATATTTGTGGCCACGTGACAGGTCGCTTAAAGGCATGTTGAGCCAGTCGCGATATATCCAGCCAAAGATCGCTTTGAATGGAATAAATTCTCCAAAAGGTACCAGATGAGATTTGCGGTATGCTGAATTCTGGCTGACCCCAATATTGAGCACGCTATTAAAGTATTCACCTTGCTCACGCTCAACCATGCCTATCAGAATGTCACTTTCATGATGGGCAGCATGCTGCTGTAAGCGTGATCTGATTTCGCCGGGAAGTTCACTTGCAATAACAGGCAATGCCGTTTCAGGCAGGATAATCAGCTTTGCCTTACTTTGCTCGGCCATGCGTGTGTAGTCCAGGATGGTCTGCATGGCGGTATCAGGGTCCCATTTGATGTCTTGCGCAATGTTTCCCTGTAACAGGCTCACGGCAATTGGCTCGCCGGTGGCTGTCGTCCAGTTGATTTGTTTTAATAGAGCACCGGTAAATGCAATAGAGAGAATGCTGATGATAATAACGCGCCCTTTTAAGGCTCCGTGTTCTGTTGTTGCCGTAAACCAATAGGCAACAGAGCTTGCAATCCATACCGTGATAAATGAAACGCCATAAACGCCGATGAGCGGCATATAGCCCGCAATGGGACTGTTGGGCACTTGGCTGTATCCCATGCTCAGCCAGGGAAATCCTGTGAAAATCCAGCTTCTGGTCCAGTCAGATAAGGACCAGGCAAGCGGAATGGCAATTAACATGATTTTTTTATTGTTTCCTGCCAGCTTTTTACTGAATGCGCCGATGGCTGCAATAAACAGCGCCATCAATGCAACTAGCAGGAATGTGCAAAAGCCGGCCATGACACCGGGCATGCCGCCAAAATCATGCAGGCTGATATAAATCCAGTAAATACCTGCCCCAAACAAGCCTAGACCATAGATGAATCCCGCAGCTGCGGCTTCCCCAGGAGTCTGACTCCGTTGCCAGAAATAGCACAGGCCAGCAACAGAAAGCATGCTGAGCAGGTGTAAATAAAACGGCGCAAATCCCAGTACGCAACATGCGCCAAGGGTAAACAGGCAGATAAAGCGGAGCGGTTTGTGCTGAATAAATGATGTCATGAGCGGAATTGTAGCTTGATAGTCCGCCGAATAACAAAAATTTACATATTTAGCTCACCAAATTAACTGTAAGAGATTGACACTGCAGGTTGATAACGCCAATATCTAGCTTGCTGACTTCGTAATTAAAGTTGGTGTTAATGTTCACTATGGGAGAAAGTGCATGAGTATTGCTTCAGAATTTAAAGAGTTTGCCCTTAAAGGCAATGTGATGGATTTGGCTGTAGGTGTAATTATCGGTGCGGCATTCGGCAAAATTGTTGATTCTTTAGTAAAAGATATCATCATGCCGGTGATTGGCAAAATTATTGGCAGCGTGGATTTCAGCAACCTGTTTATCGCACTGGCCGAAGTGCCTGAAGGTAATGCCGGCACGTATACCGCCCTAAAAGAGGCCGGTGTGCCGATGCTTGCATATGGTAACTTTTTAACGATTTCAATTAACTTTGTGATATTGGCATTTGTGATTTTTATGTTGGTCAAGCAAATGAATCGCCTAAAAAGAGCGGAGCCTGCGCCTGCGCCCGCACCTACACCTGAAGACGTAGTGCTGCTGCGTGAGATTAGAGATGCACTAAAGAAATAACAGGAAGTAAATAACATAAACACACAAAAGGGCGATTAGTTCTTTTGTGTGTTTATGTGAGTCATGTTTTTGCGTGAGTTAGGGGGGCTGGTTATTGAGCAGGAATGGTGTATTCCTGAACGGGCATTTCGGTCTCGGTGCCGTCATTGTTAAGAAAGGCAACCATTACCACCTTGTCATCAATAAAATCCAGCTCAGTCGTTGGGTAATAAGTGCCGTCTTCAGTGGTATTGATAAAGTGATATAGCCAGATGGAGGCTACAATTTTATTGGATCCCTTGATTTTCACGTCATCCGCTTTTGCAGGCTCACCAAACTGGCTGATAATATCGGCCTTACTGAACTGGTTGATCGACTTCACAAAAGCCTGCTCAGTGACAGGAATCAACTTGTCGGCTTGCTCTGCCTCGTTTGCAAAAGCGGGCTGGATAAAGAAGGTTTGCATAACCATAAAGCATGTTGAAATTAAATATCTCATAGGGTGCTCCAATGCAGAGTGAATCAAATTTTGGAAAATGACGCAAATAGTTACTCTATGAAACGAAAAAAAGAGTTTAGTTCCTCACTCAGCGCTTTCTTCAGCTATAGGTTTGAGCTTTTTCACCATCATGCTATGCAGGCGTCGGCTGTCAGCCCGCAGCACTTTAACTTGCAAGCCATCAAAGGCGACTTCTTCGTTGCGCTTTGGCAATCGGCCAAACTGGCTCACCACTAGACCGCCAATCGTTGAAAACTCTTCATCACTTAATGTTGTGCCCAGGATTTCATTAAAATCCGCAATCTCGGTCAATGCTTTGACACGATATTGACCGTCTGCGTTTTGAATGATGTTATCTTCGTCTTCATCGTAATCATACTCATCTTCAATATCGCCGACGATCTGTTCCAGCACATCTTCAATGGTGACCATGCCGGCAACCCCGCCGTACTCATCAACAACAATGGCAATATGATTGCGGCTACTGCGAAATTCCTTCAGCAGCACATTTAACCGTTTAGATTCCGGGATAAAAATAGCGGGGCGTAACATATCCCGTATTTCAAAGTCCTCCCCCGCATAATAGCGCAACAGGTCTTTGGCCAATAAAATGCCGATCACATCGTTTTTATTGTCTTCTATCACGGGAAAACGTGAGTGGGCTGTTTCAATAACATGCGGGATAAATGCTTCAGGAGGGGTGGTGATGTCTATGACATCCATTTGTGAGCGCGGAATCATAATATCGCGCACTTGCATTTCGCTTACCTGTAATACGCCTTCTATCATGGCAAGCGAGTCTGCATCCATTAAATTATTTTCGTAGGCGCTGTGCAGCAGAGTTACCAGTTGCTCGCGGTCTTCAGGCTCACGTAGTAAAAAATGACTTAATCGTTCTAATAAACTCGTTTTTTCCGACTCTGTGGCCATGTAATTGGCATCCTATGTAATGAGATAAGGTGAAGGATACCCTAATTTTGTGATAATTGCAGTTTCTATTGCTTCCATTAATTCAGCTTGCGCCTCGGATTCGTGGTCATAGCCGTGCAGATGCAAAATTCCGTGTACAGTCAAGTGTGCATAATGTGCAAAGATACCTTTGTGTTGCGCTTTAGCCTCTTTTTCAACAACAGGCGCGCAGATGATTATGTCGCCCATTAAATGCGGCTCTTCAGTGAGCGTAAATGTCAGCACATTGGTTGCGTAATCTTTGCCGCGGTAAGTTTTATTCAGTTCACGTCCCTCGGCTTCATCCACGATGCGAATGGTGACTTCGGTATCTACGCGCAACGCAGCCTTGGCCCAATGACGGAACATGTGCGCGGCGGGGATATCTGCCTGTGCAGAGGCAAACTGAATGAAGGCGTGTAATTTAGGCATCATGTTAATCCGGGTGCTTTTTACTCATTTTTTGATTGCAAATCAGTGCTATCGGCATATGGAAAACGCACATGTCCGTAGCGCACAATCAGGATAGCCAGCGCAATAAGCAGGATGGATCCGGACAGTGCAAACATCGTTTCAGCACTGAGTTCATGGATATCCAGCACCAGAAAGCGCGCCAAAGCAATAATCGCAAGATAAAGCGGGTAACGCACAGGCAAACTACCCGTGTTAAGATAGTGATTGAGCATGGACATGACTTCAAGATACAAGAACAGCAGCAGGATATCGGCTACGGCAATAGCTTTCACCTGCCAAATATGTGCAATCGCCTGATAAACCGCAAGAATAGTTGCGATCCCGATCACGATAAGCACGACCTGCTCCACTGAGCCGAGCATACGCTGCATTGCTTTACTGAATCTGTTAGGTGTCATGATTACCCCCGAATAATAACGTGCTGACTTGCGGATTTGTCTGCTGCTCTGTTGATATCCTGCTGTGATTGTGCTGTAAAAGCAAGCATAATTCAATGCGCCAGCATGGT
Organism: Betaproteobacteria bacterium HGW-Betaproteobacteria-22; assembly: GCA_002842285.1. Lineage (GTDB taxonomy): Bacteria > Pseudomonadota > Gammaproteobacteria > Burkholderiales > Methylophilaceae > Methylotenera. Next base: position 41,132 of record PHCJ01000001.1, read on the forward strand.
TCTACTCTTTATTTTTCTGCTCGTATTCTTCGTAAGCGTTGACGATTTTCTGCACCAGCGGGTGGCGTACAACATCGCCTGATAAGAAATGCGTCATGGCGATGCCTTTGATATCTTTCAGCACCTTCTGTGCTTCAACCAAGCCGCTTTTCTGATGGCGCTGCAGGTCGATCTGGGTGACGTCGCCGGTAATAACCGCTTTTGTGCCAAAGCCTATGCGCGTTAAAAACATCTTCATTTGTTCCGGTGTGGTGTTTTGCGCTTCATCCAGAATTATAAAGCTTTGGTTGAGAGTACGTCCGCGCATATAGGCGAGCGGTGCGACTTCGATCGCACCGCGCTCGAACATCTTGTTCACCGTGTCGTAGCCGCCCAGGTCATACAGTGCATCATATAAAGGGCGTAAATAAGGGTCAACTTTCTGGTTCAGGTCGCCCGGCAAAAACCCCAGGCGTTCGCCAGCCTCAACGGCAGGTCGCACCAGTACGATACGTTTGACGCGGTCGCGCGACATGGCATCTACAGCGCTGGCAACAGCGAGATAAGTTTTGCCCGTACCCGCAGGGCCAATGCCGAAGGTAATATCATGATCCTGAATCTGCTGTAAATAAGCAACCTGACGCGGCGTACGGCCATGCAAATCACCACGGCGCGTCATAAGCACAGGCATAGCGGTAGTGGTTACATCTTCCGGCTTAAGTTTGTCAATCTCAACCAGGCCTAATTGAATGTCTTCAAGCTCGATGGGTTTTTTAGCACGTATGTAAAAATTTTCTATCAATTGCGTGGCCAGACGCGTGTTCTCGAGTTTTCCGCTCACGTTGAATGTGCTGCCGCGACGGTTGACATTGACCTCAAGCGCAGTTTCAATCTGTTTGATATTTTCATCCAGCGGACCGCAAAGATTCGCCAGTCTTGCGTTATCTTCAGGAGTTAAAGTAATTTCCATATTAAATAATCTCGCCTTTCAGCCGACGTGGGTTTGACACATCAGTGATTTTTACATGAATAAATTGGTGAATCAGGCTATCATCGCCGGCAATGTCTACCACCCGGTTGTTGTCAGTTTTGCCCGCCAGCAGGCTTGCGTCTTTCCATGATTTTCCTTCGACCAGCACGCGTTGTATCGTGCCTAGCATAGCTTCAGAAATCGTTTTGGCCTGGGTTTCGTTAATGGCTTGCAGTTTGTTTAATCTGGCTAATTTGACGTTTTCCGGCGTGTCATCTTTTAAGAAGGCGGCAGGCGTGCCAGGCCGCGGGCTATACAAAAAACTGAAGCTGGCATCAAAACCTATGTCCTGCATGAGCTTAACTGTCGCTTCAAAATCGGCATCTGTTTCACCAGGGAACCCGATAATAAAGTCGGAGGTGAAAGTGAGTTGCGGGTTTGCTATGCGGAGTTTGCGAATAATCGATTTAAACTGCAGTCCTGTGTAGTTACGTTTCATGGCCATCAGAATGCGATCACTGCCGGCCTGGACGGGTAAATGCAATTGTGCCGCGAGTTTGGGGATGCTGGCAAAGCAGTTAATCAGCCTGTCACTCATTTCATTGGGGTGACTGGTGGTAAAGCGGATACGCTCGATTTGCGGGATTTCTGCAATCGTTTCAATCAGCATGGCCAGGTCCGCCTCAACGCCATCATATTGAGTGCGATAGGCGTTGACATTTTGTCCAAGCAGGGTAATTTCCTTGACACCTTGTTCCGCAAGCTGAACCGCCTCAGTCAATATGTCTGCAAATGAGCGGGACACTTCCTCGCCACGCGTATAGGGCACGACGCAGAAGCTGCAATATTTACTGCAGCCCTCCATAATGCTCAAGAAAGCGCTGGCGCCTTCTATGCGCGGTGGGGGCAGATGGTCAAATTTTTCAACTTCAGGAAAACTGATATCCACTTGTGAGGTGTGGCTGGTTTGGCGCTCTTTAATCATGTCAGGCAGACGGTGCAAAGTTTGCGGGCCAAACACAACATCCACATACGGTGCACGCTTGATGATGTTCTCACCCTCTTGCGAAGCAACACAACCGCCAACCCCGATAATCAATTGTGGGTTTTTTTCTTTAAGAGGAATAAATCGACCTAAATGACTAAATACCTTGTCTTCCGCCTTTTCGCGCACGGAGCACGTATTTAACAAAATCACATCTGCATCTTCTGGTGTTTGTGTTTCTACCATGCCCTCAGAGGACGATAACATGTCTGCCATGCGCGATGAATCATATTCGTTCATTTGGCAGCCAAAGGTTTTAATAAAAACTTTTTTAGGTTTGTTCAAGGTGTATCGCCAACGTGTGTGTTATGTCAGCGCTAATTTTAACGCATTTGTGCGGGCGTCTCACACCAAAGATGTCTTACAGAGGGTAAAATGCATCCATTTCCTATTCACTGGTGCTTATCATGCAAGCATTACCCATTTTTTACAATATTGCAAAGCGACGATGCGTGGTGGTTGGCGGTGGGGATGTAGCTGCACGCAAGGTAAGCATGTTACTTAAAGCCAATGCTGTAGTGACTGTTGTTTCCCCAGCGTTTCACCATGACCTGGAGACGCTGGCAAGCGCTGAAAAAATTCAGCTCGTCCGTGCAACGTATGATGCCGCTCAGTTAAGTGGCGCATGTCTGGTGATAGCGGCAACCGATGACCAACTCGTCAATGTAGCCGTATCTAATGATGCCATGCAAATAAATATTCCGGTGAATGTGGTAGATGCGCCTGAATTATGCACGTTCACAATGGGCTCTATCGTTGATCGCAGCCCGGTGGTAATCGCAGTGTCGAGCGAGGGCAATGCGCCAGTGCTGGCACGTTACATCCGCACCAAGATCGAAACCATGCTGCCTGCGGGTTACGGCAGAATTGCAGCGATAGCAGGCGAGTTTAGAGAAAAAGTCAAAGCCAGGTTTGCGACCACGCAGCAACGTCGCAGATTTTGGGAGGATGTACTGCAAGGCCCCGTGGTGGAAAGAGTGTTGTCAGGGCAGGAGCAGTCTGCACGTGAATTGCTGGCAAGCATGATTGACGGTGCGACACCCTTGACTAAGCAGGGTGAGGTGTTTCTGGTTGGAGGCGGACCGGGGGACCCGGACCTGCTGACTTTCAGGGCGCTACGCTTGATGCAGCAGTGCGATGTATGTGTGTATGATAAATTAGTGAGTCCTGAAGTGATGGCGTTGGTGCGTCGTGATGCGGAGTTGATTTATGTAGGTAAAGCGCGCGATCAGCACACGATGCCACAAGAAGAAATTAACGCACTGCTCGCGAATCTGGCTTTGGCCGGTAAGCGCGTGCTACGGCTCAAGGGCGGCGACCCATTTATCTTTGGCCGTGGTGGGGAGGAAATAGAAACCCTTATGCAGCATGGCGTGCCTTTTCAAGTAGTGCCGGGTATTACCGCCGCGAATGGTGTTTCCAGCTATGCAGGCATCCCGCTCACGCATCGTGACTATGCGCAAGCCTGTTTGTTTATTACTGGGCATCTCAGAGATGGCACACTTGATTTAGACTGGGCATCCATGGCGCGCCCCAAACAGACGGTTGTGATTTATATGGGACTGATTGGACTGGCGCAAATATGTGAACAACTTATTCAACATGGCGCTCCTGCCAGCCTACCCGTGGCTGTTGTGCAACAGGGCACAACGCAAAGACAAAAAGTGGTTACGGCAACCCTGGCTGACTTGGCGGAAAAAGTAAGCCAGGCCGGATTGAAGCCACCCTGCCTGACCATTATTGGCGAAGTGGTACGTTTGCGTGAGAAGCTGGCCTGGTTTGAGCCCAGCCTTACTGATGAAACTTAGCTGACGAGACTTAATTTTTTATCGGAATACTCAAGCGTGCTTCGAGTCCGCCTTCAGGACGGTTGATAAGTTCCAGCTTACCATGATGCAACCTGGCAATACGGTCGGCAATAGCAAGCCCCAAACCACTGCCGCCAGCGTTGCTTCGCGCAGTATCCAGCCGTTCAAATGGGCGCAGCAGTTTCTCTAAATGCGTTTCTGGAATGCCGGAACCATTGTCAAATACGCTAATCACGACGTATTCAGCCGTGATCCGGCTAGCGACACGCACTTGCCCTCCGCCATAGTTATAGGCATTGCCCACCAAATTATCCAATAGGCGTTGCATTGCCAGTGGTTTGATGGGTACGGTATAGGTGGGGGCTAGGGATATGGCAAGGTTACGTCCGGCACGCGCCTGCCGGTCATGTAGCGCCTGCAATAGCTTGTTGATATCCACCATTTGTGTAGGCTCACCCTCCGTGCCTTTCACAAAATCCAGGAACTGATGAATAATATTATCCATATCGGCAATGTCTTCAATCATGCCCGATTTTAAATATCCGGCTTCCTGCTCAGGCAGCATTTCAACTGCAAGACGCAGTCTGGCAAGCGGGGTGCGAATGTCATGAGAAACCCCTGCTAATATCAAGGTTCTTTCCGCATCGAGTTCTTCGAGTGACTCAGCCATTTTGTTAAAGGTACGGCTTACATCGCTCAATTCTGTCACGCTATCTTCGGGCAGCTTTTCTGGCCGCTCGCCTTTGCGCAGGCTATTGGCTGCATTGACCAGCAATTGCAGTGGTCTATTGATGCGTGCAGCTAGCAAATAGCCACCTGCAAGAGAGAGTACCAATACCAGGCCTCCCCAACCTAACCACTGCCATGGGAAAGGCCTTGCCACATGAACGTGGGGGATAACGACCCAGAAGTCGTCCTGCCCAATACCAAAGCTCACCCACAGCCCCTCTATACCATAATGCTTGGTAGTGATGATGGTTTGTTCGCCTAAACGCTCGCGAATTTTATCCGCCACCATTCTAATGAACGGGTCATCAGGTAGCGGGTCAATTTCTTCCATGAAGTCCGCATAGTAGATACGCACGCCTTCCTTACCCGTTAACTCGGAAAGTAGCGCCAGGCGCAAATTCTCTTGCGAGGCGATCAAAGAGGCACGTGTGTAATTGACCACGGTAACGGCCTGCAAAGCAGTTGCCTGCGCTCTTGGTTCGCGTTCAAAGTATTCGAATATCTGCAGTGATGCAAATTGCCCAATCGCCAACAGCAAGGCGATAAGCAGCATGATTCTGGATAATAGTTTTTTGGGTAGTAGGCGCAATTGTTAGACTGGCTTGGACTGAATCAATGGACCAGGATAGGGTTGATGAAATAATTGTGGTTAATGGTCCGTTTCGCCGTCAGGAATGAATACGTAGCCAAATCCCCACATAGTCTGCAGGTAGCGTGGGTGGGCAGGGTCGGGCTCGATCAGCTTGCGTAAACGCGAAACCTGTACATCTATGCTACGGTCAAATACATCCAGCTCGCGACCGCGTGCTAGTTGCATGAGTCTGTCGCGCGATAAAGGCTGGCGTGGATGATCTACAAACACTTTGAGCAAAGCAAATTCGCCGCTGGTAATTGCGATGGGGGTGCCGTTTTGAGTCAGTGAGCGAGTGGAGGCATTAAACACATAATCACCGATAACCACATTCTCGTTATTGCCAGCGGGTGCGCTGGGGACTAAGCGCTCATGCCTGCGCAGCACTGCATTAATGCGTGCCAGCAACTCCCGTGGGTTGAACGGTTTTGGCAGATAGTCGTCTGCGCCCATTTCCAGCCCGATGATGCGGTCAACTTCATCACCACGTGCGGTTAGCATGACAATTGGGATAATGGCGCCTGAACCACGAATTCTACGACAAATAGAAAGGCCATCCTCACCCGGAAGCATTAAGTCTAACACCAGTAAGTCGATGGTTTCATTGCCTATAATGCCATCCATCTCTTTGGCATCTGCAGCGACTTTAACATTAAAGCCTTGTTCTGTTAAATAGCGCTGTAAAAGTTCACGTAAGCGAATATCATCATCTACCACCAGAACTTTCTTCATCTGTTCGTTTACCATTAGCTTCCTCGCCCATATTGTCAAATAGACTTAATCGTAGTAATTTTGTCACTATAAAGTGTATTTATAGGTTATGGTAAATATTAATATGAATTTTGTCTAATTAACTGGGGTCAAAGAAGCTAAACGTGTCAAATAAGCCAGACGTTCGGCGCTGTTTACATTTTGTTACAATTTTGCAGATTGCTGAAACAATCAATTAACAGACTTGCTTCATGATGCTCAAATCAGTTTTGTTGCAACAGAAAATATAGGTAGCTATTTATCTAATTGAATTTTACAAAACCACATGTCAATCAATAGATACACATATTTCACGTTATGTTTGGGGCTGAGTCTGGCATGTTCCGCCAATGCAGGTGGGCGCACCGGTCTGGTGCCGATCGCCGAGAAATTTAAACAGACTTCTGATACCGAACTGAGCTCGGATGACGATTCAAATAAATCCGCATTACACAAGACATTGAATCTAAATTTCAGCCCTGAGCGTCGTGAAGAGTTACGCAGAGCGCTCGAAGCCTATGCACGTGCGGTAGACCCTAGCCATGAGCAAATTGAAGAGCGCAGGCGTCAGATGCAGGATAGCATTGAAAAGCGCTTCTTTGAAGCAGATGTCAACAACGATGGCACCTTAGACCGGCAAGAGGCCACGGAAAGGCTCCCGCAGATAGCCAGGCATTTTGGTAGCGTGGACATCAATCAGGATGGTGTTATCTCATTAACTGAGTTGGTGGATGCCCAGTCACGTATTCTAGAGCGCAGAAGAGCCGCTGAAGCTGCTTTGGAACTGGAAAAGCAAAATAAATTACTCGAGGCTGAAGAGGCTGCAGAAACCGTAAAATCCAAGAACAAACAAGCAATAAATGCATCAAAAAAAAAGTCTCTATAACACCTACAGACTAAATAATAGTGAATCTTCGTGATAGGCTTGTGTTGAGTTAGTGCCAGACATTAGTACTTGACCCGATTTTATCAATAATTTCACATCAATTAATGTAGCCGCTGATGCTGCTGAAGTAGACCTGCAAGTACTCCATGTAGCAAAACCAAAATATAAGCTGGCCGATCTTTTGGCTCAATGCAATAAGAATGCCCAACCTACGGCTGATATGGTGTCATGGGAATGCATGTCGCCCGTCGGGGCGGAGATGCTTTAATGGCAATATTTGAGCGCGGTGATATGGTGCGAGTCTGTTTGAATCCAATGGTAGCGAGACTCAAGCTGATTTCCGCCCTGCACTGGCATTATCAACTGCTGAAATGAATAACCTTGGAACTGCAATTATCGCTCTGATAACCCGAGGCGGTGATTTTTCGCGCTACGCCGGGTTTGCTGTATCTCTTAACGGCACTGGCATGCATACTCCGAGTGTTGTACTGCTTAATATAATCTGCTCTGTTGATTTAGCCACTTGTAGAGCAAAGGAAATTGAGCGTGCGCCACAAATCGTCATTGATGACGCGCTTGCTCGGTTACAAACTGTTTTTTAATAACGAGCTCACCAGAAAGTATTATTTTGTGTTGATATCAACCACCAAATACGGATACCCTATTTTTTAACCCTACTTAACCCCACTTTAGTATCACCTAAGCTGAATTTCAAGTGAGTACGAATTTCAGCTTAATGAATAAGGCGCATAAATGCGGAATCAGACACCCCAACACCTAAATGCTAAGGGCATATAGAACGAATTTTGAGTGAATGTAAACTTTTTTGCACCGTTTTGTTACAGATGTTTCTAGATGCAACTTAAGCATCAAAAGAAAAAACACAACTGATTAGATGTTTTTAGCCTGCACGTTCCATTGATTTGGCGTGTAATGCCAATGTTTACGCCATGCACCAAGCACCATATTGGGATACTGCGGCTTGCCCAGGCTGCCATTGTAGCGTCCGAGTGCGCGATATAAATCACCCCGTTCTATATCGATATAATGCCTTAAAATTGTGCAACCATAGCGCAAGTTTGTGCGCAGCAGGAATAAATTATGATCTTCTGCACCGATACTGCGCACCCAGAATGGCATAACCTGCATAAATCCACGCGCACCCGCTGATGACACCGCATATTTTTTAAAACCGCTCTCAACCTGAATTAACCCCAGCACCATTTGTGGATCCAACCCCGCACGGCTCGCTTCATAATGTACTGTACGTAAAAAATCCTCTCGATGCACTTGGTCCGGCATGCGTTTCTGCAAGCGCTTGGACATTTCATTCATCCAGTGCTGACCTTCAGCCTCAGTGGCAAATGTGAGCTTAGGCACAGCTCTATCACTCACACTGCGCTGCATAAGCGCTTTCACACTATTGGATAACGGCTCCTCAATTTGCGATCCAGCAAAACTGGTGTTGGCAATCAACATGCCCGCCATCACTAACACCATTGTCTGAAATTTTTTAAGCACGTCGAGACCCAGTATCATAATTATGGTTAGACAATATGTTAAGCCAGTTTCTGCACGAACTCAACTGCCGATGCCAGCGACACCAATTGTGTGCTCGCCTCAACTCTGGCTTTATACTCGACACTGCCTTCAGCCAAACCGCGCTCGCCTATCACTAATCGGTGAGGAACCCCCATCAAATCCGCTTCAGCAAACATCACACCAGGACGCTCACCTCTATCATCCAGCAGTACATCAACGCCAGCTGCGAGCAACTCATCATGCAACCGATTGGCAGCGGCCCTCACCACTTCTGACTTATCGTAGCCAATCGCGCAAATTACCACCTCAAACGGCGCCATGCTCTTAGGGAAGATAATGCCGCGTTCATCAAAGCCTTGTTCAATCGCAGCGCCGACAATACGCGACACACCAATGCCATAACAACCCATTTCCATCACTTGAGTCTGGCCATTCTCATCTAGATAAGTTGCGCTCATAGCTTCTGAGTATTTTGTACGCAACTGAAAGATGTGCCCTACCTCAATACCACGACATAATGACAGCACCCCTTTACCATCAGGACTTGCATCGCCTTCAATCACATTGCGGATATCCGCAACCACAGCAGGTTCAGGTAAGTCGCGGCCAAAATTCACACCTCTCAGATGATATTTGGGTTTGTTGGCGCCACAAACAAAGTCACTCATCAGGGCAACCGCTTTATCTGCAATCACGGCCACATGAGCGCCAACGCCTACAGGCCCGATAAAACCAGGTGGGCAGTTAAGATTTACGCGAATTTCATCTTCTGTAGCAAACCTGAAATCAGACATGCCTGCTAGCTTACCCAGCTTCACCTCATTCAAATGATGGTCACCGCGTAATAGCGCTAAATAGAATTGGCCACCCGCAACCAAGGCGATTGCTTTAACGGTTTTTTCAATACTGATGCCCAATAACTTTGCCACGTCTTCACATGCGGTCTGTTTGGGTGTTTCTACCTCTTGCATGACAGTGGCTGCTGAAGCTCGGCTACCTGCCGGCGGCAGTGCCTCAGCCAGTTCCACATTGGCTGCAAAATCAGAAGATTCGCAATAGGCCAAGCCGTCCTCACCTGAATCTGCCAGCACATGAAACTCATGCGACCCATCACCGCCTATGGCGCCCGTGTCCGCTTTTACCGCGCGGAACTTCAACCCCAAACGCGTAAATACATTACTGTAGACCTGATACATGGTCTGATAGGTTTGCTCTAAAGAGGCAAAGTCCGTATGAAATGAGTAAGCATCTTTCATCATAAATTCGCGTGCGCGCATCACGCCAAAGCGCGGGCGAATCTCATCACGAAACTTGGTTTGAATCTGGTAAAAATTCAGCGGCAGCTGTTTGTAGCTGCGAATCTCTTTACGGGCAATATCCGTAATTACTTCTTCATGTGTAGGGCCAAAACAGAACTCACGTTCATGTCTATCCTGAATCTTCAACATCTGCGGACCAAACACGGCCCAGCGGCCTGTTTCTTCCCACAACTCTTTCGGCTGCACTGCCGGCATGAGTAATTCCAACGCACCGGCCTTGTTCATTTCATCGCGCACGATCGCCTCTACTTTGCGCAACACACGCAAACCCAGCGGCATCCAACTGTAAAGACCGGAACCCAGACGTTTAATCAGCCCTGCACGTACCATTAGAATATGGCTTTGCAATTCGGCTTCGTTAGGGGCTTCTTTTTGGGTATTAAAGAAAAATTGTGATGCGCGCATAATGTGATGGTATTCAGGCTAAGTAAAAGACGAATTTTACCGTTAATCAGCCCTTTAGTCAGCATTAGTTGCAGCTCTCAAGACAATGTACTCTTAACGTTTTCCATTAGTCGAAGGTTTTACAACAGGGCTGTCTTCAGGGATGTAGCCTGATTTCCACAATGCAAACGGCACGATTGTGGCAGGAAAGCCATTGTCGTAAAACCAACTGTCTACGGCATATCGCTGGCCTGTTTTGATTTCATGAATCACTGCTGTGCTATGTGGCCATCCCGAAAAAAAGAAATTTCGGGTACGCATGTCTTCTATTGCATGCAATTGCATCAATCCTGCTTCACGCATCAGGCGCATATAACTGGTGCTGTTGATGGCTTCATCATTACAATCCTGCTGGTTCGAAAAACCGGCATTACCAAATGTACCCGCCCGATCAGCTTCTGTACCAATCTTCGCACCGACAATTCTCTCTAACTCGCCAATCGCAGCCGCGATTTGCCTACGCTCCCGCTCTGCATTCCCGTCAACGCCTTCAAACAGCCGCACAACACGCTGCCATTCTGCATCTGGTATCGCAACGCGCCTGACCTCCGCACACCCTCCACCCAGGCAAACATCAAACCCCTTTAGCACGGGCTGCTGTCGGTAAATACGATTGATATCGTCCATTGCAGCATGCACCGGGACAGAAAAGATAAACACCAGAACCGATAAACAAAAACGCATTTTATCAAGCACCTGCATACTAACAACGAACATAGATACTAGACATTCTGCAGGATTTCCTTTGCACGACATAAATCAGCCCAGGCGCCAGCCTTATCTAGCGGATTCTGCAGCAAATGTAGCGGATGATAGGTCATCACAACTGGCGTGCCCTGATATGTGAGTGACTGTTGTTTTTGAGCGTTGCGCCAATCTTCCAGTGTCATAGACTGGTTCAACAATGCATTTGCGGCAGCTTCACCCATGACGATAATGACCTTGCAGGCGTTTTCTTGCAACTGCTGCAGATTGACATTGCGCACATCGTGGCGACACACCACTTTCATGGCTTTAAGCATATTCTGCAACAATGTTTCCACAGCCATTGACTCAGCATCGGTTAAAGATTCTGAAAGTAAAAATGCAACTTCTTCTATATCACTCGTCAGCAGACGCAGCGTCACCAATGCCTGAGGCATCGCCTCATCCTCTACTGCTGGCGCTGCTACCAAGTCTACTGACAACGCATTTGTTGGCACCACATCATTAACCACTGCTGCATCAGTCAAGACAGATTGTGCAGTTTGCACTGCGGGTTGAATGGGGGTGAAAGGCCTCGCATCTGACACAGGCTCAGGCAATAGTGCCCGCAGTGACCAAACAGGCAGCAACTCCAACTCCCGCAACAAATCCTCACGCGTCATCATAAAGCCAACCCCATCAAAATGGCATCCTCACGTCCATTATGTGCAGGATAATAAGCTCTGCGCACCGCCATTTCGTTAAACCCGATATTTTCATACAGGGCTATGGCAGATATATTGCTCGGCCGCACCTCGAGAAACATATTCGCAGCACCAGAACCTTTAGCCAGCTGTATCATGTGCTCCAGCAAAAGCCGACCCAGCCCCCGCTTCTGATAGTGTTCAGCTATGCTTAAATTGAGTAAATGCGCCTCATCCAATACCATCATCATCAAAGAATAGCCAATCAAAACAATATGATGCTCAAGCACCTGTGCAATATGTCCGGATTTGAGCGAATCATTAAAATTACCACGCGTCCATGGGTGAGAGTAAATATGCGGCTCTATAGCCACAATAGCATCTAAATCCAGCGCAGTCATCGGCCGAAACCGATAGTCCGTTCCACGACTTATTTCGTTCATAACTTCAAGCCTTGCAAACGCTCAACGGTTTTGAGCGCAACCCGATTACGTATGTATATCGGCAAGGCATCATGGGCTAGATTACCCTCCCCACGCGCGAAAACAGGGTAAGCCAAACTCAGGATCGCGCCTGCACTCGGCAGCAACTCTGGCAACACCATCTCCTGCTGTCCTTTGTAGGCTAGCGCCAGATCTTCAGGGTACGTCTGCCAACCACTGCCAGCGCCCACCCAACCGCCATCATTCAGTTGAGGCACAGCACTGGGTTTATACAGCCCAGGCTCGCGCACAACTTGCCACTGATTGGAAATTTTTTCATATGCTGCATGATAGACCTCTCCCATACGTGCATCAAAACAGGCAATCACCTTATTTTTGCCAGAGGCTTCTGCCAAGGCCAATAATGTGCACACGCCAAATACAGGTATATTTGCAGCAAAAGCCAAACCTTGCGCAATGCCGGCAGCAATACGCACCCCGGTAAAAGAACCCGGCCCTGCACCAAAAGCAATGCCGTGCAAATCCTGCAATTGCAGCCCCGCTTCATTCAGCAAAGTTTGAATTTGCGGCAAGATGATTTGTGAATGGGCCTGTCCGGCCAAGGTATCAAATGTAAAAATAGCATCGCCTCGCATCAAAGCAAGCGATAAGTATTCGGTGGAAGTATCAAAAGCTAGTAAATTCATGTATTCCAATTCTAAATCATTCGCGACACGTTGTTGGCTGCGTCACTCACTCCTCGCTGTACTATTTGTACTATCTTCCTCGCTGGCTTCTAGCCGCCTAGTTTCCCTTCTGATTTAGCGTTGGAATCTAGCCTGAGTTTATTCAGACGCTATTTTGCCACGCATCTGCTTAATTTGCCCACGTTGCATTTTAGTTTCTAATCTTCGCTGCTTAGCGCCATAGCTAGGCCGTGTCGCATAACGTGTCGGTTTAACCTGATTCGCCGCATTCACGATTTCATGTAAACGCTTAATTGCATCTTTTTTATTCGCCTCCTGTGTGCGATACTGCTGCGCTTTTATCACCAACACACCTTCATCACTAATGCGGCTATCTTTTAAATGCAGCAATCTTTCTTTCAGCCAATCACTTAAAGACGAGGCGCTAATGTCAAAACGCAAATGGATCGCACTCGATACTTTATTCACATTTTGCCCACCCGCACCTTGGGCGCGGATGGCGGTGAGTTCGTATTCAGTTGCAGGGATTAAAATCATAAGGAGAGTTTTAGTAGTGGTAACGCAACTGTGCGACCAGCAAGCTAACCGCTTCAACCTTATACACAATTCGATGTTCATCATTTAATGCGGCGTGACCAATAGCCACTTAGCACATGCTTAAGTTGCTCTGGCTTACCAATACCAGAAAACCGCTCTCGCTGAATTTCCTGTACCAATTGATTGATACGCCGCAACATCTGCTTGTCTTGTTGCTGCCAGCACATGTAATCCTGCCAAGCTGGTTCGGCAAAAAACAGCTTCATTCGGTCAGCGCTCTTTCAACACCTTTACTAGAACTGAGTTCGATGACTGCATCCATCAAACGCTTGGCGCTATTTAGGGCTACGTAGCAAATAAGCCGTTTCTTCCAAAGCTTGGTAATCAGCGAGCGATAACATCACCACCGATTGCTCGCCATTGCGAGTGATAATCAGCGGCTCATGATTTTACATACGCGTTTCATATTGCTAGCGAGCTTTGCACGAGCTGACGTGTAAGTAATTGCGTCCATTTCTAACACTCATTCAATACGAACGATTTATTGTACATGTTTCTATTAAAGATAGTCCATTTTAGCCATGCAGCATGCGTTTTAGTACAAGTAATGCAACCTAGGTGAAACGAGGCATTGTCCCCATCTCCCCTCAGATACAATCGAGATTGGCATTATTCAATAATAAGAGAAAACCTCATGAACAAAACAAAGCCTCTATCCCCAAACCAATTAGCCACCCCTGAACAACCCTCATTTCAAGCAGATTTTAGCTGTTTGAAATGAGTACCATTCAACTGTTGCCGTATTACGAAGATTAACAATTGCAGTTGGCTTGCAAAACACTGGCCGTAAAAAAGCCGGATGTCTCTTAGAATCATTCGTAAGTTGTGACCTGCTCCGCACAGCATGGCATGCAATGCATCTCCCCAAACACCTTTAAGCCAGTTGCGGCCCAGCCTGCCATCATTCTTCATGTACCCAATCGCGGGTTCTATGGCACTGCGGCGGTGAATGCGCGTAGCGCACCATTTGAGCAGCCAGTCTTGGTGCCTCACGGTTGTTGTTCTGCCTTAATCCCATGCCTGGTGACCCGGCCAGTTTGACCAAGTGCAGGCAGCCTTTCTCCAGTAGCTGGCTGTCAGTAGGCTACGCGATGGCTTCTTCCATGACGGTGGTATCGATGATGACGTTGTCAAAGCTTCTGGATTTGACGACTCTGCCACGACGCGCAGCGTCGAGGCTTTCACTGAGTAAGCGCTCTACCACGGCTTCACCAATCCGCTTAAGCCAGCGGGTGAGTGAGGACGGGTCTGTCGGTAGGGTATGCCGGAAAAAGGTTTCACCGCAGAAGTGTGGCCCCACAGAGACTCCGACTTTCTACGAGTTAAAACTCGTGAAAGGTCGTATGCCAGTAGGGGTTTTTTTACCCAAGTCCAGATGATGGCTTCATCTGTTAATTTCTAAAATTTAAGCTGCAATCTTTTTACATTCTTTATAGCAAGCTTCACAGCTCTCCATACAGGCCTTACACGTATCGTGCTTATCTGCGTGCCTTTTACACTCCTCTTCGCACTCCTTGCAGATATCCATGGCAACTTTTGCCTGACTTTTTAGATATTTTGATTCTTGTGCCGCCAATTGTTGCAACGCCACACAAACCGCCAGCACCTGGTTAACACTTTGCGCACAGCTAGCCATTTGTTTATCGCCTTGCCCCAGCAACGTCAGGCAATGATTCAAACACACCTGCCCCTTTTGCACACAGTCTGATGCCACCTCAATCAACGCCGTATTCAGGGTGCTTTCCTGATGATGATGGTGATGATGTTCATGGTTTTCAGCCGCATGTACTTTGCCTACCATCGCAGTGCCGGCTACGGCAAGGCTACTTAACAACATTTCTCTTCGGTTCATTTGGCTATCCTTATAATTTACTCCAATTAACTTGTCGCCATTTTAATACTTATTCTGTCCATTGACATTAATTGCGACGATATGTCACATTCGGCAGATGCAAATACCTTATATAATGATGCGCATGGATACTGCTGCCTACAATCAGACCAACCCTCATACCTCGCCTGATGTATTAGAGAACCCATCACGAAGAAACTTAAAGCGCTTATTCTTACTTCGTAATGTGATGATTGTATTCATGTTATCAGCCAGCATCGCTTTATTTTACTTACATATCCCGTTGCCAAAGCTACCTATTGGATTTGCTGTAGGTTGTCTGCTTTTCCTAAACTTAACCGCGTTGCTACGCTTAAAAAAATTCAGCAACGTAAGCGATAAAGAACTCCTGCTTCAATTACTCGGCGACTTATTCGCTTTAACCGCGCTTTTTTACTTTACTGGCGGGTACAGCAATCCCTTGGTATGGATGTATTTACTCCCATTAACTGTTGCTGCGGTTGCGATTAAACGTGAATACACGTGGCTACTAGCTGTTATCGCGGTTAGCTGTTACTCCGTGCTGGCTTTTTATTATGTACCGTTATCGCATTTACATATGCATTATCTGGCAGGAAAATCCCTGGACATTCACTTGGTGGGTATGTGGCTGGGGTTTGTGGTGAGTGCCAGTATCGTGGCTTTTTTTGTGACGCGTATCGGTCAAAGTTTACGTGATTATGACCAAATGACGGCTTCCATCCGTGAAAAATTGCTGGAAAGTGAGCGCATGCTTGCACTGGGCACGCTAGCGGCAAGTGCAGCGCATGAGTTGGGCACGCCGTTGGCCACCATGGCGGTGGTAAGCAAAGAACTCGCGCTGGATTTAAAACAGCAGCCTGAACAGTTGCAACAAATAGAAATGCTTAGAAAGCAGATTACGCGCTGTAAAGAAATTTTATCCTCCATCACGCGCAGTGCAGGCCAGACACGCGCCGATGCAGGGCAAGGCATTCTGCTACATGACTTTTTAAAAGAAGCCATTCAGCGTTGGCAAGATACACGTCCAGCCACAGAGTTGGTTTGCACCTTGCAAAAGCCCGCACCTGATATCAGGATTTTTGTAGATAGAACATTGATCCAAGCATTACAAAATCTGTTAGATAATGCCGCAGATGCATCTCCCGCAATGATTCAATTCGAAGCAACATGGGATGATAAAATGCTGCATATTGTAATAAAAGATTTTGGCACGGGCATTAGCGATGAGGTTAAACAGCAACTGGGCAAACCTTTTTTCACTTCGAAAGATGAAAAAGGTATGGGGTTGGGCTTATACCTGACGCAAATCATCTTAAGCCGTTTTAATGGTGAGCTAGCATTAAGCAACCACACTGAAGGCGGCGTCATCACTGAAGTCTCACTACCACTTAAAAGTTTACGCATTCACTAATTTAAACACAGATTTATATCGCGCTATGACCCAAATACCCACAGACAACCCATCCCAGCCCGAAGAGAGCGCCACATTATTACTGGTTGATGATGATGAAGACTTTCTTAACATGCTGTCATTGGCCATGACCAAGCGCGGCTTTTTAGTCTCAGTTGCAAATGACGTAGCGCATGCGTTCGAGCTTGCCCAAAATGACCCGCCTGAATTCGCGGTTATAGACTTGAAAATGCCGGGCAATTCCGGCTTGGTCCTGGTTAGGCAACTGGCAGGCCTCGAGGCAGGCACCAAAATGGTTGTACTCACTGGGTATGCCAGCATCACTACAGCCATCGAGGCCATTAAACTAGGCGCCACCCATTATCTTGCGAAACCTGTCGATGCCGATGAAATTTTAGCCGCTTTTGAAAAACAATCAGGCAATGCTGAAGTGGAGTTATCCAGCACACCACTTTCTGTTGACCGGTTAGAATGGGAGCATATTCAGCGCATATTGGCAGAAAATGGCGGCAACATATCGGCCACTGCACGCAGCCTGAACATGCACAGGCGCACCCTGCAAAGAAAGCTCAACAAAAAGCCCTGTGCCAACCCAATCCAGAATCACCAGTAACAGCGCAATCTTACGGGCCAAAAACGCTTAGCCCTGCCTTTTTATTGTGGCTTATTTTTAAAACTGTCCAGCAACAACAGCCCAACACCGACACAAATCGCGCTATCGGCCACATTAAAGGCCGGCCAAGATAAATCATCTATATGAAAATAAAGAAAATCCACGACATAACCCAATGTCAACCTATCGTATAGGTTGCCGACAGCCCCGCCCAACACCAAAGCCAAACCCAAACAAAACAGCTTTTCCTGATGATGCTTACGGATCAAGTAAGTGATGACTATCACCGCTATCGTTGTAATCGCAGTAAAAAACCACTTTTGCCAACCGCCCGCATCAGCCAAAAAGCTGAATGCCGCCCCGGTATTATGATAGCGCACCAAGTCAAAGAAACTGGTGATGGTTAAATGTTCACCAAACACAAAAGCGTTTTGCACCAAGTGCTTGGTGTACAAATCCAGCGCCACGATAACGGCACTTATCACAAACCACTTACGCATGTGAGCGCGCCTCACCTGAGCCAAACAGATTGCTGACACATCGTCCGCAAATATGCGGATGCTCAGCATCCGCACCTACATCGGCACGATAATGCCAGCAGCGGTCGCATTTAGCATGCGCGCTTGGGGTCACTTGAATTTCTACTGCACCTGCACGTTGATGCACCGTAGCACGTGAGGTAATGAGTACAAAACGCAGATCATCACCTAAAGCACTTAACGCGGCAAATACATCACCATCTGCATAAATATCCAGCTCGGATTGCAATGATGACCCTACCAAACCGGCAGCGCGCTTTTCCTCTATCGCTTTATTGGCCAAAGCACGTACATCCAGAATCGTTTGCCATGCTTGCAAGTGCGCATCATTCAACCCATGTGCCGGCAGCGCGTACCACTCATCTTCAAACACGGTTTTATCTGCATCCAGGCCTAATGTCTGCCAAATCTCGCTCGCGGTAAAGCTAAGGATTGGCGCCATCAAGCGCATCATAGTGTGCGTAATGTGATGCAGTGCACTCTGCGCGGCACGACGAGCATGTGAGTTTTCACCTGCCGTATAGAGCCTGTCTTTCAGAATATCCAGATAGAATCCGCCTAAGTCTTCCGAGCAGAAGCTGACAAACTTCTGTACCGCCAAATGAAACTCATAGCGGTCATAATCTGCCAAAATTTCTGTTTGCAGTTTACTGGCCAGATGCAATGCGTAACGGTCAATTTCCAGCCACTCACTCACCGGCAGCAAATCCTTACTTGCATCAAAATCCGCTAAATTTGCCAGTAAAAAGCGTAAAGTGTTGCGAATACGACGATAACTTTCAGCAACGCGCTTTAAGATTTCATCAGAAATCGTCAGTTCGGCGGAATAGTCAGTTGAGGCCGTCCACAAGCGCAGAATATCAGCACCGTAAGTATCCATCACTTTTTGCGGCGCGACTACGTTGCCTTTGGATTTACTCATTTTATGACCGGAACCATCCACCACGAAACCATGCGTGAGCAAGGCATTGTACGGCGCACGGCCATCAATAGCACAGCCCGTGAGCAAAGATGACTGAAACCAGCCACGATGCTGGTCTGAACCTTCCAGATACAAATCGGCAGGGAAGGCTAAATCAGCGCGACGTTTAAGCACCGCGGCATGGGTGGTGCCAGAATCAAACCACACGTCTAGTGTATCCGTGACTTTTTTGTACTGAGTGGCATTATCAGGTGCATGTTTAGCTAAAAATGCATCTGCATCTAAACTAAACCAGGCTTCAACACCTTGTTGTTCGGTCAGCAATGCAGCCTGCTCTAGCAACAAGGCGGATTGAGGATGCGGCTCGCCTGTTTCTTTATGCACAAAAAACGGCATCGGCACACCCCAGTTACGCTGGCGTGACACACACCAGTCAGGGCGGTTTTTAATCATAGCTTCTAGACGGGCGCGACCCCAGCTCGGAAAAAATTCCGTGTGATCAACGGCTTGGTTCGCATGCTCACGTAGAGCGTTACCATTCACATCTTGAGCATTCATCCCGATAAACCACTGGTGAGTTGCCAATTGCATTAATGGGGTTTTATGGCGCCAGCAATGTGGAAAGCTATGATTCAGGCGTGCGCTGGATAGCAACGCGCCGCTTTCAGTCATCGCTGTCAAAATCACCTTGTTCGCTTCTTTACGGTCCAGGCCGCGAATCCCCTCAAGCTCGACCAGTTCACTGTTAAAGAACTTACCGTCGCCACCCATTAACACACGTGGTTTTTCATTGGGGAAATTAGCGCGCATCACCAGCCAGTCATCATTACCGTGGGCTGCTGCGGTATGCACCAAACCCGTACCTGCATCTGTCGTCACATGATCGCCGCAAATAATGGGCACTTGGCGGTCATCAAAAGGATGTTGAAGCATCAAACCTTTTAATGCCTCACCTTTGCAGGATGCCAGTACTTTTGAATTTGCTTCACCATAGCGCGCCAAGGTCTTTTCAGCCAAATCATGTACTAAAATCAAGGCGCCTTTGCTGGTATGCAGCAAATCATAATCAAGCTCAGGATGCACACTCACGGCTTGATTAGCAGGCAATGTCCATGGTGTGGTTGTCCAGATGACAGCACAAGCATCCCCAGTCACGTTCACACCAAAAGCCTTGCTCAAAGCAGCCATATCCGCCACCTTAAAGCCCACATCAATCGCCGGTGAGTTTACATCTTCATACTCCACCTCAGCCTCGGCCAATGCAGAACCGCAATCCACGCACCAGTGCACGGGCTTACTTCCCTGGTACAGATAACCGTTTTTATAGATATCGCCCAAAGCACGCATGATGTCTGCTTCAGTTTTAAAATCCATCGTTAAATACGGATTATCCCAATCGCCCAACACGCCCAAACGAATAAAGTCTTTTTTCTGCTTTTCCACCTGCTCAGCTGCATATTCACGGCACAGCTCACGAAACTTGGCTGGCGCAATATTTTTACCGTGATTTTTTTCAACTACCAATTCAATCGGCAAGCCGTGGCAATCCCAGCCCGGCACATAAGGCGCATCAAAACCACGCATGGTTTTAGATTTAACAATAATGTCTTTCAGTATCTTATTAACAGCATGGCCGATATGAATATCGCCGTTCGCATACGGTGGGCCATCATGCAGAATGAACTTCTTAGCGTCTTTACGTGCGTTTCTGATCCTTTCATACAGCTTTTTATCCTGCCATTGCTTCAGCCATGCTGGCTCGCGCTTAGCCAAATCTCCCCGCATGGGGAAGCTGGTCTCAGGCAAGTTTAATTTGTATTTTGAATCTTTATTTTCTTCAGTCATTTCTTTATTCCAAAACTATTTCAGCCTCAGATAAACATCTATACACACAGATAAAGGCCCCAAAACGGGCAGAAACAATTCGCGTTTCTCAGGGTTTATCCGTGTTTATCTGCGTTCATCTGTGGTTAATAAAAAACGCTCTCGCAACGGCAACATCCAGTGCGATCTGTGCCTTCAGCGTGTCCAGTCCATCAAATTTCATTTCTTCACGAATTTTATATAAAAATTTTACATGCACGTGCTTTCCGTACAAGTCACCTTTAAAATCAAGCACGTGCACCTCCAGTGACAGTTTCTTTACACCATCAATTGTCGGACGCACCCCTAAATTGGCAACCGCATTCAAACCGTTCAATTTTACTGCATATACGCCCGTTAATGCAGGCCGTTCATGCCGCATATGCACGTTCGCAGTGGGAAACCCCAGTAGGCGCCCGCGCTTGGCGCCATGCACCACCTTGCCGCTAATGCTGTACGCCCTGCCCAACAACAGATTGGCAGTTTCCAAATCACCTTTTGCCAGCGCCTCACGCACCGCCGTGCTGGAAACCCTCACATCCGCCAACTTCACTTGCGGCAAACTAACCAGTTCAAACTTTTCTGCTAAAAAATCCTGTGAAGAACCCTCGCGCATCGCGCCAAAGCGGAAATCCTCTCCCACAAAAATAACCTGTGCATTCAAAGAATCACGCAGAATTTTCTGCATAAACACAGTAGCAGTTAATTGTGCAAAGGCATGGTTAAATCGGCAAATATAAACCTTATCCACACCCAACTCTGCAAAATATTCCAATTTCTCGCGCAGCGAGCACAACCTGGCGGGAGCATTGGCAGGTGTAAAAAGTTCGCGCGGGTGCGGCTCAAACGTCATCACTGCAGAAACCAGATGCCGTGCACTTGCCAAAGCCGATAATTGCGCCAACAAATGCTGATGTCCTAAATGCATGCCATCAAAGTTACCGATAGCCAGCGCACACGGCAATTGCCACTGAGTTGGGATATGTCTAAACACCTGCATTTAATGCTTCACCCGACGTATATAATCACGTGGCCTAAAGCCGAGCAACATTAAGGTAGCAAAATAAGAAAATGCACCTAACAACACCAACCCACCGATAAAACCCAAGCGCTGAATCAAGCCAAACTCAAGCCACGCATAAGCCTCACCCATTGCAAAATAAAGCACATTACCCATGACCAGCAAAGCCAGCAGCAACTTCAGCAAAAACAACAACCATCCTTGCTTTGGCAAAAACACATTGGATTTACGCAAATGATAGTAGAGCAAACCAGCATTCAAACACGCCCCCAAGCCAATCGCCAAAGCCAGGCCTACGTGACGCAAATCCAATACAAACACAAACAGAACATTCATTAACTGCGTGACAACCAGGGTAAACACGGCAATTTTAACGGGGGTTTTAATGTTTTGGCGCGCATAAAACCCTGGCGCTAGAATTTTGACCAATATCAGGCCTAGCAGCCCTATGCTGTAAGCCACCAGCGCCTGCTGCGTCATTGCCACATCGAGTGGTGTAAACTTGCCATAATAAAACAACGCCGTCACTAAAGGTGCCGCCAACACTGCCAGCGCCACTGCCGCTGGTGCCGCCAGGATGAAGGTCAGCCGCAAACCCCAGTCCAGTAGCTCAGAATATTCAACACCATCTTTTCCTGCATGCGCCTTGGACAAGCTGGGCAACAGGATAGTCCCCAAGGCTACACCCAACACTCCTGTTGGAAACTCCATCAGACGATCTGCATAATACAGCCAGCTTACACTGCCTGTAATCAGAAAAGAGGCGAAGATTGTATTCAGTATTAATGAAATCTGCGCGACCGAAACACCTAAAACTGCAGGCCCCATCAACCTTAAAATACGCCATACACCTTCATCATCACGCTTAAAATCAAACTTGGGTAACAATCCAATTTGCTTTAAAAAAGGAATCTGAAATACCAGCTGCAAGAAGCCGCCAATAAACACTGCCCATGCCAGCACCTTGATCGGCTCTTCAAACAAATCAGCAAAGAACAGCACTGCCGCGATCATCGAAACATTAAGCCAAGCTGGGGTAAATGCCGGAATGCCAAATTTATTAAAGGTATTGAGCACCCCTCCCGCCATTGAAACCAGCGAGATAAAGAAAATATAAGGAAACGTAATTCTCAGCAAATCAACCGTCAGCTGCATTTTCGCCATGTCTGAGCGAAAACCAGGCGCAATCAGCGACACAATCCAGGGCGCTGCCAGCATGCCTGCAATTGTCACCACCACCAAGATAAGCCCTAGCCAGGTTGCAACACGATTAATTAACTGTTGCGTTTCATCCATATTGCGCTGACTTCTGTACTCCGCCAAAATGGGTACAAAAGCTTGGCTAAAAGCACCCTCGGCTGAAATACGACGCAGTAAATTGGGAATTTTAAAGGCAACAACAAAAGCATCGCTCAGCATCCCGGCGCCGAACACGCGCGCAATAAGCGTATCTCTTACAAACCCCAAGATGCGTGATACAAAAGTCATACTGCCGACCTTAGCCAGCGCGTTGAGTAAATTCATGCTTTATGATTATAATGAGCTTAAAAAAATCTTGTATTAACAATACATTGCGTGATTTTAACATGACACTGCGCTTCCCGCAGAAATTGCACAGTGAATACCACGATAAATATCAACAAACCGAACATTTTAACTTGCAATGTCATTACAAAATAGTTATTATTATGGGCTTCGTATTTTGAATAGCTTTTTAGGACCCTTAGGATAAGACAAGATGGCCAATACCGCACAAGCAAGAAAACGTGCTCGTCAAGCAGTTAAGCAACGTGCCCACAATGCAAGTTTGCGCTCTACTTTGCGTACAGCAATTAAAAAAATTATTAAAGCTGTAGAAGCTGGCGACAAAGCCGCAGCTACTGCTGCTTACAGTGAGAATGTAAGCATTATTGACCGCATTGCGGACAAAAATATTATTCACAAAAACAAAGCATCACGTCATAAAAGCCGTTTAAATGCTGCCATCAAGGCAATGGCGTAAGTAATTGACTGGCTACTGAGTAAGTCAAATAAAAAACCGAACTTTTTAGTTCGGTTTTTTATTTAGTACGACGCTACATTAACTACCGATGATTAATTACTGATGCTTTTGCAGCCCTGCAATCCTGGCATTAATCCTTAATCGAGTTTTATTAGATTCCAAAGACGCCTGTACTCAGCGCGACATAAGCGACTACCCCATACAGCAACACCCCCTACTAATCAAAGCGATCCTATCTAGTGTTGGCATTAAACCCAGATTTTCTGTGCAAATTTTTATGATCAATCGCCATGCTATTGACAGAAAATTTGCACAAACAAGACGCAGAATGGGCAAGTTGACATTCAAGTAGATGTGAAATCGCTTAATGGAAAATCTGGGTTAAATGCCAATATTGAGCTCAGCACGCACCTGCAATGCCAGCTTGATTGCGTCATCGCGCACCGTATTTATCACCGTGAAGTGCCCCATTTTTCTGCCCACTCGCGCTTCATGCTTGCCATACAGATGCATTTTAAGTTGCGGATGATTCAGTGCCAAATGCCATGCGGGCTCTACCTGAGCATTCGTTGCAGCATCATGCGGCCAGGCATCGCCCAACACATTGACCATCACCGCCGGACTATGCTGACGGCTACTGCCTAACACCAGCCCGGTCATTACACGCACCTGCTGCTCAAACTGATTCGTGACACACGCATCGATTGTATAATGCCCTGAGTTATGAGGGCGGGGGGCAATTTCATTCACCAACAACTCACCATCAGATACAAAGAACTCCACGCCAAGCACCCCGGTATATTCAAGCTTTTCAGCCACACTGATTGCCAGCTTCTGCGCCTGATGGTTAATGGCATCACTACCACGTGCCGGCACAATTGAAATATCCAGAATACCATTAAGGTGGCTATTCTCTGCGGTTGGAAATGTTGCGACATGTCCGCGCACATCACGCGCAAGCACCACAGAAACCTCATAGTCAAGCTTGAGCATTTTCTCCAGCACGCACTCTTCCTGCGAGAAATCGGCAAATGCCTGCCTGGCTTCCATTGCATTGGCAACGCGCGCCTGCCCTTTGCCATCATAGCCAAATCGCGCTACCTTCAAAATCGCCGGATAAATATCACTGTCATCGACAGGAATATCTTCCACCAGCTGGATGACCGCATAAGGCGCCACTGGCAATCCTGCATTTTTAAGAAAGTTTTTTTCACTGACACGGTGCTGGGCAATCGCCACACTTTTTGCACTAGGGTACACTGAAGTCATCCGGGCTAAAGCTTCCAGCGATGCCGCAGGTACATTCTCAAACTCTGTTGTAATGGACTGGCATGTCTTGGCCATCTGCTCCAGAGCAGTTGCATCATCATATTTTGCACAGATATGCACATCGGCTATTTTCCCGGCAGGGCTATTTTTATCAGGGTCAAGTACGGTTACCCGGTAGCCCATTTCATGAGCTGCTATTACAAAAAAACGTCCCAACTGGCCGCCGCCCAACATACCCAGCATGGCTGGCGGCAGAATAACTGGATGATGATTTGAATGCTGATCTAAATTCTGGTTCATATGAATACTACTGCTTGTACTTAAGTGTGAATAATGGCAACCAATACATTGAGGTTTAAGGCTGATCGTTTAGCGTCATACGGTGCACTTTATCCGCCTGACTCTGGCGGAACTCGGTAAGTTTTTGAGATAAATCCGCATCATGATTCGCCAATATTGAAACTGCAAACAATCCGGCGTTCGCCGCACCGGCATCACCAATCGCAAACGTCGCAACAGGAATCCCTTTCGGCATTTGCACAATCGACAACAATGAATCCTGCCCCTGCAAATGCTTAGAGGGCACAGGTACGCCAAGCACCGGCAGTGTAGTTTTAGCAGCCACCATGCCTGGCAGATGTGCAGCACCGCCCGCACCCGCAATAACTACCTGCAAGCCTTTTCCTGCGGCTGTTTCTGCAAAATCAAACATCAAATCAGGTGTGCGATGTGCGGATACCACGCGCGCTTCATATGCAACACCAAAATCAGACAACACCTGCGCAGCGTTTTTCATAACAGGCCAGTCACTGTCTGATCCCATAATAATGGCGACTAAAGGTTTACTCATTATTGTTCTCTTTTCTTTATATCCAGCAACGCACAACTAGCTACAACACAACCAGGTTATCTCGATGTATCAGTTCAGCTTCATCCACATAACCTAGTATCGCTTCAATCTCGGCACTTGGTTTACGTGTAATTCTAGCCGTTTCGCTGGCAGAATAATTCACCAAACCACGTGCAATTTCCCTGCCAGATCCATCCACGCAGGCAACGACATCGCCGCGCTCAAAATAACCCTCGACAGCAACCACACCGATGGGCAACAAGCTTTTGCCTTCCTGCTGCAACACTTTTACGGCTCCAGCATCCAACACAAGCTTGCCACTCGTACGCAAATGATCAGCCAACCACTGTTTGCGTGCAGCAGTTTTCATCTGGGTAGCTTCCAGATGTGTACCGATGGCCTCACCGGCACTCAATCTCACCAGCACATCATCTGCTCGTCCAGAAGCGATCACAGTATGCGCACCACTGCGCGCAGCGCGCTTGGCCGCCAGTATTTTAGTCAGCATACCACCTGTGCCCAAGCTACTACCTGCGCCACCGGCCATGACTTCTAACGCAGAATCACCCGCTGTCGCATGTTGTATGAAAGTGGCTTGCGCATCCTTGCGTGGGTCAGCAGAATACAAACCCTGTTGATCGGTCAAAATCACCAAGACATCGGCCTCGATTAAATTGGCAACCAAAGAACCTAATGTATCATTATCCCCAAAGCGGATCTCATCTGTCACTACAGTATCATTTTCATTGATGATAGGGATTGTCTTCATGTCAAGCAGTGTACGCAAGGTGCTGCGGGCATTCAGGTAGCGCTTACGGTCAGCTAGGTCAGCATGCGTGAGCAACACCTGCGCTGTATGTAGGGCATGTTCACTAAAGCAGCTTTCATACATTTGCACCAAACCCATCTGACCTACCGCGGCAGCGGCCTGCAACTCATTCAATGCAGTGGGGCGTTTTTTCCAGCCCAGGCGCTGCATCCCCTCAGCAACCGCACCGCTTGAAACCAAGACAACCCGCTTGCCCTGCTGAACCAATGCAGTGATTTGCAACGCCCAAGCCGCAATAGCTGCACGGTCTAAACCGTTGCCATCATTAGTGACAAGGCTTGAACCCACCTTGACCACGATGACTTTAGCGCCCTGCACTAGCGATTTAAACTCAATCGGCTTCATTCTCGGGTTCTTCTTCAGTCACTTTTTGATCGACCAGCGCTACTCTGCTTGCCTCTGTCGCCAACCGATTTTCATCAATGTGTTGCATAATGGCATAGGTCAGCTCTTTACAGCCCACACCGCTTATCGCGGATATCGCGAATACGCGACCTTCCCAGCTGTAATGCCTCACAAAATTTGCAACCACTTCATCAGCATTGGTTAACATATCAATTTTGTTAAGTATTAGCCAGCGTGGTTTTTCGTATAGCGACTCATCATACTTTCGCAGCTCCTCGACAATCGCTTTAGCTTCATGTACGGGATCAACCGCCTCGTCAAAAGGCGCAATGTCGACTAAATGCAACAAGAGAGATGTGCGTTGCAAATGGCGTAGAAACTGGTGTCCTAGGCCCGCCCCCTCTGCAGCACCCTCAATAATGCCAGGTATATCCGCGATAACGAAGCTACGCTCCGCGTCCACACGCACTACACCCAGGTTCGGGTGCAGGGTCGTAAAAGGATAATCTGCCACCTTGGGTTTAGCCGCAGAAACCGCGCGTATAAATGTTGACTTACCTGCGTTCGGCATCCCCAGCAAACCAACATCGGCCAACACCTTCAATTCGAGATAAAGCTCAAACTCTTCGCCTGGCTCACCTTTTGTGCATTGACGCGGTGCGCGATTCATACTGGATTTAAAATGTACGTTACCCAAGCCACCATTGCCACCTTTAGCCATGAGCGCACGCTGACCATGCGCACTCAAATCCACCAGCATTTGTCCGCTTGATTTGTCAGAAACCACGGTGCCCACGGGCACACGCAACACCATGTCTTCACCTTTTGCACCATAACACTCAGCACTTCGGCCATTCTCACCGCGCTGCGCCCTAAAACTGCGTGTGTAACGGTAATCAACCAGCGTGTTGATATTGCGATCCGCTTCTAGAATAATCGACCCGCCTCGTCCACCATCACCACCACTAGGGCCACCCATAGGCTCATATTTTTCACGACGAAATGTAGCCACGCCATTACCACCGTCGCCCGCAAATATTTTAATCGTTGCTTCGTCAATAAATTTCATATCTAAAATGGCTACGCTCGCAAACTAAAACTTGCGCGGTGCTCATATCCTCAATGCACTAATTGTGCGATTTCGTCACTCTGCCTACATCTAAAATCAGGTGCGCGTTAGATTTTACATCGCTCGCACACTTTAGAAGCAAAGCCCATTATAAAGACTTATCCCAAAAATAAAAAAGCCCCATCAAAACGATAGGGCTTATTAAGATTAACCTAAAACTTAAGCTGGAATGATATTCACAGTTTTGCGCTTTAGTGCACCTTTTACTGTAAAACTTACTTTACCGTCAGCTTTAGCGTACAAAGTGTGGTCTTTACCCATACCTACGTTTTCACCAGCGTGCATTTTTGTACCACGCTGACGCACGATAATGCTGCCAGCTGAAACAAATTGCTCACCAAATGCTTTAACGCCTAAGCGTTGGGCTTGTGAGTCGCGACCGTTACGTGAACTACCGCCTGCTTTTTTGTGTGCCATGATTTAATCCTTAAATTCTCGATAACTGCTTATTTAGCAGCAATTGCTTCAATTTTGATTTCAGTATAGCTTTGGCGATGACCTTGTGTTTTACGGTAATGCTTGCGACGACGGAATTTGAAAATCATTACCTTATCGCCACGGCCGTGTGAAACCACAGTTGCCTTCACTTCTGCACCTTTGATAATCGGCGTGCCGATTGTGGTGTTATCACCATCTGAAACCACTAGAATTTGATCAAGCGTAACCGTACCACCCACTTCAACGTCTAACTTTTCGACTTTTAATCTTTCGCCCTGAACTACGCGATATTGTTTACCACCAGTTTTAATTACTGCATACATGATTATGCCTTTAACTCATACTTCAAAAGAATCGCGCATTATACGCAAAATATCATCTAAAGCAAATCATAATCTTAGTAAATCAAGAAAATAATTTTGCACTTTTACGAGAAAGTAATTATCGCACGTTTTAATGTTAAACGCATACGCATATCTACTTGGCTTTTAATAGGCTATGATAAAATAGTGGCTCTTTTTACGAACCACGCCAACGTGACACTTAGCATCATTCACTCTTGCATCGACGCTGACATGCGTCAGGTAGACGACGTTATTCGCCGATCGCTACACTCCGAAGTAGTGCTCATCAATCAGGTTGCCGAATACATTATCAACAGCGGCGGCAAACGCTTGCGCCCAATGCTGGTGCTGCTATCCGCCGGACTTTTTGGCAGGATTCAACCACAGCACCATCAATTAGCCGCTGTAGTTGAATTCATACACACCGCCACTCTCCTGCATGACGATGTCGTCGATGAGTCATCCAAACGCCGTGGAAAAAGTACTGCCAATGCAATTTTTGGCAATGCCGCCAGCGTACTGGTAGGTGATTTTGTTTATTCGCGCGCCTTTCAGATGATGGTTGCCGTACAAAATATGCGCGTGATGGAAGTACTCAGCGACGCCACCAACGTGATTGCAGAAGGCGAGGTGCTACAGCTGCTTAACATTCACAACGCCGACATCACTGATGAAGCTTACCTGCGCGTGATTCATTACAAAACCGCAAAGTTGTTTGAGGCAGCCACCAAGCTAGGCGCCATCATCAGCAATGCGGATACGCAAGATGAAGCAGCACTCACCGCTTATGGCATGCACCTAGGCACTGCGTTTCAACTCATTGATGACGTGCTGGATTTAAGCGGAAACGCAGAAGACATTGGCAAGAATTTGGGGGATGACCTAGCCGAAGGCAAACCAACCTTGCCACTGCTGTATGCCATGCACCACAGCACGCCTGAGGAAAGCAGACTCATACGTGACACCATAGAACAGGGCGGCCTTCAACACCTGACGCAAATCATTGATATTGTCAAAAATTCAGGAGCGCTGCAACATGTAAAAGTGCTGGCAGGCATCGAATCCGCCGCCTGCCGCGCTAAAATTGCACACTTTCCCGACTCTGCATTCAAGCAGGCACTGATCTCACTGGCCGAATTTGCAGTACAGCGTAACTTTTAAGCCGACACCGACAACACGCAGGCGCCGACCGCGAGCAGTTTCAGCATCCGCTTAGTTTAAGGTGATTTTTTCACCACTATCGGCATGATAATAGGTCAGATGTGCGCAATCGCTCGTGCCGGCGGTAAGCGAGCCGTCAAACAGCGACTTTCCCTCTACGTCGACAACCGCATAACCATTGTGATATAGCGTGACCTCCGCCAACTTAGGCGTTTTGGCTGCCTTTTCGCGCATGGCAAAGCTGATGCAGTTCTCCGCCTCATCTTCAGCGTAAACCTCCCACTCCCTACCACCTGCCAATTGCGACAACCAACTGGGTAAGTCAACCTCAACACGACAAATAATCGGCTCATCCCACTCAGGATGGCTCACCTCTTCCCCTGCCATTGCTGTCGTTAACTGCTGATTAATGTTGTCTGCCATCCTAATTTACCTCTTGCGATATAGTTTCATTATAATATTGATTCCAAGCTTTACACCTAATACTTGCGTCAATATGGGAAAATTTCAAGTGGTCATCGACTGTGATATTTTATAAGACACAGTTGCCATCTCTACTTAACGGTGAGATGATGCGCTTGGTTTACATAGATATTAACGGCTAATTAATCCACTAATTTAATTTAAGCAATTTTATGACGCCCTATTAAATAGACGCAAAATAAAGGACTCACATGCCAGATGCGCTGATGGATTTATCTCACATTCTGCAACACAACAGCATGCTGTTTATTGCTGTTTCCACCCTGTTGGGTTTAATGGTTGGCAGTTTTTTAAATGTGGTCATTTACCGCTTACCTAAAATCATGGAGCGCGACTGGCACAATAACTGTCTTGAAATTCAGGGAATGGCAACTCCTGAACAGCCACCTCTCTCTCTCTCCACGCCGCGTTCTGCATGCCCACAGTGCGGCCACAAGATTACCGCGCTTGAGAACATCCCTATCGTCAGCTATCTGCTCTTGAGAGGGAAATGTAGCGCTTGCAAAACCCCTATCAGCATACGATACCCTCTGATAGAGGCCCTTACAGGCGCATTAACAGGCCTGATCGCATGGAAGTTCGGCTATAGCGGCACCATGCTGTTTGCCGCCCTGTTTACTTTTGCACTCATCGCATTGACATTTATCGATTTTGACACGCAACTATTGCCTGACGACATCACACTGCCATTGCTCTGGCTAGGACTCCTATTCAACCTTGACTTTGGCTTTACTGATTTAAAATCGGCGGTCATTGGCGCAGCAGCCGGTTATCTCAGCTTATGGTCAATTTACTGGTTATTTAAGCTCATTCGCGGCAAAGAAGGTATGGGTTATGGCGACTTCAAGTTGCTGGCAGCCATTGGCGCTTGGTTTGGCTGGCAAATACTCCCTGCGGTCATTTTGCTGTCATCAGCACTAGGTGCTGTGATTGGCGTAGCCCTCATCGCGCTCGCCAACCACGGGAGAGAAGTGCCAATGCCATTCGGTCCATTCTTGGCCATAGGCGGCGTTTCGGCTTTATTTTTCGGGCAGCAGCTCGCCACCCTTTACTTACCCTAACATGTTTATCGTTGGACTAACAGGTGGCATCGGCTCAGGAAAAAGCATCGCCTCCATGGAGTTTAGCCAACTGGGCGTGCCAGTGGTTGACACAGACATCATTGCACACCAGCTTACCGCTGTTAACAGTCCTGTGCTAAATGAAATAACGCATGCATTTGGGGCTGACTTTCTCAATGCAGACGGATCACTCAACCGGGCCAAGCTACGCACGCACGTTTTTAAAGATCAAGCGCAACGCATAAAGCTTGAGTCTATCATGCATCCTGCGATTTATAACGCAGCAGTGCTGGCACTTGATAAAAATCAAGCACAGTTTAATCCCTTATACCAGCTAGTAGTCGCGCCTTTACTTTTTGAAAGTAAACGTTTTCAGTCTTTGGTCAACATCAGTTTACTGATTGATTGCGACGAAGCTCAGCAAGTTGCACGTGCAATATCGCGTAGCAATCTAACAGAAACTGAGGTAAAAGCGTTCATGGCGGCTCAAACCAGTAGGGCGAACCGACGCCTTTGGGCGGATGAAATAATAGAAAATAATGGGACAATTGAAGAATTAAAGAAAAAAATCAGACAAATTCATAAAAAATTCATTAATACTTGCATAGTTAGCAAATAACTTTGATAATTCATCTCAAGTTTTAACACGAATTTACCTTTGGTATTGAATAAATAGTACGTTGGTCAAACCCTATGCAAAATGCCTAGTTACGATTATCCATTTAACGAGCGTATACGCACTTTACTACGCGTAGAGGATTTGTTTGCCAAAGTTTTGTTCAACATCGACTCTGAGCACGAACATCAGCACCATTGCGCGCTACTCACCCTGCTGCAAATTCTAGATGTAGTAGATCGGGCAGAATTAAAATTGGATCTGCTGCAGGAACTGGAGCGCCAGAAAAATGCCTTGCGCCTACTTATCGGCAACCCGGCGATTGAAGCTGATGCACTCAAAAACACACTCGCCGACATCGATGGCGCACTTGAGCCACTACGCGCAGAATCATCCAAATTAGGGCAAATCCTGCGTGCAAATGAATGGCTGATGAGCGTCAAGCAGCGCGCCGTGATACCGGGAGGTGTCTGCGAATTCGACCTGCCCTCATATCACTACTGGCTAAACCTTGGTGCGGATAGACGCAAGCAGAATTTAAACGAATGGACGCAACCGTTAATGCCGATGTATCAGGCAATTGTGATTATTCTCCGCATTTTGCGTGGTAGCGGCATCA
Organism: Betaproteobacteria bacterium HGW-Betaproteobacteria-22; assembly: GCA_002842285.1. GTDB lineage: Bacteria > Pseudomonadota > Gammaproteobacteria > Burkholderiales > Methylophilaceae > Methylotenera. The sequence goes on from PHCJ01000001.1 coordinate 73,737, forward strand.
CCAGCAAACTTGTCGCCGGACATGGCTTTTATCAGAAAATGCTGGGCGGAGCAAAACCCGCGCAAATGCTCAAAATTGAAGTAGACGACACACTCCCCTGTTTTCCTGAAGTAAGCGCAAATAAATACGCCATTAACATTCGCTTTAATACACTGGACAAACTGCAAAAATTACAGAAACATGAGCAAGATGTCGCATTTTCATTAACACTGTGTAACTTATAATCCGACCATCAACACACCTCAATTTAATCGAGATCAATTTACAGAAATGGGTACAACACCAAGCAGAAAAAGACTAGTAGCATGCCCGACTTGCAAGCAGCTTACCGAATTTTCAAGTAAAAATGCATTTAGACCTTTTTGCAGCAAACGTTGTGAGTTGATTGACTTGGGCGCATGGGCAAGTGAACAATATGCGATTCCTGCAGGAAACAAACTGCATGAGCAGCCTGACGACTTATCTCAAAGTTAAAAAATCTCTTCAATATCGCGAGCGCATTATCATGACAACATTAAAACAGCTTCTATCACGCTTTTTAAGTGCGATTGTTTTTACATCCCTTGCAATCTATATCTCGTCCGCGCAAGCGCAGGATATCGTACAAATAGATGACGCATGGGCAGGTGAATCCCATGCAGGACAGGCCGTAGGTGCAGCCTACATGCGCTTTCTGAGTAAGCAGGACATTGTTCTGATGCAAATTGAAAGCGACGTGGCTAAAACCGTTGAAATTCACAACATGTCGATGGAAAACAACATCATGAAAATGCGCATGCTGGAATCATTGCCGATCAAAGCGGCCAAAATAACCAAACTTGCACCGGGTGGGTTGCATTTAATGCTGTTTGATTTGAAAAACCCTCTTTTACAGGGCGATGCCATTCAGCTAACGCTCACTTTTAGCACCAAAAACGGCACATCATTTAAACAAGCAATCAAAGTACCGGTAAAGCGCATTCACAGCGAGCATGATGATCACAGCCACCATCATCATTAAACCCAGACTTTTATGTTCCTGATAAAAGTAGGTTAAATCTGCTTGTGGATAAAAGTTCGTTTTTAGCATCATTCGGAAACACCATGTGCTAGACCATGCCCCAAATGTCGCGCTGCATTGCAACGCCATGTGCACCGTAGCTTCTTGCGGTGTGCAGATCCTCACGCAAAATCCCACCCAACGCAAACACGGGCAAGGAATACCCAGTCACAAGCTGCCCAAAAACATCCCAACCTAGTGGCTGCGCATCAGGATGGCTCATAGTTGGTTTGACTGGCGACAGTGTCACATAATCAAATCCTAGCACCTCTGCGTAGGCAAGCTCTAGCTGATTATGGCACGAAGCACCGCATAGCAGACCTTCAGGCCGGCTGGTTAACTGCATTAATTTATGCGCAGGCAAATGCACACCCGCCGCATTCAGTTCAAGGGCCAATTGCACATCCCCATTGATAAACACCTTTGCATCAAAGGGCGTTGCCAATTCGATCACGTGCTCTGCAAACAATTTAAGCTCTTGCGGCGAGAGATAGTGCTCACGCACCTGTATCATCATCAAACCGTGCTCTAATGCGAGCTTCAAATGCTCGAAAAATAAGGTAGCCCCCATTTCTTTCAGATTGGTAATCGCATAGGTGGGGTGCAGACCAAGTGCAGTTAGAATTGGCTGGTTGGCAGGCAACATTGGATCAACGGTGAGATTCTCCGGATTCTGCCAGCTAGTCGCCTGATCTTCCATTCCTACCGGGTCGCCCTGCCACTCATCAACGATAAAAAAATGTAACTTTACCGTCTTGGCTGGCGACTGTAGCACACCATATGCATCGTATTGCGCGTCATATTGATAAGTGCGTGTGAGCCAAGCATAAAAGTGCGTTATGGTAATGCCCAATTCTTCAAACAACTCTCTTTTAAGCGCTTGGGCAGGGGTTTCATCAGTTTCAATTTTGCCCCCGGGAAACTCCCAATAGCCAGCCCATGGCTTGCCCTTTGGCCGCTCTGCCAGCAGCACCATGCCGTTATCACGCTGAAGTACACCTACCGCAGCTTCCGTGATTTCAGGCAGCGCATTATTTAAGACCGGATTTTGCGCAACCATAAACTTTTAATCTCGCTCTCTGGCAAACTGAATAAGCGCATTAAGACCGATAATCCGCATTAATTTTGACATAATCGTATGAGAAATCGCACGTCCAGACGGTGGCCGCATGCGCACCACGATTGAGCACTACTCGCACTAGAATATCAGGCTCTTTCATAATGGCAGCCCCCTGCGCTTCAACATAAGAACTCGCTCGACCGCCTTTTTCCGCGACTAGCACATCGCCCAAGTACAACTGTAAGGTATTCACATCTAAATCATCAATACCGGCATAACCAATGGCTGCCAATATGCGGCCTAGATTAGGGTCTGAAGCAAAAAATGCTGTTTTAATCAACGGCGAATGTGCGATCGCATAAGCGACTTTTCGGCATTCCTCCTCGTTTTTACCACCCTCTACCGTTACCGTCATAAACTTGGTTGCGCCTTCGCCATCTCGCACAATGGCTTGCGCCAGCTCAATTGCCACGTCAGTTAATGCATCGCGCAGGGTAATAAAATCAGGGCTATTTTCTGTAATTTCAGCATGTCCAGCCTGATTGGTTGCCACCAAAATCAAGCTATCATTTGTTGAGGTATCCCCATCAACCGTAATGCAGTTAAAAGACTTATTCACCGCGTAGCGAATCATGGCCTCAAGCGCTGGCTGGCTAATCACTGCATCAGTCGCTACATAACCCAGCATCGTTGCCATATTGGGGTGGATCATGCCGGAGCCTTTGCTAATGCCAGTAACAGTGACAGTTTTACCGCCAAGCTGAATCTGGCGTGATGTCCCCTTAGCCACAATATCAGTCGTCATAATGGACTCGGCCGCATTAAGCCAGTTATCTGCTTTAAGATTTTCAATCGCAGCTGGCAACCCAGCAATGACCTTATCAACAGGCAAAGGCTCCAAAATAACACCCGTAGAAAATGGCAACACTTGATTGGGTTGAATATTTAATAATTCAGCTAAAGCATGACAGCTTTGCTTGGCGCGATTCAAGCCATCTTCGCCAGTGCCAGCGTTAGCACAGCCAGTATTAACTAATAATGCTCGAATACCAGCCTTTTGAGACAAAAATTCTTTACACAAAATAACTGGTGCGGCACAAAAACGGTTTTGCGTAAAAACACCTGCTACGCGACTATTTTCAACAAGCTTAATGACCAGCACATCTTTGCGATTCGGTTTGCGCACATGCGCTTGCGCAAACCCCAATTCAACACCTTTCACTGGTAATAAAGCAGAAGCTAACGGGGCACTTAGTTTTACTGGCATGGCTATTCTCAAAGATTGATCAACACCTTATTTTAACGCAATTGCCCCTTGGTTATCATGAACAATTGATACAGAGCGAGGAATTGCATTATGCGAGGCTAGCCATATACCACGTCAAGAACCTTTGATCGATAGTCAATGATGCTCATATAAATGACACGCAGAAAAAAGGCACCAAAATATAAATCTTGCGCTTTTTTAATCGTAACGACTTCACAGTCTTCATGGGAAACAAAGCAAAACTCAGGCTCTTTAACTTTATTTTTCTTGACTGGATTCCAGATAACCCAATTTTGGCCATAACCTATGGGGGAAATCACGTCAGCTGAAGTTAAACCCTTTCTATCTAGACGCTCAAGAAAAGACTCATTATCTCCTTCTTCAAGATACTCACTCTCGAATCCACTACCACAAAAGTTAACTACTTCATCGTCTTCATCATAGCGAAATCCGCTAAAGCCAAAATAACCACCACTTTTAGCTTTCCAAGAGATACCATTATGTGCTTTGACAAGTTTTATAAAACTTGCTGGGTAACCTGTCACCTCATGCATACATGGGGAACTCAAACGCATAACGATGTCACTACTGTACTGAGGTGAATCGAAAGTCAGTTGAAGTTCATTTGCATGAATGCTGACGTGTTTAAAATGACTCATGACTTTATCAAGCAAACCCTGACAGGCGTCAGTTTGTGTTAAAAGTGCATCAAGGTAATCTCGCACATCCTCTTTAGAATGTGCGCTTTCAACAAGCGATTGCCACTTGCTTAAGTAAGCAGGAGTATTTTGTCTGTTTTCAGCATTGCTGTTCATGCGCCCCCCTTTAATTTATTGTAAAAGTAAACTCTGACTTACGACAGCAATGGCTAACAAGAAAGCTTCAAGCCCTACGCCAGGTTGTGCCCTGCGGCGTATCTTCTAATACAATGCCCGCCTCTGCCAACTGTTTTCTTATCGCGTCAGCCTCAGCAAAGTTTTTATTTTTCTTAGCCAACAATCGTGTCTGAATCAGATGATCAACATCCAATTGGGTTGAGGTTTCACCTTGCAGAAATTCATCGGGATGACGTTGCAGCAACCCTAACACATCTGCCAACCCTTTTAGCACTTGCAAAGTAGCCACATTTTTAGTTTTATTCACTTCATTGGCCAAATCAAATAACACTGCGAGCGCCTCGGGCGTATTGAAGTCATCATCCATCGCGTCTTTAAAACGTGCCGCCTGCGGATGATGCCAATCAATTGCCGATTCAACAATATCATGCCCTCGCAAAGCGGTGTAAAGGCGAGTAAGTGCCACTTTCGCATCATCCAAGTGCTGATCGCTATAATTAAGTGGGCTGCGGTAATGCGCACGCAGAATAAAAAAGCGCACCACTTCAGCGTCATACTTTTCTAACACGGTACGAATGGTGAAAAAATTGCCCAACGATTTGGACATTTTTTCATCGTCCACGCGTACAAAACCATTGTGCATCCAGTAATTCACCATCTGGCAAGGTTTACCATCATGACTATGCGCAGCTTTATTGTGTACAGCTTCACCATTAAAAGCTTCGCTCTGCGCAATTTCATTTTCATGATGCGGAAACTGCAAATCCTGGCCTCCACCATGAATATCAAAGTGTGCGCCAAAATAATGAGCGCTCATCGCCGAACACTCTATATGCCAACCAGGGCGCCCCTTGCCCCACGGTGAGTCCCAACTAGGCTCATCAGGTTTAGCGGCTTTCCATAACACAAAATCCATGGGGTCTTTTTTGAAAGTATCGACCTCAACGCGCTCACCTGCACGTAAATCTTCTAGCGACTTACCCGACAACTTGCCGTAACCCTCAAAGTTACTCACCGAATAGTAAACATCGCCATTAGCCGCTGCATAGGCAAAGCCTTTTTCAATCAGCACTGCAATCATGTTTAACATGCCGCCCACAAACGACGTCGCACGCGGCTCAATATCAGGACGCAGCACGCCCAGCTTAGCGGAATCTTCATCCATCGCATCAATAAAGCGCTGCGTTAATTGCGAGATAGTTTCGTTATTTTCATGAGCGCGTTTGATGATTTTGTCATCAATATCCGTAATATTACGGATATACGTCACCTCTAAACCTGATGCGCGCAGCCAACGGCTCACCATATCAAACACCACCATTACACGCGCATGCCCCAAATGACAGTAGTCGTAAACCGTCATGCCGCACACATACATGCTCACCTTGCCTGCAACCATGGGGATAAATTTCTGCTTTTCGCGTGCTAAGGTATTGTAAATTTTGAGCATAATTTGAATTTAAGGTTAAATTAAAGGGGTGTTCTAAAGAAGTTTGTTTAAAAATCGATGATTTGCGGAAATATATGCACTTAAAGCGAAATGAGCTATTGGAGGTTAGTTGGGCTATTGATAGAATTACATTTTATTTATTCAACAAAAAGTATATCACAATGAATAATTTTATAGCATTGCTAGCCCCCTCATTCACTCGCTTTGTGTTTATCACATCGCTCACTTTTGCATTTACAGCTGCACATGCAGATGAGTTAAAAGACATCTCGCAACTGGCTGATATGGGACAAACTGCTGTGGCACTCGATCGTGTCAACACCTTTATTGCAGCCAACCCCAAAAATGCACAGGCTTTATTTATGAAAGGTGTATTACTGGCAGAACAAGGTCGCCGTGATGAAGCTATTAAAACATTCACCGAGGTTACTGAAAAGTTCCCGAACCTACCTGAACCCTACAACAATCTGGCGGTGCTGTACGCAGACCAAGGCCAGTTTGACAAGGCACGCAAGGCACTGGAAACTGCCATTAAAACACATCCAAGCTATGCGACGGCACATGAGAATCTAGGGGATATCTACGCGCGCATGGCAAGTGAAGCTTATGACAAGGCACTGCAGCTTGACACCAGCAATTCCCGCGCACAGGGCAAACTTTCTCTGATTAAAGACTTGTTTGGCACCGGCAACAAAACGACCATTGCAGCCAAGGAACCGACAAAACCCGCAGTGAGCAAAGACCCTGTAAAAGTCGCGAACAAAGCTGACGTAGAAACAGTCACTGCAAGCAATCATGACAATATCGTTGCTGCAGTGAACAACTGGGGACAGGCATGGGCGAATAAGAACCTGGATCAATACTTTGCAAGCTATGCTGATGACTTTAAGCCGGCTAAAGGACTTAGCCGCAGCGCATGGGAACAGCAACGCCGCGATCGCATTTCATCTCCCAGCAAAATCAGCATTGAACTTTCAAATATTAAAATCATCTCAGCTGATGCTGAAAATGCGAAAGTTCAATTTAATCAAAAATACCGTGCCGACAAAAAGGCATCCATCCGCACCAATAAAACGCTACTGCTGAAAAAAGCCGGTAATGATTGGCGCATTAAAGAAGAAATTGCAAGCAACTAGACATATTACAAAGGGATGAATTTTTACGCTTCATGAAGTTAGCGTTAAATACACACGATGTTAATTAAAAAAGCGCTCACATACTCACTTTTAACGGCTGTCACACTCGTGCCATGGAATGCCACAGCCGTTAATCGTTTCAGCTTCAGCAACCTGTTATCAAAAACCGGTGTTGGTGAAGTCGCTACGTTGGCGACTGATGTTGCCACAAGCATTGCAGAGGGCTTGCTGGTAAAAAGCTTGCTTGAAATTTCTGCCGGCAAAAATCAGCAGGCTTTGGCAACTGTTGAGCAACTAATACGCAGCACCCCAAACTTCAAGCTCGCACATTTGATACGAGGAGATTTGCTGCTGGCGCAGGGTAAATCACTCACAAGTTTTGGCGGCACAGGTGACAGCATATCTCCAGAAGCAATTCAGGACCTAAGAGAAGAAGCGCGCGTTCGCATTGAACGCTATCTAGAAAAAAATAGCACACTAAAACAGCCCAACCTAATCATCGCCCCCAACCCTCAGCATAAACACGTGATTTTGGTCGACACGAAAAAGTCCCGATTGTTTTTATACGAAAACGCGGATGCCGGACTTAAATATATGACCGACTTTTATATTACTGTCGGCAAAAATGGTGTTGGAAAATTCACAGAGGGTGACAAACGCACACCAATTGGCGTTTACTTTGCCAGCCAAAAATTAAAACAACCCCTACCTGATCTATATGGTGACGGTGCATATCCGCTCAATTACCCCAATGAGTGGGATAGAACCAACAACAGAAAAGGTTCAGGCATCTGGTTACACGGCACGCCCAGCAGCACTTTTAGCCGCGCGCCCCGTGCCAGCGACGGCTGCGTTGTGCTTTCCAATCAGGATTTAAGTGCATTATCCGAGATACTGGCGGTAGGCAAAACCCCGGTGATTATTGCGGACAATCTGGAGTGGCTTAACGACACCGGCAACTTACAAGCCGAAAAAGACAGCTTGAACAAGGCCATTAACAATTGGCTGAATGACTGGAGAGCGCAGGACACTGATAAATATTTATCTTATTACTCCAAGGACTTTTCCAGCAACGGCATCAATTACCAGCAATGGTCTGAGCATAAACACCGTGTTCAGGCGAGCAAACCCAAGGTGAGTATTGATATTTCCAACATCAGCATGTTTGGCTACCCTGATGCACAAAGAAGGCTGGTGGTTGTGGACTTTGTGCAGAACTTTAACAGCCCAACCCTCAAAAATAAAATGCAAAAACGCCAGTATTGGATAGAGGAAGACAATCGCTGGAAAATTATTTACGAAGGCTCTGCCTGAAATCATCAACCACTGCAATAAATTTAAGGGAATTTATGCGTCATTATTTATTTGTTTTTTTATTGTTCGCGTTGTCCGGCACAAGTGTTTTTGCGGGTAACCCACAAGTTAGTTTTGAAACCAATCGCGGTAATTTCACCATTGAACTTTACCCGGAAAAAGCGCCTAAAACGGTTGAAAACTTTATTGCCTACGTTAACTCCGGCTTTTATAAAGAAACTATTTTTCACCGTGTGATTAATAATTTCATGATACAAGGCGGAGGCTTCACAGCCAGCATGGAAGAAAAAGAAACCCGCGCACCGATTATCAACGAATCTAATAACGGCCTTAACAATGAAGCCGGCACCATTGCCATGGCAAGAACTTCCGAGCCTAACTCCGCCACTTCTCAATTTTTTATCAATCTTGAGAATAACCAGTTTTTGAACTATCGTGACCCTAACCCTCAGTTGATTGGCTATTGTGTATTTGGTCGCGTTACAACCGGTATAGAGGTTATCCGTAATATAGGCAAAACCCCGACAGCAAACGTCGGACCATACGGTGATGTACCGAGAAGCCCCGTGATTATTCATCAAGTTAAGCTGATTAAATAACTTGTTTTAATCGGTCATTTTTATCTAACTTTTCATTTAGTAAGGACATCTAGTGGTTAAACTACACACCAATTTCGGAGAAATTACCCTGACGCTGGACGCTGAAAAAGCCCCCATTACCGTCGCTAATTTTCTAGCATATGTCGACAACGGCTTTTATGATGGTACGATCTTTCATCGTGTGATCAATGGCTTCATGATTCAGGGTGGTGGGTTTGACACATCCATGTCACAAAAAAGCACAGCGGCAGAAATCAAAAATGAAGCCGATAATGGTCTAAGTAATGATAAATACACCATCGCCATGGCGCGCACCTCTGCACCGCACTCGGCTAGCAGCCAGTTCTTCATCAACGTAGCCGACAACGAGTTCCTCAATCATACCGCACCTACAGGCAGTGGCTGGGGCTACTGTGTATTTGGCAAGGTGACTGATGGTATGGACGTGGTGGATAAAATCAGGCAGGTACCTACTACCAGCCTCAAAGGACATCAGGATGTGCCTTCCAGTAATGTTGTAATTGAAAAAGCCACACGCGTATAAACCCTGCACATAACATACAGTCCAATTTGAACATAGGGGCCTTGCGTTTTGACTCATCCTACCAAAACCGGCCCCAATTTATCTGAAACCTACCTTTTTATCTCCGACCTGCACCTATGCGCGTGTCGCCCGCATATTACGCAGGCATTCCTGAACTTCCTGGCAAATGACGCAACCAAAGCCCATTCACTGTACATCCTAGGAGATTTGTTTGAGTACTGGGCAGGCGATGATGCTGTTGAAGACGTATTTATCCAGAAGGTTATCAAAGGTTTTAGAACCTTAGCCAAGACAGGTGTGCGAATTTATCTGATGCATGGCAATCGTGACTTCCTGATTGCCGATGCGTTCTGCGATGCTGCCAATATCAGGCTAATACAAGACCCCACATTACTCGTGGTCCGTGACCTGCGTATTCTGCTCAGTCACGGTGATGCGCTTTGCACCGATGACCATGCTTATCAGAAATTTCGCCGGCAAGTTAGGTCAGATGAATGGCAAAGACAGTTTCTTGCACAGCCGCTTGCTATACGCAAACAACAGATTGAAGCAATCCGTTTGCGCAGTGAGCGGGAAAAGTCTATCAAATCCATGCAGATTATGGATGTTAACAGTGATGCAGTCGATACACTCATGCGGGTGTATCAATATCCTGATATTTTTATCCATGGGCACACTCACAGGCCTTATCAACACCAGTTGATTGTTGATAACCAGGCAATTACCAGATGGGTACTGGGTGACTGGTATGAGCAAGGCAGCTATCTTGTGTATGATGCCTCAGGATTTAAGAACATCGCCCTTAACCCATGAAAACCTTGTACCAAATAATGATGCCTGACTAAAGCAAATCATGCTCGATTCAAAACATTGCTGACGGTCGCTAACTTTAGCGCGGCAGTCTGCCACGTTTTAAATAGCTACGGCTGATAACCTGGAATTTTTGTCAGATCCACCTCATCGATCTGCTCCGGCTCCAGGAACTGCCGGGCATATTTAAGATAAATCTTCTCCCTGATAAAAATATCAAATAGGTCGGGGTCAATGTGATGCTCCACTTTCATCCGTCCTAAAATTGCCAGGGATTCAGATAAAGTTTTAGCTTTTTTATAAGGTCGGTCTTTAGAGGTTAACGCTTCAAAGATATCCGCAATCCCCATCACCCTGGCAGGCACAGACATCTGCTCTCTGCGCAGCCCTTTTGGATAGCCTGTTCCATCCATATGCTCATGATGCCCGCATGCGTACTCGGGCACGCGCGCAAGGCTCTTTGGATAAGGCAGAGAATCTAGCATGTTGATTGTGACCACAATATGATTGTTAATCACTTCGCGCTCTTCTGCAGTTAATGTACCGCGCTTGATACTGAGGTTATATACTTCATCAGCACTCAGAAATGGCACACGCTCACCATTTGGGTTCGTCAATTCCAACTTGGCAATATCTCGAATCCGCTGCAAGTCTGCCTCGGTCATTGACTCACTGCCGATGTTGGATTGACTTAAAAATCGCAAATCCTGGTCGCAAGCCACCTTAAAAGCAGTTAATGCAGCAGTAAGTTGCGTGAATTTCTCATCTTGCTGGATGGTTATTCCATGTGCCTGTATCAACGCCAACTGCTGCTGTAGTACCTGATTCTCAGCCTGTGATTTCAATAACTCAAAGCGCTGCGCAATCAACTGAATCCTGTCAAAAATTGCCGAGAGTTTGGTAGGCTTATCCATCACAGCCTCAGGCGTTGTCACTTTGCCGCAATCATGCAGCCAACTCGCCACCTTCAGCTCATAAAACTCATTCTCATTCAAGGTAAAGTCTTTGAATGGGCCTGTTTTAGTGTCCATCACAGCCTGCGTCAGCATCATTGTGAGTTCAGGTACGCGCCGGCAATGGCCGCCTGTATAAGGAGACTTCTGGTCAATTGCATCCGCAATCAACTCAATAAATGCCTCAAACAAGCTTTTCAGCCCCTCAATCAGGTTATGGTTTGTCATCGCTACCGCGGCCTGTGAGGCAAGCGACTCTACCAGACTCTGATTTTCAGGCGAAAATGGCACAATTTCACCTGTGTCAACGTCCATGGCATTAATCAACTGCAACACACCAATCACCTCTGACTCATGATTTTTCATCGGGATGGTTAAAAAAGACTTTGAATGATAGCCCGTTTTCTTGTCAAACTTCCGCGTACCGGAAAAATCAAAATCTTCAGCCGCATAGGCATCAGCAATGTTAACCGTTTTATTTTTCAAGGTCGCATATGCGGCAACTGTTGTTAAATTTTGGCTGCCGTCTCCCAGATACAAAGGCAGTGGCAAAAATGGAATCTCTTTACCCGTAGTACCACCTAAAGACATGTTGAGCGTTTTATTACGCATCATTGCAAACTTGAGATGTTTGTCCTCAGTAATGATATATAGCGTACCGCCATCAGCATTGGTAATTTCTTGCGCCCCAAGCAATATCATTTCGAGTAAACGTTGATTATCACGCTCTGCCGATAGCGCTATGCCTATCGAGTTTAGCCGCTCAAGACGTTCTAAAAGGTAGGGATGATGATTTTTTGACATAAGGTGATTATATGGCAGGTTTAGGTTGCATGATTGAGGCCATAGCCCTATGGCGTCAATTCAGCATAAACTATCTTAACTTGCCTTAGCTACCCTGTTTGGATAAATAAAATTCCATTTTAACGCCAGCAAGTTCAATTACATCATGGTCACTCAGTGCATGAGCCTGCAAACCTGTAGTGACGCCATTGACGCTAGGTCGCACCTTACCCTCGACATGCGTAATGAAGTAGCCGTTGGCGCGCCTTGTAATCACCGCTACCTGAACTCCGACCTTGCCTAAGGTTGTAAGGGCTTTATTTAACACCAGCTCACGACCGCTGCTTGCGCCATTTAGCACCTGCACTTTGGCCAACAGATCCGGTTTTGCCTCGCGCTCTACTGCGGCTGTTTGCATGCCAGAATTCTCAGGCACAGAATTTAAAGCGGATGACGGCTTGACGGCTGCTGGCTCAGCTACCTTGGCATCCTCAACCGAAGCTGTTAAAGATTTTTCATGAAGCCTGATTGCTGAAGGATGCATGAGCATGGTTTGCGCAAAGGCAGAAGCAGTCGCATCTGCATTCGCATCATTCAGAAATTTAAGCTGAAATTTACCGATATCAATCAGATCACCATTTTTAAGCGCATGCCGCTTCACAGGCTCATTGTTGACTCGTGTGCCATTCGTGCTATCTAGATCCTCGATATAATAATCAGATCCAATCTTCAGGATCACAGCATGGTCGCCACTTACTGCCAGATTATCCAAATGAAAATCATTGGCAGGTCGGCGCCCAATGCCGGTACGCACCTTAGTCAGTGACTTTTCACTCAAATATGCGCCATCCAGCGTTAAAATTAGCTTTGCCATGTTTACCCTGCTACTTTATCCACCCCAAAAAACTATCGAACCAAGCTTCTTTACTGTCAAATGAAGCATTTACTTTAGCAAGTATGACAGAAATATTATCTTTACCACCATGCTCATTTGCCAAATTGATAAGCGCTCTCGCTGTATCATACAGGCTAAACGTAGGTGTATTCAAGACGCTTGCTATCGCCTCATCATCCACCAAGTCTGTTAACCCATCTGAACACAGCAAGTATATATCGCCAACTTCCACATCATGCGTGTGAATCTCCAACTCTACATCAGGTTCTATACCCACCGCACGCGTCACTAGATTGCGGTAAGTTGAAAACTTGGCTTGTTCTTTACTCAGTAGCCCTGCATTGATTTGCTCCTGCAATAGCGAGTGGTCTTCAGTGATTTGCGTGAGCACATGCTTTCTTAACCGATATGCTCGCGAATCTCCGACATGCCCGACGACAAAGTGGTTATTGGCAAACAAACCTACTACCAGCGTAGTTCCCATGCCTGCACACTGCGCAAACTCCTGTGATACGCGATAGATTGCATCATTTGCGTGAGAAACCGCTTCCTCGATGATGTGCGAAGGTGAAAGTTTGAAACGATTATCCCCTGCACCCTCCACTGAAGCCGCCATGACAATCGCCTCTTTAAGCTCCGCCGCAATCGTCAACACCGCAATTTCGCTTGCAACCTCACCCGCTTGATAGCCGCCCATTCCATCGGCCAGCATCACAAATCCAATACTTGCATCACTGGCCACTGCATCTTCATTGTGTGACCGCAGCAATCCGACATCAGTCAAACGTACGATATCAAGTGCGTCGCTAAGGTCAACCGCTCGCTTTGACTCGACTAATCGCACAGATTGATCTGCTTTCATTAACCCAAGCTAGCTTCTTGCGGCCTTAACTTCAGCTTCGCGCACACTGGCTGCCAGTTTATCCAGAACGCCATTGATATATTTATGTCCATCAATACCGCCAAACACCTTTGCCAACTCAACCCCTTCGTTAATCACCACACGATAAGGAATACTCAAATCAAACATCAATTCACAACCAGAAATGCGCAATATGGCATGCTCAATCGGACTAAGTTCAGCAATCGGACGGTCAATAAAGTCAGCCACCTTAGCATCAATCTCGGCCAAATGCGTAGTAACCGCACCTAACAAATGCTTGAAATAGGCCTCATCCGCCTTATTGTAATCGGGATCCTCCAGCATATCCCGCAATACTTGTGACAAATCAGAGGCATTGAGCATGCCCCGATAAACCGCTTTTAACACAAGCTCTCGCGATTTTCTGCGATTCTTACTGCCGCTTTTCTTTGTTGCATTTTTTGCGGGCTTGTTATTTTGCAAAAGCACCTCAGCCTTGCCCACCAAGCTGGTGACTTCAGGTTTATCTACACTCATAATAAACGAACCAGATTGTACATTTCAACAGCCACCTGAGCTGCCTCCGCGCCCTTGATGTGCATGCGTGCAACTGCCTGATCGTCATCTTCAGTCGTTAGCACTGCATTCGCAACAGGCACGCCAGTGTTAAGTTGCACTTCAGAAATACCCCGGGCGGATTCATTTGCAACCACTTCAAAATGGTATGTCTCACCACGAATAATGGCGCCTAAAGCGATCAATGCGTCAAATTTTTCACTGAGCGCCATGTGCTGCAACACCAATGGGGTTTCGAGTGCGCCTGGCACCGTTGCTATGGTAATCGCATCATTTGCAACACCTAATTGCAATAGTTCTTTTGTGCAAGCCTCAAGCAGACCATCGCCAATATTACTATTAAATCTTGAAAGTACAATACCGACTTGCATGCCTGCACCATTCAAGTTTTTTTCAATTTTTCTCACGCCTATCTTCCCTTAAACTTGCTTCACTCTTAGCAAAGCGCAATTTTACCGCATATCATGCACGCTTACGCCGATAATTCAAAAATGACAGCGTGTTGATGCTATATCACCAGCCAATATTTCCTGCCAACATCGCCTGACCGAAAATCATCTAACTTAGCGCAAACCGACTTAGTTTAGTGCAGACGACTGGGCAAAAAGGCTTAGTGAAACAAAATCCATGCTTTTTCCAGCGTGCTCCAGATCCCGTAGCCAATTGGAACAGCAACCAGAGCCCATGCGATCAACACGCTAACAGGGCGACTTTCAGACCGCAAAGTCGCTTCATTATTCGCACGTGTCGTTTGTAATGATTTTTCGTGAGCCAATTGCCGTTCGACCTCTAATTCCGCCTCTGACATATAATGCTTATCAGCAACGGGTTTAACCAGTAAATTGCAAATAAAACCTAACACCAGCAATCCAGCCAGTACATACATGATCACGTTATAAGCATCGCTGGCAGGCACGCCATGATCCAGCTGATAGTCGCGCAAATAATTCACAGTTACAGGTCCCAGCACACCAGCAGTTGCCCATGCGGTTAGCAGCCTGCCATGAATCGCGCCAACGTGTTGCGTGCCAAAAATATCGGCCAAATAAGCTGGTATTGTCGCAAATCCGCCACCGTACATAGACAATATGATGCAAAACAGTCCGGCAAACAAAGCAACGCTGCCTACAGAACCCGCCCATGGTGCTGCCACATACAAAAAGAAGCCTAAAGCAAAGAAAATAAGATAAGTGCGCTTGCGTCCCAGGTAGTCTGAAGAGGAAGCCCAGCCGATACGGCCTAAAATGTTAAAAAAAGATAACAGGCCGGCGAAACCTGCACCAATCGCGGTGACTTGCAACAACTGCTCTGTAGACAACTCACCCAATTTAAGCTGCTCCCCTATCAATGCGCCGCCAAACACTTCCTGCAACATCGGCGATGCCATGCCAATCACACCAATACCAGCACTCACATTCAGGCACAACACTGCCCACAACAACCAGAACTGTGGTGTTTTATGTGCGTGATTGACATGTACATGGCGATTGGTAATCATGGCACTCGTGCTGGAGGCAGGCGGCTCCCAGCCAGCAGGCTTCCAACCGTTGGCGGGCACGCGATAGCTCAGCGCCCCTATCATCATCGTCACAAAGTAGACGCCACCCATAATGGCAAAGGTTTGCCACACTCCCACTGAATCCGGCGTGGCAAAGTGCGCCATCAAGCTATTCGCAAGTGGCGCACCTATCATCGCACCTCCGCCAAACCCCATAATCGCCATACCGGTTGCCATGCCGCGACGGTCAGGAAACCACTTAATCAATGTAGATACAGGAGAAATATATCCCAGACCCAGACCAATGCCTCCGATAACGCCTGAACCCAGCCACATCATCCACAACTGATGACTGTATACACCATAGGCAGATATCAGCAGACCGCCACCCCAACAGATCGCTGCCACGGCACCCGCCTTTCGCGGGCCAGCATGCTCCAGCCAATGTCCAAAAACCGCTGCGGAGGAACCCAGAAAAACAAAGAACAAGGTATACATCCATCCCAGGTCACTGACTTTCCAGTCACAATCCGTAGCAAATGCGCGTGCCCATATCCCCATGGTCTCAGCGCAGGCAATCGGTTCTTTAATCCCTAAGGCCTTAGATAACGGTAGCCAAAACACACTAAAACCATAGGCCATGCCAATGGATAAGTGTATTGCCAATGCTGCAGGAGGCACCAGCCAGCGGTTAAAACCAGCACCAGCCACTGTTCTTTCTTTTGAAAAAAAGCCAGCCATCTATTATTCCCTTCAGTTTTTATTTTTTAATCATATTTACCATATGGTGTAACAAAATGAGAAAAATGGCAATTTCTTATGTTAATTTATTGAAATTACCTGTCTTGCAACCCCTATCGCCCCTAAAAAGGTTCAAATTTACTGCATAATCAAAGGCACGTAGGAAATTTACGATGCACAGGGAATAGGCCAATTAAAATATTCAAAACCATCCTTTGTGGATTGTCATGAATATGTCATATTTACGTCATAAACTAATTGAGGTGGAATACTTAATATTTTTATTTAAGGAAAAAATATGCCAGCCAATATATTAGTGATAGAAGATGAACCTGCCATACAGGAGCTACTCGCTCTTAACATTGTTCAGGCAGGACATCATGCTATACGCGCACTCAGCGCAGAGATTGCATTAAACCTGATGCGAGAAACCGTACCTGATTTAATTTTGCTGGATTGGATGCTCCCCGGCATGAATGGTTTGGAACTCGCCCGCAAACTCAAATCTGACACGCTTACCAAAAACATTCCCATTATTATGCTTACCGCACGTGGCGAAGAGTATGACAAAGTACGCGGACTTGAAGTAGGTGCTGATGACTATGTGACCAAACCCTTTAGCCCGCGCGAACTAAATGCACGCATCAAGGCAGTGTTGCGCCGCAGAGCGCCGCAAATGACAGACGACCCAATTGAACTGGGTGGGCTCAGGTTAGACCCGTCCACGCACCGTGTCACAGGCAACGATAAAATCATTGACTTAGGGCCTACAGAATTCAGGTTGCTGCATTTCTTTATGTCGAATGCCGAGCGGGTTCACACCCGTAGCCAACTATTAGATAAAGTTTGGGGTGACCACGTATTTGTTGAAGACCGTACGGTAGATGTGCATATTCGACGCTTACGTAACGCACTCTCCGTTTCGGGTCATGAAGATTTAATTCAGACAGTGCGTGGTGCAGGCTATCGTCTTTCTGCGGTGAGTTGATTCAGGGAAACGCGGAATCAGCTGGCAGAATGGCCGTTACGGTTAAGCTGGTTTATGCCAAGATGCCATGTGCCAACGCCAGCATATGCTCCGCTACAGGCTATGCCGAAACAAAAATATGCGCAGCCTTTAGTTTAAACATTCTTGGCAACTCTCGTGCGTGGCCACGCACGTAGCGAATCCTTACGCTGTATCAAAAATAATCAAACCCGAACGCCCCATCAATGACTTAAAAAGCAAAGCCGAAGCTTGATGGAAAATCTGGGCTTAATGTCGATAACACAGTTAAAAAAGTCACTATAATGATTGCATTGCAATTAACTCATTTAACTATTGAGAAATATCACTTGTGACAGATATTCGCTGGAAGTCTATTTTATTCCTTTCTGCATTAAGCATCGTTAGCCTTTTTTTATGGTTAATGACGAGCTTCACGCCTGCCTTATCCGTCTTTACCTTAGGCCTGTTGATCTATCTGGCATGTCATCTCTACTGGATTCACCAACTGCATCTTTGGCTTATGCAGCCATCACTTCCTGAAGTACCTGAAGGGAATGGGTTATGGGAAGGCGTGTTTAACGCTGTATTAAAATATGAGCGCAACAATCAGGCAAAACAAACCGAATTAAATGTCGCGCTAGAGCGTTTCAGAATCGTTGCCAACGCAATACCCGACGGTCTGCTGATTCTGAATGCCGCCAATCAAATCGAGTGGTGCACCGCGAATGCCGAGTTTCAACTTGGGCTAGATATGCGCACTGACAAAAACCTGCCTATCGTCAACTTAATCAGAAACAGCCTGTTTATTGCTTATTTGTACAACGAAGTTTATGACGAACCCTTTAAACTCAAAAATGACAGAAATTCAGATGCAATGCTTGAAATCTCAATCATTCCACTCACTAATCGGCAAAAATTACTGATTAGCCGCGATGTCACGCAACTGGAAAAAATCGACGCCATGCGACGCGACTTTATTGCCAATGTTTCACACGAACTCAGAACACCGCTAACCGTGGTAGGCGGCTTTATTGAAACACTAATGGATATGGAAGGTGCCGTACCAGACAACCTCCGCAGTTATTTTGGCATGATGCAGGACCAAACCACACGTATGCGCCGACTGATAGAAGACTTGCTCACACTCTCACAGATTGAGAGCAATACCCAAATCCCCGAAAACAACCCTATCAACATGACCATGCTGACCAATATGCTGCTTAACGATGCACAAGCACTCAGCAACGGCAGACATACAATTACGGCGCAGGCTAACCCACATTTTGATTTATCAGGCGCCATAGATGAGTTGCAAAGCGCATTGGGCAACCTGGTTAGCAATGCCATACGCTACACGCCTGAGGGCGGAGAAATTAATATCAGCTGGCACCTGCGCGACAACCTGGGTGTTTTTAGTGTGTCCGACAATGGCATAGGTATCGACCAACAGCATATCCATCGGCTCACTGAGCGCTTTTATCGTGTAGATAAAGGGCGTAGCAGAGAAACCGGGGGCACAGGCCTTGGCTTATCCATTGTGAAGCATATTTTAAGCAGACATCAGGCCAAGCTTGAAATTACCAGCAAGCCGGGGGCAGGAAGTACCTTTAGTGTCGTTTTCCCAAATGCACGTTTACTACAAAAATAAAATGCAGTGCTGTAAAAATCTCGCCAAAAGCTTTTATCTCTTGCCTAGCTTATCCCTAAGCCTTTTAATTGCCGCGTGCACCACCAACACGCCCATGACATCCAGCCAGGGTGGCAAGCAGATTCCAGAACAAAAAGACCGCAGTGCAATTAATCAGCTTGCAAAAACCGACTTTGATCGCTTAGCAGATGTAGAAGTACGTGAAAATACAGAAAGCTTAAAGCTTTTGATGTTAAAACTTTATAAGCGCAACCCGCAGGAATTGAAAAAAAGCACATCCGACCCTGCAGAAAAAATGATTGACTGGGTGTTTGATGCGGAAGAGCAGCATCATTTTCTATTCCCTGAAATCCACAATCTCAAAGAAACCGATGCAATTTTTCTCGCCTTCAAGCCCGAGTACAAAGGTGACCGCGTACTGGCGTTCATTGTAGGCCTGCACACTATGCTGCTTAAGGCACACAACGATAAATCAGAATTTTTTCTGCAAGACAATCTGGACCCGCAACGCATTTACAATGTTGCAAGAAACGTAGAAATCGCCGCATGGAAGCTGTCAAACGCGCGCGACGAGAATGGCAAACTCTATTTGCTGAGTAATGAGATCAACGCCACCGAACGCAATTTATCATTTGAACGGGAGTTTGGCAAAATTGTCGGGCGCACGGACCTGCACGCCATCACACTTGCCGAAAAATCTCAGCGGCTCATTTCTCGTGTTGTACAGAATCTCGCGACCGCGCTGTTTTTACCATTCTGACGCAAAGCGTTTCGCCTCGCCAAAATCCACTTAGTCACTCAACGCACTTAAAAGACCTTGCATCCTGCATGCGAAGGTCTTTTAAGCAGCATGCAGTGCCAAATTATTGTGCTGCAGCCTCGCGTGCCGCCCTTACTGCATCTTCAGCCGTTGTTTTAGACTCAGATACCGCTTGCTCGGCAGCCTCTGCTGCAGCTTTAGCCGCCATCTCAGTTGCTGCTGCGGCTTCATTTGCTGCGTCTATCGTATTTTCCCTGACTTCGGAGATCACTTCTTTAGCACTTTCGGCCGTGGCTTCTTCCGCTTTTTTGCAAGCCAACACGCCCGACACCATAGCCAAAACCAACAACAGCTTGAATATGTTACGCATTTCATTACCCTTCAAATTGGTTAACAACATTATTGAATCAGTTCACCAGCTTTTTTCAGCACAGCACCCTACGCACTTTAAGAATGCTAACACAGCCAACAACATACAATTGAAAACAATTGTAATGTCGCGCAGAGACTGTGATGAAATCGGTCAATCTAAAGCAATACTTTCTCAATGCCGCCATTATTGGCCTTGTGTACATATTCTTGCATCCAGTTCTCACCCAGAATATGTTTAGCCATTTCAACCACAATGTAGTCAGCTTCAATTCCGGTATCTTCACCATATCTGGCTAAGCCCTGCAGGCAGCTTGGGCATGAGGTTAAAATTTTCACCGGCGTTTCAGGCGCACCCACCGTCAGCCCCATTTTAGCCATACCACCTTCCAACTCTTCCTGCTTGCGCATTTTGACCTGTGTTGCAATGTCAGGACGAGATACAGCAAACGTTCCGCTCTCGCCACAGCAACGGTCGTTTAACGCCACATCCTGCCCCATCAGTTTATTGGTGACCTCCAATGGCTTGTAGGTTTTCATTGGGGTGTGACATGGGTCATGATACATATAACGCGTACCGGTCACCCCCTCTAGACGCAGGTCTTTTTCCATCAAATATTCATGAATATCAAGCAATCTGCAACCCGGGAATATTTTTTCAAACTGATATTTTTGTAACTGGTCCATACAAGTGCCGCAAGACACAATCACCGTTTTAATGTCGAGATAGTTCAGTGTGTTGGCAACACGATGGAACAGCACACGATTGTCTGCGGTTATTTCCTGGCCTTTATCATGGTTGCCTGCTGAAGTTTGCGGATAGCCGCAACAGAGGTAGCCAGGAGGCAAGACAGTAATCGCCCCAACCTCATATAGCATAGCCTGAGTCGCCAGCCCTACATTGGAAAATAGGCGTTCTGAACCACACCCCGGGAAATAAAACACGGCTTCGGACTCATCCGTTACCTTCTGCGGATTGCGAATCACGGGAATCATGTGATCATCTTCCAGACCCAGCATGGCACGTGAGGTTTTGGACTGCATTTTTTTAGGCATGGGGCGATTGATAAAATGAATCACCTGCGCCTTGATGTCAGCTTTACCTACGGTTGCAGGCGGATGCTTTTTATCTTTAAGTAAGCCAAAATGCTTGGCTAAGCCATGTACCAGATTTTGCGCCTTATAACCCCAATTAATCATCAGGGTACGCAGCAACTTGATGGTGGCAGGGTCTTTTGCATTCAAAAATGCCATCCCCAGGGCGGTGCCCGGGTTAAACTGCTTCTTGCCCTGCTCACGCAGGAAGTTGCGCATTTTAATCGATACATCACCAAAATCGATGTCGACCGGGCATGGCTTCTCACAGCGATGGCAAACAGTACAATGATCTGCCACATCATTAAACTCATCAAAATGCTTGAGTGAAATACCGCGACGCGTCTGCTCTTCATACAGAAAAGCCTCAATCAATAGCGAAGTGCCGAGTATTTTATTGCGTGGCGAATATAAAAGATTGGCGCGTGGCACATGTGTCGTACATACAGGTTTACATTTACCACAGCGCAAACAGTCACTGATATCATCGGCAATTTCGCCAATAGCTGATTGCTCCATGATGATGGATTCCTGCTCAAGCAAACCGAAACTTGGCGTGTAAGCATTATCCAATCCTGAGCCTGCCAGCAATTTACCTTTGTTAAAGTGCCCATTTGGATCAACTTTATTCTTGTAGGCGGTAAACGTATCAATCGTAGACTGATCCAAAAACGCCATCTTGGTAATGCCAATACCATGCTCGCCTGAGATCACACCATTTAACTGACGCGCCAGCTTCATCACGCGTGCAACTGCGGCATGAGCATCCTGCATCATGCCGTAATCATCTGAATTAACAGGAATATTGGTGTGCACATTACCATCGCCCGCATGCATGTGCAGCGCAATGAATACGCGGCTTTTTAGCACTGCCTGATGAATTTCATCGCAGCGCTCCAGGATTTTTTGATATTCGCGCCCGGCAAAAATATCCGCCATCGGACGTTTTAGCTCTCGCCGCCATGAGATGCGTAAATCATAAGATTGCACGGCGCGGAAAATATTTTCATATTGACTGAGTACCGCCCCCTCTTCTCCCAATGCCGTCACCGGTGCATCCAGATTTTCCAAAATAAAGTGCCAGCGGACACGCAAATCTGCGATCAGCCTAAGCGCCATCGCCTGCTTGGTTTTGACCATCTCCGCATCGGCATTGCCGTCTTCATCCCGCTGCAATGGCAAGTCGCCTTGCATAAAGTCCTCCAACGCAGTTAGAAGCTTTAATTTATTATGGATGGAAAGCTCGATATTAATGCGCTCAATACCATCTGAGTAATCACCTAAGCGCTGCAACGGGATGACGACATCTTCATTGATTTTGAATGCATTTGTATGTTTGGCAATCGCCGCAGTACGTGCGCGATCCAGCCAGAATTTTTTGCGCGCCTCACTCGACACAGCAATAAAACCTTCGCCATTTCGGGCGTTACACATACGCACCATAGTGGACGCCACTTCACCTACTGCATTTTCATCATCAGAGGCGATATCGGCAATCAGCACCATTTTTGGACGCTGCTGGCGCGCGGCCTTAGTCGCATAGCCCACCGCTTTGATATAACGTTCATCCATATGCTCCAGGCCCGCCATAATCACAGACGGCAATTGTTTGGCAGTAGCATCCAGATAATCTTTAATCTCAACAATGGCGGGCACTGCATGCGACACATTTCCAAAAAACTCCAGTGCAATTGTCCGCACGTATTTTGGCATGCGATGCAAAATAAACGTCGCACTAGTAATTAAACCGTCGCAGCCTTCTTTTTGGATTCCTGGCAAACCTGACAGGAACTTATCAGTCACATCCTTACCCAACCCCACTTTGCGGAAACTAGGGCCTGGAATCTCCAAGACCTCGGGTTCAGCCAGCAAAGTTTTCATGTCCTCACTGTAACGGCTGATTTTAAAACGCGCCATTTCAATATCGTGAATCTTTCCCAGATTATGATCAAGACGCTCAACCTCCATCCAGTCGCCGTCAGGAGTCACCATGCGCCAGGATGCCAGGTTGTCTAGCGCAGTGCCCCATAACACCGCTTTTTTCCCACCCGCATTCATTGCCACATTACCGCCTATGCACGAAGCATCGGCACTGGTTGGGTCACAGGCAAACTCCAACCCCGCATCTGATGCCGCCTCCATTGCGCGACGCGTGACTACACCCGCACCACATTCAATTGTGGCAACCTGCCTGGCAACGCCCGGCAATGTGCGCATTTGCACACCTGTGTGCTGATCCAGTTTTTCAGTATTGATGACTGCAGACAAAGGCGTCAGTGGAATCGCGCCTCCTGTATAGCCAGTGCCGCCCCCACGTGGAATAATCGTTAAACCTAACTCAATACAAGCACGCACTAAGGCTGCGACCTCGCCCTCGGCGTCGGGCGTTAACACTAAAAATGGATACTCAACACGCCAATCTGTCGCATCGGTTACATGAGAAACACGTGACAGACCGTCGAACTTGATATTGTCTTTACGTGTAATTTTTGTCAGCTTCGCCAATGCTTTTTTGCGCAGGTTAGCAGCTTGCCTGAAATCCTGCTCAAATTTGGTCACCGCATGACGGGCTGCCACCACCAGCTTCAGCACTTTTGCATTCCCGGCACTGCGCTCGTCTATAGAGGCAATGCGGTGATGCAGTGCATCAACCAGAGCCTTTCGGCGCTTGGGGTTATCCAGCAGATCATCTTGCAAATACGGGTTACGCGATACCACCCATAGATCACCCAACACTTCAAACAACATGCGTGCGGAGCGGCCTGTTTTACGCTCGGCGCGCAATTCATTCAAGATGCCCCAAATTTCATCACCAAGAAACCTAATGACAATTTCACGGTCAGAAAAAGAGGTGTAGTTATACGGAATTTCGCGCAGACGCGCTACAGGCTTGGCATCTGCATTAAGAAGGCTACTAGGTAAAGGTGCGTTCATTTAGGTTTGATGAATTGCTTTGCTACTAAAGCTGTATTATATCATGGTGCACGCAGGTAAATAAGCGCGAACAACTTAGGGTTATTACGCCAACAATTCTCGGGCTGATTAATGTTTGAGTAAACAATCTTAAATACGTTACCATAGTAAAAACACCATGTTCACATGTTACTAATGACATCTAAATGACTGAGATCTAAATGGCATCCATATGAATCCTTTATTAAAAAAATCGCTACTACCTTTTTTTCTCGTTCTGCTGCTGGCCTTTCTGGTACTGCAACTCAACAATAAACAATCTGCACCTGATGTCACTTTCACGACAATAGATGGCCGTGAAATCACCATGGCATCACTTAAAAACAAGGTGGTCCTGGTCAATTTCTGGGCAACAGACTGCCCAGGCTGCATCAAAGAAATGCCTGACCTAATTCATACTTACCAGGAATTTCATTCACAAGGGTTGGAAATCATAGCCGTTGCCATGCCCTACGATGAAATTAACCAGATCAGGAATTATAGTCAGTCACAGAACCTGCCTTTTCCCGTTACACACGATCGCGAGGCACAGATTATTCAGCAGTTTGGCCAAGTCAACCTAACACCTACTGCATTTATCTATGACAAACAGGGGCATTTGATACAAAGAACCATAGGCGAACTTGACTTTACTGCTTTAAAACAAATGCTTAACAAAGAATTGGGCGCATAATGCTTTGGGTTAAATCACTCCATATTATTTTTGTCACAAGCTGGTTTGCGGGCTTGTTTTATTTGCCGCGTTTATTCGTCAACCACGCCATGGTACTTAACAACGCCGATCCAAACAGCGATGCTTCTGACCGATTAAAACTGATGGAACAAAAGCTCTACCGCTTTATGCTGCCATTGGCATTGCTCGCACTGGGCTTTGGCCTTTGGCTATGGCTCGGCTTTGGTTTTAAGGGAGCATGGATGCATGCAAAATTAACACTGGTGGCGGTGCTGATCGGCTACCATTTTCACTGTGGAAAAATTGTGAAAGATTTCAGTCTGGACAAAAACCGCCATAGCCATATCTGGTATCGCTGGTTCAATGAGATCCCCGTGCTCGTGTTGAGCGCCATTGTGATTCTCGTTGTAGTGAAGCCATTTTAAAATCAAATACAACGATTGAAAACAATCACGTGAACACTCATCACTCAGATTTACTCAACTCTGCATGGCTCATCAGAATGCTGGAAAAAGCAAGCGACAACCCTAAAGCACGCTTGCTAAGCCTTTTTGATATCTTAGATGACTGGCAGCAGGCCCCCGGCATTGCAAAACGCTCAGGCGATCACAGCACCAGTCATCCACTACTTCTCGATTTTTGCGTAAAACAAGCCGCATTGCTTAAAGCAGAAAACCCTAAAGTGCTCGCTGAACATATCGTCATCATTGCGCGCAGTGCGACAATGCAAACGTTGCACCAGCCAGAAAGCAAGCATTTGTTGCATGCAAAAAAAGCCGTAGAGGCCTTAATTCTGGCACAAACTCAAACATGCCAACGACATGCCCCCACAAGAGGTTTTCGCTACACCCAATATCTGGTGGCGGCATCATTGATCGTCACCATCGGCATCACCACGCCTTTGATACTTAACTTCTCATCACAAACAACCCCCAGCAACACGCAAACCCATGTGAATGACACCATCAACAAGCACGCCATAACAACGCAGCACGCCAACAAGCTGTCCGCACTGGATGCAGCCCGCATGTACACCAAATACGAGCAAATGCGTCAAGGCACATGTCACTTCCCTGAAGCTTTACTGATTCCTGACAAACACAAGGCCATCTACCTGGAAAATGTAGTCGGCGGGAAATTGCCAAATGATTTAAATGACCTGGCCATTGCCAACACTTATCTGGAAAAAGTGCGCTGCAATTACACGCCTATGCTAATGGCAGCTTCTAGATAAAATCATTCCATTATCAAATAGTTAACACGCTAAATGATAAAAGAGTTGCTAAAAATCTATACCGATTAGTATAATCCACCCATGTCTGGCTTACGTGAAAAAATATTGGCTACAGCGACCAACCTGTTTCAAACACAGGGCATCAACTCAACCGGAGTAGACACCATCGTGGCCGTTGCAGGCACCACCAAAATGACACTATACAAACATTTTGGCAGCAAGGAATTGTTAATTCTTGAAGTACTCAAACAAAGCCACCAGGACTTTCAAAACTGGCTCAACGTAAAAATCAACAGCAACACCAAAAAACCTGACGAAAGATTACAAGTACTTTTTGACTACATCGAAGAGTGGGTTAATACACCTGATTTTCATGGTGTCGGGTTTATCAAAGCAGCAGCAGAATTCCCCAGAGAAGAAAACCCCGTTCACCAACTCTCATCCGAGCAGTCTTTGCAGTTCAGACAATATATCAGCCAATTAGCGGCTGAAGCAGGCATTTTGGATGCGGACGGTTTAGCGCTACAACTTTCTCTACTATTTGAAGGCGCAATGCAGGCTGAACAGATGAAGCGCGGTTCAGGAGCGATCAAGTACGCAAGAACCGCCGCTAACCTGCTCATCGCTGGTGCCGCAAAGCGCTAGACCACATTTAGCCGATCGTAACAAACCCATCGTAAAAAAACATTTAAGCTTGCCTGCATGGTGCAATAACTAAGATAATAGGGTTTTAAACGTAAGTCATTCAACTTTATGCACACACTCATCTGCGGCTCGCTTGCCTTTGACACCATCATGGTGTTTCAAGACCAATTTAAAAACCATATTCTGCCTGACAAGATTCATGCGCTCAGTGTTGCATTCTACGTACCTGAGATGCGGCGCGAGTTTGGCGGCACCGCAGGCAACATTGCCTACAACCTCCAACTTCTTGACGGCAACCCGCTGATTATGGCCACAGCTGGGGAAGATTTTGGCACGTATGCTGAGTGGATGAATAAAAACCAGTTAAATACCTCACATGTCAAGATTATCCCCGGCTCATTTACCGCGCAGGCGTTTATTACTACCGATACCGACGATAATCAAATTACTGCTTTTCATCCGGGTGCGATGACAGAGTCACACCAAAATAGCGTGAATGAGGCCATTAACGTTAGCTTGGCGGTGATTGCGCCAGACGGACGTGATGGCATGTTTGCGCATGCGCGCGAATGCTTTGAAGCAGGCATTCCATTTTTGTTTGACCCAGGCCAGGGCTTGCCTATGTTCAGTGGTGAAGAGCTGTTATATTTTATTGAGATGGCCGATTACCTGGCAGTGAATGACTATGAATCGCAAATTATTCAAGATAAAACAGGCTTGTCGTTAGAGGCCTTGGCAGAAAAAGTCACAGCGCTCATCGTCACACTAGGGGGTGAGGGGTCACAAATTTATGCGGATGGTCAACGTTATGACATTCCATGCGTTGAGGCAGAAAGCATTGTAGACCCTACAGGCTGCGGTGACGCCTACCGTGCGGGTTTATTGTATGGGATTTCTAAAGGCTGGGACTGGCCAACTTGCGGCAGATTGGCTGCCACCATGGGTGCAATCAAGATCGCAAGCCGTGGCGGTCAAAACCACAAGCCTACGCGCGCGGAAATCGAAGCCATTTACACACAAGCGTTGGTGAACGAAACCATGCGCTCTGAAACATTTCTGGCTGAAAGCAGTCTGACAGAGTAAGTGGCTAACAAACAGCAAACCAAGCAGAAAAGGAATTTAAAAATGCCTATCACAAAATTTATCGCACTCTCTATTTTGAGCCTGTTGATGGCTGCATGCGCCAGCTCTAATTCCGGTAGCGTTTATAGCCGGGATGAAGCGCGTAAAGTACAAACCGTAAGAACCGGCACTGTTGAGAGCGTGCGCCAGGTTAAATTAGAAGGCACGAAATCTCAGATTGGTACCGTTGCCGGTGGCGCGGTGGGCGGTATAGCCGGTAGCTCGGTGGGCAGCGGTCGAGGCAGTGCGGTTGGTGCTGTGTTAGGCGCTGTTGTGGGCGGTATTGCAGGCGCTGCCGCTGAAGAAGTGGCAACTAGAAAAGATGCATTGGAAATCACCGTTAAACTGGATGGCGGTGGCCTGGTTGCAATCGTACAGGAAGCCGATGAAACATTTGCCGCAGGCGAACGTGTGCGCCTGATTGAGCATGGCGGCGTAACGCGCGTTTCCCATTAACCCTGGAATTGCCACTCCAACACGCCAATTGCGTTTTGCTCACGCAATTGGCGTTTTTTATGCCTTCAGATAACCAAATCATCCTCGGGGGTTCGTTTGACCTTGCCAGCGAATGATTAGCAACGCTTATCTACCAAGTAGGCAATTGTTGCTAAAGCGGCTATGCCGCGCAATTTGATAGTTTCCTGTGCGGATTGACGGGCAAGCTGACATTCAGTCAGATACAAAATCACTTAGTTGATAATCCGCAATTACGCCCTACCCCACAGCCTGACCAGGCTTATCTAGTTATCGAAGCCAGTGGTCAGCAAATCGTCATTAAACTGTCATCCATCCTTCATATTTCAACTTTAAAGTGTTGTTCAACACAAACAGTTGATCTTTTGGAGAACGATGCATGTCGGCTAAGAAATTATTTCAATTAGAAAACAGCAGTAGCAAAGCACCCGCAGCCAATCAAAGAAGACTTTACGTCAATCTAGCGCACACCCAGGCAGAAATAGAAGAGGCGCAGCGCCTGCGTTACAAAGTATTTGCCGAAGAAATGGGCGCTCAATTGTCAGGTACTGGGGGGTTGGATATCGACGGGTTTGACCAATTCTGCGACCACCTGATTGTGCGCGAAAGTGGTACACATCAGGTAATTGGCACCTACCGTATTTTAAGCCCTTCCAAGGCAAACGAAGCGGGCGGTTATTATTCATCGGGTGAGTTTGATTTAAGCCGCCTTTACCATTTAATGAAAAGCACTGTAGAGGTCGGTCGCGCCTGCGTGCATCAGAACTATCGCAATGGGGGCACCATCACCATGCTATGGGCTGGGTTAGCCAAGTATATGCAGATTAACCATTACGAATATATGATAGGCTGTGGCAGTGTCAGCATGTCTGATGGTGGGCACGGAGCCGCAAGTTTGTACAATAAATTAAAGGATGAATATTTATCTCCGCTGGAATATCGCGTGTTTGCCCACAATCCACTACCAATACAAGCACTTAATACCGATCTGCAAGTGGCCTGCCCTCCATTAATCAAGGGTTACTTGCGTTTGGGTGCCTATATTTGCGGCGAACCAGCCTGGGATCCCTATTTTAATACAGCCGATATGTTAGTGATGCTGCCATTATCGAGAATCAACTCAAGATACGCAGCGCATTTTTTAAAATAACCTATTGATTAATATATATATTTACAACACATACATGGCAACTGCTGATTAAGCCCTCTGGGATCAAATTACTCGTGTAGAATTAACGCTTATTCGACCTGTCACACTAACTATTTGCAAGTACCCGTAATGGCCATGGCACAAACTAGCGTCCTCACGCGCTACGTGAGGATATTACGCATCGTATTGCACACTTTCATTGGTTTACTCATTGCAAGCCTCATATTCCCAGTTACCAGCCAA
This sequence comes from Betaproteobacteria bacterium HGW-Betaproteobacteria-22, assembly GCA_002842285.1. Lineage (GTDB taxonomy): Bacteria > Pseudomonadota > Gammaproteobacteria > Burkholderiales > Methylophilaceae > Methylotenera. Next base: position 103,474 of record PHCJ01000001.1, read on the forward strand.
GGTATTAGAACCCATTTAATTTCTTGGTGGTGCAGGCGATTACTCAGTGCTTTTAATATGCAGGTGCTGCACTTAGGGCATACCCCCCGGCAGGCACCGGCAAAAACAATGGTCATTGCCAACCATATCTCTTGGTCAGACATACACGCGCTCAATAGCTTGATGCCGCTCAAATTTATCGCAAAATCGGAAATTAAAAACTGGCCGATTTTTGGTTATTTGGTCAGCAAGGCCAACACCATATTTATTGACCGCAATAAGCGACAAGCGACCAAACATATCATCAACACCGCAAAAAATAGCTTGGAGGATGGCGATAACCTATGCTTATTTCCAGAGGGCACGACTACAGATGGCACTGAAATCAGACCATTCAAGACCAGTTTAATTGAAGCTGCTATTTTGGCTAAAGCCACGATTCAACCTGTTGCAATACGCTATCCGGGTGCTGATGGCGAGGTTAATACCGACGTTGCCTACGCAGGTGAAACAACGCTGATTGAATCTATGCAAAAAATACTGAAGATGCAACGGCCCATTATTGAATTGCATTTCCTGACCCCAGTCACACCTGATGACTATGCAACAATGGACAGGCATAGCCTTACATTACACACTGAAGGCCTTATTCGTGAGACACTTGCACTGATTTAGCCTAAACGTAATTTAAACTTTTAGAATGGGCACGGGCTTGTCCAGTTTGTCCGCATCCACCTGCACAACGGCTTTAGTGTCGATATTCATTGCGCTCAATTTTCCACCCCACAGACAACCGGTGTCTAATGCATACAAATTTTTGCGCTGCTGCAATCCCAGCGCAGACCAGTGTCCAAATATCACTGCGATACCCTTTGTTGCACGCGCGGGCACATCAAACCATGGCATATAACCTTGAGGAATGTCCTGCAATTCACCTTTAAACTTGAATTCCATTTCACCTTCACGCGTGCACACCCTTAGCCGGGTCATTGCATTGGTAATTAAACGTAGACGGTCGATACCTGTCACCGCTTCATCCCAGCGATTAGGATAATTGCCGTACATATGGGTTAAAAAATCCAGATAATGCTCGCCTTGCAAGGCGGCTTCCACCTCGGCCGCATAATCAAGTGCTTGCTCTGCACGCCATTGCGGCAATAATCCTGCATGCACCATCAAATGATCATCTTCAAAATAAATCAAATGCTGATGCCGCAACCAATTTAACAACACCTCTTTATCAGGCGCGGCAAGCAAAGCATCCAGCGTATCCCCCCTATGTGCTGCCACGATGCCATCGGCAACCACCAACGCATGCAAATCATGATTTCCCAATACCACTTTAAGGCAATCGCGATGCGCATAACACCAGCGCAGGACTTCCAGCGAACCGCTGCCACGGTTCACCAAGTCACCTACCAGCCACAACTGATCATGTTCGGAGTCAAAATGAATACGCTTTAACAATGCCTGAAAGGCATGATAACAACCCTGAATATCACCTATTGCATATCTCGCCACAAATGCGTTCCCATTAATCAGTCAAAACTTAAACAAAAAAGCCACTTAATTCATTTAAGTGGCTTTAAGCTTATTATCGATATCCAAAATTACACATTAAAATCCTGCCCCAGCAGCATTGGCCATATATTTCACCGCACCAGCCACCTCATCATCGCTTAACGCTGGATTGCCACCCTTAGCAGGCATCATGCGAATACCATTTACGGCATTGTTTACCAAAGTCTCGTATCCTTGCTTGATACGCGGCTCCCACTGCGCGTTATCGCCAAATTTAGGGGCATTCATCAAACCACTGCCGTGACACATCAAACACACCGCTTTATAAACTTCTTCACCGCTTTTGCCTGCTGCAACCGGAGTTGCAACCACACCAGATTCTGCTGGCGCAGTTGCGCTTACTGCAGTTTCAGCGGCAGTAGATTCGGCAGCTTTCGCCTCGGGTGCCTTAAATTTAGCACCGGATGCATTGGCCATTTCCGCCACAGCTCTGGCGACTTCATCATCAGTTAATGCCGGACTGCCGCCACGTGCTGGCATCGTGCGGATCCCCTCAATCGCATGCTTGACCAGTGTTTCATAACCCTGTGCGATTCTAGGCGCCCATTGCGCATTATCGCCAATTTTAGGTGCATTCATTAAACCAGCACCATGACACATCACACAGACGGCCTTCACCACTTCAGCACCGTTTTTGCCTGCTTCAGCACCAGCATTTACCTCAGCAACTTCGATCACTGCGACCGGCTTGATATTTTCTTCAACCTTAGCCAATGCCGCCAATGGTTCGGCTACCTCTATCGGATCTGCAATGCCAAACAACTTGGCAACAGCCAGATAAAGTACCGCAAATCCAACCAAACCAGCAACTGCTGCTAATATAATTTGGCCGAATGAATAGCCCTGAACGTCACGATCTACATTGCTCATTACAGTGATTTCCTATGATTAATTGACACATAACGCATTATACCCACACTTTAACTTATGGCAAAAATCCAGGCTTTATTTCTGGTCAGAATTGATTGATATTTTTATACCATTAGGGCAATAAGCGTCACGCTGTTTGCTATAATGCACACTCACAAGCGCCCGTAGCTCAGCTGGATAGAGTATTGGTTTCCGAAGCCAAGGGTCGTGGGTTCGAATCCCGCCGGGCGCGCCAAATTAGTAATAATATCAAAGGGTTAATATTAGATCTTAGCCCTTTTTTATTGCCACCTTTTCGCCTGTAGGGAAAATGTCAGTGCCTCCCGCCAGTTGCAATCCGACCCTTCTATTCACATAGTCTGCAAGATGCTGCGTTGAAAGGTGTGCTACCGCTGCACCATCTCAGCTGAACTCCATCCTCCTAGTTCTTGCAGCACGTACAAAGGGGTTCGTGTTGTTGGGGGCAGGTCATTTGAATTAAGGGGCGCCGTTAGGCGTCCCGCTTGAATGATGGGTTAGGTCAATACAGCAAGTAATCAAGTTTAATTAAAGCTTCCTTATTGCTATTCGATTTGATGCATGATTAATAAACTAAAAATAATGTTAAGACCTATCAACATAACAACGCTTTTTGCGACTTCTCTGATATCAAACCCATTTTCACAACAAAAAGTTAAGAATAGGTTTGTAGTTCCAGTGTGTGTTACTTCGAATAAAAACGCGGTTATGCCAAACAAAAACCAACTTGCTAACATGAACCAAGAACCATATTTAATGATTCTTTTAAAACATGCGTCATCCATTTATTTAGTTTTATAGACAAATAACAATATTATTTCAACAACATTCCTTTGATATCCTTTGCTTTTGGAGTTGCATAACTATAAGAATTAAAGTTTTTTTAAACACAATACACCCTCAACTTAATGGCTGTTATAAGCCAAATTGGCTGCTGAATATCAATATATGGTTAAATGCAACCAAAAAAGCACTCAAAAACGTACTTCTACTCTGATTAGCAAATTACATTCCTACTGTAGCAGTGATAAAAAACCACTTTAGATAATATTAATCAATCGTAAATTACTTTAACTTTCCAATACTCCGTTTTATCCAGATTAGTGAGCCAATCAAGGCACTAAAATAACCTCAACCCATTGCCCAGATTCAACATCTCGCGCGTGCCACTAGCCAGCACCTCAGTTTGAATACACTTGTCAACCTCCAGCGATGCACATCTGAATTAGTTAATGATAAAGCAGGCGCATTTAAAACTACAAAACTAGCGAGCCTGATGTTTTTTTATTCCGGCGTTTTTTGCAAGCCTTATATTCTTTTTAGTTATAAATTTATAAAAATTAATTATTTTTAATTATTAAAAATTTATTCTATAGTTTAGCCATCGTTTAACAAATACATGGCCAATCCTATGTCATATGATGCAAACTTTGCTAAAAAAAACAGCACTTTTAAAACGCACGATGCGTCCCAGGCAATATTACTTGCATTGGAAGAAATTCAGCAAGGCTCAGGATTTGGTTCGATAGAAATCATCTTGCACGAAGGTCGCGTTACACAGATAGAAAAACGAGAAAAATACAGATTCACACAAGATGCGGTGAGGAACACATTAGCCCCGCATTCAATTGTTAAATAAATGTACTCAAAAAATAACTCAACACATATAACGCTGTGCGCTAAACAAAATTCAGTCGCACACTCCACAGGAGACTCTTATCATGAGTTCAGCATTAATCGTAGGTGGCGATCAAATTGATGGGATTAAACAGGTATTAACCAGTTTTGGTGTTAACACTATCAATCACTGGTCAGGACGGAAAGTCGGCGATAGCAACAGGGTCATTCCGCACGACACCAAAATTATTGTACTGATTACCAATTGGATTAGCCACTCCATCACGCACAAAGTAAAGCGCAACGCCACAAAACGCGGCATTAAAGTCATATACACACCCAATGGGGCAACGGCACTGCACACCCGCTTAGTGAAGGTCAGCACTGAACTTAGCTAGAAAATTCGAAAATAGATTTACAAGATATCCCTCAACACATGCATTCGCAGAAACTGGTCTGAAAAGTGGTTGCCGCTTAACACTTAAAATGAAGCGGTGCTCTTCTCCTTAGTTTGCCGGCACCTGTGTTGTACAGGTTGCCGGTTTTTTTTGTACTTTACTAAAGCCCGCCTGGTGATTTATTTGAAGTTAAACGCAATAAAGCATTAATCATCACATCCACTTCAGCTTGCGTATTATAAAAAGCAAGTGATGGCCTCACCGTGGTTTCAACTCCAAAGCGGCGCAAAATTGGCTGCGCACAATGGTGGCCTGAACGTACTGCAATCCCCTCTTGATTAAGCGCTGCGCCAACCTCTTCACTCTTGAAGCCATCAAGTTTGAAAGACAATACACTGGCTTTTTCCTGTGCTGTACCCACCAGATGCAAGCCCGGCACTTTGCTCATTTGAGCAGTGGCGTATACCAGCAAGTCGTGCTCGTAACGAGCAATGTTATCAATTCCAATCCGCTCAACATACTCTAACGCAGCACCCAAGCCCACCGCATCGGCAATGTTGCCTGTGCCCGCTTCAAACTTGGCTGGCGCTTCATGATAAACGGTTTTATCAAACGTCACGTCTTGAATCATGTTACCGCCGCCTTGCCATGCAGGCATGTCGTCCAGCACTTCTTTTTTGCCGTAGAGCGCGCCGATACCGGTTGGCCCGAACACTTTATGCCCAGAGAACACAAAGAAATCAGGATCCAAAGCCTGCACATCACTGCGCATGTGTGACACAGATTGCGCACCATCCAGCAGCACTTTGGCGCCAACGGCATGTGCCATTTGTATCATTTGCGCGGCCGGCGTCACCGTACCCAGTGCATTAGACACTTGGGTGAATGACAACAGTTTGACACGTGATGTTAGCAACTTTTGGTATTCAGCCAGCAATATCTGCCCGCTATCATCCACCGGCGCCACTTTCAGCTTAGCACCTGTTTCCTGGCACAGCTGCTGCCAAGGCACAATATTGGCATGATGCTCAAGGTGAGAAATCACGATTTCATCGCCTTCGCCAAGATGCTTTTTACCCCAGGTTTTAGCAACCAAATTAATCGCTTCGGTCGTACCGCGCACAAACACAATGTTGTCCACTGAGGGCGCATTGATGAAGCGCCTGACCGTTTCACGCGCGCCCTCATAGGCGTCGGTCGCACGCGCAGCTAACTCGTGTGCTGCACGATGAATGTTCGAATTTTCATGTTCATAAAAATAGGCAATTCGATCTATCACCGCTTGCGGTTTTTGCGTAGTCGCTGCGTTATCAAACCAGATTAGTGGACGGCCATTGACTAATTCACGCAAAATCGGAAAATCTTTGCGCACCAGATTGGCATCAAATGGCGGATGCGCACTGGCTACTGGGCTCGCCAAGGCGGCATCTTGCTGATGTGGCGAATCCTGCAAAAAATAATATGGCGTTGCACTGGTTTGGCTGGAGCCAGCACTGGTGATGCCTGATCCTGTATCCAAGCCACCTAGCAATTGTGTCAATTCCGCATGATACGGGTCATCTATCCCACCAATCAGCTGGCTGATATCACCCACACCGCTGATTGGCAGTTGATTGGTATACCCTGTGTTCACAACATCTGTAGGTGCCAAATTCGGCACGCCTGATGCGACACTGGGTATTGCCGTTACAATTGATGGCGTAGGCGTTTGCAATGGATCGGCAATCAAATTGGGGCCTGGCAACACTGCACTCTCCGCCACCGGGTTAAGCGAAGCATTGGATGGGAAATCCTCTTTTTGTGCAAATGGTGAGCCTGCCGGAAAACCTTCTGCATAGAGCTCATTGGCAATGCGGCTTAACTCCGCCACATCAAGGTGACCGGTTTCACTCGCTTGCCGACCCACAGCCAAACTCGCAGCCATGCGCGGGTGATCACCCGGCAAAGCCGCCAATATGGCTTCTGGCTCAAAAGAAGATAAGTCACCTAATGCAGGTGAAAATCCGTGTGATGTACTCATGATTATTTATACTCGTAGTAATTGCCTACATCCACATTTTCCAGCACTGCAATCGCGTCGTCCGTCAACACTGCCAATGAGCAATAGAGTGATACCAAGTACGATGCAATCGCCTTGTGGTTAATACCCATAAAGCGCACAGACAAGCCCATGCTTTGCTGACCTGGCAGGTTAGGCTGATACAAGCCAACCACGCCTTGACGGCTTTCACCTGTGCGTAGCAACAGAATATTGGTTTTGCCTTTTGTGACTTTTAATTTATCACAAGGGATAATCGGCACACCGCGCCAAGTAATGAACTGCGAACCAAACAATGATACGGTTGGCGGTGGCACGCCGCGACGGGTACACTCACGGCCAAATGCCGCGATTGCTTGTGGATGGGCTAAAAAGAATGCCGGCTCTTTCCATACTTTGGTGAGCAACTCATCAAAATCATCTGGCGTAGGGGAACCTGTGCGTGATTTCACTCTTTGTGAATCGACAATATTGTTTAATAGGCCGTATTCTTTATTGTTAATCAGCTCGCTTTCCTGACGCTCTTTGACTGTTTCAATCGTCAAGCGCAATTGCTCTTTGATTTGGTTATGCGGACTGCTGTACAAATCAGACACACGGGTATGCACATCTACCGCAGTATTGACTGCATTTAACACATACTCACGGCCCCACTCTTCATAATCTACAAAAGTAGCTGGAATATCACGCTCGTCTTTAGCAGAACAATCGACCTCAATCGCGCTTGGATCTTTTACCTTATTAACGCGGTAAATACCAGCTTCTACCGGCACCCATTGCAATAAATGCACGAGCCAGCGCGGGGTGATGGTGCCCATCATTGGGACGGTTTTAGTTGCATTGGATAGCGTACGTGCAGCGACGTCACCTAATGCGGTATGGGCTTGATGAATATCAGTCATTTTTATCTCCAGTTAAATTAAATTTCGTCATTATTGCGCTCTGTCTAAAGTCGCGTTTTCTTGCGAACTAGCTTGTGTAATGTGACTATCTGGCGGCACGCTATGTGTCAGCCAGACGTTCCCCCCAATCACGGACCTGGCACCGATGGTGATGCGTCCGAGAATGGTCGCACCCGCATAAATAACAACGTGGTCTTCTAAAATCGGGTGCCGTGCCACGCCTTTGATCAGATGACCATGCGCATCGGTGGGGAAACGTTTAGCCCCCAATGTCACCGCCTGATAAAGTCGCACATGGTTGCCTATTACAGCAGTTTCACCTATGACTACTCCAGTGCCGTGGTCGATAAAGAAACCTTCTCCCACAGTGGCACCCGGGTGAATATCAATACCTGTGGCAGAATGGGCAAGCTCTGAAATAATGCGTGCTATAAGTGGCAGGCCCAACGCGTGCAGCTCATGCGCCAGACGATAATGAATAATCGCGGATATACCGGGGTAGCACACCAGCACCTCATCCAAACTTCGCGCGGCTGGGTCCCCCTCAAACGCCGCGTTCAAATCGGTATCTAACAGCTGGCGAATCCTTGGAAGCGCTTGTGCAAAAACGCGTGTTTTATTGAATGCGGATTCAGCACTTGGCGTTTTGTCGTGATCACTATCTGCTGAATAGCGCAATTCCAATAGTATTTGCAAATTAAGCTCTCGCAGTGCGGCATCCAGAGTGAAGCCCACAAAATAATCGACCCCCTCTTCTCTAAGTCCAGGCACCCCCAATCGGTTGGGGAATAAGGCTGCACTTAACCCATCTACAATAGATTGTAGTGATTTTCTGGAAGGGAGTTTGGGCGGCCTGTTTTTTCGATGACGATGCTCTAGTGAGGCAAGCCTTACGTCACGTAAAGCTTCCACGATGCTAGGTATTTCAAAGCTTTCATTAAGCGAAGAATTAGTAATCTGTGACATACAGCAACACCTAATAGCAGAAAATAAAAAAGCCAGCGGTCTGTTAAGACACACTGGCTTCCGGCTGTCCGGTCAGCACACTACTGGCTTGCAAAATTACTTTGCATACAATATACACCACTAATCTGAGTAAAAAAAGTGCAAAAGAAAATAATCATCAAAAAAACAGGATGTATAAAATATTCAGTTATAACTGAATAGCTTATTAGTGTTAATAATTATTAAATAAAGCTTTTTAGAGTAATGTTCTTCGAGTTTCAAGCAGGTTTAACCTAGATTTTTCAACTAGACTTGCCAGCGGCTGATAATGAACACTAAAGCCAAGGCGTTGGCAAGTGTTGCTAACAATGGCAACGACGCACAGTTTAATGGATTTTCTGTGCAAATTTTATGAGCAATAGATCAGTTGCTGATGGCCTGGAAGCTGGTGGTTTTGAACTAAGAAATAACCAATAAACTGAGTTGGCTTTTTAGGTAATTAGTAAAAATTTATTCATAATTTTCAGGTAAAAAACCACCTGTTTGACGACCCCACAATTGATAATAAGTGCCTTTTAATTGTAACAACGCTTCGTGCGTACCATCTTCAACAATACGCCCAGCATCAAATACCAGAATACGATCTAAATGCGCTATAGTTGAAAGACGATGTGCAATGACAATTGCGGTCTTATCTTGCATGGCAGTTTCTAGCGAGACCTGAATCGATTCTTCTGTAATGGAATCTAAGCTAGAGGTGGCTTCATCTAAAATCAAAATTGGTGCATTTTTAAGAATCACACGTGCAATCGCAATGCGCTGGCGTTGACCTCCAGAAAGTTTCACGCCCCGCTCACCGACCAATGACTGATAGCCCTCACCTTGTGTGGTAATGAAATCATGTGCGTGCGCTTTACGTGCAGCTTCAATAACCTCATCATCACTGGCCTGCAAATGTCCATAGCGGATGTTTTCAATCAAACTACGATGAAATAAAGTAGGATCTTGTGGGATCAATCCGATTTGTGTATGTAACGCATCTTGCGTCAATTGACGAATATGATGACCGCCAATGAATATCTCCCCACTCTGAGCGTCATAGGTGCGTAAAATTAAGTTGATGAAAGTGGTTTTACCTGAACCCGAGTATCCTACTAAGCCCACGCGCTGACCAGCAGGTATTTTTATGCTTAGGTTGTCAAACACAGGCTTATCTTTAGCATAACTAAAGCTCACGTTGCGGAACTCAATTTCACCATGATTTAATTTAACATCAACAGCATCGGAGGCATCCACTAACTCATGTGGCACAATAATAGTATTCACCCCATTAGATACGTTACCCAAGTATTCAAAGAAATCTAAAAAACGACGGCTTAAATTACGTGCTTCGTTAATAATCAGCAGCGACACGCTCAACGCCATGACAAACTCTGGCACACCAATTTTCCCTTGACCCCAAAGTGTGAGTGAAAAATACAAAATACCCACTTTAAGAACGGCCGCTGATACAAATTGAAACCAACGCACACGCTCAGAATAATTATTAGCCACACGGATAGGTTTTAGCTCTTTTTCAAAACGTGCGTTCAAATACTGGCGCTCAAAACCGAAGCGGGCAAAAAAACGTGCTGTACTTAAATTAGATACCGAATCGACCAAAATGCCGTTGGTCTCACTACGCGCACTTGAAGCTTTGTGTGCATAAGGACGACAACGCTTAGCCATCTGATACGAAATTAAAATAAAGAAAAATGACCAAATACTTACAAAAAGTGCGAGTGTAGGATGTGCGGTATATAACAAACCGATGGAAACGCTCAAAATAATAGCGATGGGCCAGAAATCAAACAAGATTGCCCAAATGGTCTGCAACACGCCCATTGAGGTTTCACTGATACGATGTGCAAGCGCACCAGCATAATCGCTACTAAAGTAACGAAAAGAGTGACACTGCAAATAAGCATAAAGTGCGCGAGTGACATCTTGCCTTTGTACTGGCTGTAGCCACATTTGCAATGTGCCCGCACTCCGTCCAAACAACACTTCCCCTATACTTAAACCGAGAAATAACCACAACGGTGCTTTTAAATTTTCTATAAGCGACAATGACTGCTCCGAAGCAGTAGTCACCCCGCGAATAATCTCTGCAATTGCGTATGGCACTGCAATACCACAGCTCGCATGCGCTGTTTCCAGCAACAAAATGCTTATATACCACCAGCGATTTTGGGCTAAAAAATAGCCAATAAATTTAGTGGGTTTGGCAGGTAAATTAGGTGCTGCAGGGGCACGTTGAAATGTTGCGTTAGCGTCAACACTCTCTGCGGCCAGCAAGGCCGGGGCTTGCTGTGTGATTGCTGTCATAAAATAAAATACTCAAAGTTTGTTAGGTGACAATCCGTTTTTAGTGAACCAGTATTGCAATTTCAGCCATCCATCGTCAGCAGCAAGCTTGCGGTAGCTTGGGCGGTAATCCGCAAAAAAAGCATGTGGCGCTTCAGGATAAACTACAATTTCTGACGCATGATGACTGGTGGAAAGCTTGGCACGTACACGCTCCACACTCTCTAGCGGAATGCCTTGATCTGCCTCTCCATACAAGCCTAGCACTGGCGCTTTAAGCTCTGCCACGACATCAATAGGATGCAATGGCTGCAATGCAGTTTTATTGCCTTCTAATCTACCATACCATGCAACCCCAGCCTTAACATTAGGATTATGTGCGGCATAGAGCCACGTAATGCGGCCACCCCAGCAAAAACCTGTAATGCCAAGTTTACCTTTTGCGCCTAAGCCGCTAGCTTCAGACCATGCTACTGCCGCGTCCAAATCGGCAAGCACTTGCGCATCAGGCACCTTGCTCACGACGGTAGCTAGTATTTCATTGATGTCTTTAATTTTAGAAACATCGCCTTGCCTAAAATAGAGCTCTGGCGCAATTGCCAAATAGCCCAATTTTGCAAAACGTCTGCAAATATCCTTAATATGTTCATGCACCCCAAAAATTTCTTGCACGACCAAAATAACTGGCCAAGGTCCGTTACCATCAGGATATGCGACATAAGCTGGTAATGTATCGCTAGCAGTAGGGATACCAACAGCTCGATCAATAATGCTAGACTTATTAGTTGAAACAACCGTTGCACTAACAGGTTGTACGGCTAACGCAAACCCCGTGGCAATAGCAGCTGCCAGAAATTCCCGTCTATTAAAATGAGGCTTTTCAGTGGTAGATGCCATGGTTAGATTCCATTCAATTTTTAAAGATATGCAAGCTTAAGTTAAGAAAATTATGAGAGTGTTGCAATAGAGACTTCTGTAGATTTAATCAATGCGACCACTTCAGATCCAACAACCAAACCCAACTCTTTTACCGATCTAGTTGTAATCACAGCTGTGATAATGCCAGAAGGTGTTTCCACATCCACTTCAGACACGACTGAACCTTCAATGATTTCTTTAACAATCCCTTTAAATTGGTTACGCACGTTGATTGCAATAATGCTCATGTATTTCTCCTAATAAATTAAATAAATTTGGTTTGATGTGTTTGATGTATTTTTTAATGGCGATTCAGATGCACTACCAAGAAAGTTTCCAATTTGTAATGGATTCTGTGGCAATACCACTTACTTTTAAATCGGCCCCACCATGGGGTGCATTAGAAAACTCTTTATACACACGATCTCTAATTGCTGAAAATTGATAGCTATTACGGTCACGCGGGCGCGGCAGATCAACATCCAGCACGCGCTTAATGCGGCCGGGTTTTGGCTCCATCACCACGACACGGTCTCCAAGATAAACCGCCTCTTCCACATCATGCGTCACAATAATCATGGTGATACCTTCTTCTTGCCAGATACGCTGAAGCTCTTGCTGCAAGTAGCTGCGTGTAAATGCATCTAAAGCACCGAAAGGTTCATCCAATAGTAATACTTCAGGACGATTCACCAACGCGCGCGCTATTGCAACACGTTGTGACATCCCGCCCGAAAGTTGATATGGATAGGCATTTTCAAACCCCTCCAGTCCGACCAGTTTGATGTGTTCCTTCACCGAACGGAATTTTTCCGCTTCTGTCAGCTCAGTATTATTCAGTAAACCCACGTTAATATTCTGCTCAACGGTGAGCCAGGGAAATAGACGGTGCTCCTGAAATACGATGCCGCGCTGCAGACTTGTACCCACAATTTTGTTGCCATCGAGTAATATTTCACCTCGATAGTCATCTTCCAGGCCTATAACCAATTTGAGTAATGTGGATTTTCCACAACCGCTGGAACCCACGATACTCACAAATTCGCCTGGTGCGATGGAAAGTGAAACATTCTCCAGTACCGTCAGCGGTTCACCATTTACTGTATATTGTTTATGAAGATTATTAATCTCCAGTGTGCCTGCATGTGCCATGCTTTACCTTTCACTATATTGCTTTTTTCTCTGTTTCTGAGTAGGGATTAAATTCATTGGTATAAACATCCTTTAGATTGATGTCGTTTGGTTTCAGCTGACCATCTTTGACTAACCAATCCACCCATATCTGAAACTCTTCATCTTTAAATAACCCGCCCTTTCCTGCCACGCCCCAGCCCGTGAAATACTTGAGATTTTCAGTATTTTCACTGCGGTTGCGCGCATTCATTATTTTGGTAAAGCGGGCGATCACTTCTTCTCTTGGTGTGGTGCGAGTCCACTCAACTGCTTTGCCGATTGCGCCAATCACATGCCTTGAAGTCGTCGGATTCTCATTCAAGAACTTATTCGCCATCACATATGCGCCCGCAGTGAATTCTCCGAATAAGTCAAACTCCTTAAACAACATGCGAATACCTCCGCGCTCTGTTGCAGGGCCACCTAATGGCGCAACATCTACCTGATGCTGCCTCAAGGTTTGCTCGCTGCTGCCTGGTGGAATAATCACCAATGTTACTTGCGCAATTTCTTCTTTCGTTAAACCATTGCGTCGCAGGTACTCCGTCAGCATAAACTCCATCTGCGCCCCCATCGTATTGACCGCAACTTTTTTACCGATGAGGTCACGTGCGGTTTTAATCGGGCTGTTCTCTAATACGTAGTAACCAGTGAGCGTGTCTTTTTCTGTGCCATAAGAAGCAATCACTGCTTTTACTGGCGCTTTCGATGCAACCACTTTGACGACGGCACCCGTAAATGCAGGGCTGCTGATATCAGAGTCTCCTGTTAATACTGTCTGAATACCTTGTGGCCCACCTGTAGAAATGCCGACAAAATTAAGTTTAACTGGCGCGAGATAGCCTAGATCTTCAGCCAATTCGATCAGTGTCACCGCACCCGGAGAACCTAAATAGCGGAAATCCAGCGTTTCAAACCCACCTTCGTGCTGAATATTTGGCGCATCCTGCCTGGAGCAAGCCGTCGCCAGTAGTAACACTGAAAGTGAAAGTATTTTAAAAAACTTACTGATCATTCGCATTTCAACCCCTTTATTCCGTGTGAACGACTTTCCATGCTGTGAAATGCCGCTCCAAAGTCACAAGCAGATAGTTAATCGTCAGGCCCACCAATGTGATGGTGATAATGCCTAAAAACATTTCAGGAATCTGAAAATTATATTGTGAGTAAATAATCAAATAACCCAATCCAGCCTTAGCACCGACCATTTCCGCAGCCACCAACACCAGGACAGAAAATGCCCCAGCCAAACGCACACCCACAAAAATGGTCGGCACTGCGGCTGGCAGTATTACCTTTTGAAACAGCCTTACAGGTGACAACCCCATGGTGCGTGCAGATTTAATAAGCAGCGGATCTACATTACGCACGCCCGTAATCGTGTTAAGCAAAATCGGCCATGAGCACGCATAGATAATGAGGGCGATTTTTGAAGCCTCACCAATTCCCAGAAACAAAATAAAAACTGGAAGCAAGGCAAGTGCTGCGGTATTTCGCAACATTTCCAGCAATGGATTAATCGTATCTGCGAAATTTTTATACCAGCCAATCGCTAATCCCAGGGGAATCGCAAACAGCACAGCAACGCCAAATCCGATGAGTGAACGACTCAAGCTAGCCTGTAAATGCGTGAATAGCTGTCCGTTCAGGATCAGCTTCCAACCAGTCAATAACACCTCTGACAAGGGTGGCAGGAATGCAGCTTCAACCAACCCTAGGCGCGGTGCAATTTCCCAAAGCGCCAAAAAAAGAATTATGGCGATAGAGCGCCTGAATAGCTGGTAAAACACAGGACTTATCGCAAGCAATTTGCTTGAAGCATCCACCAGTGTAATGGTTTGCTGTAATGATGGCATGATAAAACTCCTTAAATTCAATACTCTTTTAATACAAATATGTTCAAGCTACGAGTCATGCTGCCGCCAGCTGCCGACTAATCTCAAGCGCTTGTGCACGTGTCACTTCTTCGCGCAACAGGCTCCAAATCTGGTGGCGCAATTGGCCAAATTCGGCTGTTGATCGTACATCTTCGTCTTTGCTGCGTAGCGCATCCGGTATCTCGATAATTTCTTTGATGCGACCTGGCCATGATGTCATGACCGCTACGCGCTGACCCAAATACACAGCTTCATCAATTCCATGTGTAATAAAAATGATCGTTTTGCCTGATTTTTCCCAGATTTTTAGCAATTCAGCTTGCAGGCTTTCCCTTGTCTGCGCATCTAGTGCGGCAAACGGCTCATCCATCAACAGAACATCGGGATCATAAGCAAGACTGCGTGCGATGGCCACGCGCTGCTTCATCCCGCCAGACAATTCATTCGGGTGACGGTTTTCAAACTTGGAAAGACCTACCAGATCCAAAAAATGGCGTGCTGTTTCACGACGTTGTTTGGCCGGAATGCCTTTTGCCTCGAGTCCAAATTCAATATTGCCTAGTGCCGTGAGCCAGGGGAACAAGGCATATTGCTGGAACACAATGCCACGATCCAATGCGGGGCCGGTAATAGGTTTGTTATCCAGCAAAATTTGACCGCTACTTGGTTTTGTAAGACCAGCTAGTAAGTCAAGCAATGTAGACTTGCCGCATCCGCTAGGGCCTACAATCACCATAAACTCGCCCTCTTTGACATCCAGGCTGACGTTATCAACCGCGATAAAATCATGACCTGCATGTGACTGTCCTTTCACAGGCTTTACTGGAAAGGTTTTCCTGACATTTTGTATACGTAACTTGATGCTCATCTGTTACTCCTTATTGACTTGCTTGCGCTGCGTTATCACTGACTTCAGTCAGATAGGGGTTAAAACTGTTATCGATCAAATCTTTCGCCTTGATTTTTCCCGGTTCCAACTGTCCATCTCTGACCAACCAGTCAATCCATTGCTCATATTGTTTCTCGGTAATTAAGCCACCCTTATCGGCGATGCCGGTACTCTTCCAAAACTGCACCAATCTGGCATCTTCATTGCGTCCACGCTTATTGATAATCGATGTAAATTTTGCGATTACTTCTTCTCGCGGGGTATTGCGCGCCCACTCAATCGCACGTGCTGTACCTTCTACAAATTGGCGTGTGGTATTAGGGTTGGCTGCCAGAAATTTTTTGGTTACCACATAATTACCCGCAGTAAAATCACCGAATAAATCAATGTCCGCAAATAGCTGGCGAATGCCACCGCGTGCTAAGGCTTTATCTTTAAGTATGCCGTTAAGCTGTGCCACATCAACCTGCCCTGCGCGCAAAGACTGCTCACTATTGACTGGCGGCAGTACAGTTAGCTCCACCTGCTCTACTTCATCTTTAGTTAGCCCATTACGATAGAGATACTCTTTAATAGTGAACTCTGAATGTGCGCCTAGCGTATTAACGGATATTTTTTTACCGATTAAATCGCGCGCGGTTTTAATTGGGCTATCTTCAGTGACAAAAAAAGCAATTGCGGTGTTTTCATCACTGCCGTATGAGCCCACTAATGAAACGATATCTACGCCAGAAACCGCCAGCTTAACAATTGCGCCATTAAATGCTGTGGCAAAGTCTACATCACCTGTTGCAAGCGCTTGCAGATCTTGCGGGCCGCCAGTAATGCTGCCTACATAGTTGAGCTTTATATTTCCCAGGTAACCTAACTCTTCAGCAAGCTCGGGAAAGCTGACAAATCCACCTACCCACTGATAACGCAATTCTGTTTTTTCTTGTCCTGCAAGTTGGCTATTTTCCCCTTCACGTGCGCAACCCGACAAAGTAGCCACAAGCAGTGCAGTCAACAACATCAGTACAGACTTAAAATTAAAATAATTCATATTTCCCTTATTTATCAGATATTACAAAAATAATCGTTGTCGCTATTTACGCGTATGCCCAAATAACTTCTTGCTATGATTCTGTGAATATAGATCATCAGCGCTGACTTGCTCGTTCCGAGTACAAGAAACAACACTCAATACAACAAATAGTGCTAAATAAATGCCCATCACTATCCACTTGAATTTATTGAATGCATTCATCTCAACTCTCCTTACAATTATCATTAACGCTCAGCCCCACGCCAACGCAACAACCTTGCCTCCACTCGCGCTGCCAACCGGTTAAACAAAGCACCGATTAGGCCTATTATCAACATGCCAAAAATGATTAATGGCACGTTAAACGCTTCACGACCGCGAATCACAATATTGCCTAAACCCACACCCCAGTTGGCAAGTAGCAACTCTGAACCAATCGTTGCCAGCCACGCATAAATAAGGCCAAGCTGTAACCCAACGAAAATTTGAGGGGTGGCCGCAGGCAAAACCAGTTTATAAATAAGTTGGCTTTGGCTAAAACCATACACTTTAGCCACCTCTAGTTGACTCAATGTCACACTTCGAACCCCTTCAAATGTATTGAGTGCCACCGGGTAAAATGCTGCCAGCGAAATAAAGAGTATCTTTGCGCTGTTGTCATAGCCAAACCAGGTTGAAATCAGTGGCAGCCATGCAAATAATGAAATTTGCTTTAATGCATTAAAACTCGGGCCAAACAGGTGATCAAACCAGCGCGAAAAACCTAACGCCAAGCCGACCAAAATTCCCGCCGTACCGCCAATAACAAAGCCACTTAAGTTACGGAATAAACTTGCACCTAAGCCCGTAAAAAAATCTTCCGCAAACAACTGTTGCCAAGCGGTTTCAAGCACTGCATAAGGCGGTGGGATCAACTTTGGGTTCACCCAATTAAAGTAAGATGCAACAGACCACAGCGCAACAAATGCAACAGGTAACACCCAACCCCGCCAATCACGTTGCTTAAAATAGCCAATCACTAAATTTGCTGAAATTGCCATCATGTCTCCTAAAATGCGCTGCGGCGCCATGTTTGCAAGCGTGATTCAATGAAGCGCAAGGTGAAATCTAAAACCACGCCCACCAAACCGATGACGATGATGCCGATAAACACAATATCCATCTGCAAAAGCTGGCGACCCCACACCATGAGATACCCGATGCCTTCACTGGAGGCGAGCAACTCAACAAATACCAGCGATAACCATGCCTGCATTACCCCTTGGCGCACTCCGCTAAAGATTGCAGGTAGCGCAGCAGGCAATGCAATTCTTAATAGTGTTTGCTGATAACTAAAACCATATACCTTGCCTACTTCAAACAATGCAGGCGGCACGCTTCTGATGCCTTTATAGGTACTCACCGTCACTGGCACCACAACGGCGAGTGAAATCGCAGCAATTTTCAAACCTTCGTCAATCCCTAAAAATATCATGAGTAATGGAATCCAACCCACTACAGGAAACTGTGAAACTACATCAAATGTCGGGTAGATATAAGCATAAGCACGCTTGGATAAACCAATAGCAAACCCAATTAACAAACCAGCACTACCACCGATCAAAACACTCCAGGCGATACGTTTAAGGCTAACCCACAGATTGACAGTTAAATCACCGCTATCGATTAACTCCCAAAATGTCTGCCACACCAAGCTAGGTGGTGGCAAAATCTGCACTGGTAACCAATTTTGTTCAAACGCCAATTGCCACAACGCCAACACGATTAGCGGAAATATAAATCCCGTGACGACAATGCCAGAATGCCCTAATAATTTACGCACAGTTGCGACTACACGTGTTAGCCAAGTCCAATCATGCGTAATTTTTAATGTCTGTGTATGACTACTCATATTTCACTTTCTATTTCAGGTAAAACATTCAACACCACAGGCTCGGCCTGTTTAAAATCCGGTAAATCGCGGATATACCAAATCAACCATAAAAACACCAAGCCCATTGGCAAAAACAATGACTGCAAGCCAAAAAAATGGCCAATCCAGCCGCCTAACAAACTGCCAAAAAAACCGCCAGAAGGACCAACCAAAGCGGTTAATCCAGAAACTCTGCCTGTGCCATGCTGCTTACCTGCCTGCGCATACATCGTAAAATTCACTATGTGCAGCATGCCTAACCCAACCGCCAAACCTAACGAGCCCACCCACAACGCAAGTTTCCAGTCAGGTATTGCTAAAACCAGCAGCGCGCATGCAGCAATAGCAAAACTCACCCGATAAAACACCTTATGTCCCCAATGCGTGATCAAGACGCCGGTGGTAAATAAAGTTGCCACAAAAACGGCGCCATGCGCGGTTAATAACCCGGCGGCTGCCGGCGCACTAAAGCCATAATCCTGAATGGCAATGACCACAATAAAAAAGCCAAAAAACGCCATCACTGAATGATTCAAAAACTCAATGATGCTGGTGCGCTTTAAAATCAGATCCTCTCTTAGCAGTGATAACTGCGATTTAATTTCCTGCCATTCCAGCTTAGGCGCATGTGCCTGATCAGAACGAAAACTACTTAACGCCAAAGGTGCTAACAATATCGTGATTAAAAAGCTCGCCGCTATGACAAAAAAAGTGCTGACATAACCGTAAGATTCAATTAAAAATGCGGCAACTACCGGGCCTAGTAAAAAAAAGCCCATCATGTGAATCCCTCTAAACCAGCCAGCCTTTGCATTCCCTAACATCTCAAGCTGTTGCATAAACACACTATTGAGCGAAATAAATCTGAACGGCATACAAAAACTTACCAATACCGTACAGAAAATTAAATACTCGGCATTTCTCACCAAGGGCGTCACTGCATAAATAATGCCGCCTAAAAAACTGCCGATTACAAATAATCGTAATGGGTGATATTTATGAATCAAAATCCCCACGGGCAAACTCATCAACAAAATGCCTACACTTTGCGCACTGGCGATCACACCTAACTGAAACTCACTGACTTTCAGATCTACGGCATAAAGTGTCGTGGCCAAACGCGCAATACCAATGCCGAGGCCTGCAAAGCTTGTAAGTAAAACAAACCCTAAAATAAACTTTAACTTTTCAGAGAAAGGACGCGATAGCAATAACTCACGCATGCTGACGCCCTAACCTAACCATAAAACACAACACCACCGCTAAAACTTGCATTCAAATCCTTTGATAAAGCACAATAAAAACTCACACACTACTTAAAACACTTTAAATAAAATATTTTAAGTAGTGCCAAACCAAATGGCTTGGCACTGACTCATTTAAAACAACGACTGATTACTTCTTGCCATCTTTACGGTTACCTTGTGCATCAAGCTCTGGCCAAAAACCTTCAAGATTCAATTCTTTTAATGCCGTGTTGAGATACTTGGGTTCAAGCCAGCTATCTACATCTACATCTTTACGAATCAGCTTGAACTCTTTAGCTTCTGCTGCTGATTGCTTCATAGAGGCAATATAGTTCTCATCTAACAGTGGAGAATGACGCTCTTTTAAGTCGTAGCCTTCCCAATCTTTTTTCCAATCGAGGTATGGCACACCAGATTGCGCCCACAATTTATACTGTGCTTCACGGTTTTCTTCCAGTGAGTTCCAGTGTGCCTGCTTGATTAAAGCGGTAGTGACACGTTGCACGATGTGCGGGTATTTTTTCTCAAACTCTTCGCCTACCCAGAATGTTAGCGGTGCGACTAAAGTTTTATCGTCACGAATCTCTAAAATACGTTTAGCAACGCCACGCGCTTCTAATGTCCAGGGGCTTGTAATCGTGCCATCAATATCACCTGTAGATAAGGAGGTTCTTGAAGAGAACTGATCTTGACTAATGACGCGAAAATCGCTCTCTTTCAAGCCATATTTTTTAAACAAACGACTTTGCTGAAGTTGCAGCGCCGTGCCTTTAAAGGTTGAAATGGTTTTACCTTTCAAGTCAGCAAGAGATTTAGCTTGTGAGTCTGCTGGCACCACAAAATAAAGGGGGCCAAAACGGCCTGCTGCAAAAATCACCTTATGTTTCAAGCCTGTTGAACGCCCGATAATCGCAGGCAAGTCACCATGCCAACCAAAATCCACTTGGTTATTAGAGAAAGCTTCGTTTGTGGCAGGACCAGCACCTGGGAATAAACGCCACACTACTTTAATACCGTCTTTTTTAAATTCATCTTCTAACACGCCTCGTAAGTGCGCGGTTGTCACCGATGAATAACCAACTTTAGGCTTACCGCCAACGCCCGCTGAAGAAATGCCGATACGAATTTCTTTTGGGTTATCTTCTGCCGAGGCTGTAATCGGCAGCGCTAAAAATGCAGTACTGGCAGCTACGGCCAATACCCAGTTAAATAATGCTTTTTTCATGTTTTACTTCCTTTAAATATTAAAATTCAAATTTCTCATCAATACTAAGCACTTAGAACGTGTATTGAAATTGCGCTTGCAGTTCAGTAAAGTCTTTACGTTTTGCACCAGTTAGCGTTTTTTCAGTTTCATAATTCCAGTGGTTAATACCTACTTGTAACTTAGTGGTTTGTGCAAAGAACCAGTTAACGCCCAAGGTATTCACTGTTACAGTGTCGTCACCCTTACCACGTGAACCACCTAAGGTTACGTTGCTATCATTTGGGTTAAAGTAGTCATAGCGGTAAAACGGCTGTATAGATTGCGGATGCCAGTCATCAAACTTGGCCACTGATTTAATGCTGTTATAGAACTGGTCACCAAAGGTATAGAACAAGGTAAGGGTATGACCTTTAGACTTAGCCTCTTTGGTGGTGTTGGTAGCACCCACTTGAAAGTCATCACGCCCTTGAATGTACTCATAAGTCACACCATAAGGGGCATGGTTATAGTAAATATCAAAGCCATAACGATCATTTTTGCCATGGCTATCAACATTAGTTCCCGCTAACTGTACGTTTTTATCACCCTTATAGAATGACGCACCTGCCTTTAACTCACGCAACCAGCTGTTATAAGCGACAGGTAAGGTAAATGCTGCGCGACCTATAATCGCTTTGTTATTGTTGTCATCTACTTTGTTTGAAACATTGCCATTCACCACACCTAATGCGTATTCAGCCAGAGGTGCACGATAGTTAGCGCCGTAATCTACAAAAGGTGCAACATCACCGCGAATCACAGCACCAACCTGACGCGTAAACAAACCTAAGCGGCCTGAGGCTTGAGAGACATTGATGGTTGGTCGCAAATCTTCAGGTGATTGCGCTTCTTGACCAAATGGCAGCAACTGTTGACCAAAAGTTACATTAAATCTTGGAATCTCTGGGCCACCGTTGGTTGAGGTAAAGTTGTAGCGTAAAAATGCATCCGCTAAGTTAAGGTCACTAGTTGCACCAGCAGTAGCGCGCTTACTATAAGTAAATGAAAATTGGTAATCCAGGTTTTTACCATCTACATAATCACGATACAAATTACCGCGCACACCAAGCAATGCGGTTGGCACGTCAAAGGTGCTTGAGCGATTGGAAGTAGGCGCTGGATTGCCAGCCGTTGTACCCTCATTTTGTGCCTGCGCACGCACCTGCACTACGCCGAATAACGTAGAGTCGCGTGTTGATTTAATGGTGCTTCTTTCACGTAAACGTGATTCATCGTATTTATAGTTTTCCAAGTCTGCGCGTACACCTTCAACATCATCTTGCGTCGCTATGTTTTCAGGTACGGCTACTTTTTGTGACTGCACTTGCTGCTTTAACGATTCAACAGTTTTTTGTAAGGCCTCAAGCTGCTTTTCCAGCTCTTCATTTGTGGCAGCGAAGGCACTACTAGCCCCCGCTGATAACACCAACAAAGCGCCTGTGACTGCTTTTGCTAATTTATAGTTATGTTTCAAAACTCATTCCCTTTCTTGCGGTTGTTTGCAGGGCGCTTAAGCCCTGCGGTTTTTTAAAAAAATTATGCGGCCTGTTTGTTTTTTGCCAATTGATTTAATTTTTCTTCTACAGCTGTACCCTTAAAGAAATCGGGCTTGTTTGCGGTGTAAAATTCATACGGCTTAGTAAATACCAGTGACTTAAAGTCTTCTTCCGTAATGGCGCCCTCTTTTACCAAGTCGTAAGTTTCAGCCAGGGTTTCAGTAATATCTGGCACGTCCCAATGGCCTGAATCAGATGAGAACAGCACATTTAACTTAAGGCCCAATGGGTTGGCTTTAGTGTTAAAAGCATGCACTACCGTGCGGTCATCTGCCTCATTACCAAAGTAGAAGTTATTCACCCAGCGGTCGCGAATGTCTTCCACACTTTCAATACCAGCCAATGCAAAGTCATCGAATTGCTCTTGTTTTTGGCTGTTAAAAGAACCCAATACGCCATAGGCTTGTTTTACGATTTCATCCTTGCTCAACGTGCGATCTTTCAGCAAATCAGCGCCGTATTCTTTAAATAGCTCGTAGTAGAAGTCTTGATCAATATGCTCAGGGTTGTAGTTCTGCACAGATTCGCGACCCCGTTTATTAAAACGGTCCACCAAATGCGTAAATACATTGGCACCCCATGCAGCACCACCTTCAAGCAATGCAATACGTAGCTCTGGGAAGCGTTTTGTGACACCACCAAAGAACAATGATTTGGCCAGCGCCTCAGAGGCATCAGCAAAGTGTCCAATATGGTTAAACATATAGTTACTGGTTGAAGCGCGCGCATCCCAGCCCATGCCTGCAGAGTGTGTTGAAGGGTTAATGCCTAATTCAATGACTTTTTTCCAGAATGGGTCATAGTCATATTCACTATCAAGCCCGAAGAAATCCAGCCAATGTGATCTGCCGCCCACTTCAGGGTGATCTTTAAATGAATATTTATCGGCGATTGATTTAATTGGGCGACGCACAGAACCAGGAATAATGGCTGTCTTTAATCCTAAAGTTTTCACAGCAAACTCTGCTTCTTCAATCCCTTCTTCAGGGGTGTGTAGCGGAATAACCGCAACGGGTGTTAAGCGATCTTTATAGGGTGCATAAACATCTGCGTGGTAGTGATTGATTGCGCGTGACAAACCACGGCGCAGATCTTCACGATTAGTGTGAATGGGGAACAGGCTAATGTTGGGGTATAAAACACCATAATCACTCCCCTGCTCCTGCAAGCGCTCATAGAGCAAAGCCGGCAGCGCGGCTGTGGCCAGGTCATAAGTATTCTTGCTGGGCAGCGTCCAAAATGGCGCGCGCGTCAAGCGACGGTTGTGACGCTCTTCTGGTGTAGCGTTGTACCACTCTGCCGACAAAAAGTTTAAACCTTTTGCCAAATGCGCACGGTACTCATCTACAATTTTAACGCCCGCATACTTGGCAATGTAATCTTCAAGCAGTGGGCCAAACTCTATGGTATGAATATCAGTATCAATCACAGGATAATCAAGCTTCGCTTTAACTTCAGCTGAACGTGAATGTCTTGCTCTTTTTGCTAAAAAACTATCGCTTACAGTTGTCATTGCAATCCCCTAGTTAAATTGGTAGTTAAATTGGTAGTTAAATTGGTTAATCTTTAAGTGTAATGTGTGCTAAATACACTATTGCTAATTTATATTAGCAAACAGCATGCCAACTTTTTTATGGTAAATTAGCGACAAATAACATCAATTTAACGTTATTTAGCTACATGTTTAATACTTTTTGTTGAAGTGTTGTTGCGTATGAAGCAGCATGTTGCTGTGGGTGCAGCGTGTTGCTTCAGAAAAGTTTCACTACTTAGAACGTGTTTAATTAGAACGTGTTTTAAAAGCAGTGAAACTTTGATTGATCAAGGACAAGGGTTTGGATGTACTTCGTGTATCGCTTCTATCTCACTGATGATTTCATCTGACAATTTCACATTGACACTTTCTATGTCAGTTTTGAGTTGCACCAGATTTGTGGCGCCAATAATCGTGCTGGTTAAAAAGCGACGGCTATTCACATAGGCAATTGCCAGCTGCGCGGGGTCAATGCCATGTTTTTGGGCCAACGCCACATAAGCGCTAATCGCATACTCTGGTGCACCGCCTTTGTATCGGCCAAATCGCTCCCAGAGTGTGAGGCGCGCTCCTGCAGGTTGCGCCCCGTTGAGATACTTACCTGTCAGCGCACCAAAAGCCAATGGTGAATAAGCCAACAAACTAACTTGATCACGAATAGAGATTTCAGCATTGCCAACTTCATAAGCACGGTTAAGCAGGTTATAAGGGTTTTGTACACTCACCACTCGCGCCAACCCTTTATTTTCAGCCAACTTCAAAAACTGGTTAATGCCCCAAGGCGTTTCGTTAGATAAACCGATATAACGTACTTTGCCTGACTTCACAAAACCATCCAGAATCTCAAGCGTTTCTTCAATTGGAACAGTATCTTCATTGTCCACGTGGGTATAGCCAAGCTCACCAAAGTGATTAGTGCTGCGGTCAGGCCAATGCAGTTGGTACAAATCCACGTAATCGGTATTGAGTCGCTCTAAACTACCTTCCAGCGCTGCTTGCAAGTTAGCGCGGTCAAATTTTGTTTTGCCTTCACGCAAATGTTTGGCTTGCAGTAATTTTCTTGAAGGGCCAGCCGCTTTAGTCGCTACTAGCACCTTTTGACGGTTACCATTTTTATTCAGCCAAGTGCCTATATAACGCTCAGTTAAACCCTGCGTTTCTGGCTTTGGTGGCACGGGGTACATCTCGGCTGCATCAATTAAATTAACCCCATAATCCACAGCTAAATCCAATTGCGCATGCGCTTCTGCTTCTGTATTTTGCTCACCCCAAGTCATAGTGCCCAGTGAAATTACACTTACTTTGGTATCGGTATTACCTAACTGCCTATATTCCATATTATTTCCAATATTCTTTTATTTATTCAGTAAAATTAAAAGTGCCTTCGGCCACCAATTGCCCCACAGGCAAACGTGTGCTGGCTACTTCACGCTCGCGCAAGCCTTCTGGCAAAATTGATCTATCGCCTTGTTTACCAATGGCAATAGCTGCCTCCAAAACGTAATCTTCAGGAATACCCAACACCTCACGGGCTTTGGTTTTATCATAGCCACCAATCGCGTGCGTAAACCAGCCATCATGTGCAGCTTGCAATGCAAAACTCCCCCATGCCGCACCTGCATCAAAGGTATGACTACCGGTGCGAATAGGCTCAGTTTTTCCTGGCGGCACAAAAGTGGTTTTAGATAAAACAATTACCAAAGCTGAGGCGCTCTTTGCCCAAGACTGATTAAACTCAGACAACAACGCTAAAAAGTCAGCCCAATGTTTGGAGTTATTTTTAGCGTAAATAAACCGCCAAGGCTGCGAGTTGTAAGCTGAAGGCGCCCAACGCGCCGCTTCAAAAAATTGGAATAAAGTGCCATCATCTATCGCCTCGCCACTAAAAGCACGGGGTGACCAACGACTGACAAACAGTGGGTTTATTGCATGTTCTGCAACACGACTCTTTGGCATAACAAAACCTCTTTTACAAAATTATTCGTTTAAGGCAAAACCTACTTTAACCGTCACTTGCCAATGTGCAATCTTGCCACCTTCAATATGCCCGCGTGTTTCTACCACCTCAAACCAGCGCAAGTCATGCACGGTTTTTGCCGCTCGTGATATTGCATTTTCAATTGCATCCTGAATACCAACTGCAGATGAACCAGTTATTTCAATTTTTTTATACACATGATTCGACATGATGCATTTCACTTTCTTTTAACTAAATTACGATGTCCATAAAAAAACCATCAGCTAAATTTACTTAACCGATGGCTTAACCTGCATAACTATGCTGCTTTTGCTTGCTTTTCTTTTGCTACGTATTGATTTTCTGGGCGTGCCAAACCTAAATTCTCACGCAATGTCTTGCCTTCGTACTCAGTACGGAACAAACCACGACTTTGCAATTCAGGAATCACCAAATCCACAAAATCATCCAAACTACCTGGCAACACTGGCGGCAACACGTTAAAACCATCTGCTGCCTCATTTTCAAACCACAACTGCAACTGGTCAGCAATTTGTGTCGGTGTGCCGATAATTGTCCAATGCCCACGTGCACCAGCAACCCATTGATACAACTGGCGAATCGTGAAATTATGTTTTTTGGCGATATCCACCATCATCTGTTGGCGGCTCACAATACCTTGTGTTTTTGGCAACTCAGGGAAAGGTCCATCCAGATCATATTGGGATAAATCGACTTCACCACCGGATAAGCCTGAGAGCAATGCAAGACCAGCTTCAGGATGAATTAAATCACTCAGCTCCTGATATTTAGCCTTCGCTTCTTCTTCAGTTTTAGCCACATACGCTGAAACACCAGGCATAATTTTCAGCTCATCCGCACTGCGGCCATATTTTGCCAAACGACCTTTAAGATCACGGTAAAATGCCTGCGCATCTTCAAGTGACTGTTGTGCAGTAAATACAACTTCCGCAGTACGCGCCGCAAGTTCTTTACCTGGTTCAGATTGACCCGCTTGCACAATGACAGGGTAACCTTGTGGTGGGCGCTGCACATTTAACACACCATCAACCGAATAATGCTGGCCTTTATGATGTGGCGCATGCACTTTAGATGCATCAAAATAAACACCGCTTTCTTTATCTGCCAAAAACGCATCATCTTCCCAGCTATCCCATAGCTTTTTCACCACATCCACAAATTCATTCGCTTTTTCATAGCGATCAGCATGGTCAAGCTGATGCTCAAGACCAAAGTTTTTAGCAGTCGCATCACCTGCCGAAGTCACCACATTCCAACCAGCACGACCATGGCTAATATGATCTAATGACGCAAATTTACGCGCTAACTGATAGGGTGCCTCATAGGTACTTGAAGCAGTAGCAATAAATCCAATATTTTTTGTAGCAGTTGATAGCGCTGCAAATAATGTGACAGGTTCAAAACTAGCGCCTTTATCACTTAATGCCGAGCTAATATTTCCACCGAAATTTGCAGCCAAGCCATCCGCCAAGAAATAAGCGTCAAATAGGCCACGCTCTGCTGTCTGCGCTAACTGCGTGTAATATTCTATGCTTAACCTTCCACCTGCATTAGCATCTGGATGACGCCAGGCTGCTACATGTTGCCCAGCGCCAGGCAAAAATGCGCCTAATCTAATTTTTCTACTCATCTTAATTCTCCTGTTGTTAACTAGCTATTCTGCAAAAATTTTATGACTTCATAACCTACGCACGCCTATGCATAAGAAGACAGCAAGCCCAATGGTGGCACTTCAAAATCATCTTCTTTTGCTTTATGGGGTGATATAGAATCAACTGGTGCAGCATGGTGCTGCCTTGCGAGCCACAACGCCTGATCTGCAACTGCGTCTATTCGCTCCACAATCACTGGATTGTTCAATTGGTAATTAGTGAAATCCGTATCTTTGGCAAATATTGTTTTAGGTGCGGAATAAATGCCTAAATAATTAAGCAGCGTTCTTAATTGGTGCTCAAGCACGAGCGCATGCTGATCACTACCGCCAGTAGCAGCAATTACAGCTACTTTACCCTCTAGCAGTTTTGGATCAATCAAATCAAAGAAATGCTTGAACAGACCGGGGTAAGAAGCTTTGTAAACTGGCACACCAATTACCAAAATATCTGCATCTTCAAGCTGCTGATAAGCATATTGCAGTGATGGTGCAAGATTTACTGTGCTCAGCGCCTGACCCAAATCCTTTGCAATATCTGCAATATCAATCACTACTGACTGATGTGATGCACGACCTGCAATTTCATTGACAATAGAGGTAACTAGGTTTTTAGTACGCGATGGGGATGACAGCCCACCAGATAAGCCAATAATTTTCACAATCTCTCCTATGTATAAATTTCACCTGCGGCTAAAGCCTTAACTTCATTTGCAGATGTTGCTTAATTTATACACAGCACAGTTCGTGCCAACTTAATAATCTTTTAAAATCAGTAAGTTATTAAATAATTAACATTAGGACAATGGTTTTTGTTGCACAACAAGCAGTTTATTGCTGAGAGACTGTTGCTAGAGCAACAGCCTCTAAAGTAGACACTGACTTCTAAAACGGTCTACCGCCCGCCAAGCTGATGCGTTTAAGCACGCGCCGCGTATTCGGGTCGAATGCCGGCCTGTAATGCAATGTGGCGTAGTTATCCCACAGTACAATGTCACCTACTGACCATTGATGTTTGTAGAAATACTTGGCATTTTTTTGATGCGCGCGTAACTTGGCAATCAATGCTGAACCTTCCTCATACGCAACACCGACTAACTCAACCTCAGTTTCCGCATCCAGATAAAGAAATTTCTTACCGGTTTCAGGGTGCGTTGCCGCCAAAGGATGCGGAAAAGCTTCACTGATCGGTGGCAAAACCGGGTTACGATAAAGTACATGCTCGCCACCTTTGATTTTTCTAACAAAGGGGTTATAGGTAATCAGCTGCAAGTGTTCAATGCGTGCCTTAGTTTCGTCATCAAGATCGTCATATACCTGATATTGATTAGACCAATAGGTGTCGCCACCTGTAGCAGGCACTTCCAACGCATATAAAAAAGACGCGCGTGAAGGGTTAGGTGTCCAATGATGGTCAGTATGCGCTGTTAATTCACCTGTCCCGGTGTAACCACCTTCAACATTCGCCACCAAAACAATTGCCGGGGTATTGCCATAAGGGTCAGATGCCAGCACTGGAACATCAGGCCTTGGGTAAAACACATTGCCAAAATAAGCGGCAAAGTCCAAATATTGCTTATCTGTTAACGTCTGATCTTTAAAAATTAAAATTAAATGTTCCTGAAATGCTTTTTTAAGCGCGAGAATTTGCCAAGGCTTTAATGGCTTACTGACATCTACTCCGGTGACCACAGCACCCACAGCACCTTCCGTAGGCGTGATGCTGAGCGACTGATATTTTTGTGTCTTTCTCCGGCTCTGTGCGCTTAAACTGCTTTTAAAACTATCTTTAATACGCTGTGTGAAACTGCTTGCTATGGTGGACATAAAATACCCCTATATATAAATATTAAAAATAGTATTCAAAATGCTTTTGATAAATCTATGACTGTGGCCCGGTAACCGACATTTCCTGGCTGGTGACTCTGCAAGCGCAGCTCAAGTAGCACTTCCTGCGACCCATACTTCACTTCAATCAAAATAGGGGTGGTGAGTTTTTGTTGCGTAAGAAAGTTAATTGACGCAGAGTAAATAAATTGCGTATCAGTTTCCGGTCTATGTTGCACAACAGAGGTCACAGGGCTATACCAGGCATCACCCCGTTGTTTGCCATATTCCCAGACTTGCTGCACGGTGAGCTTCACCTCATCAATCACATACTCCACTGCTCGGCTGTAATTGCCAGCAAGCTTAGTCGCTGAAAAATTCCGTCCCCAGCCGTTATCAAAAACTGCTAAAGTGCCTTTGTCTGTTAGCCACGCCGTGTGCTGCGTCCATGACCAATCAAAGTCCTGTTCATACACGCCGTTATTTTCTGAAAGCGGCAAACCATCTGCACCCACAGGCGTTAATAATTTGTGTTTAAACCGCTCACTCCAGCCTTGCGGGGCGGCTAAAATCCACTTAATTTCTTTATCGCGCCCTATTTTGAAAACACCTTGGTGACGCGCCGAAACAATAATCGAATCATCTGCCGCGTCATACTCTATCGCATTCACATGCGCCCAATTGCGCCCTGCACCCACACCAGGAATATCGCCAAAAGGCGAATGTTCATCTTCGAGTTTTTCATTTTCAGCCACATCATCCTGCTTAGAAACGCCATCTGGCAGCAGTACGGCCAATTTGCCCAATGTATGCAGCAAATCAGCGCGATAGGGGTCTAAAATTTGATTAAGATCCCAAAAATCCAGCACATCACCTGACTCGTTCACTTCAATAATATGGTCACGTATCGTGCGTACATGTTTGCCGTCTGTGCGCAGATAATCGCTGGTTCCCACGCGCAATAAATAAGTGCCGTTAATCGTTTCACGAATTTCATGTGAAAAATCGGCAAATTTACTTGGCAATGTCCGATGCCAGATTTTTCGCCCCAGCAAATCATACTTAGCGTAAGTTTGGCCTTGCCCCCAAATCAATTTACCATCACGCGTTTGATGAAACCCCATGCTGCTGCCCAGTCCATCTTTACGATGTGAGTCATGCAATTTCTCTATATCCAAATACCAGCGCACATCGCCATTGGTGTCTGAAATCCAGTTATAACCAATGGCATCCCATTCGGCAGCGCCACCCAGGCCATTCCATTTGAAAGTGCCAGTGTTAGCACCTTCCATCAGCAAATGGTTAAATAAATACAATCGGTGCTTTAATGCATCTGCTACTTTTACCGGTGTGACTGTCGGCAAGGCTGCTGTTTGATTAGCCACTACTGGCAAATGTACCGCAGGCGCATAGATTTGCACTAACTCGCGCAACTGGCTGCCATTTAACTCATACCTCACTTCAACCTGGTTTGCATAATCCGGATATAAGCCAAACACAGGAATACCACCATACGTCCAAAGTGAGGTGTTTTTGACTGTATAACTAACCTCAACACCGCCTTCATTTTTAGGCAAAACACGCACATGTGCATTGCGAATCGCAAGTCCGCCATCTTTTATAATGGCAGTGAGCGGAGCAACTTTAAATGGATTAACAACAACTTCGCCCAAGCCCACTTTTAAAGGCTCAGGCACTTTTGCCGTAAGGCATGCACCTTCTGGCAGCAACGCAATATCAACGGGTTTGTTCATATATTTTCACCATTTCTAAACACAACACCCGATGACAGCATTTTTAGTGCCAACTTAAAAATATCATAAAAATCATACAATTAAATTAACAACAAACTCAAATCATCAGTTAAATGTCTTTAAAGGAGCAGATAAATGCTGACATGCAGTTGGTTTTGAAGCATATGCCACCATGGCTATCAAGTTGTTGCGATTACAACAATCAAAAAGCACTTCGTGTGTCATTTTCAGCAGCATCCACTACCTGTCTTCAAAATAAACCAATAACTGACTGATATAAAAGATTTAAAAATCTGGCACAAATCATGCTATTTAGTTTTTTTCAACTTATTTATACTCAGGAAAAGATATGACCACCCTATATTACGCACCCGGCGCATGCTCATTTGCCGCACACGTTATTCTTAGAACGCTCGAAGCAAGCCATGGGCTAAAACCAGCTTTTATCAGCGTCAAACTACGTCAGGAAGATCCAACGATTCATCAGGTGAACCCACTCGGCCGCGTACCGACCTTAAAATTAGATAATGGTGAATTACTCACAGAAAATGGTGCGATATTGCCTTATCTTGGCGACCTGATTCCTGAAGCAGGCTTATTTGCGCCTACTGGTACAGTGGAGCGTGCGCGCATTCAAGAGTGGATTGGTTTTATCAATTCAGACATTCACTATGCATTCAGACCTATTGGCAGACCTGAGTTCTACAACGTGAATCCAGAAACACATGACGTGATTCGTAGTCAGGGGCGCGCCCACCTCACTAAACTACTTAACCACATTGAAAAAAGACTCAGTAATTTAACCTGGGCAGTAGGTGAGAGATTTACCATTGCCGATGCTTACCTGGGCTATTTTTTACGCAATCTGTCACGCGTCAATATCCCATCCGAACAGTACCCATCCATCAATGCCTATGTCGCCCGCTACGCCGCACTGCCTGCAGTGATTGCAGCCACAGAAGCCGAGAAAATTTAAATTTGCATCGATAGTCACATGTGGTCAGGCTTTACCCCATGCAAGTGGTAAAGCCTGACCGAATAGACCTAAGCCAGAAAATGAACAAACCAGAAATCCTACATCTTGAAGACGTACAAAATAATCCAGATCAACGTCAGATCGCCATTAACAAAGTTGGCATCAAGGGTATTAGACACCCTGTTACAGTGAGTGACTTCAACAACAGGTCACAACATACGATTGCAACCTTCAATATGACCGTTGCCCTACCATCGCATTTAAAAGGCACGCATATGTCGCGATTTGTAGAAATTCTCAACCGATATGAACATGCGTTATCTATTCAATCCATGGCAAAAATGTTGCATGATGTTGTGTCGCGACTTGAGGCAGGCACTGGTGAAATCGAGATTTCTTTCCCTTATTTTATCCAGAAATCAGCCCCTGTTTCCGGGGTGAAAAGCCTACTTGATTATGAGGCCTCGTTAATTGCAAAGATCCAGGGTGGCCAATACCGACAAATCATCAAACTGCTAGTGCCTGCCACCAGCTTATGTCCTTGCTCAAAAAGCATTTCTGCTTATGGTGCGCATAATCAGCGTTCGCATATTACGGTCACTGCACGCATAAACAACACGTTATATCTTGAAGAACTCATCCAGTTGATTGAAAAACAAGCCTCTAGCGAACTATATGGCCTGCTTAAACGACCCGATGAAAAGTTCATCACCGAACACGCTTATGACAACCCTAAATTTGTTGAAGATATCGTGCGTGATGTTGCTGCCAGCCTAAACAAGGACAGGCGTATAGATGCCTACATTGTAGAGTGCGAGAATTTTGAGTCGATACACAATCATTCGGCATACGCCCAAGTTACGCAAGGGATTTTATAACTCACTCTGAGCGCATATCAAATAACCTCAAAATGCTTTAACTGCGCGCGCAATACATTTCTGCTGATACCCAGAAGTTTCGCCGTCTGCACTTGATTTTTATTGCAAAATTCAAATGCCTGCAAAATCACCTTGCGGTTAATATATTCGTATAAATCTAGCGGACTCTCATTAAAAAGCTTTTGTAATGCATGATCCAGCGGGTCGTTAACCAGCGCAGGATGCTGTTCAGTATCAGCACCCTCACTGTAAGCACCAAGTCTGGCTTCATTTAATCCAGAAACCTGAATTGTTGGAAGATTCAAGTCCAAGGGACTGAGAAACTTACCATTACTCACGAGCAATGCACGATGTATCACATTCTCAAGCTCTCGAATATTTCCAGGCCACGGATAGCTCAACAAGGCACGCTCGGTTTCCGGTAGCACTACCGGTTTAGCTGTTTGCAAGCGCTGCCGATACACCTCAATAAAATGTGTAGCCAACGGCAAAATATCATTTGGACGATCGCGCAATGGTGGAATTTCTACAGGCACAACTTTAATTCGATAATACAAGTCTTCGCGAAACCGTCCCGCCCTTACTGCATCAGTCAAATTCACATTAGTAGCGGCAATCAGGCGTACATCAATGGGTACAGCCTTGCGCGAGCCAATAGGCACAACTTCGCGCTCTTGAAGCACGCGTAACAGCTTGACTTGGGTAGATAAAGGCAGATCCCCAATCTCATCAAGGAAAAGCGTCCCGCCATTCGCCGTTTCAAACCAGCCTTTTTTGGCGTTGGTGGCCCCGGTAAACGCACCGCGCTCGAAGCCGAACAACTCACTTTCTACCAATGTATCTGAAAACGCACCGCAGTTAATTGCGGCAAAAGGCCCGCTACTTCTGGCACTAAGGTTATGTATGTGCCTTGCAACCAACTCTTTGCCAGTCCCTGTTTCGCCCTTAATCAAGGCTGTTGCATTACTTGGTGCGACACGCTCAATCAAAGAGAGTAGTTTTTTTGATTTTTCATCTGCAAAAATTAATGCACTTGCCCGAATCGACAAGCTAATTTGCTGGGGGTTTGGAAACAGCAAAATAGGCTTAGGGGATGCATTTTCATCCTCGATACCTCTATCTAACGCATTTAATTCATACATTTATTTTTATCTCTGGTAACTAATTTCTTAACAATTCAAATTCAATGTCAACGCTACATCAATTTCAATTACAGCGCACATCGGCCGCATAAGAGCTAAACCGCAATCCCCTGTGCGTCAAACAGCCCTTCAAACAGAATCGAGCTTAAATAGCGCTCGCCTGAGTCTGGCAGAATCACCACTATGGTTTTGCCTGCGTTTTCCGGTTTTTTTGCGTATCGCACAGCCACCGCGGCTGCAGCGCCGCATGAAATGCCTGACAGAATGCCTTCTTCTCTGGCCAATCGCTTGGCATAGTTCACCGCTTCTTCATTGCTCACTTGGGCTATATCATCCACTAGAGACAAATCAAGAATATCCGGCACAAAACCTGCACCTATGCCTTGAATTTTATGCGGGCCCGGCTTTAATGGCTCGCCTGCGCGTTTCTGAGTAAGCACCGGACTCGCCTCAGGCTCAACCGCCACCGTTGTGATAGCTTTACCCTGCGCGTTTTTAATATAACGTGATATGCCCGTGATGGTGCCGCCTGTGCCCACACCTGACACTAGAATATCAATCCTGCCTTCGGTTGCAGTCCAGATTTCAGGACCTGTGGTTTTTTCATGGATGGCGGGATTTGCAGGGTTTTTAAACTGCTGTAAAAGTACATATTTGGCAGGATCCGATGCGGCGATTTCTTCAGCTTTGGCAATGGCACCGCTCATACCTTTAGCGCCTTCTGTCAGCACCAGTTTTGCACCATAGGCCACTAATAGCTTACGGCGCTCGATACTCATGGTTTCCGGCATGGTGAGCGTGAGCGGAATCCCGCGAGCGGCCGCCACAAATGCCAGGGCAATGCCTGTGTTACCGCTGGTCGGCTCAACGATTTCCTTGCCAGGCCCCAATAAGCCGCGTTCTTCTGCATCCCATATCATGGCGGCACCAATACGGCACTTAACTGAATAAGCAGGGTTTCGCCCCTCAATTTTAGCCAACACCGTAGCCGCTGCACCATTGGTAATACGATTTAATTTTACCAGCGGAGTGTTGCCTATTGATTGGGCATTGTCTTCAAACCAGTTTGTCATGATAATTCCTTTAATTTATCCAGCATTCAGTACACTTCAATCAGAAAACAGATTACGAGCACATGCGGTTAATCTAAAGGCATTACTATATCAACTCAAAATAATAACTAATAATAACCTTTATTTATTAAGTTATAACAAAATAGAATAACAAAACATGCAATGATAATTGTAACCAATCGTAAAAATTGTGCTAGCATGATGAACTGTATCTACAATGCCTGTCATTGCTGGCCTGTAGTCAAACTTAACCCTTATTTAACCAATTTTTAGGACTTAAAATATGAATAAATCTGAATTAGTTGCAAAAGTAGCTGCCGAAGCCGGTGTGACGCAAGCTGACGCTAACCGTGTACTGGACGCAATTACTAACACAATCGGCAATGCATTAAAAGCGGGCGACAATGTCGCACTCGTAGGCTTTGGCACATTCCAAGTGACTGCTAAAGCAGCACGCACCGGTCGCAACCCATCTACTGGCGCTACAATTCAGATTGCTGCACGCAACGCACCGGTATTTAAAGCAGGTAAAACTTTAAAAGACAAAGTAAACTAATTTTAAAAGAGTAAACCCATTCTAAATTAGCGTTACTGCAAAACAAAAAGGAGCCCAGGCTCCTTTTTGTTTTGCTCACTCGCAACTCGTCATAAGCCGCGCCCAACACTCTGATGCATTATGGCCTTTGACATGTAGGCCACGATACTTTCAACCCGGTATTAAGCGATATGCTTCACCAGTCGCAACAAGTTACAGGTGTAGCCATACTCATTGTCATACCAGCCGATCACTTTCAGAAAGGTCGGGTCAAGCATGATACCGGCATCAGCGTCAAACACTGAAGCAGCAGGCGCCGTACGGAAATCAGTCGAAACCACTTTTTCTTCGGTATAGGCCAATACATTTTTAAGCCCACCTTCTGATGCTGCCTTCATTGCGGCACAGACTTGTGCGTAGGTCGTTTCCTGGTTAAGTTCGACAGTGAGATCCACCACTGACACATCCGCAGAAGGCACACGTAATGCCATGCCGGTGATTTTTTTATTCAGTGATGGGATCAACACGCCAATCGCCTTTGCCGCACCGGTACTTGAAGGAATGATATTTTCGAACACACCGCGACCACCGCGCCAATCCTTTTTAGATGTGCCGTCCACCGTCAGTTGTGAAGCTGTTGTCGCATGCACCGTTGTCATCAAACCGCGCTTTACGCTGAAACTGTCATCCAGCACCTTCACCAGCGGCGCTAAACCGTTGGTCGTACAGGAAGCCGCAGAGACAATGGCCTGCCCTTGATAATCCTGATGATTCACACCGTAAACAAACATCGGGGTATCATCCTTACCAGGGGCGGACTGCACAACTTTTCTTGCGCCCTTATCAATATGGACCTGGCAGCTCTCCTGTGTTAAAAACTTACCTGTAGACTCCACTAATACATCTACGCCCATTTCATCCCAATCAATATAGGCCGGGTCGCGTTCACTGGTGACATTAATCTTTTTACCATTAACAAGCAAACAACCGTTCTCAGCACGCACATCAGCATTAAAGCGGCCATGCACCGAGTCGTATTTCAGCATATACACCATGTAATCAAGGTCTTGCGTGCCATTCACTGCGACCACTTCAATATCGTTAAATTCAGCCTCCTGCACCACAGCTCTTAATACCATGCGCCCAATACGGCCATATCCATTGACACCCACTCTTAATGCCATGTTATTCCCCTAAACTAAAATTATTCTATAAGACATTAGCATATGCACTTCGTATTACTTTATACCCTGATTTTTCAGTAGAACCTACGATAGGCCGAGAATCAAGCAAGTGCATCCGAAAACACACTCAACATAGCCAAGCCGAGATTCAATAAATGACATTAAAGCAGATGCGCTATCACCCAATGGCAAGTCCGGGTTAAACACTTAATGCAAGCCCACCCAACCGCAAGACTCAAACTGATGACTTAATTATAAAACAGTTTATACTTTATGCCACCACTATGCACCCTAATTCAACCACAGAGCACAACTCAATTTTTAAATTACCGCTCCATTCAAGTTAAAAAATCACATAAGCTTAGCATTTCTTAATAACGCTATTCGCAGTAAGACTATTGAAAGATTGCGTCATAAGCACTATGCTAGCATCAGCATGCTTATAGGCCCTGTTACAAAGATCTTATTATTCAGGTTGATATCAATTACTTTGAGTCATTTATAAAGGAACCATCATGGCAACCGTAAAAACAAAAACCGAAAAACCCGTAGCAGCTGCAAAAGAGGCAACCAGTGCCAAAAAAACCGTAGCAGCAAAAAAACCGGCCACTAAAGCCGCCAGCCCAAGAAAGAAGGCAGCTGGCGTCACAGCAAACAACCAGGTCAGCTACGAAGCCATTCAACATGCGGCTTATTTGATTGCTGAAAAAGACGGCTTTGTGAAGGATGCCATCAGCTACTGGCTAGAAGCTGAAGCTCAGGCTAAAGCACCTCAGTAGCTTCGCCGCCTGACACCTTAACTTGTTCGCTTTTCCGGCTTGTTAGCCAGGTGTCGCGGCTTGAAGTTCCAATGTGCTTTTAATGTGCTTTTTTTGGTGCCGGCAGGCACCTTGGCGCTTTATTCGCCCCAAGCACCTACCAAAAAACCTGCCGGCAGCCAGATAAACGCGTTACTCATGCTTGCATGATGTGCTGCAAAATTTCACGCGCTGCGTCAAAGTCAAAAGATTTAAGCTTATGTGAAAACTCCTTGCCGGCATCTGCCAGTAGCGTATTAAATTCCGTCTTGTGCCGTTCATAAAACTCAATCGCTGCGGTATCGCTCTTCGCCAGCAACGCATCCATTTCATCCAGCAAAATTCTGCTACGCTCGGCATCTAGTACAGTATCCACATCTTCAGCCTGACATGTGGTCGCAGGCAATGCCGCCGCCAGCGCCGCCAAGCCATCGTGCATTTTGACAATCAACGCATCAACCAGGGGGCGATTTAAAGATTCATGCGCCAAAGAAGCCTTGGCATGGTGACGCAACACTGCATCTAACTCTGCCGCTGCGTCTGCAAGAGCCTCTATGCCCAAAGTGGCTGCAGCACCTCTTACCGCATGCGCAATATGATAAGCCGCTGCATAATCCTGCTGATTCACCAGCGTGCTTAACCGCTTCACGTCCTCAGTGTGTCCATCTACAAACGTGATTAACAGTTCGATATATTTATCCGCATCTCCTCTAAATACATCCAGCCCGCGCTTAAGGTTCAGCCCTGCTAGATTACCCAGTTCCAGCAATGCACTTTCCAGTTTGGTAATGGAACTTTGCTCGGTGTCTTTTTCAC
Source organism: Betaproteobacteria bacterium HGW-Betaproteobacteria-22 (assembly GCA_002842285.1). Classification (GTDB taxonomy): domain Bacteria; phylum Pseudomonadota; class Gammaproteobacteria; order Burkholderiales; family Methylophilaceae; genus Methylotenera. The sequence goes on from PHCJ01000001.1 coordinate 142,176, forward strand.
GCGTGGTAATCGCTATATTTTCGGCCTCATCTCCAGCCTTGCTTAATGCATCCGGCAAAACCAGCAAGTCTGGCAGCCATTTCAATATAGTGGCATAGAGCAAATGCGGCTCTACGGGCTTGGAAATAAAGTCATTCATGCCGGCTTGTAAGCAGGCCTGTTTATCTTCATCAAATGCGTTGGCTGTCATGGCAATAATCGGCATAGTAGCCAATGCCGGAATATCGCGAATGATGCGTGTGGCTTCCAGCCCACTCATGTTGACCATATACATATCCATCAGCACCAAGTCATAAGCCTCGGCCTTTACCTTTGCCACAGCCTCCATGCCATCGGATACCACATCCAGATGCAGCCCGACATTACGCAGCATTTCAATCGCCACTTCACGATTAACTGCATCGTCATCTGCCAACAGAATGCGGGCATTAGTGCAATTGAAACGCAATATGGTTTCGGCGTCCTTGACGGACATATCGCCGAATGCAGCCAAGGGCAACGCATGCACGCGTTGCAGTTTTGCTGTAAACCAGAACATGCTGCCTTGCCCCGGCACACTCTCGACCCCCACTTCTCCACCCATCATTGCTGCCAGCCTGCGTGTAATCGCCAGGCCAAGACCCGTGCCGCCATATTGGCGCGTGATAGTGTTGTCCGTTTGCTCGAACGTGTGAAATAGTTTTGTGATATTTTCCGCACTGATGCCAATACCAGTATCCTGCACTTCAAATCTGACATATAAATCGTCATCATTCTGGGACAGCAACCTGGCACGAATCACCACCTCACCCTTCTCGGTAAACTTAATCGCATTGGCGGCGTAATTTAACAATGCCTGACGCAGACGGGTGGGGTCACCGCGCAAAAACAGGGGCACATCATGCGACTCAATCAATACTTTCAGCCCTTTGTCACGGGCTGATTCCCCAATAATGGAATCAATATTATCCAGCACAGTGGATAGATGAAACTCAGTGCTTTCAAGTTGCAGCCTGCCGGACTCAATTTTGGAAAGGTCTAAAATATCGTTAATAATGCTCAACAAATGCCGCCCCGCACCTTCTATTTTATCCAAACGCTCAGCCTGCTGAGCGCTCAGCGCATCGCGTTTTAATAGGTGAGTAAAGCCAATAATGGCATTCATCGGGGTGCGAATCTCATGGCTCATGTTTGCCAGAAACGCCGACTTTGCCTTGTTGGCGGCCTCTGCCTGCTCACGCGCCTGCGTAAGTTCTGTCGTGCGCTGATTAACCAACTCCTCCAAATGATAACGATACCGGTCCAACTCCTCACCGATGCGTTTTTTCTCGGTGATGTCTTCTTTAATTCCTACATAATGCGTAATGCTGCCGTCTGCCTGCCTGATGGGCGCAATGATGGCGTATTCGATCATTTCACGGCCATCTTTACGGCGATTGATAAACTCCCCTTTCCAGATTTCACCACGGGTGAGCGACTGCCACATTGCAGCATAAGTTTCACGCGGGGTTTTACCTGAATTTAACAATCTAGGATTTTTACCTATCACCTCATCACGCGAGTAGCCACTGCTCTTCAGAAAGGCCTCATTCACATATTCTATGTTCGCATCTACATCAGTAATTTCAATCGCCTCCGGGCTTTGCTCTACTGCCTGAGACAAACGCAGAATCAACTGCTCACGGCCTTTACGTACGGTGATATCAGCAATGAACCCATGCCATATCACCGAGCCATCTGCTTCGAGCTCCGGCAACGCACTGCCCTGCTGCCAGGTGACCCTGCCATCGTTATGACATACCCTGAACTCCTGATTCCATTCGCTTAATTTTTTTGCAGATTCAAAAATAGAGCTTACCACCGCGTCATAATCATCCGGGTGCAGTTTGGCAAAAGCCTTGCTGGCGTCTTCCTTGACCTCCTCAGGATCAATCTCGTACAAGTCACGCAATACATTGCTGATATACGGAAAGCTCATACGCCCATCCGGGCTTAGCCTGAACTGATACACCATCCCCGGAATGCGATCGGTGATTTTTTGCAGTAGCTGCAGCACAGATTCCCGCGCCGCCTCCATCTGTCGGCGCTCGGTGAGATCCATATTCGTGCCGGAAACACGTAACGACAGACCATCCGCATCGCGCAGGATATACCCGCGCGACAATACCGGCACATCGTGCCCCGCCTTATGGCGCATTCTGAACTCAAGCTCGTATGTGTCAGATCCGCCTTTGAGCACCTCATCAAACGCCTGATTTACCCTGGATAAGTCATCAGGATGCACCACTGTCTGCCATAGTCCATCACCGACATTGAGTTCGTCAGGCGCATATCCCAGCATCGCCCACCAGTGCGGAGAGTAATAAAGCGCATTATTTTGCAAATCCCAATCCCAAGGTGCATCGCGTGAGCCGCGCAATACCAGCCGCAGGCGCTCCTCGGAAGCCTGCAACCCAAGCTCTGCGGCCTCGCGAGCTTCTTCACGCACAAAGCCGTCAAGTGCATAGCCTATGTCACGTACCATCTCCATCAGCAGGTCACGCACCTCCTGACTAAATGCATTAGCCTCAGCGGCATATAAAGTAAACGCACCGACAACACGACCATCACAACATAGCGGTAACGCAGCAGAAGCGTGCAATCCTGCATGTACAGCGCGCTCATGCCATGGCATGGTACGCGAATCATGTAAAAAGTCCTGCACCCACACCGCTTTGTTTTCACGCACCGCTATGCCTGTAGGCCCTTGTCCGTAAGGGCTGTCTTGGTCGGCAGAAATCACGATATCACTCAAATAAGCCTGCGCCTCACCCGCAATAGCCACAGGCTTAATTAACTGCGTCGCATTGTCCAGCAGGCCTATCCAGGCCATTTTCAGGTTGGTATAAGACACGGCGCTATCACATATCAGCCGGAATAACTCTTCTCGGCTTTTACTACGCACAATCGCCTGATTACAGTAACTCAACACTGCATACATCTGTGACAGGTTTTTAATTTTTTCTTCCGCATGACGCTGCTCGGTAATGTCTTCATAAATACCCAGGATACCCGCCGTTTCACCATTCTGGTTTTTAAGCGGCACTTTTGAAGTGCGTAACCAAATCACATCACCTGTATCTGTAGTTTGTGGCTCAACATAAAAAAGTTTGGCCACGCCGGAATGCATTACAGCAAAGTCATCGGAACGATACAGTTCCGCCTGTGCTTGCCATGCCATCTGAAAATCATCTTTACCGATCAACTGCTCGGGATGCTCCATCCCTGCATCACGTGCAAACAGTGTATTGCAGCCCAAATAGCGTAAATTGTTATCTTTCCAAAACACCCTGACAGGTGCGGTATCAATGACCTTTAACAATAAATCGCGCGCCTGGGCGATGGCCATCTCAGCTTGCACGCGCTCGGTCACATCCTGCACCGTGCCATTAGACACCAGTGGGGCACCTTGCGCATCAAACACGGTTCTCGCCCTTTCCTGCACCCACTTGATGCGACCATCCGGCATTTGCAGTCGGTGCTGGATTTCATAATCAGTCTGCTGCGAGATCGATTGCATATAAGCATTGTTAACAATTGCTCTGTCATCAGGGTGCACTACGCTCAAAAAAGCTTCATAAGTCGCGTCAAACCGATCAGGACTCAATTCAAACAGCCGATAAATCTGTGCACTCCATACCAGTCGGTTATTTTGATGATGCATTGTCCAGTGGCCGATATTGGCAATCTGCTGCGCTTCATTGAGTCGCATTTCATTCTCACGCAGAGTGTCTTCCAGCAGTTTGCGCTCGGTAATGTCGCGCGCAATGCCGAACAATCCCGTCACTTTTCCGCCCGGATCACGCATCACCCCTTTTGAGGCAAGAAAGGTACGGTCGCCGCTTGGCGTATGCAATACTTCATCAAAAGACACCATCTTGCCCGTAGCAAGCACGTGTCGGTCATTTACTAAAATCTGGTCTGCAAATATCTTGCTCATCAAATCATGATCTTTTTTGCCGACGATATATTCAGACGAATTCCCTAGTATCCTTGCCGCCTCGGGGTTAACCATCGCATATCGACCTTCTACATCTTTAATATAAATGGCATCGGATGAATTGTCGGCCAGCATGGCAACAAGTTGATTGTTCTGATTTTTCTGCGCGCCAAAAGCCAATTGCTGTGATCTAATCTGCTGACGCCATAGCAATACCAGCGTCATCATCATGCAGGAAACCGCCACAAAAGCAATCAAGCTTATCCAAAATAAACTATGCCACAATGGACGCATCACTTCATCAACGTCAATTTTAGCGACAACATGCCAGTCACTCCCCACAATGGGGGCATATGCGGCATAGATTGCATTTCCCCTATCATCTGTAGTTTGCGCTTGACCGGCTTTACTTGTTAACGCCGCCTGCAAGGCAGACCATTGTGTATCGGGAAAGGCCTGCACGCCATGATTGCGATATCGCAATCGACTTAAAGGCACAAACGCATCCCCCTCCTGATACACCAGCAATGCTTCTGCTGTATCTGTGCTGGTTAACCGTGCCTCAAGTACAGGGTACAGAAATTCACTTGCCAGCATACGCAATACCACTGCCACAGACTGCTGCGCACCCTTTTTGTCTCTTTCTATCATCGGCACAACCCAGTCCAAGTAAAGCAGACCATTCTCGGCACGCATCAATGCCCCACGCTGCGGTAACCCTTGCTCAAAAGCCCGCAACAGCAAATCATGAGCCACTGGCGGATGGGCTTTTGCATCATTACTGCTTAACAATAACTGTCCATCAAGATTCACCAGTGAGATACAGTCGTAATGATAAACATTAATCAGCGCCTCAAAGCGCTTTAACAGCTTTTGCGTATTGAGGCGGTCAGGTTTCTGCTGTGCGGCAGAAACTGCACGCGACACAAAACCATCTGACGCCAGCAGCATCATGGTGTCCCCCTCACGCTCAACCAGCCAGTCGTTAATTTGCGCTGCTTTAAATCGGGCAATCGCTTGCAAATCATTAAAAGCATCCTGCTCAAGCGCCGGCTTTTGCAGCACAAAAAACACGGCGGTAATCAATGGCACTAGCAGAAGCAACACCATCAGCGTCAAATACATATGCTTCACAGGATAGTAGTAACCTTGCACTTCCTGATGTAGTGCATTCAACGCCAGCTTCTCAACCCACAACTTTAAAAACAAATAAAGCAAGCCTGCCGTGACCGCCACAAACACCCAACCTTTGATATAGCTCGCAAACACCAGCAGATCAGAGCCAGCAAACACGAGCTGTACCACCTGATCTGAATATAGAATCCACAAACTCGACAGCATTAGATAAATCAATACGGGTTTTAGAAAATCGGCACGCTGCACATTGATGGTAGCCGCAGATGCAGAGCTTGCCTTCAAATAAACAGCTAATTTATGATGGAACGAAGCCAGCAACAAATAAAAAGCCACACTGGTAAAAATAACGAACAGCCAACCCTTAATCGTGCTCACAAGATTGAACTGTAGCGGATCAGTGAATAAAAGGCCCGCAGCCTTGTCTGAAAACAGCACCCATAAGCTTGCCAGCACCACGTAAACCATCACAGGCTTGAGCAGCACCTTGGCAGGAATAGCAGAGGGATTTTGCAAAAAGTCGTGTGTTGAGTCAGGGTTCATAAGTGTCAGCGTTGCCAGTCAGTAAACTCAATTCCCGCTACTATCATAATGTTGGCCAATCGCCACAAATGCATCAAAGTTCTCCACAAACACCGCCACCAAATCTGGATCAAAATGCTTGCCACTGTCCGCAATAATAATGTCACGCGCTTTTTCATAAGGCATGGCAGTTTTATACGGGCGCACGGAAGTAAGCGCATCAAACACATCGGCCAGCGCCATAATGCGGGCACACAGAGGAATCGCCTCGCCTGCCAAACCATCCGGGTAACCTGAACCATCCCATTTCTCATGATGCCAGCGAGCAATTTCTCTGGCAACCGCCAAGAAAGGCAAGGGCACACCCACATCCTGCTCTGCGCGTGCAATCGCATCACTGCCCAACTGTGAATGCGTTTTCATGATATCCCATTCTTCCGGAGTGAACTTGCCAGGCTTGAGCAAAATAGAATCAGGGATCCCCACCTTGCCAATATCATGCAAAGGGGCTGAGCGCGAAAGTAAATCCACATAACGCTCAGTGAGTGTTTCGCTAAATTTGGGCTTATGCTGCAAACCTAGAGCCAAGCGGTTAACGTAGCCCTGCGTACGGCGCAAGTGATCGCCCGTATCTGAATCACGAATTTCTGCAATATGCGCGAGTGCCCGTATTGCCAGCTGCTGGGTCAGGTCGTTTTCAGCCATGCGTTTTTTAACTTCGGCCTCCAGCACGCTATTTTTGTTTTTTTAGCCAATCACGTGCCTGCTTGGCCTGCAATTGCGCGCTCACGCGCGCCATCACGACCATTGGTTTGATTGGCTTGGTAATATAGTCCACAGCACCTAGCCGCAAACCGTGCTCTTCGTCTTGCTCGTCTGCCAGTGCAGTCACAAAAATCACAGGGATCGTCTGTGTTGCCTGGTTGCGTTTTAATTGACGCAACACCTCATAGCCATCCATCTTGGGCATCATCACATCTAATAGAATCAAGTCTGGCTTGTTTTCGCCATTGGCAATGCGCAAGGCAGCCTCGCCTGAGGTGGCAGCAAGCACTCGATGCTCTGCACTTAATAAGCCGCTCAGCACGCGCAGGTTTTCTGCCAGGTCATCTACAATCAGTATTGTTGTGCTATTTTCTGCCATTATCTTTAATTTTTTTCTTTGACTATTTTCAAGCTAGCATATTAAACCCTTTCCAGCAGCATGACTATTTACCCGTAAGCATGGTTATCTTGAAAATGCGCAATAAACTAAAGAATAATATTTAAAATCAATACCTTAAATTTTTATGTAAGACAAACGCCTACAAATTAAAGCGTAAAAAAAGCCGCATTGCTGCGGCTTATATGTTGCATATCACACTTTATATCGTTTGCATTTCTGCAATCGGCATCAATATATAGTGTATGTCTGTCTTGCTGAACCTGGCTTTGAACGCATTCACCAGATTCTGTAAATCCGACAAACTGGCATGCAGCATAAATTGCACGCGTTTCTGTCTGCCCGTCACCTGCTCCACCAGGCTCAATGCGACAGCACCATTGCCATGACTCGAGCCATGGCCACTGACATGGCTGGTGGTGAAGCCTGAAATCTCTTTCTGCTGCAACAGTAAATCCACCAATGTATCTTCTAAATCAGGTGGCGCAATCAGTATCAAAAGACCCTGCAACGTATTGTGCTCTGTCATATCAGGCTCCTATTTAAAAAATCTACGATAAAAAATGGGCAGCAGCACTAAAGTTAGCGTCGTTGAGCTCACCAGGCCGCCAATCACCACAATCGCTAAAGGTCGCTGAATCTCCGACCCAGGCCCTGTCGCAAACAATAACGGAATCAGGCCAAATGCCGCGATATTGGCTGTCATCAGCACTGGCCGCAGTCGACGCTTAGCACCTTCAATCACGATCGACACAATCTCCATGCCTTGCGCGGCTAACTGGTTAAAATAGCTCACCATCACTACGCCATTGAGCACCGCAATCCCTAGCAAGGCAATAAACCCGACTGAAGCAGGTACAGACAGATACTCGCCGGAAAGCCATAACGCGAATACGCCACCTATCATCGCAAATGGAATATTGGATAAAATCAGCAAAGCTTGCTTGACCGAACCAAATGTGGCAAACAAGATCAGGAAAATAAGCCCAATCGCCACCGGCACTACCACAGCCAACCTGGCTGAAGCACGTTGCTGATTCTCAAACTGGCCACCAAATTTCAATGAATAACCTTCGCCCAGTTCAACTTCAGCCTGCACACGCTGACTGGCCTCTTCGACAAAACTCACCAGATCACGGTCACGCACATTCGAGGTCACCACCACCATTCTGATGCCACGCTCACGGTCTACCTTAACAGGGCCTTCCTCACGCGCTATTTTAGCCACAGCAGACAATGGCACATTCGTGCCGTTAGGCAGGGTCAGCATTAGGTTACTGAAATCGGCAGGCGAAGCACGCAAATCAGGGCTGCCACGGACAAGTAATGGTGTGCGGCGCTGACCTTCCTGCACTATGCCAAGCTGCTTGCCTTCGAGCTGTGCCAATAGTATCGCTTCAATCTCACTGATACTCAAACCCAAACGCCCTGCCGCAACACGGTCAATTTTAATTTGCAGGTACTGTACACCGCTATTTTGCGGGGTATACACATCTTCACTTCCTGCGGTGGACTCCAGGATTTTTACAATCTGCTGCGCCTTGGCATCTAACACTTTCAAATCCGGACCGAATATCTTAATCGCCAAATCCCCACGCACACCGAGGATCATCTCATTCACGCGCATGTCAATCGGCTGTGTAAAGCTATAAGCCAGACCCGGCATTTCACTCATCACCTTACGCAACTCATCAATCAGCGCTTCTTTGGTTGTCATGCGCCATTGAGCCATGGGTTTTAACACCAGAAAATTATCTGTCTGGTTAAGCCCCATGGGATCCAGCCCTAAATCATCAGAGCCCACACGTGAATAAATACCTTTTACTTCCGGCACGTTGGCTAAAATCGCGCGCTGCACATTTAAATCCGTGAGTACCGATTGCTCCAGATTGATAGAAGGCAACTTTTCCACTCCGATGATGATGTCGCCTTCATCCATGGTCGGCATAAACGTTTTACCTATCTGGATATAGGCAATTCCGGTGAACGCCAACATGGCAAACGCCGCCACGACAATGGCTTTGGCATGATTCAGGCTCCAATGCAGCACAGGTTCATATACCGTCAATGCTTTACGCACCAGCCAAGGCTCTTCGTGGCTCACTTCTTTAAGCAAAAACGATGACAGTACAGGAATGACAGTCAGTGATAGCAGCAGGGAAGCTGCCAAAGCAAACATGATGGTAAGCGCTACTGGCGTAAACAGCTTGCCCTCCAGGCCCTGCAAAGTGAGTAACGGCAAAAATACCGTGATGATAATCAGCACCCCTGCGGTGACCGGTACACTCACCTCGCGCACAGCACGATAAATAATATGCATACGCGGTAATGTCACTGCCTGATGCTCACTGGCATGCCGATGCAGAGCCAAATGCGAAACGATATTTTCAACCACCACCACTGCCGCATCCACCAGCATGCCAATCGCAATAGCCAAACCGCCCAGACTCATCAAGTTGGCGGACATACCAAACTGGCGCATTAACAAAAAAGTAGACAATGCCGACAACGGCAAAATAAACGCAATGGTCAAAGCTGCACGGAAATTACCCAGAAACAGCACCAGCAATATCAGCACCAGCACCACAGCCTCAAGCAGCGCCTTGTTGACGGTATTCACGGCACGCTCTACCAAGTTACCACGGTCATAAAACACATTGATTTTCACGTCTTTCGGTAAAGTCGGTGCAAGCTCAGCCAATTTGGCCTTAACGCCCTCCACCAGCTTTTGCGCATTCGCACCGCGCAGACCCAGCACCAACCCTTCCACCTGCTCCTGATTGCCATTACTGGTCACCGCGCCGTAGCGCGTCATCGAGCCGATTTTTACTTGTGCCACATCTGCCACACGTACTGACATCCCCATATCAGTGCGGATAATGGTGTTCTGCACATCCTCTATAGTTTGAAAATTGCCTTCCGCACGAACCAGCAATGCATCCTCACCATCATTCAGACGCCCTGCGCCGCCATTGCGATTATTCTGCTCCAGCACACTCTGCAATGCGTCAATGGCAACCCCTCTTGCATACATACGCGCATTATTAGGAATAATCTCAAAACTGCGCACCAATCCACCCAGCGCATTCACATCAGCCACGCCGGGCACAGTACGTAATTGCGGACGGATGACCCAATCCAGCAAACTGCGTCGCTCCTGCAAGCTTAGCGAGTCACTTTCCACTGTGAACATAAACATCTCACCCAAAGGGGTTGTCATCGGCGCCATGCCACCCTGAACATCCGCAGGCAAGTTACCCCACACCGCATTCAAGCGCTCGGCCACCTGATTTCTGGCCCAATAAATATCCGTGCCATCCTCAAAATCAACCGTGATGTCAGTAAGCGCATACTTCGCAACAGACCTAAGCCCTACCTGATGCGGCACGCCTAGCATTTCCACCTCAATCGGTGCCGTAATGCGCGCCTCAACCTCTTCCGGCGTCATACCGGGCGCTTTCACAATCACCTTGACCTGTGTGGATGACACGTCCGGAAACGCATCGATCGGCAAAGCCTGATAGGCCAATGCACCCGCCACGGCAAGACCGATTGTCAGAATAATCACCAGCATGCGCTGCGTCAGGGAAAACTGAATTAATTTAGCTAACATAATCACCTCGTAACACAACAGGTGAATTTGAAATTAAAGACGCGCCCAGTTCGGGATAAGTCAACCCAAACCCAAGCCGCACGCTATTAAGTAACACGCTATTAAATACAAGTGTATTAGTCATCACTCACCACCCAACCCTAACCATGCTCCCTTAAGGGCAGAAATACCAGTCACGGCAATTTTTTCAGAGCCACCCAATTGCGCATCCACAATCACCTCATCACCCTGCTCAGAAATCACACTCACCTGCATTGGTTCAAAACCGGATTTACTCTGCACAAACACCCAAGCTTCAGCTCCTTTCCGTGCCAGTGCCGATCTGGGCACGCTATATTGATGCGCTTGCCCACCCAGGCTGATTTCTGCCTCCACAAACTGCCCTGGAGAGAGTTTTTCTGCACCTTGGGTGATTTCGGCACGCAAATGCAAGGTTTGGTCAGCTTTATTCACACTGCGTATTACCGCTATTAACTTGCCGCTTGCCTGTAACTTGGGCACAAAAACTGGCATCCCGACTTTAACAAACGGCAAACCCTCAAGCGGCGCATGAATTTCCAGCCATAGCGGATTCAACCTGGCAATACGATACAAAGGAGCTGCCATATCAACGCGCTGCCCTGTCACCACCATCTGCTCCAGTACCAGACCATCCATCGGTGCAGTAATTGCAATCGCACTACTCATGCCAGCACTTGGGCTTAGCTTGTTAATCGCAGCATCGCCCATGCCGGCAAGCTTCAATGCCTGCCTGCGCTGTGCAAATTCGGCACTCGCTTCTTCATGCGTGCTTTCAGTCTGCAAATATCGGCGCTGCGGAATAATGCCATCTTTCAACAACTCAGCGTCACGTGACAGATTTTTTGCAGCGAGCTTCTTTTGTGTCTGCGCTTGCAAATAATCTCGTTGCAACCCCAGTAAATCGGGGCTGGCGATGCTAGCAATCAACTGCCCCTTTTTAACACTTTGCCCAGCTGCTACGTGCAACTGATTCAACAGGCCTGATTGTGGCGCACTCACCACACGCTCCTGCCCCACCGGCACCACAATCTCTGCCGGAAAACGCCGACTGCTTAACACGGCATTTTTACTGACCGGTGTAACCATTACACCCAGATTCTTTTGCTGCTGCAAACTCATCACCACTTCATCCGCTTGCGCCTGACTTATTAACAACAACACTAATGTACTGATTAAAAAATGATATTTCATGGAAGTACTCCCACTGTCTGGTTATAGCGGGCGATATCCCACTTTAATTGTATTTGGCGCGTACTATAAGCACGCGCGGCTTCAAAGGCCTGTGACTGCACGCGTAACAGGCTAACTAAATCAGACTCACCCAGTCGGAATGACTTTTCACCTAAACGCGCATTTTCTTGGGCAATTTCATTTTGTTTGCCGGCAAGCACCAACTCGGCCTTGCTCACGTTCAAGTTGTGTTCGGCTTCATGCATGGCGGCCTCTAATGCCATTCTTAAAGACTCGCGCTCCGTAAGCGCATTGCCCAACTCCAGCTCGGCTGCCGCTTTAATTGGTGCCGAACGCGCCTCACCACCAAATGGAATCCGCAGCTTCACGCCCACACTCTCATTGGCCGCATTATCAAAACCGCCCTTTACACTGCGCATATTCAACAACACCTGCATATGCTCGCGGCTTTCAATCTGCGCCAAAGCACGTTCAGATTGCGCTAAGTTCACTTTAGATTCTGCTTCAAGCCAGATGGGCGACTGGCTGTAGTTTTCAAGTAGCGATTGCTGTTCTTCAAAGTTCGCAGGGATTTCGCGCAAACCAGTTAGCAGATAATAGCGGTAGCGCGCGTGCATCAACTCAGCCTCAGCACGCAACTGTTCTTTTTCTGCACGCAGACGCTCCTGTTGCGCCAGCATGACATCAGTCTTTGCCAACTCTCCAGCGCTATGACGTTTTTCCACGTCACTCTGCAATTGATTGGCAAGTGATAGCATATGTTGCGCCAAGGCAAGATTATTCTCGTTAAACGCCACATCCCACAACGCGTCACGCAATTGGCCGGCAACCTGTAACCTGGTGCTGGTTTGGCTTGCATTCAGGTTGAACCTGCTATCATCGGCGACTTTATGTCGGTTATTACGCTGATTAGGCAGCCAGACTGGCAACTCAAGCTCGGCCTGCCACTCACGCTCACCCCTGCCACTACCCAAAGTGTCGTTTTGATGTGCAAAACCTAGTGCGGGGGCAGTTGGCAGCCAGGCATTTGCCATTAACTGCTTTGATGTGACAACTGAATTTCTGGAATTGAGCAGTGCCTGCTTAGGGTTACGCGCATAGGTTTTCTCCAACACCTCTGCAACGCTTAGATTGGGATTTACCGCCAACGCATCCCAATGCTCCACTTCGTGAACATCGGACGAGCCAGCTGGTATTTTTGACGCCGGACTAGCCAGCTCACCTTGTGCTGATGCCGCGTGCGTGTAACTGCCAAGCGATATCAACAACGCTATTACAAGCCATCTCAGCCTAAAAATAGACATAGAAACCTCCTATTAAAATACACAATTTCATGCCATTCTTGCATGAAATACGATTGCAAATTTACAGGAAGCTTGGGGGGGCACGCGGCCGGGAAGCCGATCGCGTAAAGTGGAATAAATCAGAAAACTTGATAGCGCGGAACTGCGCTATCTGAAACAAGGGCAAGAGCAACAGTGCGATAAAAAGCACCGCCAATACAGGTGGTGGCAACAGATCAGGCTGTTTTGTCAGGCCCTTATCAACACCGATGGTTTGTACTTCGTCATGCACCGCCTGCAAGGTAGGCGTGGTGGTGGTGCTGGACATCAGGCCATGCATATGCAAACCATGACCTTGCGTGGGAGAGTCACCTTTGATGTGGGCGTGAATAAACGGGCTGGCAACTTGCAATAATGCAAACCAAACCACAATCATCCACAAAAACTTCTTACCCAGATCCATACGCATGCAGTCAATATATCAGCTAAATTTAAAAATTACAAATGAAAACAAACTATTAAAACCTCATCGGTAACAAGGAATTATCACCATCAGGCTTTCAGTCTGTGATCAATAGGTGCGCTTTCTTGGCGTATAGGTACCCGGGCCATGCTCAATATGCCGGAAAGTGATACGACCGTTATTCACGTCATATGGCGACAACTCCAACGTGACTTTATCACCCGCCAGAATACGAATATGATTTTTTTTCATCTTGCCGCCGGTATAAGCAATTAAGGTATGCCCATTGTCCAAAGTCACGCGATAGCGTGAATCTGGAAGAATCTCCGTCACCATACCGCTCATTTCAATCAGTTCTTCTTTAGCCAACAAATACTCCTTACATATAACCCCGGTATTGAAGCAAAAAACTCAAAAACAATGAGCAAACTTAAATAATGTGGGAATAATAAAAACGAACATGCACAAACGCACCCGCACTATAGGCCGAGACACCCAATTAAGCAAGCAATCACTGGAAAATAAACGCGCCAAAACACTGGTTGCCGTGTCTTCTCTGGAAATATATCTAAAAATAATGCTTGACACGGCCTTTAATAGTCCGTAAAAAGCAACGTAGGCGTTTGATTTTTTAATTTTTGGTCTTTTTTGGATTAAGTAATATTTAAAAACCCGAACTTTCAGGGTGCCTCCCTTTTTTAAAAGTATGGAATAAGATATGGCAACAGGTTTAGTAAAATGGTTTAATGACTCTAAAGGTTTTGGTTTCATTACACCTGACGCAGGTGGTGACGATTTATTCGCACATTTCTCAGCTATCGTAGATAGCGGTTATAAAAGCTTGAAAGAAAACGATCGTGTTACTTTCGACGTAACAGACGGCCCAAAAGGCAAACAAGCTTCTAACATTCAAAAGGTTTAAACCTAAAGAATACTAAAATGACCCTGACAGGGTCATTTTTTTTGCCTATTGCTTGCAGAAACTTGTAATATTACTCTTTGTTTTCTTAGTTTTTGTTTTTAATGTATCTGATACGCAATATCTAGGTTTATTTTTTATACGCATTACTACTTGTTACAATCGCGACAACGTGCAACAATCACCCGAACGGATGAATCAACAATAAGCACATGACTCAAAACATCAACCCTTTAGAAGTCGCAAGACAAACATTAATCAGGCTCGCAAAGAGCCAAAAACAGCCAACCCCGGAAAATTACCAGTTGGTTTATGATGAAATTGCCGGCACTGACTCAGCAAAGTCCGCAGGTAATCAGCTAGAACATACGCTGGAGAAAATCCTGCTCGAAAAAGGCAAGACCAACCCCAAATACGCAGCGATTGCCACTAAACTTGCAGGCCTGGCCAACAAAAAAGACCATGCCAAACTTGAGGCGCTTTTACAGTCATTAATCGATGACACCCGCTCCGCAGCCGACAGCGCGCAATGGGGCAATCTGCTGCGCTATTTGCTCAAACAGCTGGATGTCAATCACACAGGCATGACATTAAGCCGCAAGAAAGATGGGCTTAACCGTGTCATCCTGAATTTTGGCAACGATGCCAATGTATTGGCGCAAAAAATACAGGCACTGGTGACCTCATGGGGCGATGGCAAGCCTGTCGGCTTTGAAACCCCCAGCACGCATGATACTAACCATTCAAACAGTGCTGAAAAACCCAGTAACACCGCACATGAAGCCCTACCCGACGTACCTCCACATACTGCACAGCCAGACTCACGCGTCACAGACACACAACTGGCAGAAGCCTGGCGTGACATGCTGCTTCGCACCATTAACGTGATCGTGGTTCCGCAGTTTCATGGTATTCCCAGTGCAGAGCATCGCATCAAATCGCTGATAGCTCGCGCACTCGCTGCAAAAGATTTAGCGGAAATTGCAAAAATTAATCAAATATTAAAATCAACGCTGCTTAGGGCAGAAATGCAAACTGATGCACACAGACGCATGCAGGAAGCGCTTATTGAGATTCTACGTCTATTGGTTTCCAGCATGGCCGAACTCACCATTGAAGATGAATGGCTGCATGCCCAGATTTGCATCATCAAGGAAATTATTGCAAGCCCGCTCAAAATAGATACTATTTACAATGCTGAAAGTAGCCTGAAAGAGCTTATCTTCAAGCAGGCGCAATTAAAACCGAGCCTGCAAGAGGCTAAAGACACGTTAAGAAATATGGTCAGCACTTTTGTGAGCCGTCTGGCAGACATTGCCAACAGCTCTGGCGACTATCAAAACAAGATTCAGCATTATCACGACCAGATCAACGAAACCGATGACATCGCCGAACTAAGCACCATTCTTGAGCATCTGGTGAGCGACATCAGCGCCATGAGTTCAGAGGCCAAACAAAATCACGAAGAGCTACAAGCCGCGCAAGCCAAAGCTGCCGAAGCCGAGAAAAAAATCAACGAGTTGACACTCAAGCTTGATTACATCAGTGAAGCCGCGCATGAGGACTTTTTAACAGGCGCGCTCAACCGACGCGGTATGGATGAAGCCATCATTCGAGAGTTTGAACGAGCAGACCGTCACGGCACTGCTTTATCGCTCGCCATGCTGGATATTGACCACTTTAAAAAAATCAACGACAGCATGGGTCACTCTGCCGGTGACAAGGCACTCGCGCATCTAGCCAAGGTGGTGAAAAGCATTCTACGTAGCACCGACGTGCTCGCACGCTACGGTGGTGAAGAGTTTGTCATCCTGTTGCCAGGATCCAATCAGGATGATGCGGTCACGGTTATCTCCGGCTTGCAGCGCGAGCTTACCAAAAACTTCTTTCTGCATAACAATGAGCGCGTTCTTATCACTTTCAGTGCGGGTGTAGCCGAGCGCGTACCGGGTGAAGAAATTGACAGCATCCTGCCACGTGCCGACGCTGCTTTATATATTGCCAAACAGTCAGGTAGAAACCGCGTGGTGGGTGCAGACGACCACAAACACGACCACCAATAAACGCTAGTGCGCTGCGACACACACTTGATTGCGCCCGGACTCCTTGGCTCGGTAAAGCGCTTCATCCGCACGATTGAGCAACACATCCATATTATCATCTATTGAAACAACTGAAGCCACACCGATAGAAACCGTAAATTTAACCGGCAGGCCATCTTTTAGCGGCACTTCCGTTGCTGCAACGGCACTTCTTAGGCGCTCCGCCGCCTCGACAGCTTCTTGTATGTCGGTTTCCGGCAGCAGTACGGCAAACTCCTCGCCACCTATGCGGCCAATAATATCTACTTCACGCAATGTAGTGCGAAAAGTATCCGCCATTTTTTTGAGCACGGCATCGCCTAATTTGTGCCCATGACTATCATTGATGCGTTTAAACCAGTCAATATCAATCATAAAAATCGCCAAAGGTTTTGCGTAGCGCAACGTCCGTGCCAGCTCCTTTTCTGCCAGCTCCATAAAATGGCCACGATTATTGACCTCTGTCAGATAGTCTACATAGGCTTTTTGCCGCAGCTCTTCTTCGAGCTTCTTTCGCTCAGAAATATCCATATGGATACCAATCATTCTGAGCGGCTCATGGTTGACGCGCCAGTCTATGACTTTAGCCACAGCAAATAGCCATATCCAGCCGCCATCTTTGGTTTTACGGCGATATTCTATACTCACAGGTTCGTTACCTTGCATGCAACGCTGCAAGGCTGCCATCACTGCGGCAGCATCTTCAGGATGCAAATTGGCCTGCCATTCTTTTAGACTGCTGTGAAATTCTTCAGGTGAATACCCCAGCATTTTTGAGTATTCATCGCTCACCTCAACCTCACCTGTTGCTACTTCTAAATCAAACCAGGCCTGTTTAGCGGCGATCATGGCAAGCCGAATGCGCTCTTCACTTTTACGCAGGGCGGCTTCCGTTAACTTTATCTCGGTAATATCACGTGCCACTCCAAACAGCCCAACCACATCACCGAACTTGTCATAAATGGCATATTTACGATTATCCACCCAACCTGCCTTACCATTACGGTCAAGTACAGGCTGAGTTTCGCGTGTCATCGCCATACCCTGGTTAAAGAGTTTTTTCTCTAATGCGTAATAAATATCCGCGTATTCCGCCGAGAAAACCTCATAGTCTGTTTTGCCTATTAAGTCCTGCCAGCTTTCCGCATCATGCGTAATGTTAACGAGTGTTTGACTCGCACCGGTAAACTCATGCGCCCTGTTTTTAAAGTATATATAATCATCGGTGTTATCAAACATTGCCGTGAGGTTGGCGAGCGCATTCTGCTCCAGTGCTGATGTACCTGGCGCTGACGATTTACTGAGTGAGATTGAAATATGCGGAATTATGTAGCAACCGCACAAAGCAAATTTGCCTCATCCCAGTAAAATAACCCCTGTTAAGAATCGTTTCATGGGGAAATATATGGGGCACACCTACGCTATATCTGGGTTAGTTGGCAAACGTTCGGAAATGGCCGGACTGGTCGAACACCACCAGAAGGAAATAGAGCGCCTTCGGCAAGGCTTGTACCAGATTGACGCCGCAATCCGTATTTTCGACCCTACTTATCGTATCAGATCTATCAAGGCTACGGAATACAGGCGCTACAGTCGCATTTTTAAGAAGGGAGAATGCTATCGTCTGTGTCTTGAATCGCTACGTTGTGCAGATGATGTTCTAAGCACTACGCTCATTACCGAGATCATCATGCACAAGAAGAAACTGACGCATGACCAGCAGTCAACTATCACGGATAGTGTGAACAACTCACTTCGTTTTGCAGAGCGCAGAGGTATCGTCAAGCGCGTTGGCATGGATGGCATAAGCATCCGCTGGAAGCTCGCGGAGTAGGTTCAATATGTCACAGCCCCACGTTATTTCAGCACTCACGGACAAACGAGCGGAATTACTAGGCTTGATCGAACATCATCAAGCGCATATACAGCGCTTATCAATTAACGTAGATCAGTTGGATGCAACAATGCTGCTGTTTGATGCTGATTATGACTTCAAGAAAGCTAAATCTAAAGGAATACGTGTTACTAATCCTTGGTTTAAACAAGGAGAGGTGCCTCGACTGCTGCTAGAGATGCTTGGAAGGTCTGAGCAGCCAATAACGACCACGCAATTGACTGATACACTCATTCAAATGAAGGGCATTGAAGTGGCTGGATTGAAAGAGCGCGACCGCTTGGGCAAGCTGGTCTTTGGAGCGCTTAAACGCATGGCAGACAGGCATCAAGTTAAATCCACGGGCAAAATTAAAGGTGCTGGCGGCGGTGTAATGCTATGGACGCTGTTTTAGGCAGCTAATCTTTCAGTTAAACGTCTATTGCCCTGCCAATATCCGCACCAGTCACGGTGAGTTTTGGTTTTGGCACACTTGCTGGCAATGTCATTAAATATTCTGCCATTCGCCCAGCGGCGGGTATCTTCACGGTAAGCGGCTTCATTGGCGTAGTTGGCGAGATATTCATTACCAAACTTATGCACTTGGCCGTATTGCATACGACGAAAACGTGCAAAGTAACTTTCTGCAAGATTGTTGGTAGTGCCATCATCGGCGCGATACTCAATACTGTGATTGACACGGCGCGTGTCATAACGTGCATGTAATGGGTCATAGGCATTAGCTTCGTCGGCACACACAATTGCACCACGACTTACAAACCTATCTGCCAGGTTAATAACATCGGCTTGGTTCTCACTTTTAATCACGAAGGTTAACGTCTTTTTACCGCCAACATTTTCATTGATGCGGCCATTGGCTAATTCAGTACACTTTTGGCGCATCACAAACACGCAGCGCTTATTGGGCTTTTGATGCTTGGCTAAACGGCGGTCTATACGATCTTCTTTCTTGTTTTTAGGACGGATATGCCCGTTCACATAAGCACCATCCATGTGAATTTCACCATCTAACTTATCAAGCTCGCGCTGTTCAATCAGTGACTCACGGATTTTATGTGCTAGTACGAATGCCGTCTTGTATTGCACGCCAAGATCACGGCTTAACTGTAGTGCTGATATGCCTTTTACCGCATTGGCATAAATGGCAATCGCTGCCAGATAGACGCGTAACGGCAACTTATGAAAGGCAAAGATAGTGCCACTGGTAACAGAGAAAGTGTGACTGCAATCCTTGCAACGCCATTGCTTGCGAGTGCGCTGATAATAATGCTTGCCAACTGTTCCACATGCAGGACACGCCACTTCATCGCCACCACCCCAACGCAACTCCTTAAACACATGGAAGGCCTCTTGGTTGGTCATCTCAAATACACGACGTACTGACAATGTACGGGCTTGAGCTGAAAGTAAGAAATGTTGAGACATAATTAATTGCATTCAATGTTGTTTGTATGTCTTTATTATACATAAATATGTATGTTATGCAATAATAAAATATATAAATATGAATAATTAAGATATAAATATATCTTTTATAGATATATTTATTTACTTATAGTAGATAGTATGTTCTAATGAAGGCTAAAGTTAATGTAATAAGGTTTTTAATGGAATTGAGAGAGCTAATCCGTGGCGCACGCGCTTTAGTCGAGGCTAGAGAAAAAAGGTCTATTACCCAGACAGAGATGGCTGGGCGCATAGGTATTGGTTATCGCACCTATTTGGAATACGAAAGAGGTACAAATGCGCCTTTGGCAATGAAGGCATTGTTGAACTTGCTGACGTTACTTGACGATCAAGAGGTGGTAAGAGTGGTGCGTGAGTGGACGCAACATAAGGAGGTGACAAATGAACAGCATCAATAAAATGGAAGTGGTTGGGAAAGCTAGCGGCTTATCAGCCTCTAACCCAATACCAAAATACCATCGCCAACAGTATTTGTTAGCCCTGCTGGAGCTTGCAGGCGGCGTATTGAGTAAAATGGATTTACAAAAACTGTTGTTTCTTGCCGAACAAGGAACAAAAAACGCACACTACGACTTTATCCCTTATCACTATGGGTGTTATTCGTTTCAAGCACAGTCTGATATTGAGTTAATGGAATCACGTGGCTGGCTAACGATTGATGGTAATCACCTTAACTTAAATGGCAGTATTGTCCGCCATCTGGCACAGTCAGTTATACAGCACATTAAATACATACTCGCCAAATACAATGCGTATCGTGGCAATGAGTTGGTGCGCTATATTTACGAGAAGTACCCTTACTTTGCGATTAACAGCAAAATCGCAAAGACCATATTAAGCCAAGAGGCCTATCAATCGGTACAGCAAAGTGCTGAGAGCCTTGACCAAGAGCAAAGTGTGTTATTTACCATAGGCTATGAAGGTCTGACTCTAGAACAATATATTAACCAATTGATAAAAAACGATGTAAAGCTATTATGCGATGTGCGAATTAACCCGCTAAGCAGAAAATTTGGCTTTTCCAAAAGCACATTAAGCCATGTTTTACCGCAAATAGGCATCGGTTATATGCATGTTCCAGAGCTGGGAATTGAATCTGAGAAACGCGCTCATCTTGAAGAGAAGCAAGATTATACGAGGCTATTTAAGGCGTATCGCTTAACCCTTCCGCAAAAGACAACAGGCATTGATAAAGTTAGGCACCTATTAGAGCAACATCAACGTATAGCACTTACTTGTTTTGAAAAAGAGCATGATGAGTGCCATCGCCACTGTGTGAGCGACCATCTTATGCAAACCGACAATGCCATTAAAGTGGTTCACCTATGAGCGAAACGCGCAAAGTTTTTATTACTGTAAAAACCTACCCAACATTATCAAAAAGTTATGATGAGTTGGTATGTACCGCAGGCATTTTAGATGATGGCAGTTGGATTCGGGTATATCCATTACCATTTAGAAAACTGGATTACGAAAACCGTTATCAAAAATATCAATGGATGGAACTGCCAATTGAGCGCAATTTAGCTGATCCAAGGCCAGAAAGTTTCAAAGTCACCGATTTGTCAAAAGTTAAACTGATTGGCACACCCATCGGCACAGAGCAAGGGTGGTTGGCTAGAAAGGAAATTATCTTTGCAAAAAACAAGGCTTATACAAACTTGGAAGCGCTTATCAAATTGGCTAACGATAATCATCTATCACTTGCCACATTCAAACCGACACGATTATTAGATTTTGTGGTGGAAGAAACTGAACGCAAATGGGGTGCCGAGCATTTGGAAACCTTGAAACAAAAAGCCAATCAATTATCACTGTTTCAAACAGAAGATGAAGTGAGAAAAGAGTTTGCTGTAGTGGATAAGCTGCCCTATAAGTTCTCGTATCGGTTTTGTGACGACACAGGCAAAGAAAGTACGCTGATGATTGAAGATTGGGAAATTGGCGCGTTATATTGGAATTGTCTTCAAAGAAGCGGTAGTGAAGAAGCAGCAATCGAACAAGTGAAGCAAAAATACTGGGATACATTTCTAAAAAATGATTTGCACTTGTTTTTAGGTACAACAAGACAGTTTCACGCCTGGGCTAAAAATCCTTTTGTGATTATTGGTGTATTTTATCCACCGCTAGATCAACAACAAGCACTGTTTTAAAGTTATGTAATTCGACCTGATCCCGCCAAAAGTATGTATAAATAATGATAAAGTAGTTGACAAATGAAAAATGACGCCATAATAACTGCAAGCAAGCAAGCAAGCAAGCAAGCGAATCTACATCTAGCAGTCGTGCTCTATCCAATGCAAAGAAAGCTAAGAAGGATGAGTTCTATACCCAACTTGGCGACGTCAGCAACGAACTGAAATACTACAAGTCGCAACTGCGAGACAAAACAATTTTATGCAACTGCGATGACCCATTTGAGAGCAATTTTTTCAAGTATTTTGCGCTCAACTTCAATACACTTGGCATCAAGAAGCTCATCGCTACAAGCTACAAAAAATCACCTATCGTTGGTGGCCAATTACCGCTCATTACCATTGAAGGCTTAAAACCAGAAGGCAAAGAGCCATACGCGATAGAAATCAACGAAGTACCTGATCAAAACGTTGACGGTGCGACCGACCTTGCCGACGTAGAATACCTCCTCAAGCACAACGCCAATACAGCTAGTTCACTCAAGGCCGACAACACTTACAATGCTGGTGACTTCCGAAGTAGTGAGTGTGTGGCGTTATTAAAACAGGCTGACATCGTTATCACCAATCCGCCTTTCTCTCTGTTTCGTGAATATGTGGCGCAACTCGTCACGTACAATAAACAGTTCATCATAATCGGGAATAAAAACGCGATTACTTACAAAGAGATTTTTAAGTTAATTAAGGAAAACAGAGCATGGGTTGGCGCCACCCCAATGGGCGTTGATATGTTATTTGACGTTCCAGAGGAATACGCCAAAATCATGATTGAAAATGGAAAAGAAGGCAGTAACTACAAAATTGTTAATGGGATTGTCAAAGGTCGATCGTCGTCAATTTGGTTCACAAATATGGACAACCCTAAGCGTCACGAAGAAATCACCCTCTACAGAAAATACACATCAGGCGAATATCCGACCTATGATAATTACGATGCAATCGAGGTTGGCAGGGTAGCAGAAATTCCAGTTGATTATGATGGCGCAATGGGTGTGCCAATAACTTTTTTAGACAAATATAACCCTGAACAGTTTGAAATTATTGGAATGTCTGCATCTGCTGGTTACGATGTAGAGGTTGTTGGGCTTGAAAAAAACTCTAAATTCAAAGATGCACGGCCACTTCTTAGCGGAAAAAATACTTACGCAAGAATTTTCATTAAGCGAAAGAAATAATATGATAATCATTCTGAAAAATATCAAGGTGTCAGAACTCACCAAGGGGTATGAAGATAAAGCTGAAGAAGGTGTGCGTGGCTACGATGGCACACTCAATATCCGACCAGCGTATCAGCGCGAGTTCATCTATAAAGAAAAGCAGCGTAACGAGGTTATCAACACTGTCCGCAAGAGCTTCCCTCTCAACACGATGTATTGGGCTGTGGCAGGCGAAGGTTATGAGCTTATGGATGGCCAACAGCGCACCGTTAGCATTTGCCAATATGTACAAGGTGACTTTGCGGTAGAAATTGATGGATCTCCGATGTTCTTCAACAATCTTACATCCGAGAAGCAGCAGCAAATTCTGGATTACGAAGTTTCAGTTTATGTTTGTGAAGGTGCGGAAGGAGAAAAGCTTGACTGGTTCAAAATCATTAACATTGCTGGTGAGAAATTAACAGACCAGGAGCTGCGTAACGCGATTTATACAGGCCCGTGGCTCGCTGATGCGAAGCGATGGTTTTCGCGCTCAGGCTGCCCTGCGTATCAAATTGGCGAAAAGTATGTGAATGGTTCACCTATACGTCAGGAGTTGCTAGAAAAGGCTATTGAGTGGATTTCTGGGGGTAAAATTGAGGACTACATGAGTCGTCATCAGCATGACTCTGACGCTCAAGAACTGTGGCAATACTATCAGGAAGTGATTGCGTGGGTAGAGCGTATATTCCCAGAGTATCGAAAAATTATGAAGGGTCTTGATTGGGGGAAGTTCTACAACGAGCACAAGGATGATAAGCTGAATGCGTCGAAATTGGAGCAGCGTATCGTGGAACTCATTGAAGACGACGAGGTAGACAACAAAAAAGGCATTTACGAGTATCTTTTAACCAACAACGAAAAGACCTTGAGCCTACGTATGTTCGACGAAAAGACAAAAGTAAAAATTTACGAAAAGCAAAAAGGAATTTGCCCGACCTGCAAAAAACACTACGACATAGGTTCAATGGAAGCTGATCATATTATTCCGTGGAGCAAGGGTGGCAAAACAACATCAGATAATTGCCAAATGCTTTGTAAGATGGACAATAGAACAAAAAGCGGGAAGTAGTGAGTAGCAAGATAATGGAAATTAAAAAAGACAGATTGCTATTGTTCTTTGATACTGAGTTCACAGACTTTAAGGATATGGATCTAATCAGCATAGGCATAGTGTCGCAACACTGGCATGAGTTCTACGCTGAAAATTCAGAATATAACAAAGCCTGGTGTAACGATTTTGTTAAGACCGAAGTCCTAACTAAACTTCAAGGCGGTGAATACACTATGCCTTACAATCAGCTCAAAGAAAAGTTACAAATATGGATTTCTGATTTGCTTGAAGAGTATGTATCCGTATTGTTTGTATTTGATTATTCTGGCGACTGGTTTCTAATGGGCGATTTACTAACTGATTATCCACAAAAAGAGAAAGTCCACGGTCAAAAAGACGAACTGGACGCAGGCATAGAGTTGTATTTTATGCATGATCGATCAAATGAGCACCATGCTTTACATGATGCTAAAGCCTTATTTAATGGGTTTAAGGTTAAGTACGCAGGGAAAGAGTTAACGTATTAGTCAGGAGCTAGACAATTCAAGCGCAATGCTTAAGGGTGGCTTTCTCAGATGGTAATCATAATCAACTTGCAACCTATTGATTAATTTAACTTTGTGCGGTTGCTACATAATTCCGGAAATATGCGTAGTGAGTTTGCCAAAATCAGAGCTTTTGCGGTAACGTGCGTTTAAAATCATCACTTGACCGTCTTTTTTTATCAATCTCAGGGTCAATAGCGGCAAGCCATTAGCGGGTGCGTGCGAGAACAGCATGTCGCGCACATCTAAATCATCAACATGAAAAATATCAGCAAAACTTGGATTGGAGTTGATAAAATCCTCGGTACTGTAGCCCGTCAGTAGCTCAACATCCCCCGACACCTGCTCACAGCTCAGTGTATCTTGTGCCAATGCAAACTCCAGTTGCACCTGCATGGTATTTTGTTCTCGCGCTTGCATGGTTATGTGGTTTTATACTTTAGAAAGACTTCCGATGTTCTTTAAGTGAGTTAGTGATCTCTCTTGGAACAATCTTAACCCTTTATATTTAGCAATGCCAGCGTAATTTAAACCCAGATGTTGCATCTAGTCTTGCCAGTGGCTGATAGTCAACACTAAAGCCAACAAGTTGGCAAGTGTTGCTAAAAATGGCAACGGCGCACAGTTTGATGGGCAAGTTGACATTCAAGTAGATGTAAAATCGCCTAATGGAAAATCTGGGTTAAAGCCTACCTGCGAGACAAAATAAAAAGCCGGCTTAAATGCCGGCTTTTTATTTAAGTAAAAATACAGAAATTACAGCGATAAAACCCATTGCACGATGGTGGTGATATCCGCATCTTTAACTTGCGGGCTGTTAGCAGGCATAGGCATAGGACCCCAAACACCGCTACCGCCTTTTTTAACTTTTTCAACTAGTTTAGCTTCTGCTGACTTGTCACCTTTGTATTTGGCAGCAACATCTTTAAATGCCGGGCCCAACACTTTTTGATCAACAGAGTGGCATGCCAGACAGCCGCTCTTTTGTGCTAACGCTTTTGATGCTGCGGCATCGGCAGCATAAGATTGTGATGCAAGCAGCAGTGAACCGGCAGCAGCGATTGATAATAATAAAGCTTTCATGCTATCTCCTTGAATTAATTTTAATTAATGCTTAATCTATCATATTTTCTTGATTTACAGCCTGCTTATCATACTCATAATTTAAATTATGACAAGTGAGCTAAATCAAACTATGCTAAATATTATTTCCATTGGCTCAATAATGGCTCACTATTTGTGATTCGCTCAATGTGGCACACCAACAATACGTTGTGAACCCATAACGCATTGGTGTTTGCAGCCGTTGACAGCATCAAGATTTTTTATTGGGTGATTTTGCATCTACTGCAATATCACCCGCATCAAGCAGATGCTTTATAACGCTTCTACACTATACTCCACAGACATGGTGTGCGTGCGGTTAGGTGAAATCACTACAGAGTTCTCGAGTGCGTTGGCTGTTTCAACGCAGATTGTTTTACGCCACTCTTCACTACTGCCCATGTCACCCATGGCATGCGCTTTCTCCGCACCCGGAGACCATACCACGGTAGTATCACTGCCCGACTTACCTACACGTATCACGCGGTTATAAACTGGGTCGTGCACCAGGCAATCTGAATTGTGATCCAGATAAACACGGTCAAATTCACCGTCAAATTTTAATACGTTATGTTCCACGTAACGCTTATATTCACGCAATTTGTCAGCGTAAATACAGTCTTGCAGGCCGGTGATACGCACATTACCAACATCGCTCACGTTTAAATAGGTGTGAAACGCTTCACCAATCAAAAATGGATGGTCCGCCTTGTTGGTAGTCGCGAGGTCAATTTTCAGGCGTTTGCCTATTGTTACCATCATGGTTAGCACATAAGAATAAGAAAGCTGGCGTTTTGCTTCTTGTGTTTCTATCATTTGCAGCACAATGCGTGTGGCATCGGTGTCGGTTGAGTCAACATCCACTAGCTGCCATGGAATGACGCGTGCAAATCCGTGCGGGCATAAAGTGCTGTCTGTGGGATGTGCGCCAAACCATGGCCAACAAATGGGCACGCCGCCTCGAATAGAGCGCCCCTGCACATAACGTGCATTTTCTGATAGCCAAAGCACGGGTTGTTTTTCACATTTTGGCTGCCACTGCATGACATGCGCGCCTTGTAATGCAATTTTTGCAGTGGCGAGCGGGTTATCTACTTCAATATACTGCAGGCCATTTGTATCTTGAGTGATCTTGATGTGAGGATGCAATGTAGTACAGCCTTCTATGCCTTTTTTTCTGAAAAGATGATCTTCTAACGAGTCGAGTGTCATAACTTACCTTAATTTTCAAGCAATTCTGATGCTATTTATTTCTTTCAATCTGGGACACATCACGCACTGCACCACGTGCAGCACTGGTGCTCATGGCGGCATACGCACGCAAGGCCGGTGAAACCGCACGCTCACGATTAACCGGCTTCCAGGCATCTTTGCCTTTGTCTTCCATTATTGCACGGCGGTGCGACAACTCTTCATCAGACACTGCCAAATGGATGATGCGGTTAGGAATGTCAATCTCGATAGTGTCATTTTCGTTTACCAATCCAATTGCACCGCCCTCCGCCGCTTCGGGTGAGGCATGGCCAATACTCAAGCCCGAGGTGCCTCCTGAAAAACGGCCATCTGTCAGCAAGGCGCACGCCTTACCTAGCCCTTTTGATTTCAGGTAAGAAGTCGGGTACAGCATCTCCTGCATCCCCGGGCCACCACGTGGGCCTTCGTAACGAATCACCACTACGTCACCCGCTACTATTTTATCGGCAAGAATCGCTTCCACTGCAGCATCCTGGCTTTCAAATATACGTGCGCGGCCGGTGAATTTTAAAATGCTGTCATCCACCCCTGCAGTTTTCACGATACAGCCATCTAAAGCGATGTTACCGTACAGCACAGCCAAACCGCCATCCTGAGAATAGGCATGCGCTTTGTCGCGAATACACCCTTCAGCACGGTCATCATCCAGCGTCGGATACAGCATGCTCTGTGAAAATGCAATTGTGGTTGCAATGCCGCCCGGTGCGGCACGGTAGAATCGCTTCACATCCTCACTATCCGTGACTTTGATATCCCACTGATTTAATGCATCGCCCAGTGTCGCACTGTGTACGGTGGGAGTGTCACGGTGAATCACGCCTGCACGGTCCAACTCACCCAAAATGCCCATCACGCCACCCGCGCGGTGCACGTCTTCCATATGATATTTAGCCGTTGCCGGTGCCACTTTACTCACACAAGGTACTCTGCGTGAAATATGGTCAATGTCACTCATGGTGAAATCCAACCCTGCTTCATGTGCTGCTGCCAGCAAATGTAGCACCGTATTGGTTGAGCCTCCCATTGCCACATCCAGACTCATGGCATTTTCAAAAGCTTTGATATTAGCGATACTGCGCGGTAATACCGTGTAATCATCCTGCTCGTAGTGGCGTTTTGCCAGTTCAACAATCAAGCGACCGGCTTTCAGGAACAATTCCTTGCGTGCAGAATGCGTAGCCAAGGTTGAGCCGTTACCCGGCAAACTCAAACCCAGCGCCTCGGTCAGACAGTTCATCGAGTTGGCCGTAAACATGCCGGAACATGAACCACAAGTTGGGCAGGCTGAGCGCTCAATGGCATCAGACTCTGCATCGCTCACATTGCTATCTGCTGCCGCTACCATCGCATCTACCAAATCCAGCTTGTGGGTATTCCCTTGCCAGTTCACTTTACCGGCTTCCATCGGGCCGCCTGAAACAAATACCACCGGGATATTCAGGCGCAGGGCTGCCATCAGCATACCGGGCGTGATTTTGTCGCAGTTTGAAATACAAACCAATGCATCAGCACAATGCGCATTCACCATGTACTCGACGCTATCGGCAATCAAATCGCGGCTGGGTAAACTGTAAAGCATGCCGCCATGTCCCATGGCAATGCCGTCATCCACTGCAATCGTATTGAACTCCTTAGCCACGCCGCCTGCTTTTTCAATCTCGCGCGCGACTAACTGCCCCATATCCTTCAAATGCACATGCCCTGGCACAAACTGCGTAAAAGAATTGGCCACGGCAATAATAGGTTTATCAAAATCGCCGTCTTTCATGCCGGTTGCACGCCATAATGCGCGCGCGCCCGCCATATTGCGGCCATGAGTAGTAGTACGTGAACGATAAGCTGGCATGATATAAATCCGTAAAAATTCTGTAGATAATTAATCAACAATTATAAAGTGTAATTTTAGACCAGCTAGCGCTAACTAGCCAAAGAAATGTGTGATTTAAAACTATTTTTGTACTGAATTTTGACGAACCCATGCAAGGCCAGCTTGCGTAGCCTTGATGGCATGAAATGCAATCGAGGGCAGTTTGAGGATAGTTTAACCCCTTGATTCCGCGCCGCTTCATCAAGGCTTGCATTATGTTAAACGGATTATTTGCAAGCAGCATCTAAAAAGGTAATGGAGTTGCCATATGGTATTGACTATAATAAGTACGCACTATGTTATCAACCTAAGCAAATGATATGACAAGAAAATTAAAAATAACGCGCGCATTTACACGCCGTCATTGCGACTAGCACTTAATAGTTAGAGCACTTTACATATGAACAGGCGAGATATTCTATTCATCGTATTGATTACAACTATTCCGCTTGGAGTTCTGGCTATTGCTCGATATCAAACAGTCCATATGACAGAGGATGCAATTAACGCAAAACTAACCAACAGCCATGGGGCGAAATTCAAGAATATTCGCCGCACCACAACAGGCACAATATGTGGCGAGGTGAATGCAAAAAACAAAAATGGCGAATATCAAGGTTTTCGATTTTTTTACGTCAGCAACTTGGCTGAAAAGCAAACCGTGTGGATTGATAATGATTCCGCTTATTTGGCCTACAAAGTCTGCAGCAGATGATACGACTGGTTCGAGTCAACTCATTTATTAGAAGGTCACACGCTGAGTTGCCCAGATCGCCAGACAAAACCAGTGCAGCATTCCCTCTATTGGGGCTGCTTTATGCTTGAAACTTTATCTGGGGCAGCAGCGGGTGAGCCCATTGATTTTTATAGCATTTCGTTAGGCTTGCAAAGAATTTTTTACAAACCTAAAAATCTTCTAAAATAACCCCGAGTTCTCCCCAATTTAATTGGTTAATCAAAGTATCAACACTATCACTTAATATGCACATCGGGAAAAAATTTGCTGTTATCCACACAAAAATCTAAGCGTTGGCTCCAGCCCAGTAAAATCATCACGCTTTTCTTCATGCTGCTTGCCTGCCTGAATTTTTACCTTGGCAATCCGCTCAAACCGTTAGACAGACTGAGTGGCGACCTGCTGGCCCGGATACACGCAAAGCACAGGCTGCCTCCCGAGAACATTGTGCTTGTCAATATCGACCAGGCAAGCCTGGACCACCCTACCATGCTTGAATTAGCGGGCAATTGGCCTTGGCCCCGCTTGATTCACGGTGAGTTACTGCATTATTTGGCGCAGTTGAATCCACGCGCGGTTATCTTTGATATCACTTTTAGTGAAGCGGATGTTTTTCAACCGCGTAGCGATGAGGCATTTGCCGAGGCTATCCGCAGGAGCGCAGCCCCCGTTTACTTGCCTATGATTATTCCTGACGATGGCATGGGCAGCAGGTTAAGTGAGCTCCCTGCCATGATGGGGCTTAAACGAAACCAGCATGCAAACCCTGCCGCCACGCTGCCTATCATCGCACCCAAGGCTTTACCTCCAGACACATGGCGTACCGGACATATTAACTTTTATATGGATGAAGATGAGATTGGACGTCGTGCGGAATTATTCAGGGCTTATGCAGGATGGGAAATTCCCAGTCTGGCTGGCAGAGTTGCGCGAGATTTGAATGTTTCATTGCCTAATACGCCTCTGATTACCTTGAACTGGTATGGTGCACCCTTTCGCCAACTGTCATATCACTCACTTTATCTGGCATCGTTATCTGACGAATCCACCATACAGCCTGATTTAACCAATAAAATCGTGATTATAGGCTCCAGCGCATCGGGGCTGGTTGATTTCAGGCCTACTCCGCTCAGCACCAATACCCCAGGACAAGTGATACTTGCCACCTCACTCGCCAACCTGATGCATCAAGATTGGCTTAACCAGGCAAGCCCTTATTGGTCGCTCATGCTGGCACTTGTGCTGATTATCGTGAGCGCGCTTGGCACAAGAGCCAATGTACATCCTGTATTGGCGGGCGTGTTGGGAGTTGTTATTTCAGCGCTCATCATTATATTGAGTTACCTGCTGCTCGCTCGGCATATTCAATGGCACCCTTTTTCAGCATTGACCATTGGCTGGCTTGCGCACATCAGCCATGCGACAGAGTCTTTCCTGCAAGAGAAAAAGCGGCGTCTGCATGTTGTGCAAATGTTTAACCGGTTTTTAGACCCGCACGTGGTCCAGCAGCTGACACTGCATTCTGAAAACCATGCAATCGAGGCTAGCCACAGCCAGGAAATCACCATTTTATTTTCAGATATTCGCGGGTTTACCTCTTTGTCAGAATCAAAACTGCCTGAAGAAATTGTGACTTTGCTAAATGATTATTTTAATAAGCAGGTTGAGGTGATTTTTGAACACGGTGGCACTTTGGATAAATTTATCGGCGATGCCATCATGGCATTCTGGGGTGCTCCGGTCAGGTCAAACCAGCACGCAGTGCAAGCTGTTTCAGCGGCATTGGCCATGGGCGAGCAGCTTGCCAGGTTTCAAAAAACATTGAATCATCCGTTTGAAATCGGTATTGGCATTCATACAGGCAGTGCTGTGGTGGGATTTATTGGTAGCAATCGCCGTCTGGACTATACTGCTATTGGTGACGCGGTCAATTTAGCAAGCCGGATTGAGGGGGAAACCAAAGGTGTTGCACAAATTTTAGTGTCAGAATCTACTAAACAGGCATGCGATGACGCATTCAGCTTTATTGATCATGGCGAATTTCATGTAAAGGGGCGCTTACAGCCCGTGCGCTTATTTGAACCTAGGAGCAAACAATGAGAGCAGTTTTCATATTTTTCACACTGGCTGCATTGTATGGCAATGCCTCGGCTGAGCAGGCTACGGCCATTCGTTCTAGCAGTGTATTAACTAAACCTGCATTAACGGCACCTGCAGTTGCCAAGCTGGCTGAAGGCAGCTTGATTGAGGTCATCTCGCATCAGGGTGGCTGGTCTAAAATAAAAACTGCCAACGGCAAAACAGGGTATGTGAGGTTGCTGAATCTACGCCCGATACAAAATGCAAATAAATCAGACAAACTCAGTCAGCTTGGCAATGTTATCCGCACAGGGAGTACAGGTGCGGTTGCCACAACGGGGGTTAAAGGCATCACTAAAGAAGACCTCGCCAACGCCGCCCCCAATGTACACGAGGTCGCTAAAATGGAGCGCTATGCAAGCAGTGCGGATGAAGCCATAACCGTGGCCAAGTCAGTAAAATTAACTGCACAGCCTGTTGTTTACATGGAGGCAAAATAATGAACTATCGTCGCAATATATTGAGCCTGCTGCTCACTTGCCTGGCCTTACAGATGACAAGTTGTGTCACAACAGGCAGCAACCAAGCCTTAAACAAAACCATCGATCAAATGATACCTGAAGGTGGTCATAAACAGGCATTAAAAGGCGCGCTTGAAGCTACCCGTGACTGGACACCTGAAGAAGAACACCAGCTTGGACAGGATATGTCGGCAATATTGCTTGGGGCCAGCCCACTTGTTGCCAACAGTGAAGCGCAGCAATATGTGAATCATGTCGGCATGTGGCTTGCGCTGCAAACCGAGCAGCCGCAAATCCCCTGGCGTTTTGGAATTATCGATACACCCAACATCAATGCATTTGCAGCACCCGGAGGCTATATTTTTATTACGCGCGGGCTTTTTCTAAACCTATCCAGCGAGGCCGAGCTAGCCGGGGTTTTAGGACACGAAATTAGCCATGTACTCAAAAAACATCACATACAAGTGATAAAAAAACGTGGTGCCGGCGATGTAGTCTTTGGCCTGCTTAAAGCCAAAGCGGAGAAGTCTGCGCAAGTGGATATGACCGCTATTAACAACCTCACCCGCAATTTATATAGTGCAGGGCTGGATAAAGCCGATGAATACGAGGCAGACCGGATGGGCGTAGTGCTCGCAGCACGTGCAGGTTACTCTGCATTTGGTTTGCCTGCGGTCCTGCAAATGTATGCCGCCGCGCCGCAGGATGCTTCATTTACATTACTGTTTGCAACGCACCCTGCCCCTAACGACAGATTAAATGCACTCGACCAACTCATGAGCGATCGTTTCAATGACCTGAATGCAGGATTGACCAAGTTCACAAGGTTGGAAACAATGCAAAGAAAGCTAAGTTATCAGGCGCCACAAAAACCAACTAAAAATAGCGGCAGTAAAACCAAGAAATAACATACACCTAAAAAAATAAGATTTAAGGTGTGTAGCTTAGTGAACTTACACTCATAGGGGAAAATTGCAATGAAAAGAAAAGATATCGTTCCCACCAGCCATGAGCGGCTCATGCGTGAACATGACTTTATCGTCTCGAAAACTGATCTTAAAGGCCGCATCACCTACGGCAACGAAATTTTCATTGAGTTTTCAGGCTATAGCGAGGAGGAGTTAATCGGCACCCAGCACAATATTATTCGCCACCCAGATATGCCACGCGCGGTGTTTCAATTATTATGGAATTACCTCAACCAGGACAAAGAAATATTCGCATTCGTTAAAAACATGTCTAAGGATGGTGGCTTTTACTGGGTATTTACCCAAGTGTCACCGATGAGAGATAAAAACAATCATAAAATCGGATATTCTTCTGTGCGGCGCATGCCTAACCCTAAAGCGATTCCCATCGTGACAGATCTTTATCGCGCCATGCTGGAGGCTGAAAGTAAAGCAGGCCCTAAAGACGCCATTGCCACTTCCACGGCAATTTTGGTAAGCGTATTGCAAGAGAAGGGATTAAGCTATGAGGAGCTCATCAATGTTTTACAATCTCTTTAGGCATTGCCAACCCTACGCATCCATTGCGGCAGGCGCACTCTGGTCGGCATGCCTTGTTTATATCTGGCTGAATGTCACATCAGGTCATTTATGGGTGCCCATTGTTTTAACCCTGGCTTCTATGATCGTCGCTATCATATGGCTTCGCGCACGTGCTGAAGAAAAAAAACTGTTTCAGCGCATTCTCAATGCCAGCGAGTCCTGGCAGCAAGGGGCACTAGGCGAACGCATCATCCACATTGGCGGCAATCAGCACCCTATGCAGCAGCTTGCCTGGCATCTCAACAACCTGATGGATCAGGTTGAAACCATGCAAGTGGATATTTATTACTCTACAAAATCTGTTGCTGAAGGTGATTTTTCTAGAAAAGGCTACCCGCAAGGCCTGCATGGCGAATTTGCAAGCGCGCTGAATTTGTTTAATGATGTCGCTGCAACACTCTCACTCACAACCTCAACCATCACCTCTTTAATGCAGGCCATTGCAGATGGCGACTTTAATAAAACCGTGAGTGTCGACATTAAAGGCAGCTACAAACATACGATAGAAAGCGCAATACACGCAATGAGTACCATGCAGGTGATGCTGGGTGATATTGGCCGGGTCATGGGGAGTGTGGCGCAAGGCAAAATAGATGATCGTGTACAGGCAGAGGGGCGCGGCAGCCTCAATCAATTAAAAACTGACATCAACCTCTCATTAGACGCACTTAATAGCCTTCACGACATTGCGCATATATCCAGCGCTTTGGCAAAAGGCGACCTAACACAATCTATCGACAAAACCTACCCAGGCACATTTGGTGAGATGATCAGCGGGATGAACAATACCGTCAAAACCCTAAACAGCATTGTAGGTGAAATACATGACCTAGTTGAAGCTGCCGCAAATCATGGTGACTTTAGCAAACGTATCAAACTTGATAACAAACAGGGCTTTGCTAAAACCATAGGCGAGTCGCTCAACCAGCTGTCTGGCACAACAGAATCTGCGCTGCTGGATATCACCCGTGTGGCGCAGGCACTTGCTGCCGGGAATTTTAACCACACAATCACCAGCACCTATCATGGCACGCTAGGTGAAACCAAAAACGCCATTAACTCGTTAGCGGACACCACTGCTACCAGCCTGAATGACGTATTGCGGGCTGCCAGTGCACTGGCCAACGGTGATCTCACACAAAGTATTACCGCACATTACCCTGGTGCATTTGGCCAAACCAGCGCAGGCTTTAACAGCACCATCGACACCCTCAAAAGGCTGGTCACCGAGATCAAAATTGCAACTGAGTCTATCACGACCGACACCAAGCAAATTGCTGAAGGCAATGTAGATTTATCGCGCCGCACCGAAGATCAGGCTTCCAGTCTGGAACGCACCGCCTCAAGTATGGATGAATTATCTTCTACCGTAAAACAAAATGCAGATAATGCAAAGCAGGCTAACCAGTTGGCCTTTGCTGCATCTGATGTGGCAACAAAGGGCGGACAGGCAGTTAATGCCGTAGTGGCAACCATGAGTGCGATTAACGATAGCGCCAAAAAAATTGAAGACATTATTACCGTGATTGACAGCATTGCTTTCCAAACCAATATCCTTGCTCTGAATGCCGCAGTAGAAGCAGCACGCGCTGGCGAGCAAGGCCGTGGTTTTGCGGTAGTGGCAGGTGAAGTGCGCAATCTGGCTCAACGCTCAGCCACCGCAGCCAAAGAAATCAAGGCGCTCATTACAGATTCTGTCAACAAAACCACCGAAGGCACATTACAAGTTGAAAATGCGGGCGATACCATGCAGGAAATTGTCACCTCAGTAAAGCGCGTCTCAGACATCATCGGTGAAATAGCCGCCGCCTCACAAGAGCAAAGCATAGGCATTGCGCAGGTGAATGATGCCATCATGAAGATGGATGAGGTCACCCAGCAGAACACCGCGCTGGTAGAGCAGGCTGCTGCTGCGGCCGAATCCATGCTGGAGCAGGCAGATGAGTTGGCCAATGCTGTCAGCATGTTTCAAATAGAAGATGCCTGCGTGCCAAGCACCAAACGGACTATGCCTCATGATGCACGTGGCACGCCCAAAACCGTCAACCAACACATTCAAATCAAAAAAGTAGCGGCGGCTGACAGCGACTGGGAGGAATTTTAATCTATCTAATGGCCATATTTCAGCTTTTTAAAGCTAACCGTTAAATCTGCGCATACCCATAACATATAAGGTAAAATCTTGACTTACTTTACTTTAAGTTTCCGAGTGCGCATATGTTGATACATCCACAGTTTGACCCGATTGCGATCCACATTGGGAATTTTGGCATCCATTGGTATGGATTGATGTATTTGCTGGGGTTTCTGGCATTTTTGGCATTGGGTCACTATCAAGTCAATCATCGCAAATGGCATGGCTGGACTCACGCCATGCTGGATGACGCATTATTCTATGGTGCACTGGGCGTGATTATTGGTGGCCGGCTAGGCTATGTATTGTTTTACCAGCCTGATTATTTCTTAACACACCCAAGCGAAATCATTGCAGTATGGCAAGGCGGCATGAGCTTTCATGGTGGCTTTTTAGGCGTACTGGCAGCCATGTGGCTGTTTGCCAGAAAATACCGCCTGGCATGGCTTGGCATCATGGATTTTATTGCACCCTTGGTACCTATTGGCTTGGGTGCTGGTCGCATGGGTAATTTCATTAACGCCGAGCTGTGGGGACGGGTTACCCATTCATCATTTGGGATGATATTCCCGCAGGTAGACAATACCCTTCGTCACCCATCCCAGCTTTATCAATTCGCACTAGAAGGGGTCGTGTTATTTCTAATCCTCTGGATTTATGCGGCCAAACCCCGTGCTACTGGCAGCATTTCGGCATTGTTTCTTATTGGTTATGGTAGCTTTAGATTCCTGGTCGAATACACCAGAGAACCTGATAGTTACTTAGGCTTACTTTCACTTGGGCTCAGTATGGGGCAGTGGCTAAGCCTGCCGATGATTATCATCGGCGGCCTGATGCTGGCAATTATTAAAAAACAACAATCATGATGATTAATTGTCAGCGTTTTTTGACTAACAGTTTAATTTAGCCATAAGCACTGGCGCTTATCATAATTGCTTAAATATTAAACTTATTAAATTCAATAAGTTAACAACGGTTTTTTATAGAAAAAATTAAAAACAAAGTTTGGCACGTACTTTGCATATGTTCTGTTAACAATAGCTTAACAATGCAAGTGGAGGTGTCAAATGTTAAAAAATCTTCTTGAGTCAATATTTTTTAAAAAAACCAAGGCAGTTGTGCCTGAAACGCCAAAGTTCAAAATTACTGAAAACAAGCCGGTAAAGTCCGACTTTGAAGTGACTGAGCTAAGCTATGAAGAATACGTGAAGTTTGCCAGCTCTGAGCGCAGACACACCGCACATTCAGTGGTTTATGACCGCAGAAAGCCGACCGGCGCGCACCAAGCCAATCAGCATTCTCACGCCTAATTGGTGCCCCTGGCACCAATTAGGTGACAGGGATCTGCTTTAAGAAACGTGCCCATAGCAGCAATTGCACACTTTAGCCTTAACACAAGCTTAGCAGCAGCGATTAATGCCTTTCCATTTATTATCCTGCCACAGTTTATAAAATTCTTTACGCGTGAGTGCCGCCGGCGCATCCACTGTTGACTGATGAAATTCAGCATGATGTTTAAGATACTGTTCATAAGCATCATCACCGGAAAGCTGGCGTAACATATGCCATAGATGTTTTATCTTTTTAAGCATTAATCTCTCACCCAATTTTCAACCAGCCGGCTTGGCTCGTGCGGCACTTCTGATAATTTAGGTACCGGCCTGCCAGCCAAATAGCGCGCACATAAACGTAGCATATCAATAATTACCACCCATAACACCACCACAAAAAACAGAGTCAAATAGGCGTCTAAGTGCTGATTAAATATCAGCTGTGGCGCCACCGCGGCTTTTTCGGCTGATAACACACCGCTTGCCAATTTCGTGGCCATGTCATCTGCTGCGGCAAAAAAGCCGATGCGAACATCAGTGCTAAAAATCTTTTGATAAGCCGCCGTTGTGGTCACGGCAATCAACCACGCTAGAGGCAAGCCCGTGACCCATGCGTATTTCAACTTACCTGACTTCACTAAAATGCCCGTGCCTACGCATAAGGCAATCGCTGCCAGCATTTGGTTCGCAATCCCAAACAATGGCCAAAGTATATTAACGCCGCCGTTAGGGTCTATGACGCCGATATACAAAAAGTAGCCCCACCCTGCCACCACGATACTGCTGGTGAATATCACCGACGGCATGTATGAGGTTTCACCCAGTTTTTTGTTAAAGTTGCCCAGCATGTCTTGCAACATAAAGCGGCCAACACGCGTACCGGCATCGAGCGTGGTGAGGATAAAAATCGCCTCAAACATAATGGCAAAGTGATACCAAAGTGCCAGCATACTTTTACCGAAGGCACTGCCAAAAATGCTCGCCATACCAACGGCTAGGCTAGGCGCACCACCCGTGCGCGCAAATAAAGTGCTTTCACCCATATCACTCGCAAGCTGTTGCATTTGCTCTACCGTCACGGCAAAACCCCAGCTATTTATTTTTGCTATCGCATCAACCGCCTCTTTGCCCACCACACCCGCAGGGCTGTTGATGGCAAAGAATACGCCAGGCTCTAATACAGTGGCGGCAATCATCGCCATAATCGCGACAAAGCTTTCTAGCAACATGCCGCCGTAGCCTATCATGCGGATATCACGCTCATTCATGAGTAATTTTGGTGTAGTGCCAGAGGCGATAAGTGCATGAAAGCCTGAAATAGCACCGCAAGCGATGGTAATAAATACAAACGGGAACAACTTGCCGCCAAAAATCGGTCCGCTACCATCAATAAACTGAGTCACGGCAGGCATGTGAATTTCAGGGCGCAAAATCACAATGGCCACAGTCAATAGTAAAATTGTGCCCAGTTTCATAAAGGTAGATAAATAATCACGCGGGGCAAGCAACAACCACACGGGCAGTACCGCAGCGGCAAAGCCATACACAATAATGGCATAGGCCAGTGGCAAGCCGTCATGGTCAAACCATGTGCGCAACGTCTCGTGATGATCTATCCAACCACCCGCAAATACAGAAAGTAGCAACAACACCACGCCTATTGCCGAGGCTTCCAACACGCGTCCAGGTCGAACATTACGCATATAAAAGCCCACGATCATGGCAATCGGAATGGTCGCTGCCACGGTTGAAGTGGCCCATGGGCTATGCTTCATGGCGTTTACCACCACCAAGCCCAGTACGGCAATCAAAATAATCATAATCAGAAAAGTGCCAATAAGCGCTGCCGTGCCACCAATGACGCCAATTTCATCACGCGCCATTTGCCCTAGGCTACGCCCATT
This sequence comes from Betaproteobacteria bacterium HGW-Betaproteobacteria-22, assembly GCA_002842285.1. Classification (GTDB taxonomy): domain Bacteria; phylum Pseudomonadota; class Gammaproteobacteria; order Burkholderiales; family Methylophilaceae; genus Methylotenera. Next base: position 181,354 of record PHCJ01000001.1, read on the forward strand.
GCGCCGCGTTGAAACAAACAGCATGACCATATCTTGCACCGCACCGCCCAACACTGCGCCGATTAAAATCCACAACGTGCCGGGCAAGTAACCAAACTGCGCGGCTAAGGTTGGCCCGATTAAAGGCCCTGGCCCTGCAATCGCAGCAAAATGATGCCCGAAAACAATCCATTTATTAGTCGGAATAAAATCGCGCCCATTGTCTAGCCTTTCAGCAGGCGTGGCGCGTGTTTCATCCAGAACCAACACTTTAGCCGCAATCCAGGCCGCGTAAAAACGGTAAGCAATGGCATAAATACACACCGCAGCGGTAATGAGCCACAACGCGTTAATGCTCTCGCCACGGTTAAGCGCAATGCCAGCCAGTGCAAATGCACCCATTAAGGCAACGGCAATCCATAGAATGATTTTTAGGTTTTTATGCATGATGATGGGTTGGTAAACTTAAAGTAAGATGCGTCATAGTATAAATCAGAGTTGAAAAAACTGTTACTTAACGCTTATCATGTGCTTAAAAAAGCATAAACACCTTGCGTTTTGAATAAGCAAAATACTTTGCAACCTTGCGTAATTTTCAGGTCATCCAGCGCTTTAGCGGTAATTTCCGCAATCAATTCAGCGCCCACATCCACTGACACCAGCACCTTTGAGCCGACTTGCTGTATTGAAGTCACCGTACCTGCTAGCTGGTTTTGTATAGAAATACCTTCAGCCCGATGGGTAGATAAGGCGAGATTAGAAGCAGCAACAGAAATCGACACTTCACTGCCGATAGCAGCATCCACTGGCGGAATGCTGACAGCTTGCGTGTCCACCATGACAACCGTATAACCTTGGCTGGGATAATGGGCTGCAATTTTCGCATGCAGTACATTTTCTAAGCCTAACGACTGTGCCAATGCCAGCACTCGCTCATCATGAATCACTTGATTAAAAGCCCCAGCGGCTAGCACTTTGCCGCCATCGAGCATGACAATTTGTGAGGTTAAATACAAAATCTCATCAAGAGCATGGCTCACATAAACCATCGGCGTTTGCGTTTCATCTTTAATGCGGCGTAAAAATGGCAGAATTTGACGTTTAAGGCGTACATCTAATGATGCCAGCGGCTCGTCTAACAACAACAAACGTGGTGATGCTAATAAAGCGCGGCCTAAAGCAACACGCTGTTTTTCACCGCCCGAGAGTTGGTGAGGTTTTTGTGCAAGTAAATGACCAATTTCTAATAAATCAACAATTTGTTGCAAGCTAAAACGACGGTCTTTAGTCGCTAAAAGTTTAAAACCATAATGTAAGTTATCTTGCACAGTTAAATGTGGAAATATACGGCTATCTTGAAATACCATGCCTATGCGCCGCAGATGTACAGGTACGTTAATGCCGTGAGCACTATCAAATAAACAGTCCGCGCCTAGATTAAAGCGCCCTGAATCTGGCTGAATAAATCCAGCCATCATCGCTAGCATGGTGCTTTTTCCAGCGCCTGATGCGCCATAAACGCCCACAGCACCGTGGTCTGGCAAGGTGGCTTCTATATCCAGCGTAAAAGATTGTCGCTGATGATGAAAACGTAATTCCATGAATAAGTCTAGGCTTAACTAATTGATATTTTTATGCGCAGGACGCAAGGTGTAAATAAACAACAGCACCACAAATGAAAACACTAGCATTACCGCTGACAGCGCATGCGCTTGCATGTATTCCAACGCTTCTACATGGTCATAAATTTGCACGGAAGCCACGCGCGTCACCCCTGGAATATTGCCGCCTATCATCAACACCACGCCAAATTCTCCAATGGTATGCACAAAGGTGAGAATAATCGCCGTTAAAAATCCTGCGCGTGATAAAGGTACGGCAATCGTCACAAACCTGTGCATCACAGAAGCGCCTAAATTAGCCGCCGCATCAAGCAGGTTTTTATCTAGCGCTTCAAATGCATTTTGCAGTGGCTGCACCATAAAAGGCAAAGAATAAAATACCGATGCCACCACCAGACCGGCAAAGGTAAATGGTAAGGCTTGCCAGCCCAATTGCTGCATCAGGCCGCCAATGACTCCATTTGGCCCCATTGCCAATAAAAAGTAAAAGCCCAGAACAGTGGGCGGCAATACCAACGGCAACGCCACCACAGCGCTGATGACCCCTTTACTTTTTGAAGAAGTCCGTGCCAGCCACCAGGCCAATGGGGTTGCCAGCAGCAGCAAAATAACCGTGACTACGCTTGCGAGCTTTAGGGTTAAAAATATGGCTTGAATGTCAGCAGGGCTTAAATGCATAGCGTATGTTTATTGGCTAGCGGTTTCATTGGGCAGATTAAAGCCATATTTCACCATGATTTTCCTGGCATTAGCGCTAGCCATATACGCAGAGAATTTATGCGCCAGTTTATTATTTTCTGCCCGTTTGGTCATGATGTAACCTTGCTTTAGTGGGTTATGTAAAGTGTCTGGAATCAGCCAATAATGTCCCTGTTTCGTAAGCTCAGCACTCAACGCAAGCGATAAAGCAATAATCCCCACTTGCGCATTCCCCGTTTGTACAAACTGTGCCGTTTGCGCAATGTTTTCGCCATAGACTAATTTTGCTTCAACTTTATCCCAAAGGTTTTTTGACCTTAATGCTTCCTCTGCACGCTTGCCATAAGGCGCATGTTTAGGATTGGCAATGGCAATACGCGTAATATCCGAGCGAGTCAAATCTTCCAAAGTCAGTTTAGCCGCATCTAACTGTGTCTTAGGGCTCCATAATACAATACGCCCAAAAGCGTATGGTGTTGCAGGGCCAGCCGCAAAACCTTCTGCCGCTAACTTCTCCGGGTAGCTAATATCTGCTGAAAAGTACAAATCGTAAGGTGCGTCCTGCTGTATTTGCGTGAACATCTTACCTGAAGACCCATAAATGACATTCACATCATCTGCAGGATTATTGCTTTTAAACTGCGTGACAATTTCATCCATGGCAAATTTAAGGTCTGATGCCGCTGCAATGTTGATTTTTTCAGCAAAGGCTGATGATGATAAACTCATCATCAAAATAGCCATCAGTGTTTGCTTATACTGCATTAAAAATGTTTTAATCATTTGCATTGAATTATCCTTTATTTTTATAAATATCGAGAAATTAAAAATCGTACTCGGCTCTTAATACCACTGCTTTTTCAGCATCATCTAGCTTGCCTTTGATGCGAATATCAGTATCAAAATTTGTATGTATATAATTAAGCAAAATGCGTGCATTTGGGTTAACTATCCACTTAGCACCAGCAGTCCAAGCGTCGGCCTCGCTAGTGTAGGCGTTGGTCGCCGTTGGCGCTGTTAATAATGATTTAAAATCTGAAGCATCAAATTTACTGTAGCGCAGCCCTATCTCAAATGCGCCCCAGCCATCTTTATTATCAAAATTTGTTTTTGGTCTAATGCGGCCAAACGTCGCGCTTCTGTAGGCATCTGCATAAGCTTCACCTGTTATTAACCAATTAATATCTGCGTACCAGGTTTTAATGTCGTTATCAAAATGAGTAGTGCCTTTTGTGCCTTCAAAGTTAGTGCGGATATATTCAGATTGAAGCTTAACTGGGCCGTAAGCAAGTGCAGCTTCAACGCCACTTCGATCTCTATCAGTTATTGAAGTGCCAAGAATATTGGCTACATTAAAAAACTGCGCACCACTGCCTTCAGTGCTTTGGGTGAGGCTGCTTCCTGCAGCAGTTGAAAACCCGATACTCCCTTTACTGGCTGATGCCCCTATATGCATTACCAAGGCTTTGTTCTCGGTAAATTTAGCTAAGTTTGCATTAACTCTTGCTCCAATATCTTTACCGTCTCTAACATCATCATTATTTTGCCCACTGCCATTGACGATATAGGCGTTGTAATTTAGCCAAGGTAGCGGGTCGCCAAATAACATTACACCACGATCGTAAGTAGAGGTGAATACAGCTCCATTATTAGTGGCGAGCGACAGTTCAGTAAAATCTGTAAAGCGCGTACTTTGCGCACGCTCTAAACCAAAAAATGGCTTAAATTGCCCAGCTCTAACTTTGGCGCCTGGCCAACGCGTAAAATCAAGATAGCCATAGGTAAGTGCTGTTGTGCCTTTTGCACCAGCGTTGTCATTGGCATACTCACCTTCAACACGCATTGTAAAATCTTTTAAAAATGAAAATGTACCGCCTAATCTTGCGCGTCGAATACTGAAGGTGTCATTTTTCCAATCATCTGGCGTGTAAGTTCTGTAATCTACCTGTACTCGACCATTAAGTTGCATTTTCCAGTTACCAGTACCATCTTCAAACACCAATCCCTCTTTAAACGTAGCAAATACAGGGTTTCCTTTACTTGTACCTTTTTCTTCGGTTTTAGCAACTTTAGACTGACTCACATGATTCCCAATAGTCACCAACTCTTTAGTCAATAACTCCAACTGTTTATCTTGCTCTGCACGTTGTTGCTGCATAGATTGAATGGTTTTTTCTAGCTGTTGGATACGCACCTCAAGCTCAGAACCTTCAGCATGACCAACAATAGGAAATACACTTGAAATGAGTGCAGGTAAAATTAATCGGTTTAGTTGAATGAGTTGCATATTTAAGAACCTAAAAGTTAGTTTAAAAAGCAGGCTTACTAAATAAAGTGCGCGCATCGCTATATTATCAAATATATAACGATGCGCGCAATCAAGCAATATCTACCATTTTTAAAATTAAAGGAATTTAACTTACGGGATCAGATTCACTTTTGTTCACAAGCAGCTCACGTAAATCTGCTGATTCTGACAACACAAAAACTTCTGTTTTTATTTGCAAAGCTTGATAATGCTGTAGCACTTTAAAACCAAACTCAGTAACAATAGCACCGCCACCATGAGAACCGCCAACAGATGTCATCACTAACGGGCATTTGAAGCCAGCGTTCATTACTGAAACCAAATCCCAGGCACGCTTGTAAGACATATGCATGCTTTTAGCAGCGGCAGATATTGAGCCATGCTGATGAATCGCAGCCAATAACTGCGCCTTACCTGGGCCCATTGCGATATCACCATCCATGGGGAACTGGATTTTAATTTTCACTGGTCGCATTTTCACATCTCAAACATCCCAATATGGCAAGCATAAAGAAATCAAACCGCTCAAAATAACCACCAGCCTAGCCAAATCGCTGCCACTTGTATCACTAACCCTAATGTCACTTGACGAAAAAACTCCTTGCCACCCGTCACTGCTGCCGTAATCATTTTAGAAATAGCATTGGTCGAGAACGCTACTAATATGGGGACAGCGGCGCTCACTGGCAATAATTTATTTTCAGCAGACAAAGATGCAACCGAAATAGTAGAGGCATGCACATCGGCCAGCCCCGCCACACCTGAGGCAAACACTAGCCCTGCTTGACCGAACCAAGCCTTAAAAGCTGCCGAAGCGAGCAGTACTGCGGCTATCACCAAAGCCAGCATCATGGCCGTTTTAACACTAAAAGAACGGCTAGGTTGGCTCATTTCTAAATGATGATGGTGAAACGAATTCAGCGTCACCATCAAACCATAGCCGGCGATAGCTAAACCACCAAAAATTAACGGCACCATCAATGCCTGCAATGTAGGGTGATGTATTGCGGCAAGCAACATGGCTATTTGCAATATCGTGGATAAGCTGGAAAGCGTTGCTCCGGCTACTGCCGTACCCATCAGCTCTGGATTATTGCGCACCCGCGTCCCCATGGCACCGATGGTAGCAATGCTCGAAATAAAACCCGAAACCATGCCTACAATAGGCAAACCAGTTCGGCTACCCAGCAAGCGAAGTGCCAAATGCCCTAGCGCCCCAATAAACATCACCAAAATAACAATCAACCAGAGGTTACGCGGGTTAATTGCATCAAATGGCCCAATAGCCGCATTGGGTACCAGCGGCAATACAATCAATGTGGCGGCGGCAAGAATCAAAAAATCGATCATTTCATCTTTGGTCACCACGCCGCGTACAAAGCCGTGAATAGGCTCTTTTGCCGCAAGAAGTATGGCTGCCGCTACCGCCAAGCTCGCGGCTAAAGACGCGGCACTCATCGCTAAGCCGCCTAAAATTACCGTAAATATCAGGCTGATTTCAGTCGTCAGCCCTGGGTCTTCATCGTTCCTTACGAAATAAGCTGTGGCGACAAAAATCGTCACACAAATAATTGAAACTACCAGCAACCAAAAATCGACTGAGGTACTCACCGCACCCAGTAATGCTGCAATGGTAAAAGTACGCACTCCGGCAATGGTACTTTCGCCACCATCACCTTTGCTACGCTCGCGCTCAGCACCTATTAACAAACCTATGCCTAAAGCCACCGCCAGATTAAGCCAATGGGCGTTATCTATTACCATAAATTTTCCTATCCATTAACATTTACAGCAACCCACGTTCAGCAAACGACAGCGTTTGATTACCCGCCACAATAAAATGATCCAGCACACGTACATCTACCAACGCCAGCGCCTGTTTTAATTGTTTGGTCAGCAACTCATCGGCCGAACTCTGTTGCGCTACGCCAGATGGGTGGTTATGTGCCAAAATTACTCCTGCTGCATTGTGGTGCAAAGCACGTTTGATGACCTCACGTGGGTAAACACTGGTTTGTGTGAGCGTACCACTAAACAATTCTTCAGTGGCATTTAAGCGATTTTGTGCATCTAAAAACATCACTAAAAACACCTCACGTGTGAGAGCGCCTAGCCTCAAAACCAAATAATCACGCACTTGCTGTGGCGATTGAAAAATATCGCGTTGCAAAAACTGCTCATTCAAAGCGCGACGGCTCATTTCAAAAATTGCCTGTAATTGCACATATTTACTGCTACCAATGCCGTGTACTTGGCTTAACTCACTTTCACTGGCGGCAAAAATACCATTGAGGCTACCAAACTGGTTGAGCAGATCGCGCGCTAAATCAACCGCACTTTTACCCACGACGCCTACGCGTAAGAAAATAGCGAGCAACTCTGCATCAGATAACGACTCAGCACCTAGCTCAATCAACTTTTCACGCGGACGCTCTGCGGCTGGCCAGTCAGTAATTGCCATTTATTACTCCTTTGTTCTATCAACCTATAAAAAGCAGTTGTCCACGAAATTCACCAAAAACACTAACAAAATCAAAGCAATATTACACTTTAATGCCTCACCCATTTGGTGAGTGCTTGCATTAAGCTAACTTGTTATTTTATTTCGTGACTTTAGCTGTACTTGCCAGTTTACTGGCTTAGTACGGCTTATCAGTTTTTCTGGTTCGTGTTTTTAGTGGATGAACTGCAGCTTTTATGATCAAAAGTTGTTATCCACGAAATACACAAAAATTAAATAAATAACAACAGCGAGTTGACATAATGTCATCAAATAATCGCCATTCTCACCCGCGCCGTTCCCTGAGCTTGTCGAAGGGATGCGTGCGATAAACTGCTTGGCTTTACAATCATATCCCTTCGACAAGCTCAGGGAACGGCTTTGGTTAAATGGCGAAAGTTTAACTTTAAGAACTAAAAACATTCATTCAAAGCGCTCATATTATTTTATTTCGTGATTTTGGTGTATTTCGTGGATAACTACTTTTTTAGCTTAAAACTATTTCAACCAGCCTATCTCTCGTGCCGTTTTTTCACCCACCAACGTATGTTTCAAACTTTTTGGTATTTCTGCATGCGCTTCACTCTTAGCTACACGCCCACCCATCAGTTCGGCAAAATCCTGCGGATAAAGCGGCGTTTTATTAGGCTCAGCAAAGCCATCCGGATAAGCCGGTAAGTTAGTGCTTAAATCATATTTGTCAGTAGCATTTAAAGTGTGCAATAACTCATGGGCAGTAATCACCAAATTTTGTTTGGCATAAGCGTGATCTCCAAACAGGTTAACACGCCCAATTCGCCCCTTATTAAGCGCGGTAGAATGGCTTAATTGCGGATGGGTTGCAGGGTCATGGTAGAGTAAATACAAACGAATATCCGGCTTCACATTGACTTTGGGGCTATTAGACCAAGCAAAAGCTCTAAATTTCAAACTCCAGATAATGGTGCTCAAAACACTACCGCGAGCGGGAGGTTCTGGCGGCACATCATTGACTTGCGCCCCTAACAGCACTTCAATGGGTCGGCGTAAACCTAGCTTATATTGTGCGGCTTCTTCAGCAAAATATTCCGCAACTGGCTCAAAATCCTCACGAGCCAAGGTACGTAAGTAGGCGCTCACTTTTTCGCTGCCATCCGCATTCACAGGATAAACCGCCACATAAAGATTATGCTTCCACGTCAAATCAGCTTTATCTAGCCATGTTTGCTGTACCACTGTTGCTAAAATCAGCAACAAAATAATAATTCTGATATTACGCCACATCAATGACCAATCTTTCGCCAGTGTTTGCTATTAGAAAATCTAGGTTAAAATGAAAACATTACGCAATATTAACCTTAATGTTTCACAAATATGCAAAAAAACAAATCAAGCGTGCTGGGCAAACTTGTATTAGGCATTACAGGCGGTATTGCTGCATACAAAGCGGCCGAACTCGTTCGCCTATTGGTAAAAAGCAATATTGACGTGCAAGTGGTGATGACCGAGGCCGCCTGCCAGTTCATCACCCCCGTCACCATGCAGGCCTTATCTGGCAAGCCTGTTTACACCGGCTTATGGGATGCCTCCATCCCTAACGGCATGCCGCATATTGAACTAAGCCGCGCTGCCGATGCCATTATTATCGCGCCCGCCAGTGCTGACTTTATGGCCAAGCTAGCACATGGTCGTGCCGATGACTTGCTGTCCACCCTTTGTTTAGCAAGAGATTGTCCGCTATTGGTTGCACCAGCCATGAATAAACAAATGTGGGATAACCCAGCCACACAACGCAATATCAACCAACTGCAAGCAGATGGCGTTCAGATACTTGGCCCAGATAGCGGCGAGCAAGCTTGTGGCGAGGTCGGCTTAGGCCGCATGTTAGAAGCAGAAGACCTGCTTTATTTAATTGAAGCCCACTTGCAGCCCAAACTACTTAAAGGCAAAAAAATCCTCATCACCGCAGGTGCCACGCTGGAGATGATAGACCCAGTGCGCGCCATTACCAATCTCAGCTCAGGCAAAATGGGCTACGCCATTGCGCAAGCTGCATTTGAAATGGGCGCAGAAGTCACGCTGGTCAGTGGTGCAGCTGCACTTAAACCGCCTTTTGGCGTCAATACAATCTCTGTCACAAGCGCTGAAAGTATGTATCAAGCTGTGATGCAGCATGTTGCAAAGCAAGACATTTTTATCGGTGTAGCCGCCGTGGCAGATTACAGCCCTGTAAACGCCAGCGCACAGAAAATCAAAAAAAGTGAGTCATCACTCACCATAGAACTCAAGCCCAACAAAGACATTTTGGCACAGGTGGCCAGCCTACCCAATGCGCCATTCTGTGTAGGCTTTGCCGCCGAAACTGAAAATATACTGGAGCATGCAGAGCAAAAACGTCTGCGCAAAATACTACCCTTGATCGTGGCAAACGACGCAAACGATGCGTTGGGAAGCGACCAGAACAGCGTGACGCTACTCGATAAAAATGGCGCGCATCCATTAGCACGCGCGCCAAAAATTGAAGTAGCCAGATTACTGTTGCAGCACATAGCCAACATGCTGTAAATATAGTAGCGTCACCTCACCTGGTGGCGACCAACACCATTCACGCATCCCCACAAAGCCACCCTATGATTTAGCGCATATATCATGAAAATACTGATGCCGGCACAACGGCTTTCATCATAAAATCTAATCAAATTATTACTTACAACATTTATTTACAACAAAGTCATTACCTAAGGTTTATTTATGTCACACCCCAACACCTACAAAAAAAGAATATTATCACTCGCTGTTTTAAGCGCTTTAGGCACCAGCCATCATGTCATGGCTGAAGAAACTCCATCAGATAAAATTGTTACCGCCCCCGTGGTAGTCACCGCAACGCGCGTAGAGCAAAACAGCTTTGATTTGCCAGTAGCGATTGATGTAGTGCAGCAAAAAGATATTCAAGACGGTCAGCTACAAATGACGCTATCAGAAAGCCTGATTCGCATTCCGGGCATTACCGCGCAAAACCGTACCAACCAATCACAAGACCCGCAAATTTCATCACGCGGCTTTGGCTCACGCTCCAGCTTTGGCGTACGTGGCATTCGCGTTTACGTCGATGGCATTCCGCTCACCATGCCCGATGGCCAAGGTCAACCTGGCGTTGTAGATTTATCTGCCATTAAAAGTGTAGAAGTGATGCGCGGCCCTTTCTCAGCACTTTACGGCAACTCTTCTGGCGGGGTCATTCAATTAATCACCAAAGATGCTCCAAAAACCGCTGAAGTCGGTGGCACTGTCATGTTTGGTAGTGATGACACCAAACGTCAAATACTGAATGCCGCAGGCACCGCAGAAAACATTGAATATTTACTCAATGTATCCAACTTTGAAACTGACGGTTATCGAGATAACAGCGCTGGCGATAAACAACAAGCCACCGCAAAATTCAAATTCAACATTAGCCAAGATACCAAGCTAACCGCGCTTGTAAATTGGTTTGAGCAAAAAGCGCAAGATCCAGGTGGGCTGGATAGAGCAAGAGCCTTTAATAGCAGCACACGTGACAGCGTAGTGCCTGCTATCCTCTTTGCTAATACCAATGTAAAAAGAGACCATGCACAGATAGGCTTCAATCTAGAGCACGCTTTCAATGAGAATAACAAACTCTCAATCACACCCTATGTCGGGACACGTAAAAACGCGCAAGTGCTGACTACTTCACCGCTTGCCACAGTCTTAACTAGTACAAATGCCCGACTGAGTGAAATTGACCGCGAGTTTTACGGCACTGATGTTCGTTGGGACAATACTGGCACACTGGCCGATATGCCCTACAATCTCAGTTTCGGCCTGAATTATGGTAAATCAAAAGATGCGCGAAAAGACACTAACATACTCATCAATGGCGTCACTAGCAGCGTAGCAAACCGTAATGAGGATAATATTGTTGACAATTTCGACCAGTATATCCAAGGTAAATTATCTATTCTGGATAATGTTGATCTGCATGCGGGCGCACGCCACACCAAAGTTAATTTAAAAGTAAACGACTATTTAATCTCAGGCACAAATAAAGACAACAGCGGCTCAGTTGAATACAAAAAAACCACGCCTGTGATTGGTGCAGTTTGGAAAGTAACGCCCGCCTTCAATCTGTACGCCAACTACGGCAGAGGGTTTGAAACACCCACCTTTTTTGAAGCGGGATTTGACAGCACGGGCGGTGATGCAAAACCTAACCTAAGCTTAAAACCCAGTGAAAGCCGTAATTTTGAGCTTGGAGCCAAGGCTTTTGTGAATGACAACACACAAGTAAATCTGAACCTATTTAGGATCACCACTAAAGATGAACTCGTCGTGAGCAATACCGCAAATGGAAAAACCGTTTACACCAATGCTAATGACACCAAGCGTACAGGAGTTGAGTTATCTGTTGACTCGCAATTCGCGAACAACATCTCGACCTATTTATCATACTCATTGCTAAATGCGAAATTCGATTCCGATTTTACTAATAAAAAATCAACTCCAGAAACCATCACTTCTGGCAACAAAATTCCTGGTACTTACAAGACACAAATCTACGCTGAAATTGCCTGGAAATACCAACCACTAGGCTTCAATACCGCATTTGAAGCGCGGCATAACAGCCAAGTGTACGCCAATGACACCAACACGGAAACCGCGCCTTCTTATACCATCTTCAACCTACGCGCAGGTTTTGAGCAAACATTGGCCAACTGGCACTTTAGTGAATATTTACGTGTTGAAAATATGTTTGATAAAAACTATATCGGCTCTGTACGCGTTAATGATGGCAATGCACTCTTCTTTGAACCAGCAGCAGATAGAAACTATTTATTGGGTTTAAGTGCAAAATACAGGTTCTAACGCAATCTGACCATGGCATCAAGCCAGCAAAGTAATTTGCTGGCTTTTTTATTCATCATATTTAGTGTTTAATACGACCTTACTCTAATTCAATAAAATCACAACATTATGTCTATCCTCATCGACCTAAAAATCCTAGATGACCGCCTACGCAGTCAGTTCCCCACTTACGCCACACCAGGCTCTGCTGGGCTGGATTTACGCGCCTGTATTGACGCCTCTATCACCTTGCAACCCGGTGAAACCACACTTATCCCCACCGGCATGGCAATTCATATTGATAACACTTACTATGCTGCACTCATTTTGCCGCGTTCAGGGCTTGGGCATAAGCATGGTATCGTACTGGGCAACTTGGTGGGCTTGATTGATTCAGACTACCAAGGCCAGCTCATGGTGTCGTGCTGGAACCGCGGAAATACAGCGTTTGAGCTTAACCCGATGGAGCGCATTGCTCAGTTAGTGATTGTGCCTGTGATGCAAGCCGAGTTCCATGTCGTGGATGATTTTGACACCTCTGAACGCGGCGAAGGCGGGTTTGGCAGTACAGGCAAACATTAATGTGCAGATAATCTATTAATTTCATACAATTTACTTGAACAAAGTAAGCGTTATAGACTATAATCACGCTCTTTCTCAAAAACAGAGTTCTTCGGAGATAACCATGGCACGTGTATGTCAGGTAACAGGCAAAAAGCCAATGGTGGGTAACAATGTTTCTCACGCACAAAACAAAACAAAACGTCGTTTCTTACCTAATTTGCAAAACCGCAAATTCTGGGTTGAGAGCGAAAACCGCTGGGTAAGCTTGCGTATCACTAACGCTGCTTTGCGTACAATCGACAAAAACGGTATTGATGCTGTTTTGGCTGATTTGCGTGCCGCTGGCCAAAAAATCTAAAAGGTAGATCATCATGCGCGAAAAAATAAAATTGGAATCTAGTGCTGGTACAGGTCACTTTTATACCACCACTAAAAACAAACGTACAATGCCGGGCAAATTCGAGATTAAAAAGTTTGATCCAGTTGCTCGCAAGCACGTAATGTACAAAGAAACAAAACTGAAATAATTGCTCGTATTATTATTTCTGCAATAAAAAAGCTCACTTTAAAGGTGAGCTTTTTTATTGCTTGCGATTTCCGCGATTTATCTATTCGCCCTAATTTTTCAATATACGCACCTCGCGCTGCGGATACGGAATTGAAATATCATGGGTTTTAAATAGCTTCCATATCGTCATATAAACCTCTGATCGCAACGAGGCTGTGCCCTCCTCCGCATCTGGAATCCAGATGGACAACGTCAAATCTATACCGCTATCAGCAAACCCTTTTATCAAGGCATTAGGCTCCGGTGTGACAAGCACCCTAGGATGCTCGTCAGCGGCTTTTAACATCAACTGCATCGCCAACTCAAGGTCGGTCTGGTATGCCACCTGCAACTCCATCAGCACGCGCGTGTTTCTATCAAGAAACGAATGATTAATCACAGGGTTGATAATGATTGTTTCATTAGGAATAATGACTTCGGTACCATCCAGCTTATGCAGGACAAGGTAACGCGTACGCAAATCGCGCACCACGCCATAATGCGCATCTATGGTCACAACATCGCCTATCTTGATAGACTTATCCAGCAGAATAATAAAACCACTCACGTAGTTACTGGCAATGCGCTGCAGGCCAAAACCCAACCCCACACCTAATGCGCCACCGAATACAGATAGCAAAGTCAGGTCCAGACCAACAGCGGATAGGCCAATCAGCACTGCGATAAACAGCAATATCACGCGCAGGACTTTTGTGAGTACCACACGCGTACTGGCATCCACCTGCTCTACACGCATCAACTTGTTTTCAATCAGCCTGCCTAGCCACATTGCAACAAACAAAGTCGCCACGATGGTGAGCAGGCCCTGTAAAATCAATAATAAATTTACTGGCGACTTGCCAATCGTAATCTCCACCGACTCCATGCTCTCTAGCACTTCTGGCAGCAAACCACTTAAATGCAATGCCATAATGACCCAGATCAGTGTTGCAATGCTGTTTTCCAATGCTTTTAACAGACCGCCAGGGGCGATAATATAGCGCGCCGCATATACAATCAAACGTACTACCGCCATAGCAAGCAGCAGCTTACCTGCTAAATGCAACATACTCGTATGCTGCCAATAAGCAAGCACCCATTTTGAGAGAGAAACAAACAAGAGTGACGACAGCGGAAACAGTACGCGGTTAATGCTACCAATGGCCATGCGCCAGTTATCCGGCGCATGGCGCATGACGTAAGCACGCAATGCCCCATTAATCATAGCTGCAGACGCAAGTGAAACCAATATCACTACAATCTGCCAAACCGCGGCTACGGTTGTGATATCAGCGACGATTTCCTGCCAAATCAAATGTATTTCCGTATGCATCTATTCCCCAACCCGGAGCTCACAACAAGCCCAATCACATAAGAAAAATGGTCGCCAAGCCTAAAAAGATAAAAAATCCGCCACTGTCTGTCATTGCTGTAATTAACACACTGGAACCTACAGCAGGGTCGCGCCCGGTTTTATTCATCACTAACGGAATCATCACGCCCATAATGGCTGCCAATAACAAATTTAGCGTCATAGCCGACATCATCACCAACCCCAATGGGTAGCTACCATACAATAAATAAGCAATTACACCAATCACACTCCCCCACAGCAAGCCATTTAGCAATGCAACACCCAGCTCTTTGGAAATAAGCGACTTCATATTATGTGATGCCACCTGACCCAATGCCAAGCCACGCACAATCATCGTTGTCGTCTGATTGCCTGAGTTTCCGCCTACACCTGCGACTATCGGCATCAAGGCGGCAAGCGCGACTATTTTTTCAATTGATCCTTCAAAAAGGCCAATCACACGCGAAGCAATTAAAGCAGTGACTAAATTAATCGCTAACCATGCCCAACGGTTTTGCACTGACTTCCATACAGAAGCAAAAAAGTCTTCTTCTTCACGCAAGCCGGCCATGGACAACACATCATATTCGGCCTCTTCACGAATCAAATCCATGACTGCGTCTACGGTAATCCGCCCCACCAACTTATTATGCGCATCCACAACGGGGGCGGTCACCAGGTCATAACGCTCAAATGCTTTTGCAGCATCATCTGCAACATCCTCAGGGTGGAACACCACGGCATCTTCAGACATCACGTCCGCCACTTTTGCATCCAAATCACTCACTACCAGACGCTTGAGAGGCAAGACACCATGCAGCACATCATCCCTGTCCACCACAAACAATTTATCTGTGTGGTCAGGCAGCGCACCCAAGCGTCGCATATATCTCAATGCCACTTCCAGTGTAATGTCCTCACGAATCGTGACAATGTCAAAGTCCATGATAGAACCAACAGCGTCATCTGAGTAAGAAAGTGCAGATTGCAAACGTGCACGATTCTGCGCATCCAGACTGTCCAGCAAGTCCTGCAACACATCCTTAGGCAGATCTGGTGCCAGGTCAGCCAACTCATCAGTATCAAGTTGCTCAGCAGCAGCCAGCAACTCTTCTGAATCCATATCGGCAATCAGCGTCTGACGTACCGCATCCGACACCTCAAGCAAGATTTCGCCATCGCGGTCTGCTTTGACCAACTCCCAAACATTCAGGCGCTCTTCTAGCGGTAATGCTTCAAGAATGTAAGCAACATCAGCGGGGTGCAGTAAATCCAGTTTCTTTTGCAGTTCATACTGGTTTTGCTTATGCACCAACGATTCAATTAGCTCATGGTTATGCATATCCTGATTATGCACGATAGTTTCTACCAGGCGCTGCTTATCGAGCAAAGTGATAATTTGCTGCAGGCTCTCGCTTAAACTTTCTTTTGAGTCTTGTTCCACCATAGTGTGTTAATTGAATATTGTCTTTTTGTTATTGGATTATGTCATTATGATTTAATTTTGCTTACAATTTAGAATTAATAACAAAAAATAACTAAATTTTACAAGCTGATGGCGATTGGCATTACCTCCGGCATCAAAGTTGATGCCTGAACTTTAACATCAACCTTTTAAAAGTCACTACTGATGATAGCGCTAAAATTTTACACCACCTCCCATTGCCATCTATGTGAACGTGCCGAAGCTTTATTGCATAGAATAGCAAAAGAATATGACATGCAATGGAACAAGCTGGATATTGCGAATGACGAATCCATGATTGAACAATATGGCACGATCATTCCAGTGATACAACGCACAGACAACAACACAGAGATTAAGTGGCCATTTACCTACGATGAACTGCTAACCTTTATCTGCAGCTGACTATGCACGAGATGCCCTTATAAAATAAAAAGCCAGCATACGCTGGCTTTTTATTTAAATACAGAATCACTTATTACTCAGCAACGACCGCCTCAGCAGCGTTATCAGGACGATCAACAAGTTCTACCAAAGCCATCGGTGCATTGTCTCCATTACGGAAACCGCATTTCAAGATACGCAGGTAACCACCGTTACGTGCATTGTAGCGAGGACCTAATTCGCCAAACAACTTACCAACGATGTCACGATCACGCAAGCGATCAAACGCCAGACGACGATTCGCTAATGTTGCGGTTTTACCTAGTGTGATTAAAGGCTCAGCGAATTTACGCAATTCTTTAGCCTTTGGCAACGTGGTTTTAATGATTTCATGACGCAATAAAGAAGCTGTCATGTTACGAAACATAGCTGCACGATGGCTGCTAGTACGATTTAATTTACGATTGCTATTACCGTGACGCATAGTAATTCCTTAAGGTTTCTTAAACTTCAATATAAGCTTATTAAGCTTTTTCCAGACCAACTGGTGGCCAATTTTCCAACTTCATGCCCAATGTCAGGCCACGAGAAGCCAACACATCTTTAATTTCATTGAGTGACTTACGACCCAAGTTAGGTGCTTTCAACAGTTCATTTTCAGTGCGCTGAATCAAATCACCGATATAGAAAATATTTTCTGCTTTTAAGCAGTTAGCTGAACGTACGGTGAGTTCCAAATCATCCACTGGGCGCAACAACACAGGATCCACCTGAGGCGCAGCCTTCACTTCAACTTCACTTGGCGCACCTTCCAAATCAGCAAACACAGACAACTGACCCATCAGAATGCGTGCCGCGTCACGAATCGCTTGCTCTGGTTCCACAATACCATTCGTTTCAACATCCATAATCAACTTGTCCAAGTCGGTACGCTGCTCAACACGTGCACTATCAACATAATAGCTCACTTTGTTGATCGGGCTAAATGATGCGTCAACCATAATAAAACCCAACACACGGTCTTCATCATTAGCTTTTTGACGCACAGGCACCGGTTGATAACCGCGACCCATTTCCACTTTAACTTCCAGATTTAATTTACCACCTTTTGTCAGGTGAGCAATCACATGATCAGGATTTACAATTTCCGCATCGTGACCAGTGTTAAAATCAGCAGCAGTCACAACACCTTCTGATGATTTATTCAACGTCAGAACCGCCTCTGTCTTAGCGTTAAGCTTTAGCGCAACCCCTTTAAGATTCAGAAGGATATCAACCACATCTTCCTGAACGCCTTCAAGTGTAGAGTACTCATGAACAACACCATCAATCTTAACTTCTGTAATGGCAAAGCCTGGAATAGATGAAAGTAAAACGCGACGTAAAGCATTACCTAGCGTATAGCCAAAACCACGCTCCATAGGCTCCAGTGTCACGCGTGCACGCAATGGAGATAACACCTCAACATCAACAACACGCGGTTTCAAATACTCGGTAGGACTGTTTTGCATAGTTATACCTTTAATTTTTAATAATTTTATTGCCAAGTTAAGCTTGGCAATAAATAAATTTAGCAAGCCTATAAAGACTTGCTAATTATCTAGTTTGATATCAATTACTTAGAGTAAAGCTCAACAACCAACGATTCATTGATTGTTGGCGGCAACTCATCACGTTGCGGCTTAGCTTTGAAAGTGCCTTTCAATGCCTTAACATCCACTTCCAACCACTCTGGGAAGCCACGTTGCTCTGCCGCCTCAAGCGCGCTCTTAATGCGCAACTGAGATTTAGACGCCTCTGCCACGCTGATCACATCGCCAGCTTTTACTTGGTATGAAGGAATATTCACGCGCTTGCCGTTCACCAAAATACTGTTGTGACGCACGATTTGGCGCGCCTCAGTGCGTGAACCACCCAATCCCATTCTATAGGCTACGTTATCTAAACGAGATTCCAGCAATTGAAGCAAGTTCTCACCGGTCACGCCTTTTTTACGGTCAGCTTCAGCGTAGTAGCTGCGGAATTGCGCCTCTAATACACCGTAAATACGGCGTACTTTTTGTTTCTCACGCAATTGAACACCATAGTCAGACAAACGTTGGTTACGACGTTGTCCATGCTGACCTGGTGGAAAATTACGCTTTTCAATTGCACATTTATCTGTAAAGCATTTTTCAGCCTTCAAGAAAAGCTTTTCGCCCTCACGACGGCACTGACGGCATTTAGGATCTAAATTTCTAGCCAAGATAGTTCTCCAGTAATCTTTTTCGCTTAGATGCGACGTTTTTTAGGTGGGCGGCAGCCGTTATGAGGCACAGGCGTCACATCAGTAATGCTGGTAATTTTAAATCCAGCCGCATTAAGTGCGCGCACAGCAGATTCACGACCTGGGCCAGGACCTTTAATACGCACTTCCAAATTCTTCACACCATTCTCTTGCGCCGATTTACCAGCAACCTCCGCAGCCACTTGAGCTGCAAATGGCGTACTCTTACGTGAGCCCTTAAAGCCTTGACCACCTGAAGTTGCCCATGACAACGCGTTGCCCTGACGATCCGTGATAGTGATGATGGTGTTGTTAAAAGAAGCATGCACGTGGGCAATACCCTCGGCAATATTCTTTTTAACCTTTTTTCTTACGCGTACATTAGCTTTTGCCATGTTGCACTTTCCTTACCAATAAATCTTACTTAAATTTGTAAATTCAAACAATTAACGTTGATTGCTAGTCAACCAGACCGCAACCTACCATCAAAAAGCGATTATTTAGACTGCTTAATAGGTTTAATTGGGCCTTTGCGTGTGCGCGCATTTGTTTTGGTACGTTGACCACGCACCGGCATGCCGCGACGATGGCGAACACCACGATAGCAACCCAAATCCATTAAACGCTTAATGTTCATTGAAACTTCACGACGCAAGTCGCCTTCAACTTTAAATTTAGCAACTTCTTCACGCAATTTTTCAACATCAGCATCATTTAAATCTTTGATTTTAGCAGTAGCAAGAACGCCGGCTGCGACACAGATTTTTTGTGCTGTATTACGTCCAATACCGTAAATTGCAGTCAATGCAATTTCAGTGTGTTTGTTATTTGGGATATTAACCCCTGCAATACGCGCCATACTTTACTCCAAATTAGGCCAACCTAAATCTACTGCTTCAAAAAAGCCGACGATTTTAACAGGAAAACCATTTTTTATCAATTAGCTATTCTTCTGATCAAAACATTTTTTTGACCAACTCAACCAATATCTTTAAAACTTGATATTGATTTAAAGGTTAATTAAAAAACATTAACCTTGACGTTGTTTATGACGTGGGTCAGTACAGATAATACGTACAACACCGCGACGACGAACAACCTTACAATGACGGCATAAAGCCTTTACTGATGCACGAACTCTCATATTTCACTCCAAAACTTCTAAACTGTAATTCAATTAAATCTACAAATTTACTTAGCGCGAAAGGTAATTCTCGCACGCGATAAATCATAAGGTGTCATTTCTACCGTAACTTTATCTCCAGGTAATATGCGTATATAGTGCATGCGCATTTTTCCAGAAATATAGCCCAATACAACATGACCGTTTTCTAACTTAACTCTAAAAGTTGCATTAGGGAGATTTTCTAAAATCTCACCCTGCATCTCAATTCTATCTTCCTTGGCCATGCTTAAAACTATTTAGCGCCTTGCGCATTACCTTTAAAATTTGCTTTTCTTAGCAATCCCTCATATTGGTGTGACATTAAATGAGATTGCACTTGTGTCATAAAATCCATGGTTACAACAACAATAATCAGCAAAGAAGTACCACCAAAATAAAATGGTGTATTAAATTTCAGAATCAAGAATTCAGGCAACAAACATACCAAGGTGATGTAAGCTGCACCAACTAGTGTCAAACGGCCCATGATACGGTCAATGTATTTGGCAGTCTGATCACCAGGGCGAATGCCGGGAACAAAAGCACCGCTTTTCTTCAGGTTGTCAGCTGTATCTTTCGGGTTAAACTGCAACGCAGTGTAAAAGAAACAGAAAAACACAATCGCCGCTGCAAACAGGAATATATAAATAGGCTGACCTGGTGAGAGTGCTGCTGCAATATCCTTCAACCAGAACATGCTCTCGTTACTGCCAAACCAGCCTGCCAATGTTGCAGGAAACAAAATAATGCTTGACGCAAAAATTGGTGGGATAACACCAGCCATATTCAGCTTCATAGGCAGATGTGTCGTTTGCCCACCATACACTTTGTTGCCTACCTGACGCTTGGCGTAATTCACGGTGATTTTACGTTGTCCACGTTCTACAAACACAACCAGCGCTGTAACCAATATAGTTGCCACCAGCAGGAAGAAAGCCAGCGGGATACTGAATGCACCTGTATTGACCATTTCAGCAGTATGGCTGATTGCACTTGGCAACCCGGCAACAATACCAGCGAAGATAATGATAGAAATACCGTTACCGATACCGCGCTCAGTAATCTGTTCACCGAGCCACATCAAGAACATCGTACCTGAAACCAGCGTAATCACGGCAGTTAACCTAAAAGCCATACCAGGATCAAACACCAAATTAGGTTGACCTTCCAGCATTATAGCAATACCCAATGCCTGGAATGTTGCCAATAGCACAGTGCCATATCTTGTATACTTGGTAATGGTCCTGCGTCCTGCTTCACCTTCCTTTTTCAGCTGCTCTAGCTGAGGTGAAACTGCAGTCATCAGCTGCATGATAATTGAAGCAGAAATGTAGGGCATAATACCTAATGCAAATACGGTAAATCTAGACAGCGCCCCACCGGAAAACATATTAAACATACCCAGGATACCACCACTTTGAGAGGCAAATAATTTTGCCAGCTCATCAGGATTAATGCCAGGTACGGGAATATGCGCACCTAACCGGTATACGACTAGGGCGCCAAGCACAAACCACAGGCGACTTTTAAGCTCGCCCATCTTTGCTGCTGTTTTTAAAATGCCTTCTTGTGCCAAGATAGCGACCCTTATTCAGCAGCGTCTAATACTTTACCACCGGCAGCCTCAACCGCGGCACGAGCACCTTTGGTTAAAAGCAAACCTTGGATGTTGTATTTTTTGCTAACATCGCCTGATAAGAATATCTTTGCATTTTTAACAGTACCTGAAACAATGTTTGCTGATTTCAAAGCCAACAAATCGATCACTTCATTTGGAATCAATGCAAGCTCACTTGTACGCACATGCGCTGTATCTGCCTTAGTCAATGACTTAAAACCACGCTTAGGCAAGCGGCGCTGAATAGGCATTTGACCACCTTCAAAACCTACCTTATGAAAACCACCCGTACGTGATTTCTGACCCTTATGACCACGGCCAGCTGTTTTACCCAAACCTGAACCAATACCACGACCAACGCGGCGACGTTCTTTTTTAGCGCCTTCTGCAGGCTTAATCGTATTTAATTGCATTATGCTTCTACCTTTAAGAGATAGCCAACGGCATTGATCATGCCGCGAATCGCTGGTGTATCTTGTAACTCAACTGTATGGTGCATGCGGCGTAAACCCAAACCTTTAACAGTTGCCTTATGCGCTTCGATGCGACCAATAACACTTCTTACCAGCGTTACTTTAATTGTTGATGCTTCTTTTTTTGCTTTAGCCATGATTAGCCTCTGATTTCTTCGACTGATTTGCCACGTTTAGCTGCAATTTCTGCAGGCGTATTCATAGACTCCAAGCCGTTTAAAGTAGCGCGCACCAAATTGTAAGGATTAGTTGAACCGATACATTTAGCCACTACGTTAGTAACACCCATCACTTCAAAAATAGCACGCATTGCGCCACCAGCGATAATGCCGGTACCTTCTGAAGCCGGCTGAATAAACACTTTAGCTGCCCCGTGCACGCCTGTAACGGCATGATGCAAGGTACCGTTTGTTAAATTAATTTTTAACATACCGCGACGCGCCTCATCCATTGCTTTTTGCACTGCAACCGGAACTTCACGTGCCTTACCTTTACCCATACCGACCGCGCCATCACCGTCACCTACTACTGTAAGTGCTGCGAAACTCATAATACGACCACCCTTAACCGTTTTACTTACACGGTTAACTGCAATCATCTTTTCACGCAAACCATCGGTCTGCTGCTGTTGCTGTTCAATTTCTTTTGCCATCATTTACCTCGTCAGCAAAGACCAATTAGAAGGACAAACCGTTTTCGCGAGCGGCATCAGCCAACGCTTTAATACGGCCATGATATTTATAACCAGAACGGTCAAAAGCAACAGTAGTAACACCAGCTTTTTTCGCTTTCTCAGCAATTAATTTACCGATTGCAGCAGCAGCCTCAATATTGCCGCCATTCTTGATTTTTTTACGTACATCTGCCTCTACTGTAGAAGCACTCACAATTACCTTATCACCAGTTTCAGCAATAATTTGTGCATAAATGTGCGTGTTAGTACGATGCACACTTAAACGGGTAACTTTTAGCTCTGCAATTTTGGCACGGGTTTTACGTGCACGACGCAAGCGATTATTTAAGTTGTTCATTTTCTAAGCCTTATTTCTTCTTGGTTTCTTTAATTGCAACAACCTCATCAGCATAACGAACACCCTTGCCTTTATAAGGTTCCGGCGCACGATAAGCACGAATTTCTGCAGCAACTTGACCAATCACTTGTTTATCAACACCCGTCAACACAACCTCTGTCGGGCTTGGTGTCTGAACTGTTATACCAGCAGGCATTTTGTAGCTAATGGGGTGTGAATAACCCAACTCAAGATTCAAAACAGCACCTTGAGCAGCCGCCTTATAACCAACACCAATCAGTGTTAATTTACGCGTAAAACCTTCTGATACACCCTTTACCATATTCGCTACCAAAGCGCGCAAAGTGCCTGACATCGCCTGAGAATGCTTCTCATCATTAGCTGCAGCAAAAGTAATTGCATCACCTTCGCGTTTTAGCACTACTGCACCTGTCAATGCCTGAGATAACTTGCCCAATGGACCACTTACATTAATCGCATCAGCACTTAACACCACCTCTACTTTTGCAGGAATAGCTACTGGATTTTTAGCAACACGTGACATTTGCTTCTCCTTAAGCCACTACGCACAGCACTTCACCGCCGATACCGGCAGCTTGCGCTTTACGATCTGTCATTACACCCTTAGAAGTAGACATAATTGTCACACCTAAGCCATTCATTACTTTAGGAATCTCTTGACTCCCTTTATAAACACGCAAACCAGGCTTACTTACACGCTGGATACGTTCAATTACTGGACGACCAGCATAATATTTAAGACTAATGCTTAAAGTCGCCTTATTGCCTTCTTTTTGCACTGCAAAATCTTCAATATAACCTTCATCCTTAAGCACACTAGCAATAGCAGACTTAACGTTTGAAGAAGGCATAACTACTGACGCTTTATTGACCATTTGCGCATTACGAATACGCGTCAACATATCGGCAATTGGATCACTCATACTCATAGATCTACTCCCTATTACCAGCTAGCTTTGGTGACGCCTGGCACTTGGCCACTCATCATCAGGTCACGCAATTTGCTGCGACCAATACCAAATTTACTAAACACACCACGAGGGCGACCAGTTAACGCACAACGATTACGAAGACGTACTGGACTTGAATTACGTGGCAAAGCTTGTATTTTCAAGCGCGCTTCACGACGCTCTTCAGGAGCAGCCTTTTCATCATTAACAATCGCCTCTAACGCAGCGCGTTTTGCTGCGAATTTTTTTACAGTTTCGCGACGTTTAAGTTCGCGTTCTGTCATACAGGTTTTAGCCATATCTTAACCCCTGAAAGGAAAACTAAACGCAGCAAGCAAAGCTTTTGCTTCTTCATCTGTTTTCGCAGTAGTTGTAATAGTAATATTCATCCCACGAATCGCATCGATTTTATCGTATTCAATTTCAGGGAAAATGATTTGTTCCTTAACACCCATGTTGTAGTTACCACGACCGTCGAACGACTTGGCAGAAATACCGCGGAAGTCACGAATACGTGGAATCGCTACTGTAACCAGACGATCCAGGAACTCATACATACGTTCACGACGCAAAGTCACCTTACAACCGACAGGATAATCATCACGAATCTTAAATGAAGCAACAGACTTCTTAGCTTTGGTAACAATTGCTTTTTGTCCAGCAATTTTTTCCATATCACCAACCGCATGCTCCATCACTTTTTTATCAGCAACCGCCTCACCCACACCCATATTCAGCGTGATTTTCTCAATGCGAGGCACTTGCATCACCGAAGTATAACCAAATTGCTCAGTCAGCGACTTGACCACTGAGTCTTTGTAAAATTGTTTTAAACGCGCCATGATTATTCCTATGCGTCTACAGCTTCGCCATTAGATTTGAATACGCGAATTTTGCGACCATCCTCTAATGTCTTAAAGCTTACGCGATCACCTTTTTGGGTCGCACTGTTAAATAAAGCAACGTTAGAAATGTCAATCGGCATTTCTTTAGCAATAATGCCACCAGCAATACCTTTCATCGGGTTAGGCTTTGCATGCTTCTTAACCAAGTTAAGACCCTCCACAACCACCTTACCTGAGTCAAGGACATTCAATACTGTACCTTGCTTGCCTTTATCTTTACCTGTATTTAGGATGACCTGATCACCCTTGCGAATTTTATTCATGTGAGCTCCTACAATACTTCTGGCGCTAATGAAACGATTTTCATGAATTTCTCTGAACGCAATTCACGAGTAACTGGCCCGAAGATACGCGTGCCAATAGGTTCCAGCTTGTTATTTAACAACACAGCCGCATTACCGTCGAACTTAACCAAAGAGCCGTCTGGACGACGCACACCTTTAGCAGTACGCACAACAACCGCACTGTACACTTCACCTTTCTTAACGCGACCACGCGGAGCAGCATCCTTGATGCTCACCTTAATGATATCGCCAATACCGGCGTAACGGCGCTTTGAGCCACCCAACACCTTAATGCACTGCACAGAGCGAGCACCAGTGTTATCGGCAACTTCTAGCCGAGATTGCATTTGAATCATGAGAATAATCTCCAACTTAATCCGTAAAAACCAACACCAGCCACTTATAGTTAAAAACTACGCAGGCCGACAGACCACGGTCAGTATTGGGGCGAGAGCTTTGTGGCTTTTAATGATTTAAGAGCCGCTCGCCGAAAAACAAAACATTATATATTGCTTGAAATAGTTACGCAATTACTTTTGAAAGTAATTGCGTTTACCGGCTTAGGCTTGTTTAACGACCCAAGTTTTTGTTTTGGATAATGGGCGACTCTCAACGATCGTCACTACATCACCCTCTTTACAACTATTTGTTTCATCGTGCGCGTGAAACTTCTTAGACTGACGTACCACTTTACCAATCAAAGGATGTTTAACTTTACGCTCAACTAAAACAGTCACAGTTTTGTCCATTTTGTCGCTAACAACGCGGCCAGTAAGACTACGCACTACTTTTGTTGTATCTGTCATATTATGCCTGCTTTGCTTTCTCAGCCAATACAGTCTTAACACGCGCTACATCTTTGCGTACTTTACCTAGCTGATCCACTTTATTTAATTGCTGAGTAGCCAATTGCATACGTAGAGAGAATTGCGCACGGCGCAGCTCAATCAACTCAGCATTCAACTCATCAACGCTTTTTGCTCTTAAATCGGTTGCTTTCATATTAGCATGCCTCTCTTAACTACCAAGTTGGCGTGTCATGAATGTCGTTTCGATTGGCAACTTAGCTGCAGCCAAGCGGAACGCTTCACGCGCTAGCTCTTCGCTAACACCGTCCATCTCGTATAACATTTTACCTGGTTGGATTTGAGCTACGTAGTACTCGGTACTACCTTTACCGTTACCCATACGTACTTCAGCAGGCTTTTTAGAAATTGGTTGATCAGGGAAAATACGAATCCACACGCGACCACCACGTTTGATGTGACGCGTCATCACACGACGCGCTGCTTCAATTTGACGTGCTGTCAAACGTCCACGACCAATCGCTTTTAAGCCGAAATCACCAAAACTTACTTTATTACCCGTAGTTGCAATGCCTTTGTTACGGCCTTTTTGCATCTTACGGTATTTTTGTCTAGACGGTTGTAGCATCTTTAGCCCTCGCCTTTCTTACTCTTTTTTCAGGTTCAGCAGCTGGAGCGGCAACAGCCTGCGCAGCTTGTGCATTACCTGCAAATATTTCACCTTTGAATACCCACACTTTGATACCGATAATGCCGTATGTAGTTGAAGCTTCAGCTACGCCGTAATCAATATCAGCACGCAATGTATGGAGTGGCACACGTCCTTCACGATACCATTCAGTACGTGCGATCTCGATACCATTCAAACGGCCTGAACTCATGATCTTGATACCTTGCGCACCCAAGCGCATTGCATTTTGCATGGCGCGTTTCATGGCACGGCGGAACATCACACGCTTTTCAAGCTGCTGTGCGATTGACTGTGCTATCAAAGTTGCATCAAGCTCAGGCTTACGCACTTCTTCAATATTAAGATGAACGGGAATGCCCATCAAACCTTGAAGTGAAGCGCGCAATGACTCGATATCTTCACCTTTTTTACCAATCACAACACCTGGACGTGCACTGTAGATGGTAATCTTTGCATTCTTGGCAGGACGCTCAATCAGAATACGGCTCACTGCTGCACTTGCTAATTTCTTATTAAGAAATTCACGAACCTTGATGTCACCTTGCAACATCGCAGGAAAGTTTTTACTATTGGCATACCAACGTGAGGCCCAGTTTTTTTGAACACTCAGACGGAAACCAATTGGATGAATTTTCTGACCCATATATTATCCTTAGGATTATCCCTTAGTTACCGACTGTCACATGAATGTGACAGGTTGGCTTAGTGATACGACCCGCACGACCTTTTGCACGTGGACGAATTCGTTTAAGTACAATGCCTTTATCAACATAAATTGAAGTTACTTTCAATTCATCAATATCAGCCCCATTGTTATGTTCAGCATTAGCAATCGCAGACTCAACAACCTTCTTGATGATTTCAGCACCTTTTTTAGGCGTGAAATTCAAAATGTTAAGCGCATGATCTACTTTCTTGCCGCGAACAAGGTCTGCCACCAGTCTAGCCTTTTGGGGAGAGAGATGTACACCTTTTAATATTGCAGATACTTGCATCGTCAGTCCTATCTCTTAGCTTTCTTGTCGGCTACATGGCCTTTGAATGTGCGTGTTAACGCAAATTCACCAAGCTTGTGGCCTACCATATTTTCAGAAATCAACACTGGAATGTGTTGCTTACCATTATGTACTGCAATAGTAAGACCAATAAAATCTGGCAGAATTGTAGAACGACGTGACCAAGTCTTGATTGGCTTACGGTCCCGGCTAGCCGCCGCAACTTCTACTTTTTTTGCCAAATGACCATCAATGAATGGTCCTTTTTTAATTGAACGTGCCATATTGATTACCTTACATTTCTTGGACGACGACTAACGCGCATATTATCTGTACGTTTACTGCTACGTGTGCGATAACCCTTAGTTTTAACACCCCATGGGCTAACTGGATTCATACCAGCAGCCGTTCTACCTTCACCACCACCATGCGGGTGATCAACCGGGTTCATCACCACACCGCGCACGGTTGGACGAACACCACGCCAGCGCATTGCACCAGCTTTACCAATAGAACGCAATGAATGCTCTTCATTACCCACTTCACCTAAAGTAGCCTTGCAATCTACGTGCACACGACGAACTTCGCCTGAGCGTAAACGCAACTGAGCATAACTACCTTCACGTGCAAGCAGTTGCACTGAAGTACCAGCTGAACGCGCCAGCTGCGCTCCTTTGCCTGGCTGCAATTCGATACAATGAATTGTGCTACCTACCGGAATATTTCGCAACGGCATTGCATTACCTACACGAATCGGCGCATCTGAACCACTGATCAACTGCGTCCCTGCAGTTACACCGCGCGGCGCAATAATATAACGACGCTCACCATCTGCATAAACAAGCAGTGCAATGTGCGCAGTACGATTTGGGTCATACTCGATATGCTCAACTTTTGCAGGAATACCATCTTTATTGCGACGGAAATCCACCAAACGATAATGCTGCTTATGACCACCACCCTGGTGACGTGTTGTAATACGGCCATTATTATTACGGCCTGCTTTTTTACTTTGACTTTCCAACAACGGTGCGTGCGGCTTACCTTTGTACAAATCAGGGGTTACCACCTTAAGTACACCACGACGGCCTGGGGAAGTTGGTTTGACTTTAACTAATGCCATATCTTCTCTCCTTATTCGCCCGCTGCGAAGTTAATTTCTTGACCCGGCTTCAAGCTCACATAAGCTTTTTTCCAGTCTTTACGCTTGCCTATATTGCGGCCAGCACGCTTTACTTTGCCACCAACATTGATTACAGCAACGCTTGCCACTTCAACTTTAAAAACAAGCTCGACTGCGGCTTTGATTTCTGGCTTAGTTGCATCGGTACGCACTTTGAATGCGATCTGTTGATGTTTATCGGCAATGTAAGTTGCTTTTTCAGTAATTTGCGGAGCTAAAATCACTTGCAACAAACGGTCTTGAGTTTTAGTTACTGCGTTCATCATGCTAGCATCTCCTCAAGTTTCTTCACTGCAGCAGTTGTTGCCACCACATTTGGGAAGCGAACCAAGCTGACCGGATCAGCATATTGCGCTTCGACTACCATCACATTCGTGAGGTTACGTGAAGATAAATACAAGTTCTCATTGAAGCTATCTGTTAGCACCAACACACCATCAGCGTAACCTAGGCCATTGATTTTCTCTACCAATGCTTTTGTTTTTGGCGTATCTACAGAGAAATCTTCCACAACGCTCAAACGGTCTTGACGAACCAACTCAGACAGAATGGTTTGCATGCCGGCACGGTAGGCCTTACGGTTTACCTTGTGGCTGAAATTTTCATTGGGTGAATTAGGAAATGCGCGACCGCCTCCACGCCAGATTGGACTTGATGTCATACCTGAACGCGCATTACCAGTACCCTTTTGCGCGTATGGTTTATGCGTTGTATGCGCAACAGTATCGCGGCCTTTTTGCGCGCGCGTAGCTGTACGGGCATTTGCCATGTACGCAACAACGACTTGATGCACTAAAGCCTCATTAAATTCGCGACCAAATGTACCTTCAGATACAGTCACGCCTTTTTTAGCAGCTTTGCCGTTTTTGTCTATTAATTTAAGTTCCATTATTTAGAACCCCCTTGAGCCTTAGTAGCTTTAGCTTTAATGGCCGGACGCACAACAACATCTCCACCTTTAGAGCCAGGGACTGCACCTTTAATCAGCAATAAGTTACGCTCAACATCCACACGAACCACTTCCAGATTCTGCGTCGTCACCTTGATAGCACCCAAATGGCCAGGCATACGCTTACCAGGGAAAACGCGACCTGGATCCTGCGCCATACCAATAGAGCCGGGCACATTATGTGAACGTGAGTTACCATGAGAAGCACGGTTTGAGCTGAAATGGTGACGCTTAATCGCGCCCGCAAAACCCTTACCTAAAGAAGTACCTGTAACATCTACCTTTTGACCTGCCTGGAAAATATCAACGGTGATATTTGCGCCCGCAGCGTAATTAGCTAAAACGTCATCAGTTACTGAAAATTCATGAATACCGGCACCCAAAGCTGAACCTGACTTGGCATAATGCCCGGTCAATGCTTTATTTACACGGCTAGCACGACGAGTGCCGTAAGCAACTTGAAGGCCAGTATAGCCATCGCTCGCAGTCGTCTTGATCTGTGTCACGCGGTTAGGTATCACTTCCAGCACGGTTACAGGAATGCTTGCGCCATCCTCTGTAAACACGCGGGTCATACCCACTTTGCGACCAATAAGCCCTAAGCTCATGATCGATTCCTTATATTATAGTTAAAAAGTCGATTACAATTGACCGACTTCTGTGAAAGAGGCCGGATTATACCGAACCTCTGCTTTTTTTACAACATGTTTTACTACTTAAAATGTTTACTACTTAAACGTCTTGCCACTTAACTTTTTTTAAATCTACTTTCGGCGTAGCGCTTAAGTAGATTTTTTAAAATTAAAGCTTGATTTCCACATCCACACCAGCAGGCAAATCCAATTTCATCAATGCATCTACTGTTTTATCTGTCGGATCTACGATATCCATTAAACGTTGATGTGTACGAATTTCGAATTGATCGCGTGAGGTTTTGTTGACGTGTGGTGAACGCAAAATGTCAAAACGTTCAATGCGTGTTGGAAGCGGTACTGGACCCTTCACTACAGCGCCAGTACGTTTAGCAGTTTCAACAATCTCTTGAGCAGATTGATCAATCAAGCGATAATCAAATGCCTTTAAGCGAATACGAATTTTTTGAGCTGCCATGATTTTTCCTTATAAAGAGCGAAACGGCAGACTTGAGCCTGCCGTTTTATTAAAATTACTTACGATTCAATAAAACTAATTTCAAGACTATTATTCAATAATCTTAGCAACAACACCCGCACCCACTGTACGACCGCCTTCACGAATAGCAAAGCGCAAGCCTTCTTCCATCGCGATTGGGGCAATCAATGTCACGGTGATGGATACGTTGTCGCCTGGCATTACCATTTCTGTACCTTCTGGCAATTCAACTGCACCAGTTACGTCTGTGGTACGGAAGTAGAATTGTGGACGGTAGCCT
>PHCJ01000021.1 GCA_002842285.1 Betaproteobacteria bacterium HGW-Betaproteobacteria-22
TGAGAGCCATCCGGCTTTTTTACGGCTGGTGTTTTGCAAGCCATCTGCAATTGTTAGTCGCCGCTATACAGCAGTATTTAAATATCGCTCAGTTCAATCTGTTAAAAACTGCTTGAACTGCCACTGGCTAAAAATAGAGGCTAACTTGATCTGTTTTTACAGTATATTCAGCTTGCTTTAAGGTTGAGAATGTAAATTAGGCTTACTTTAAACAGTCAAGGAGTGATCTAATGAAAAATTCAGTTTATAAAACTAGTGCCGCAACAATATTGATGTTGGGAATCTTATCGACTAATGCAGTAGCCGATGATGATGATTTGCAAGAAATGGAAGCAATCTCTAAGCAGTTTAGTCTAATTTCATTTGATGAAGCAAAAGCTAAGGCGCTTGCTGCAAAGCCTGGCGTGGTTAAAGATGCAGATTTGGAAAACCGCAAGTTTTCAAAAGGCTGGGATTACGAGTTTGAAATTGTAGATGCCGATGGCAAAGAGTGGGACGTTGTCATTGACGCTAAGACTGGCAAGGTTGGCAGCATAAAGCGTGACTGGTTTTAATCATGTCTAAATAATTAAAAGGGTATCAGATTCCAGATACCCTTTTTAATTTAATGTGGTTCTTTCCTTGAATTGATCAAGCTTAATTTCTACACGTAGCCCGCCCATTGCTGCAGATCTGCTGAAATTGAGGGTTCCGTTATAACTTTCCACAATATCATTCACAATAGCCAGCCCTAGTCCGCTACCAGGTTGCGATTCATCTGCCCTGAACCCACGTCGAGTGAGCATATTTAAGTCAGCCACTGATGCACCATCTCCATCATCTTCGATGATAAAGGAAACACCTTCACCATCCATAACCGTTAGTGAAACGCGGTTTCGAGACCATTTGCAGGCATTATCCAGCAGGTTTCCCAGCATTTCCATCAAGTCTTCTTTGTCTCCAAAAAACTGAGCGTTTGTGGCGATTTCCCAAGTAATGTTGACACTCTTTGATGCGTAGATCTGCCTTAACGTATTGATCAACTCTGCGATGCCAACTTTTAAATCTACTTGGCGACCTGGACGAACATCACCGAGCAGGCGGGCACGTTTTAACTCACGCTCAATGATGTTGCTCATCACTGTAGTTGACTCATAGAGAGATGATTGAATATCAGGGTTATCATTGATAATTGGATGCTCCGCTATTTGATTAACTAACGAGAGTCTGGTTTTTAAAGCGTGAGCCAAGTTACCTAAAGATTCCCTGGAGCGGTGATACTTGCGATCCATCCCTGTCAGCAATCGATTGATCGCTTCAATCAGCGGTCTTATTTCATCTGGCCCCTCTGATTCTAAAAGACTCGTTTCCCCTCGACCAAGTTTATCTATATTTACTTGAATATTTTTAAGAGGTTTTAGTGCATTTAAAACCATCAACCTCTGCACCCCAAGAAGAACTAATAATCCAACGACTGAAATAAGAGCATAGAGCCATTGGAAGCGATTGATGTTTGCCTGTAAGGGCTCTATATTTTCTGCCACAGCCACCGTGATCGTATGATCCTGTTTTTTATAGCCTCGTAAAACCACCAACAGCGACTGTCCGTCCGGGCCATTTATTCTTAATTTACGCTCTTGCCCAGCAGCTAGTGTTTGAAGATTTAGTTCTGAGTCCCACAGTGATCGAGAAATGGATATTTGTTTCGAGGTGAAAACTGTGTAGTAGTGACCAGAAAACGGACGCTGATAGATGGCGCCCATCCGTTGAGCGTCTATCTGCAGCTGATCTAAAGAATTAAAATCGACTATTGACAGCAGGTTTTCACATTCACGCTGCAATCTATCAATCAACTGATTTTCAGTAAGACGGCTAATCGCATACATGACGATGAGCCACTGTAATGTGAGTAGTGCAGTCAAACTCAGCATCAGCCCCCATGACAGTCTAGTTTTTAATGAGGCCATCAATCACTATTTCCAAATATATAACCCTGTCCGCGCCTAGTTTTAATCAGTTCTGGACCAATAATTTGTCGCAACCTATTCACATATACTTCGATAACATTACTGTCTTTGTCCTGGTCATACTCATAGACATGCTCTGTCAGTTTGGATTTAGATAACAATTGCCCTGGGTGCAGCATGAAGTAACGAAGTAACCTAAATTCTGTAGCGGTAAGGCTTTGACGTTGATCATTTTGTAAAATCAATTCCTGCTTATCTTCATCCAAAGTGATACTTTTAACTTTTAAAGCGCCTGCAACAGATCCAGCGCTACGTTTAAGAACCGCGTTGATTCTTGCCAGTAATTCATTAATCTGAAATGGCTTGCCAACATAATCATCAGCGCCTGCTTTAAAACCTTCAACCTTTTCTTGCCAGCTGCCGCGAGCGGTAAGAATTACAACAGGAACCTGATTGCCTCGTTTGCGCCAGTTGCTAAGCACTTCGAGGCCAGGTCGCTTGGGCAATCCGAGATCAAGCACAATTAAATCATATGGCTCAAGGTCACCAACAGCCTCAGCGTCCACGCCGTCAGTTGATACATCTACAGCGTATCCTGCCTTCTTGAGCGCATGATGTAGCTGTGATCCTAATGCAATATCATCTTCCACTAAAAGAAGACGCATATTCAGTCTTCTTCCAGTTTAATTAATTGACCGGTTTTGGCGTCAAGGTCTATTTCCCAAACTAGGCCTTTGTCGTCAAGCAGCTCAACTTCGTAAATATATCGACTTCCTTTGATCTCAAGTTCAGTTTCTAAAATCTTCCCGGATTTTATGGCTTTAGCTTTTTTGTGGATGATTTCAAGGGATAATATTTGTCCTGAAGCACTTAGCTTACGTGCAAGGACTTGACTATCTTCAGCAAAAGTAACGACAGGGTTAACTGCAATCAAAATGCCAACCAAGCACACAAAAAGCAATGAAAATGCTATTGGCATTAAATCTCTATAAATTTTACCGAACTGGATATTCATATCAAAAACCAAGCGTCCGCCTCATTTAGTTATATTTGAGCGCTTCGTGCAAAGCTCTCTAATTTATATCTTACCAATATAGAATATACGGTTAGGATTAATTTTAAATTAATATTTTGTAGTTTGCTTGGCGCCGTATTTAACCAGCAACTGCTAAATTAAAAAAAACCGCCTGACTTGCGTCGGCGGCTTCTTCAAATCTACAACTAGAAATCTAGTGCTATATTAACTAATCAGGCTATTCATGCGTTTAACAAAACTAGCCGGATCTTCCAATGTGCCACCCTCCGCCAGCAGGGCCTGATCGAACAGTACATGAGCCAAATCACCAAACAAGGCTTCGGCTGACTCACCTTCTAAACGCTTCACCAGTTTATGTGTTGGATTAATCTCTAAAATCGGCTTGGTTTCAGGCGCACTCTGCCCCGCTGCCTTTAGCATACGCGCCAGATTGCCAGATAAATCATGCGCGTCAGACACCAGACACGCCGGTGAATCAGTCAGGCGATGCGTCACGCGTACATCTTTAACCTGGCTACCCAGTGTTTGCTTGATGCGCTCGACGAGAGATTTAGCCTCTTCTTCAATTTTCTTCTGAACCTCTTTTTCGGTTTCAGATTCCAGCTTGCCTAAATCCAAATCACCTTTAGCGATAGATTGCAGTTTTTTGCCATCGAATTCTGTCAGGCTACCAAGCAACCACTCGTCCACGCGATCAGACATCAGCAATACTTCAATGCCTTTTTTGCGAAAAATTTCCAAGTGCGGGCTGTGCTGTGCAGCGGCAAAACTATCTGCAGTAATGTAATAAATCACATCCTGTTCAGGATGCATGCGTGCAATATAGTCTTTTAGCGATACAGTTTGCTCTTCGGTATCGGCTTTGGTTGACGCAAAACGCAGCAAGCCAGCAATTTTGTCTTTATTGGCAAAGTCCTCGCCCGGGCCTTCTTTCAGCACGCGGCCAAATTCTTGATAAAACTTGGCGTAATCTTCCGGTTTATTTTCTGCCATATCCTCCAGCAGGCTGAGCACTTTTTTCACCGAGCCCGCTTTAATCGCCTCCACATCACGGCTGGATTGCAAAATCTCGCGTGATACGTTCAGTGGCAGATCAGAGGTATCAATCACGCCACGCACAAAGCGCAGATATTGCGGCATGAGTTTTTCCGCATCTTCCATAATGAACACGCGTTTCACATACAGCTTGATGCCATGGCGGCGTTCGCGGTCATACAAATCAAATGGCGCTTTGCTTGGAATGTACAACAGGGAAATATATTCCTGCTTGCCTTCTACACGGCTGTGGGTATAAGCCAGCGGGTTCTCAAAATCATGTGAAACATGTTTATAAAACTCGTGATACTCCTCTTCGGTAATATCATTTTTACTGCGCGCCCAAAGTGCAGAAGCCTTATTCACGGTTTCATCTTCATCCGTGGCGACTTCTGCGCCGTCTTTCCATTCTGATTTTTTCATCACGATCGGCAAGGTGATATGGTCTGAATATTTACGAATAATTGATTTCAGTTTCCAGTCGCTTAAGAACTCGTCTTCACCTTCACGCAAGTGCAACACAATGTCGGTACCGCGTGCGGCTTTCTCAACCACCTCTATCGTGAAATCGCCCTCGCCTGCTGACTCCCAGCGCACAGCCTCCGTTGCACCGGCACGGCGGGTAGTGAGCGTCACTTTATCGGCAATAATGAATGCTGAGTAAAAACCCACCCCAAACTGACCAATCAAATTGGCATCTTTTGCCTGGTCACCTGTCAGCGCATTAAAGAA
Source organism: Betaproteobacteria bacterium HGW-Betaproteobacteria-22 (assembly GCA_002842285.1). GTDB lineage: Bacteria > Pseudomonadota > Gammaproteobacteria > Burkholderiales > Methylophilaceae > Methylotenera. Next base: position 4,750 of record PHCJ01000021.1, read on the forward strand.
TTCTTTGGTACCGGATTTGGCAATGGTACCGATATTGTCGATCACCTCATTACGGCTCATGCCAATACCATTATCCGAAATGGTAACGGTGCGCGCTGCTTTATCAAAAGCAATGCGGATTTTAAGATCGCTGTCATCCTCGTACAAAGCGCCATTGGCCAGCGCCTCAAAGCGCAATTTATCCGCAGCATCTGAAGCGTTGGAGATGAGTTCGCGCAATACGATTTCTTTATTACTGTATAAAGAATGAATCATCAAGTGTAACAGCTGTTTCACTTCAGCTTGAAAAGCCATGGATTCTTTTACATGCGTTTCTTTTTGTGCAGTTTCTGTGGACATAAATAAAGCTCCTATTGTGAATTACAGATCAATAGGGGCTATGTGGGGTTGACTCGATAAATTTCAAGTCATTGTTCTCTGAAATATTGCGCTCTGAAATAAAGATAAAACCCGTTGATAATTAAGCGGTTTCCAACACCCACTGCAAGAGAGGCTCCCATTGCTGCAAATCCTGCTCAACCAATGAAGGGCGCATCTCAAAAATACCTACACCACGCTCAGCTGAGGTAACATAAGCCTGTGCATTGCGCACATAGGTCAGCACGGGGAACCCTGCCTGCTCAAGAAAGCTTGCTAATTGCAGCGCTGAATTAGTGCGGCTATTAACACGCATTCCAACTAAAGCTACGAAGGTTTTGTTTTTACGAATCGCCTTTTCTTCTGTCAACAATGACAAAAAATCACGGCTCGCCCCAATATCAAACGCAGATGGCTGAATCGGCACAATCACACAATCGGCAGCTTTTACAGCATCGCTGAGTTTATCCCCTCTGAGCCCTGCAGGCGAATCATGAATCAGCCAATCTGGCGCTATAGCCAATTCTGATTTTTTAGCGTCATGTGCATAAATTCTGGGCAACTCAGCGGGGCGCCGAGATAACCATTGCAGAGAAGACTGCTGCCTATCCATGTCTGACAACACAGTTTGATGCCCGCAACTCGCAAAATAGCTGGCAAGATTCGTCGCCAGCGTCGTCTTACCGCTACCGCCCTTTGGGTTGGCAATTAGGATCGTTTTCACGCAGTGCTCCCTCAGTAAAAAGCGTTACAAATATTTGTTTATTCTACGACACTTTTATTAATCAGACTTTTCACGTTTGGTTTGTTTTGCTTTACTTTTTTCTTCGCGCACGTTAATTTCCCGCATTTTTTCACGCCACTCTTCCAGTTGTAAGTCATCAAGCTCAAGCTGAATGGCCAACGCCTCATCTGTATCCAGTATTTTATCCTCTAGTCTACGCGCCAATTTTCCACGCATGCGGCTCTGTAGGCGCTCGGATGCCTCCTGTGTTAAATTTTTTACCTGCTCGAGATAGATTGCACTTGCCGTTTTAACTTTCACATGAACTCCCAATAATCAATATCTGATTTACGGAGTATAAGTGTCTTAACCGTTGAGATGTGTGACACTTTTATGAAAAAAAATTTCACACGATTTATCCTGCACTTTATGCCATTTCATTAAAGTTTCAAACTATAATGACATCATTAAACAATAATATTGTTTTGTAGATTCCTTAATTGCCATTTTATGAACAGCCCACACCAAGCACATCCTCCCGACAAATCATTGCTTGCCGCAATTGACTTGGGTTCCAATAGCTTTCGGCTTGAAATCGGCCGCCTGGATCGCGGTCATATCGAACGTATAGAGTACATCAAAGAAGCTGTACGCCAAGGGGGTGATCTCGATGAAGACCGCAACCTAACACCAGAAGCTATTGAACGCGGCATTCGCTGTTTATCCAGATTTGGTGAGCGACTGCAGGGCTTTGATGCCTCACATGTACGCGCAGTTGCCACACAAACTTTGCGTGAAGCCAACAACCGTGAGCTGTTTCTTAAATTGGCTAAAAAAGCTTTGGGCTTTGAGGTAGAAGTGATTTCAGGTGTAGAAGAAGCGCGTTTAATCTATCAGGGCGTTAACCGCTTTTTACCTCAGTCGAGTGAAAGACGTGTTGTCATTGATATTGGCGGGCGCTCTACTGAATTTATTTTAGGTCAAGGCTTTGAGTCTGCTCACACCGCATCATTACATGTCGGCTCTGTCGCCTGGTCACTAAAACACTTTGCCACGGGTGAATTTACTGAAAAAAGCTTTACGCGGGCCGAAATTTCAGCTGAATCCATTTTTGAAACACTGGGCAAGCACTATAACCACGATCACTGGGATATAGCCTATGGGGCATCAGGCACAGTGGGTGCTGTTGCCGAAGTGTTAGCACAATACCAGTACCCAGCTGACACCATCACCAAACAAGGGTTACATTGGCTGCGTGAAGAACTGCTGCGCGCACGGCATGTCGACAACCTGCGTTTAAATGGGTTAAAAGATGACAGAAAGCCCGTGATCGCCGGTGGCTTATCTATCCTTATTGCAGTGTTTGAATTTTTAAAGATTGATACGCTCAATGTGGCAAAAGGTGCATTAAGACACGGGCTGCTGTATGACATGGTCACACGTGAAAACAAAATGCTGGACTTGCGTGATGCCTCCATACAGCGCCTAGCGCATAAATTTGACACAGATGAACAACACGCAAACACCGTTGCGGATGTAGCATGCAAGCTTTTCAACAAAATCAGCGAAACCATCCACTTTGAAACCGGCGAGCAATTTAAACATGCCAGAAAATTAAAATGGGCAGCATTACTCCATGAAATTGGCAGCATCATCTCTCCAATCGATGCACACCTGCATGGCGCTTACATTCTTGACCATACAGCACCCATGGGGTTTGCCCAAAGCGAACTGCATTGCCTGAGCCTGCTCATTCTGGGGCACCGTGGAAAATTAAAGAAATTAGAAGCAGACTTCAGCAACCCCATTTTCGTCACACAGCTGATATGCTTACGTTTAGCCGTAATACTATGCCATGCCAGACAAGCTCCTAACTTGCGCGGCGTAAAACTTGAGATTACAGGTCAAGCCATTACCTTAACGCTCCCAAAATACTGGCCAGAGAAATATCCGCAATCTTTTTATTTACTGGGTGAAGAGTCCATCATCTGGCAAAAAACCTTTTGGCAATTTACCGTGAACTCCGTAAATTAAACCCAGATTTTCCATACATGGACGCCCACATTATGCCAAGCTTATGATCAAGCCAAGCCTAATTGATAAAGATTAGACGCGCGATTGCCCGTCCGGCAAAAAGCCAGCACAGGTTTTTCTGCCGATGCAAAGCATGCCCTGAACACCGCCACCTGCTCAGGCTCTATATGATTAGGTATCACAGGAATATACGCATAATTTAAACCTACTGATTTGGCCGCAGCCTCCAGCATTGCACTCTCAGGCTGATCACCACCACCTTCATGATCGGGCCGGTTATTAATCACTGTTTTAAATCCTGAGCGTGCAATCTCAGCCATATCACCCGTGGTGATTTGACCGGTCACACTGAAGTCTGCAGAGATTTGCTTAACCACTAACGCCATAACGTTTCTCCGAATAAATGTAATTTTCTGATTGCGCTAAATATAAGCGCTTCTGACCCAGTGTTTTAGTAAATTTCACACAACCCGCCTGCCGGTCTATTGCCTGCAAGCATAACTATCTGCACTTTAAAAACGCTCAAAAAAACAATGCTTATGAAAAATCCGGGGAATGTTAAAAAACACACTAACCCACCATAAACAACTTCTTTACATCAGCTTCTTGAATGAGCCGATTGACCACCTGATCACAGACCAGCTCACATAGCTTATAAACAGATGGATCGGCAATACTATAAAAAACACTCGTGCCGCGCGACTCTCTTTTTACCAAGCCATATTGCGCCAATAGAGAAAGATGCTTAGACACATTGGCCTGTGAGCAACCCGAAACTTCAGTTAGCTGCCCCACATTTTTCTCTCCGTCTTGCAGTGCATTCAACATCTTTAAACGCGTGGGCTCCGCCAACGCCTTGAAATAGTCTGCCACATACGCAAGTGTATTATCGTTTAGTTTACTCACAGAATCACCTATCTTTCTCAATCGATGGATCAATTATACATTGAAAATAAAAATTTGACTATATAACTACATAGTAATATAGTGCCATTTAGTTTGAATATAATGAGTAAACAAATGCGACGATACGAATACACCTTTTTACATACCGCTGCAACCCTTTTGTTGTTATCTTGGGTAAGCCTCATGCCAGTTGCACAGGCCGATGCATTACAGACATTCATTATCAAAGAATCACATCAGGCACAAGCCATCACAGCAGAAGGCTCAGTAGAGGCCGTGCAGCAAAGCGCCATTGCACCTCAGGTTTCAGGCAGCATCGCCATTCTTACAGTCAAGGCGGGCGATTATGTCAAAGCTGGGCAGTTGCTGGCACGCATTGATACGCGTATTGCCAATCAGCAAGTAATCTCCAACCAGGCACAAGTTGCGGCGGCCAATGCGCAACTGAGCGCTGCGCGTCAGGAATATGAGCGCAAACGCCGTCTGCACGAAAAACAATATATCAGCCAGGCAGCTTTGGAGCGGGCAGAGTCTGATTACAAAACGGCCGAGGCACAAACCAAAGCGCAGCTAGCGCAAACAAATGCCGCCAATGTGCAGACCGGCTTGCATACCATCAATGCGCCTTATGCAGGTTTGGTTGCCGAGGTGATGGTGGAGCTGGGTGATATGGCCATGCCAGGTAAACCACTGTTAGTGATTTATGACTCGAAAGCATTGCGCGTGGTCGTGAACGTGCCTCAAAGCCAGCTAGCACAAATCAAGCAAAATGCAGGCATTCAGGTATCGATTCCTGCCGCAATAGAGTCCGAGCGCAGCCTGACTGGCACACAAGTAACCATATTACCCACGGCTGATGCTGTGAGCAATATGGTTAAAGTGCGCATAACACTGCCTGAGAATTTAACCAGCCTGCGCCCGGGCATGTTTGCACGCGCCATGTTGCCTACTGAAAACGCTGGCGCACAGGGACAGCTTTCAGTGCCGGCAAGCGCAGTAGTTAAACGCAGCGAGTTGACAGCGGTGTATGTAGTGAACAGCAAAGGCCTGCCACAATTGCGACAGGTAAGGTTGGGCCGCAAGCAGGGTCATAACATTGAGGTTTTAGCGGGTTTGCAGGCGGGTGAAAAAATTGCACTTGATCCGATTGCGGCAGTGAACTTTAAGTAAATTTAATTGCACATGACAAATAATTCAGAAAATTCAGGCACAGAAAATTTAGGTGTTTCAGGGCGTATCTCCAGATATTTCCAGAGTGCACAAATCACGCCTTTGATTGCATTGGTGGCGCTGCTGCTAGGCTTGTTTGCCGTATTCGCCACCCCGCGTGAAGAGGAGCCGCAGATCAATGTCACAATGGCGAATGTGCTAATTCCATTCCCGGGTGCGTCTGCCAAGAATGTTGAACAGATGGTGGCTGTACCTGCAGAACAGGTGTTGTCGCAAATTGCAGATGTTGAACATGTGATGTCAGTTTCACGTCCTGGCATGGCGGTGATTACGGTGCAGTTTCAGGTGGGCGTGCCACGCACCGAGGCCTTGGTGCGGCTGTATAACACCATCCAGTCCAACCAGGATTGGCTGCCGAAAAACCTGGGGGTAGGTGAGCCGATTGTTAAGCCCAAAGGGATTGATGATGTCCCTATCCTGACTGCGACGCTCTACACAAAAAACCATCAGCAGGGTGCTTACGAACTTGAGCGGGTCGCACATGCGCTGGAAGCGGAAATCAAGCATGTGAAAGGTACGCGTGAAGTCGTCACACATGGCGGGCCAGGCAGGGCTGTGAATATCATGCTGGACCCGGCGCGCATGGCGTCGGCTAACATCACCATCGCAGATATGCGCAGTGCATTGCAATCCGCAAACCTGGGAGCGCCTTTGGGCGAAATGGTCAACGCCAATCAGGCGATTGCGATAGAGGTGGGTAAATATCTGGCAGATGCGGAGGATGTTGCCCAGTTGGTCGTCGGGTTGCACGCAGGCCAGCCAGTGTATCTGGGTGAGGTCGCTGATGTGACGGATGGCCCATTGCCTGCAGAACGATTTGTCTGGTATGGCGAGGGTGGCAGCGCAGCCGAGTATCCCGCGGTGACATTAAGCGTGACCAAAAAACCGGGGCAAAATGCAGTGGCAGTTTCTGATGCCGTGATCAAGCAGATCGATAGTCTCAAGAATGTGCTGATTCCAGCGGACGTGGAAGTGAAGATTACGCGTAACTATGGCGAGACTGCCAACGAGAAAGCGCAGAAACTGATCCAGAAATTGATTTTTGCCACTTCTGCGGTGGTGCTGCTGGTGCTGGTTGCACTAGGGCGCCGTGAAGCTGCGATTGTGGGTACAGCGGTGATATTGACGCTCACCGCGACTTTGTTCGCATCGTGGGCATGGGGGGTTACGCTGAATCGTGTTTCATTATTTGCGCTGATCTTCTCTATCGGGATTCTGGTGGATGATGCCATCGTGGTGGTGGAAAACATTCACCGCCACATGAAACTTAAACCTGATGCAACATTGATCGAGATTATTCCCGCGGCAGTGGATGAAGTTGGTGGCCCAACCATATTGGCCACACTGACCGTGATTGCCGCGCTGTTGCCGATGGCATTTGTCAGCGGTTTGATGGGGCCTTACATGAGCCCGATTCCGATCAACGCCAGCATGGGCATGCTGATTTCGCTCGCCATCGCTTTGACCATCACGCCGTGGCTGTCGCGCATCTGGTTGCGCCATGCGCAGCACGAAGATGCGCTGGCAAAGCGCATTGCCCCGGTCTTTACACGTATTTTCACGCCATTCCTGCGTGATGCTGATGGCAAGAAGAGTCGACGTAAATTAAGCCTGGGGGTGCTGGGCTTGATTTTGATTTCATTAGCCTTGCCGGCGGCGCAGCTGGTGGTGATGAAAATGCTGCCGTTTGATAATAAATCCGAGTTTCAGGTGGTGGTGGATATGCCGGCTGGCACGCCGCCGGAAAGAACCGCCAGCGTACTGCATGCCATGACCGCTTATTTGGCCAGCGTGCCGGAGGTAGCCAATTATCAGGCGTATGTCGGGCTTTCTGCGCCCATCAATTTTAATGGGCTGGTACGCCAGTATTACTTGCGTAGCGGCGGCGAGGTCGGCGATATTCAGGTGAATCTGGTAGACAAGCATCACCGCAGCGAGCAAAGCCATGCGATTGCCGGTCGCGTGCGGCCAGAGTTGCAGAAAATTGCGCTAGAGATGGGCGCAAAAGTGAAGGTGGTAGAAGTGCCGCCGGGTCCGCCGGTGATTTCACCGATTGTGGCAGAGATTTATGGTCCGGATGATGCGGACAGGATGCGCATTGCCAGACAGGTAAGGCAAGTGTTTGAGCGCACAGAGAACATTGTGGATGTTGACGACAGCAGTATCGCAGATGCGAAAAGAATCTTTCTGGAAGTTGACAAGAAAAAGGCTGCATTGCTGGGCGTGCCACAGGCTGCAATTGTCAGTACCTTACGTGCTGGTCTGGCGGGCGAGGATGTGACTTATTTGCACGATGCCAGCAAATATCCGACTGCAACGCGGTTGCGTTTGCCGGTGTCATCGCAGGGCGACATGGAGGATCTGCTTAAGCTTTCAGTGACCACATCGTCTGGCAAGCTGGTGCCGATACGCGAGCTGGTTGTGGTGGAAGAAGTGCTGCGTGAACAACCTATTTACCACAAAGACTTATTGCCAGTGAATTACGTGGTGGGCGACATGGCCGGCAAACTGGATAGCCCTTTGTATGGCATGTTTGGCATGCGCGCCGCAGTAGCTGACATCCCCGTGCCGGGCGGTGGAAAATTGGGCGAGTATTTTATACAGCAGCCGGAGGATAACCAGCGCGGCTACGCGCTTAAATGGGATGGCGAGTGGCAAGTGACTTACGAAACTTTCCGTGACATGGGTGCGGCCTATGGTGTGGGGCTGATTCTGATTTACCTGCTGGTAGTAGCGCAGTTTGGCTCATATCTGACACCGTTGATTATCATGGCGCCCATTCCATTGACTATCATCGGGGTGATGCCGGGCCACGCCTTGCTGGGTGCGCAGTTTACCGCGACTTCCATGATCGGCATGATTGCGCTGGCAGGGATTATCGTCAGAAACTCTATTTTGCTGGTTGATTTTATTAATCTGGAGGTCGCATCGGGCAAGCCGTTCAAAGAAGCAGTGGTGAATTCAGCCATCACACGGGCGCAGCCGATTATGCTGACGGCGCTATCGGCCATGCTGGGTGCTTTCTTTATACTGGATGACCCGATTTTTAACGGGCTGGCGATCTCGCTAATCTTTGGTATTTTTGTTTCGACCGTGCTGACACTGGTCGTGATCCCGTTGCTTTACTTTGTGGCCTACCGCCGTAAATTTATATAATTTTTTTTGGAGAAAACGCTATGACTTCCTGGAAACTTGTACGTGTAATTGCTGGATTTTTTATCCTACTTTCATTAGCGCTTGGTGTGACTGAAAGCCCGTTTTTTATCAGTCACTACTGGCTGTATTTCACCGCTTTTGTAGGCATTAATCTACTGCAAAGCGGTTTTACCGACTGGTGCCTGATGGAAAATATGTTACGTAAATTAGGCGTACGTGCGGGTTGCTAAGATGCGCTTACGCTACTGTTTACCGTTGTTGGTTTTTATTTCAGGTCAGGCGCAGGCTTTTGACTTGTTAGAGGCTTGGCAGGCTGCGCGTACGCAAGACCCGGCTTTTGCTGCGGCACGTGCAGAAGCAGCTGCTGGCCATAGCAAAACATCACAGGCAAGCGCACTGAAAGGCCCGCAGGTAACGCTCAATGCAGGCGCGGGTGGGGTAAGTAATGATCAGAAAATCACCGACGCCCGATTCTCTAACGCGCAGTTTGCGGGTGCTGGTGCTGGCGCAAAGGGCACCACGGACTTTCGCACTAAAACCGATGGCGGGCTTAACCTTAACCTAAATTTGCGTGCGGAATATGCGCTTTATGATGCCGCACGGGATGGCTCAGCCACACAACTGAATAAACAGGCGGAGCTGGCGGAGGTGCAGTTAAGCGCAGAAGCGCAACAGCTGATGCTGCGCGTGGCGCAGGCTTATTTTGATACATTGCTAGCGTCGGATGCGCTGGCTGCATTAAAGGCACAGCAACTGGCTGTTGCCAAGGCGCTGGAGAGCGCGCAGGCACGCTATAAAGAAGGGGACGCGGCCATCATTGATACCCATGAAACGCAGGCACGTCATGACATGCTGACTTCGCAGGTGCTGGAAGCAGAAAGCAATGTACAGCTGACGCGTGCGGTGCTGGCAGACATTTCTGGCAATCAGGATGCGGTGTTGCAACAGCTCACGGGCAAGGTGGATTTTAAGCGTTATGTGAATGGTGATTTGCAAAGCTGGCTGGCACGTGCACAAAGCAATCATCCACAAGTGCATGCGCAGCAATTGCAGCAGCAAATCGCGCAGGTTGAAAGCGAAAAGTTTCAATCCAGGTACGCCCCTACTGTGAATTTAGTCGCGCAGGCAGGCGGCGAGCATTTACAGGGCTTGGCTGGCGGTGATGCCGATGTGACCAACCGGCAGTTAAGTCTGGGTGTGCAGATGACCATTCCGCTGTATAGCAGCGGGATGCGTGATGCCAAACATCAGGAGGCGGTCGCATTGCAAGAGAAGGCGCGCAGTCAAGCCGATGTTGCCAGGCAGCGCGCATCGCAGGAGGCAAGGTCGGCGTGGATGGCGCTGAACGTTGGCCAAAGCCAGATCAAAGCGCTGGAGCAGGCAGAACGTTCTGCCTTGATCAAGCTGGATTCCACGCAATTGGGGCGTGATGTGGGCGACCGCACTACGCTGGATGTACTGAACTCTGAGCAGGAGCTGCACAACGCCAGGCTCGCATTATCACGCAGTAAATATCAGGTGCTGCAAGCCTTACTTAACCTGTCAGCCGCAGCGGGCGAGTTGAACGAAGCACGTTTAGAAGAAATCAATCAGGTGTTTAATCAATAGTTTTTATAAGGATGCGAAATGTTTAACAAATTGAAAATCAGTCTCAGTGTCATGGCAATAGTGTTATTAGCCGGATGCAATTCTCAAGTAGCATCGGTGACACCCAAAGAGGCCGCCACAATGTTTTCCGAGCAAAAGGCGGTTATTGTGGATGTGCGCGAAGATGATGAATGGAAAGCGCAGCATATTGAAGGGGCGATTCATATTCCGCTGGCACAGGTAGAAGCCAGGCTTGGCGAGTTGGTGCAGTATAAAGATAGTCCGGTGATTTTGCAGTGCCGCAGCGGCAAGCGCTCGGCTAAGGCTGCAGAGGTTTTAAAATCAGCCGGTTTCACTCTGACATACAACCTGACCGGTGGAATCAATGCATGGACTAATGATGGATTGCCAACCTCTCAAGAAAAATTCTAGGGGCTGTCCTAGATAACTAGCCCATATGTTGTTTAACCCATTGTTTCAATTGCATCAACTGAAGAACAACGACAATAAAAAACCACGACACCGCTGATTGAATGTGTCGTGGCATATTTTTTGGAAAGGCGCTTTCAGCACGCTTTGAAATACAGTGCTATCTAGGCACTAAAAATACGGCTTTTTCTTCTATGGTTTCACCAGTTTCCTTGGCCCGAATTTTAAAAACAATGTGATGAGAGCCTGATTTTTCAGCGCCATCTGGAACCTGCACACGTACAGCGATAGATCGCACCTCAGCAGGATTGATCTCAACTGTTTGCTGACTGTCCGTCACATCGGATTGCAGCGCTAATTTAGCCAGACCTTCAACACTGAGCTGATATTGCTGACTGGTTTCTGTTGCATTCATAATCTGCAATCGATATACATTTTCCAGCATGCCGCCTTCTACCAGCCTTGCCATAACGCCACGATCACGCACCACATTCACTTTAAATGAAGGGCGAAGCCACAGACTGGTCAGCGTGGCAACCACTAGCGCCGCAAGAATAGCTGTATAGACAATCACGCGTGGTCGCGCAATACGTTTAAGCATTTGCTGATGTGTCCAACCGTTGTTCAGAGCGTTCTGCGTTGAATATTTAACCAGGCCGCGCGCATAGCCCACTTTATCCATGACAGTATCACATACATCAGCACAGGCGCCACAGCCAATACATTCGTACTGCAAGCCTTTGCGAATATCAATACCTGTCGGGCACACCTGTACACACAGGCTGCAGTCGATACAGGCACCCTGCTTGCCAGGATCAATCGCGGTTTTTTGTGATACTTTGCCACGAGGTTCACCGCGTTTTTCATCATAGGTAACGATTAATGTGTCATCATCAAACATGGCACTCTGAAAACGTGCGTAAGGACACATATATTTACATACCTGCTCACGCATAAAGCCTGCATTGCCGTAAGTGGCAAAGCCGTAAAAACATATCCAGAAAGTTTCCCAGGGACCCAGGCCCATGTTCACCACGGCACTGCCCAGTTCACGGATAGGTGAGAAGTAACCGACAAAGGTAAAGCCAGTCCAGAGTGCAAACAAAATCCAGACGAGATGTTTGCTGCCTTTTTTAAACAACTTCTTACCTGAGAACCCCGCATGATCAAGCTTCATGCGTGCAGCACGGTCACCTTCAATTTTAGACTCAATCCAAAGGAATATTTCTGTATAAACGGTTTGTGGACAGGTGTAACCACACCATAATCGTCCTGCAACTGCAGTAAATAAAAATAGCGAGAGGGCTGAGATAATGAGAATTGCTGTCAGGTAGATGAGATCCTGCGGATAGAGTACTAGATTAAAGATATAAAAGCGCCTGGCTTCCAAATCAAACAGCAAGGCCTGGCGTGAGCCCCATTCCAGCCAAGGCATACCATAAAAAAAGAGCTGGGTCAGCCATATCATGACCCAGCGCCACTTGGTAAAGAACCCAAAGGTACTGCGGGGGTAGATTTTTTCTGCAGCTGCGTATAGGTTAATAACAGCGCTTTCAGTGCTTTTGTTCACAACTTCAGCGCTATTGGGGCTTTTTATTTGCGTCATGTGAGTTTGCCTATCCCTAAATATATAATTCAACTATATAACTATTTGGTTATATAGAATATCACATCTTCCCTAATAATGCACTAGAAGCGGCTAAATTAAAGAAATGATACTAACATTTACAGAATATGTAGTGGGGTGTAATGGTGCGTATCCGCATCAGTCATGTGCGTGGAGTATATGCGCTTAACCCCACAATTATAGGCAGAATATTGACTGGCGTATTCAGTGTAATTTGTCATAAAAATTTCACTTGCCATCATCAACAAACGGTATAAACTATTTATACCGTTTAATCAGGATACCATCATGACTAAGATCAACCCCATACAAGCTGCTGCTTTAAAAACACCTACCGAAAAGCCTGCGGCGCCCCCAACCACATCTGCTCAACCTGCCGCACAAAGAGCAAGGTCCGGCAAAGCGCCTGCGGTCAAGGCGGACACTGTGAGAAAAGCTGCAAGCACCCCTAAGATTGCTACTACAGCAAAAGCGGCAGAAAAAAACAAAAGCGTAATCAAACCTGTCAAAGAAAAAACGCCCAAACTTAAAATGGAGCGTGACAGCTTTACCATGCCAAAAACTGAGTATGCACAATTTGGCGTACTAAAAAGCCGTTTAGAGAAACTGGGCCAACCAGCTAAAAAGAGTGAACTGATACGTGCAGGCTTAATGCTGCTAAGCGCAATGGCGGATGCCACTTTAAAAACCACATTGGGTAAAGTGCCTACCATTAAAACCGGCAGACCTAAAAAAAAATAAATAGCAGATTAAATTAGGGCTGGCTGCTGCACTGCATATAACACCATTTGCAGTGCACTGCTGCTCTGTGTTGCTGACTTGGGCCGGCGCAGCCACCACACAGAACCCTTTTTCACGGCACAGGCGTGAGGGCTGTTCTTGAGCAAAGAGGCAATACATAGACCCAAGTTAGGCTGATGCCCGACAAACACAACAGTCTTTTCAGCCGTAAACTGGTGAAGCAAGTCGAGTATCTGTTGGCAGTTACTATGAATACCAAGCACTTCGGATGCGGTAATCACCCAACCTGTTCTTTTTTGTAGCGCGGACGCCGTTTCCTGACAGCGTAAAGCAGGACTCGCCCATATCTCCACATCATCCGGCAAGTATTGTGCGAGCCACTTGGCCATATTTTCCGCATCCTTGCGTCCGCGCTTTGTGAGTGCGCGATCAGCATCTTTACCGCTAGCACTTTCCACCTCGGCTTCTGCGTGACGCCAAAAAATCAGCTGCTTCATTTTACATGCCCTAATAATTGTCGTTTATTCACCATATTGCTTCATCAGCAAACGTTGGGCACTGTGATGAAACTCATGTGGCTTGGTTTTAACTGTCGCACTAGATACATAATGACCATCGTTTGTGAGTAACCATGCATCCTGATTATCATGCAGATACACCTCAAAACATTCATGCAGAATACGTGCACGATGGTCGAAATCCATAATGGGCCAGGCAATCTCAACACGCCGCATCATGTTACGATTCATCCAGTCAGCACTGGATAACCACATATTCTCAACATCCGCCACTTTAAAGTAAAACACTCGGGAATGCTCCAACAACTGGCCGATGATAGAGCGCACGCGAATTCGCCCATCCAGCCCCTCAATATCGACAGGCAAAATGCAAGCGCCGCGTAGAATCAGGTCAATCTCCACCCCTGCTCGCCCTGCTTTGATAAGTGCATGCACTAAAGCTTCATCAGTCAGCGCATTCATCTTGAGCATGATCTGTGCGGGTTTTCCTGCCTTGGCTGCGGTTTCAGCCGCCCCGATTCTGGCAACCATCTGTTTATGCAGGTTAAATGGTGCTACCAACAGCTTTTGCATGCGCGGCAACTTGACCTGGCTTGCGATATGCCTGAATAAATACTCCATGTCCTGCGTAATTTTGGCATCTGAGGTCAGCATGCTGATATCAGTATATAAACGGGCTGTTCTTGGGTTGTAGTTACCCGTCGACACGTGGCCGTAGTATTTGAGTCCTGCACCTTCGCGCCGCATCACCAATAGCATCTTGGCATGCGTTTTCAGGCCGACGATACCATAGACCACTTGCGCACCTACTGACTCCAAATCCTCGGCCCAGTTGATATTCGCCTCTTCATCAAATCGTGCTTTAAGCTCCACTACCGCCAGCACTTCCTTACCGCGGCGCACGGCCTCCTGCAGCAATTTAAGCATACGCAGATCAGAGCCTGTGCGATAAATGGTCTGCTGAATCGAGAGCACATCCGTGTCATACACCGCTTCACGCAAAAACTCGATCACCGATTCAAAACTCTCATATGGCTGATGAATCAGCACGTCTTTTTGCTTCAGCTGTGTAAAAAATGATTGATTGGGTATGATCTGCTGGCTCACCTTAGGCTCATAAGGTGCAAATTTCAGATGGCTGCCTTCTGCCATGTCGGCCAATCGCATCAAGCGCCCCAAATTGACCAAACCATTCACGCGATACAGGGATTCGTCAGGCAAATCAAACTGTTTTAACAAAAATCTTGCCAGCTTTTCATCGCAACCATGCGACACTTCCAAGCGCACCGCATCGCCAAAATTTCGCTGTACGAGCCCCTGTCGCAAAGCCGTACGAAGATTTTTCACATCCTCCTCATCTACAGCAAGATCCGAATGACGTGTAACCCTGAATTGAGAAAAATTAAGCACTTCACGTCCAGCAAACAAGCTGTCTAAATGCGCACGAATCACGCTCGACAAAGATACAAACTTCTGCTGCCTGCCGCTTAAGTGTTTAGGGAGTTTAATCAATCTTGGCAATGCGCGTGGCACTCTTAGTATCGCGATATTGTTATTGCGCCCAAAAGCATCCACACCGCCAAGAGAAACAATAAAATTCAATGACTTATTAGCCACTTGTGGAAACGGATGCGAAGGATCCAGGGCAATCGGCACCAGCAGAGGGCGCACATCAGATTCAAAATATCGGGCAACCCAGCGCCTCTGCTCTGCATTGCGATCCCCGTGCGAAATCAGATGCACCCCCTGCTCTGCCAATGAAGGCATCAGTTCGGTATTAAAAATATCATATTGTTTACTTACCAACGCGTGCGCTACATTTGAAATAGCACGGTAGCTTTCCACGTTGACATCCGTCTGCTGCTCATCCGTGCGCATTGCATCTACGTGCGGGGCGACACGTACTTCAAAAAACTCATCCAGATTAGATGAAACGATACAAAGAAAACGCAACCGCTCCAGAAGCGGATAATCCGCATTCTGAGCGAGGCTCAACACCCGCTCGTTAAACGCCAGAATACTGATATCGCGGTTAAGTAATTTGATAGAAGAATGAGTAGGTCGCATAATAATTTCAGAGAATCAACCTTAAAATGATAACGACACATCGTGACATTTTTATGACATTCTTGTAAAGTAGCCATTTTTAGCCGACACACTATGAATCATAAGCAATCACACATGCAAGCTAAGCGAATCAATGACTATTGAAGCACCTGATTCAATGTAACTTGCGCAGCCAGCATGCCAAATGTAGCGGTGACGCTTACCGCTGAGCCGTAACCGGCACAATTTAAACCCGAAACACCTTGTGCAATATCACATGACGCCATCACGGGCTTTGTAACTGGCTCATCAGAATAAATGCAGGAAATGCCAAATTTTGGTGATTTCTTTGGCGTATTGTTACCCTGAGGAAATGCGTAATCTTTACGCAACACATTACGCACCTTGGCAATCAGCTTATCCCCATGCACATGCGCCAAGTCCGCCAATTGAATGCGTGCGGGGTCTAATCTTCCACCCGCCCCACCAGACACAACAATGGGCACATTCGCCCGTTTGCAAAAGTTAATCAGGGCAACCTTCGCCTTTGCATCATCCACGCAATCAATGAGGCCATCAAAACTAAAATGTAATAATTGTTCGATGTTTTCCGGCGTAATGAAATCTTCAATCTGACGTACCTGACAGCTTGGATTAATTGCTAAAATACGCTCGCACATTGCGGTGACTTTGGGCTTACCGATATTGCCCTCAACAGCAGGTAACTGACGGTTAAAATTGGATTCTGCAATATTATCCAAATCTATCAAGGTAATACTGCCCACTGCGTTACGCGCCAGCACCTCAGCCGCCCACGAGCCCACTCCACCTATACCCACCACTACCACATGCGCCCCGGTAAGCTTTGCCAGCCCGGCCTCGCCATAGAGCCTGCGCACCCCGCCGAACCTGCGCTCAAAATCCATTTCCATTAAATTTCCAGCACCACAAACGCTGCGGCAAGATTCTTTTCATCACTGACACTAAGATGCGTTTGCACAATATTTTTGGCTTGCAGATAGGCTTGCAACTCAGGGGCTAGCACCAGCAGTGGCTTTCCTAACACATCATGCGAAACTGCAATATTCTGAAAGGTAGCCGGCGCACGCAAACCCGTGCCCAGTGCCTTGGAAAAAGCCTCTTTAGCCGCAAAACGCTTGGCTAAAAACCGCGCCTTGATTTGTGATGTTTGATAACTGGCCAGCTCGCTATCTGCCAGCACGCGTTTTGCAAAGGCATCACCGAACTCGGCAATGGAGGCATCAATACGCGCCACCTCCACAATGTCTGTCCCTATTCCGAAGATCATGTTGTTTAGCTTTTCTTGCTCAGCTTATCTTGGCGCGTAATTCTTGATTAAAGTTTTCATCTCACGTACTGCATTATCCCAACCCACAAACAGCGCGTGTGCAACAATCGCATGGCCGATATTGAGCTCTTCAAATCCGTACAGCTTTGCTACATGGTGCACGTTATGATAGTGCAGACCATGCCCAGCATTAACAATCAACCTTGCATCTTTCGCATGATGCAATGCGAGTTCAATACGCGCCAGCTCTTCGGCTTGTACGGCATCCGTTGCAGCATCTGCAAACGTGCCGGTGTGCAACTCAATGACCGGAGCACCTGTTTTAACGGCCGCATCAATCTGTGCCAGATCAGGTGCAATAAACAGTGAAACACGAATCCCCGCATCACCTAATTTTTTTACTGCATGCTGTACTTTCTCAAACTGCACGACTACATCCAACCCACCTTCCGTGGTGCGCTCTTCACGTCGCTCAGGCACTAGGCACACATCCTGAGGCTTAACTTGAATCGCAATATCCAGCATTTCCTCAGTAATGGCACACTCCAGATTCATCTTGGTTTGCAGCAAAGGACGCAAAGCAAAGATGTCAGCATCCTGCATATGGCGACGATCTTCGCGCAAGTGCAGGGTAATACTGTCGGCCCCGGATTGCTCCGCACGTAATGCCGCCTGGACCACACTAGGGTATTTGGTACCCCGTGCCTGACGTATGGTTGCCACATGGTCGATATTGACGCCTAATTTAATCATTTTCCACTTTCATAAAATTTAGCCACGGCCAACCGTGTGTTGGCAAAAACAATGTAATTACAGCCCCTGCAAATCTATCAGCAATTGTCTGGTATGCAAAGGCTTGTCACCTAAATAATAAGCAAGCAGGTAACGCATTAACTGCTTGCTCTGCTGCTGTGTCTGTGTGTCATGATAGTTATCATTTGCCATATCGATCAGCGTCTTACCGGACAGTTGCACACTGTGATCATCGTGTCCCACTCTGCCATCAAGCTTATAAGCACCATGCTCTGCTTCATAACGGTAAGCCTGACTTGCAACTACCGCCTGTGCTTTGGCATCTGTCATCAATGGAATCGCATACCCCAACTCCTGCAGAAACTTGAGCTCAAAACGTCGCAAAGTAACCGCCAAATCAGCACCAATGGTTAAATCTCTCAATGTATCCGCATAATACTCAAACAGTGCCTCGTGCGCATCTTCACGCGGCAGTAGCCGCAGCAAAAGCTCATTAAGATAAAACCCACACATCAGTGCTTCGCCCTGAAGCAGCAGCAAACTACCCGCCCATTCCAGATGATGTAAGGTTTTAAGCTCCTGCTTTCCGGACCATGTCGCCAGCATTGGCTGAAACGCCTGTAGCATGCCGCGCATGGCTGAGCGTGGCCGCCTTGCACCTTTGGCGGTGGTTGCTACTCGTCCGAGATTGCGCGTAAACAACTCCACAACCAAACTGGTTTCTTTGAAAGGATACGTATGCAGCACATAAACGGGCTGATTGTCTTGTCGATTGTTTGCTATGGCCACAATTTACCGACCCCCGCATGCAAAAGCATGCATCGCTGTAAAATAAACACCCAACTCAACGACGTCACTCCAGCTCTGTCCCCTGCCGGGATGGATCAATCACCCCTGAATCTAAGTCATGAGGATTTAAATGCTCTGCAATTCTCTGCCGGTAGACTGCTTGTTGATGCGCAGGCAAAGTTGCGGCAAATTGCGCCATCTGCACAAGCGCATTAACCCCATTGTTATTCAACTCACTTGTCAGGTCAGACCAAAAGCCTTTCTTCTGCTCTTTTTGAGGGCTGAATACCTCAAATTTACCTTCAACTTCAATCTGCAGGTAAGTCTTTTGCCCATCGGGGGTCACTATCACTTTGTTATAGGGAGATGAATACACTGTGCGGCCTTTAAGCAGATCTTGCATACCATAGGGTTGCGTCACCTCAGGATCAATCTGTTTAATATCCTCCGCAACAACCCAGCCTCCAAAAAAGGCAAGCCCGGCGTGCTGATTAGTACCAATTGCCGATAAACCAACGATATTCGCATTGGGGGCAATGACTTTTGCTTCCAGCTCATTTGAGAGTGCCTGTGCAAATGAAGCATCTCCCCATTTGCCCGTATTGCAGGAAAACAAGGCAACTTCCTGCCCTGGCTGATAATGTGGGTCGTTCTTAATCATGACCGCCAAATCATGCGGCGACACTTTAGCGCAGCCTCCATCGGCACAGTCTGCCCGGCTATACACAAATAGTTCACCCTGACTTTGCGGACCATGGGCAAGCACAGTGTAAGCGTTACCATGATTGGCGTAGGGCGCATTCTGTGCAAAAGCATCGGAGGGCACCACAATATTCAAATCTGCCCCATGCGCATGCGATTGATGATCTGCCATTACCGTGATTCCAGACGCTTGTGTTTAGTAGCCTAAAGACTTGAGTGCACGCTCATCATCCGCCCAGCCGCCTTTAACTTTTACCCAGGTTTCGAGATACACTTTACCGCCAAATAACTTTTCCATATCCTGGCGTGCCTCGGTAGAAATCTGTTTTAATTTCTCGCCACCCTTGCCTATCAGCATGGGCTTTTGGCTATCTTTATCTACGATGATGGCGCAAAAAATACGACGCAGTTTACCTACCACCTCAAACTTTTCAACTTCAACCGCCACTGAGTATGGAATCTCATCGCCCAATAACCTGAAAATCTTCTCGCGCACCAATTCCGCAGCTAAAAAACGTTCATTCTTATCAGTCAGTTCATCTTCAGAGTAAATGGCAGCCTGCTCGGGCAGATAGTTGCGGATTGATTTTAACAGCTCATCTAAATTAAGGCTCTTTTTGGCACTGACAGGCACAATTTCTGCAAAAGGAAACTCCAGGTCAAAATCTTGTATCAAAGGCAGCACATTGCCTTTATCTCCCATCAAATCGAGTTTATTCACCACTAAAATGGCAGGCGTTTTTTCTGATAATAATTTCAGCACCTTACGGTCTGCATCACCCAGCTTCATCGGTTCAATCACAAACAGCACCACATCCACTTCTGTCAGCACCTGTGTAACGGTTTTATTTAAGCCCTTATTCAACGCATTGAGATGCTTCTGCTGAAAGCCCGGCGTATCTACAAAAATAAACTGCGTGTCATCTGTGGTATGGATTCCCAGCAAACGATGACGTGTGGTTTGGGCTTTACGGGAAGTAATCGCCAGCTTTAATCCTAGAATATGGTTAAGTAGCGTAGATTTCCCGACATTAGGACGACCAACGATGGCGATTGTGCCACATTTAAAAACACCTGAATGGGGTATCACAGGGTCAATATCTTGATTTATCATTTTTTGGGTTTTCCAATACAGAGTCTATCTAATGCCGCTAGCGCCAATTTTGCCGCTTCCTGCTCAGCGATGCGGCGGCTAGTCCCATCACCTGTTGTGCGTATGTTGAATTTCTCTACCACGCAGTCCACCACAAATTGCTGCGCATGCGCTTCGCCACTGGTATGTGTCAGGATATATTCAGGCAGCATAATCTTTCTCGCCTGCAACCTTTCCTGTAATAAGGATTTTGCATCCTTACCAATCGCTTTTGGGTCTATCGTTTCCAGCTTCTGCTGATACAAAGCCAGCACAAAGGTTTCAGCAGCTTCAAAGCCGCCATCAAGATAAACTGCCCCGATTATTGCTTCCAGTGCATCCGCAAGGATAGAAGGCCTGCGCCAGCCAGCACTTTTTAGCTCACCTTCACCCATGCGCAGTGCATCGCCAAGATTAAGCGTGAGCGCGATTTCACACAAAGTCGCCTCTTTCACCAATTGTGCACGCAAGCGACTTAAATCACCTTCAGCCAGCTGAGAAAATCGTTTATAAAGCTGCGTGGCTATAATGAAATTAAGCGCACCATCTCCTAAAAACTCCAGCCGCTCATTATTTTGTGCAGCATAACTTCGGTGCGTCAGTGCCTGAAGTAATAGATTAGGGTCTTTAAAAGAATGACCTAACCGTTTTAACAATGCTTGCTGAGTCATCGCTTTGTCAATTAACCCGGCAATGCCGGGCATGAAACCAGATATGGCAATGACATATTACTTGCCATCGCTACGCGCGGAAAAATCAATAAGCACGCTCACATTGCCTATAATTGGTTTCACTATCTGATAATCCACCACAATCACAGGCTGCCCATCCACACCTTTTTCAATGAGCAGATCAGAGCCCTTGACCGTGTCAATGTAAGCAATATTGGCTCGTTTATCAAAGGAGTCCTTGATTTCCTTGTTGGTCATGCTGGCAAGCTGCTCCTGCCGCATCGCCACCAGCACTTTTTTAACCGACATAAACTCCGTGTAGGCAGGTGTGATTTTCATGACAATCATTGCTGCAAATACTATAAGTCCACCAATAAAAAGCATGCCCAGCAAAGTGGCACCTGATTGCCTATTGGGGCTTCTTAACTCAACTGACTGATTGCGCATGTTGATTTCTCCACTGATAATTTAAGATAAGATAATTAAGATAAAACGACTAACAGCATTTACTTAGCGTATGCTGCTGCCTATTCTAGAACCTTGATCAAAATTCATCCAGATAAAAAATGCTTTACCCACTAGATTACGCTCAGGCACAAATCCCCATACGCGACTATCTGAACTATTGTCACGGTTATCTCCCATGGCAAGATAATGGCCTTCAGGCACCACCACCTCTTCCCCGTTGGCAAATTTTGCCCCAATCGCATCCGCATCATAACTGCCAACCACATCATGCACGAGGATGTCATGCTCAACCTGTCCCAGTTTTTCTCGATATTGCTGCGCCACCATCACATTTAAACCGGACATCACATACTCATAATTGCCCAGCATTACTTTTGGCACAGCTTTGCCATTTATAAACAGTTGCTTATCCTGATAGCTTACCTTGTCACCCGGCAGAGCAATCACGCGCTTGATGTAATCAATGGAAGGGTTAGGTGGATAATGAAACACAAACACATCACCACGCTCGGGCTTGTTAATCTCAACAAAAGTATTATTTAGGATAGGCACCCGCAGGCCGTAGATGAATTTATTCACCAGGATAAAATCACCGGCAATAAGCGTTGGCATCATAGATGCGGAAGGAATCTTGAAAGGCTCCACGACAAATGAGCGCACCAGAAAAACCACCAGAATCACCGGGAAGAAGCTTTTAGCATACTCCACCAGCATAGGCTCATCAACGCCTGCTGGGCGTTTTTTGCTTAACACCAGGCTATCTAGCAGCCATATCAAACCTGTCGCCAGCAGTATGACTATCATAAACAATGCGAACATCATGCGATTTTTACCCTAAATTGTTATTTATCTTCAACACGCAGAATTGCCAAAAACGCCTCTTGCGGGATTTCCACACTACCCACCTGCTTCATGCGTTTTTTACCTTCTTTTTGCTTCTCCAGCAATTTACGTTTACGCGTGATGTCACCGCCGTAACATTTGGCCAGCACGTTCTTACGCATGGCTTTAACGGTCTCGCGTGCAATGATATTAGCACCAATTGAAGCCTGAATCGCCACATCAAACATTTGGCGCGGAATTAATTCGCGCATCTTAGCGGCCACTTCACGTCCGCGATATATGCTGTTGCTGCGATGTACAATCAGGCTTAACGCGTCCACACGCTCACCATTGACCATGATATCCAACTTCACCAAGTCCGCTGCGCGAAACTCCAAAAACTCATAATCCATACTTGCATAGCCACGTGACACTGATTTTAATCTGTCAAAAAAATCCAGCACCACTTCATTAAGCGGCATTTCATAGCTCAGCATTACCTGTCTGCCCATATATTGCATATTACGCTGTATACCACGCTTGTTATTACATAAAGTCATCACTGGGCCAACGTAATCCTGTGGCATCAGCAGGTTCACTACGATCATAGGCTCGCGAATCTCTTCAATGCGCGATGGTTCTGGCAAGCGCGAAGGGTTCTCGATTTGCACCACTTCACCGCTTTTGAGCAGCAACTCATAAACCACAGTGGGGGCGGTGGTGATAAGATCCATATCATACTCGCGCTCCAGGCGCTCTTGTACAATCTCCATATGCAGCAAACCCAGAAAGCCGCATCTGAACCCAAAACCCAATGCCGTTGAGTTTTCCGGCTCGAACAACAAGCTCGCATCATTTAAACTGAGCTTCTCCAAAGCGGTGCGCAGCGCCTCAAACTGGTTAGACTCAACCGGATACAAGCCCGCAAACACTTGCGGCTTTACCTCTTTAAAGCCTGCCAACGGCACACTGGCTGGCCTGGCTGACAAGGTTACGGTATCCCCCACCTTGGCCGCAGCTAACTCCTTAATCCCTGAAATGACAAACCCCACCTCACCCGCTGAAAGTTGTGCTTTTTGCAATGACTTGGGGGTAAATACTCCAACCTGCTCACAAAGATACTCAGCCCCTGTTGCCATCAGGCGGATTTTATCTTTCGGCTTTAGCACGCCATCGATCACGCGCACCAACATCACCACACCCACATAGTTATCAAACCAAGCATCAATCACCAGGGCTTTAAGCGGCGCTGTCGCATCCCCCTGGGGCGCAGGGACTTTCGCTACCACAGCCTCAAGCACATCACGCACACCTTCACCCGTTTTGGCAGAGCAGCGCACCGCATCCGAGGCATCAATCCCGATCACATCTTCGATTTCCTGAATCACGCGCTCGGGCTCTGCTGATGGCAAATCAATTTTATTTAGTACAGCAGTCACCTCAACGCCTAAATCTAGCGCGGTATAGCAGTTAGCTACGCTTTGTGCTTCAACCCCCTGGCTGGCATCGACCACCAGCAAAGCGCCTTCACACGCAGAGAGCGAGCGGGACACCTCATAACTAAAATCCACATGCCCCGGGGTATCGATTAAATTCAAGTGATAAATCTGGCCATCATCCGCTTTGTACTGCAGAGCGGCCGTTTGCGCCTTGATAGTAATCCCACGCTCACGCTCAATATCCATTGAATCAAGCACTTGCGCCTCCATCTCGCGATCGGCCAGGCCGCCGCATAGATGAATAATGCGGTCAGCCAACGTAGATTTACCGTGGTCAATATGAGCAATAATGGAGAAATTACGAATATTTTTCATGTGTATATATTTAGTGACTTGATTAACTACCCAAGACCCTTGTTTGTGGTTCTGGCAAAGACCTTTTACAAAGCGGGGTAACAACAAGGGCGCACTAGGCGCCCTTGTTGTTACGGAACAGCTTGGATTTTACAGCAAATTCAAAGTATTAGCATTATTTAGATTGCACTTTAGACTAGAAGTGCCGTGAAGCGCATCTACTTGTCAGCCGTAATTTTAACAGGTACATATAAGGTGTTTTCACCTCGCAATACAAGCAAAGCAATTGTTTTGCCCGTAGCAAATCCTGATAATAGCTTATCAAACTGCTCCAGCGACTGCACCTCTGTGTTATTGAGTCCCAGCACCACATCACCACGCCGGATACCGGCCTGTGCGGCTGCGCCCTGTGCTTCAACCACTAAAAGACCCTGCTTGCCATTGAGCTTTTTCTTCTGCTGCGGCGTCAGCTCTTTTAATATCAAGCCGGCCTTATTCGCCTCCGATTTAGCTGCCGGCTTGTTCGCCTGCGCTACCTCATTGCCTTCAGTCGGCATGTCCCCAACTGCGATTTTAAGGGTTTTTTCATTACCTTTACGTAAAATATCAACAGGCACTTTTACACCAGGTTTTGTCGCGCCCACTGCTCGTGGCAAGTCTGACGACTTTTCAATCACCTTGCCATCAAATCTAAGAATCACATCCCCCGGCTCCAAACCGCCTTTATCCGCAGGGCCGCCTTTTTCAACACCGGCAACCAAAGCACCGTTCGTATTCTTCATGCCAAACGACTCAGACAATTCTTTACTTAACTCCTGAATCACAACACCCAGCCAGCCGCGGGTAACTTTACCTGCATCTTTCAACTGGTTAGACACCTCCAACGCAACATCAATCGGGATACTGAAAGACAAACCCATTGAACCGCCGCTACGGCTATATATCTGAGAGTTGATGCCAACCACTTCGCCTGCAAGATTAAACAATGGCCCGCCTGAATTACCCGGGTTAATCGCCACATCTGTCTGGATAAAAGGCACATAGTTCTCCTGCGGCAAGGCACGGCCTTTTGCACTCACAATACCTGCGGTCATGGTATTCTCTAACCCAAAAGGTGAACCAATCGCAGCCACCCACTCCCCTACTTTTAGTTTACTAGGGTCCCCAGTGATCACTTTAGGCAAACCTGTTGCCTCGATTTTCACCAGCGCCACATCAGTACGCTTATCCGCACCGATGATTTTAGCCTTGAATTCACGCTTGTCTGAAAGCTTAACAATCACTTCATCCGCCTCGGCAACAACATGGGCATTGGTCAGAATGTAGCCATCGTTACTGATAATAAACCCTGAGCCTAACGATTGCGATTTATATTCCGGCTGCGCCCCGCCGTTTAGCCCGGGAAAGCCAGGAATGCCAAAACGCTTAAAAAACTCCTGCATCTGCTCATCACCCTGCATATTGGGAAATGGCAACCCTGTACCACGCACATTTTGCGTGATACTGATATTCACCACCGCAGGGCCTTGTTTTTCTGCCAGCTCGGTAAAATCAGGTAGATCCTTTGCATACGCAGGCAAATTCAGTGTAGCAATCGCAGCAAAGGTCACTGCTGCAATCCATTTTTTCATCATTTACGCACCTCAATTAACATTCACTATAAAAAATTAAACTACGCCGCTAAGATGAAGCGCACTGTGGCGCAGCATCCGCAAACCTTAAAATCACAGCCTGATGATTGCTCAAGGTCTTTTTGTGATGGCCAAATCCAACCAAATGGCCTTTCACCCATAAAAACCCAAGCACCAGACCCAACATAGTTGCCAGCAGCACATGGAGTTGGTTATCAGTATAAAAATCAGCCACCACAGCAAACACCAGCATGCTCAACAAAGGCAACACATACAAGTAATAGACAGATCGCAATGCGGCGCGTTCATCAACGCCCACGACGACACTATCGCCAACACTTGCATTTATTTTATTCTCTGCCAAAAACGTATGCGATTGGTGACCTAGCAACTTACCCCAGACTGCATTACCGCAACCACGCTTCTGACCGCAAAGACTACAAGCCGTGCGCCTTTCTATTTCCAGGCGCGCCAGGTTTTGTTCCAGGCCCATCACTATTGCATATTGTTCTATCATTTTTATCTACAACACTTTAATTTAACGTTGCGTATTTTATTTTGAAATTATGGCAATCTAACTGCGGCTGCATCGGCATTGTTCACCACCACCGCGTTAGCGAACTGCACTACGGTTGCCTCAGGCACTTCACCCACCGCAGTGACCAGATAACCATTCTTTTCATTGGCATAAAAACTGGTATTGCCGTTTTTAATCAAAGTCACTTTGACTTGACTATTTTTCAGTGCCACCCTTTTAGACAAGACTTCAACAAACAACGACACCGAAGCCATGCCATCCGAAAACACCACATGAGCCACAGGATAAGGCTTACCCGCCACTGCGCGCATCATTTGGTCTGTTTTCTGATAGCCCGCAGGCAAGATTTTCGCATCCCAAGACACAGGAAATCTGGTCTCAGCAGAAACGACCGACTCATCCTCCATCACGTAGTTTTTCTTGCGGTCAATATTTGGTTTGAACCAATCCAAATCAACGGTGTTGAACAAAGATAATTGATTGAAGGCAATGCTCTCCAAGATTTCATTTTGCTGGTTAAACATCGCCGACTTCAGAAGCAGGCCAAACTCTTTATCCACCCAGAATTTGTAGCTATAACGCAAGCTATCTTTTGCCAGCAGCAATAACGTCTGCGCTTGCCTGTCGGCAATACGCTCCTGATTGCCCGCTTGCAACGTGTAACTATCTTTCACGACATCAAGGTTAACCGGCAATACCGCGGGGAACATATTTTGCCCGCGCCTTTTCTCTATAACAATATCTTTGTTTCTGGCGTTGTAAATCACCAACTCGCCGCCCTGACTCAACATCTCACGCGGCGATCCATCCAGTACGACATTTCTTGAAAACTCACTTTGACCGTTAAACAGATGTCTAATCTGAACGGCGCGTGTTTTCTGTGTTGTCTGACAGACAAACACCCCCTCATAACTCAATGCGCGCGCAGCTACTGCGGCTTTCTGCAAAACAGTCCACAACTCCGCTTCATTTTCCGCTTCCGCATGAGCAGATATGTGCGCGAACATCGATGCTACAAGCAATATGCCCGAAAAAACTTTAACACTGAAAAAGCCGGCACTCATTCTGAATAGTTGACGGATTGCATGTAATATGAACTGGTTGAAGGGGCTGACGCCTGATGGGCAATTAAATACTCAGCGGGGATTGTTTGATCTGAGCTTTCCAATTCGGCCAACTCTGCAATCACCGGGGCATTGCCAGACTGTGTATGTTGCTGCAATGCCATCCAGCCCACCATCATTACCGCCGCAAAAGAGGCTGCGATTGACCAAGTTACCGGCAGCCTGCCTTTAAAACCTGTCGCTTCTTTTTTGCCTGAATTGGCGGTAGCCGGCTTGCTTGCGCCTGGCGCCAATATCGTGGGTTCAAGCTCGATTTTTTGCATCAGATTCTTTTTAAAGTCATGATGTAACAAATTATCACCACGCATTGCATCGCCGATTAAATGAAAATGCGACCAATCCTCCAGCGCCTGCTTATTGGCACTCAACATGCCTAGCAGATGCTCAGCATCTTCCGGCGCAACTTCATTATCAATCAAAGCAGATACTTGTTCACTCATCATTAAACTCCTGGGCAATACTTATCCTAAACCTGCATAATTACCAAGCTACCAGCGCTTATGCTCTGGTGTATCGAGTAACGGACGCAGCTTAACGGCGATTGTTTCACGTGCTCTAAAAATACGTGAGCGCACCGTACCGATAGGGCAACCCATCACCGTTGCAATTTCTTCATAACTTAACCCCTCAATTTCACGTAGCGTAATCGCCGTACGCAAATCTTCAGGCAACGCCTCTACCGTGTCATTGACGGTCTGCGCGATTTGTTTGGTCATCATGGATGACTCTGGCGTCTCCGTTGTGCGAAGCTCATCACCGCTGTCGAAGTTCTCGGCATCTTCAATCTCAATATCCGTAGAAACGGATGGCCGACGCCCCAAAGACACCAGATAATTCTTTGCGGTATTGATGCCAATGCGGTACAACCAGGTATAGAACGCACTATCCCCCCTAAAATTAGGCAATGCACGATAGGCTTTGATAAAAGACTCCTGCACGACATCTTCAATCTCAGCCTGATCTCTAATCATGCGCGATAGCAATCTTGCCAATTTACGCTGATATTTATCGACAAGCAGGCCAAATGCGCGCTTGTCACCACGCTGTGCGCGCAACACAAGCTCGTGATCTATCTCACGATTTCCCGCCGCCGGTGCAGACACTACTGCCAGCCTCTGATGGCGGTCAGCATCACGCTGTTGATTGTTTTGTTGAGCTTTTCCACCAGCGTAAGTATAACCTTGGCGCACAGATTGCATAAAGCTAAATTCTGCCAATTCCTGAATTTTCCTAAGCTGCATCGTTAACTTTCCTCCACGATCTTGATTGATCTTAATACTTCATTAGGCGTTTTAATGTTTATTTGTTAATCAATACATTTTATCTATTGCCTTTTACAGTGACCGCGATACACTCTCAGAAGTTCCAAACCAACTCACTCTTCTTGAATACATTTAAACCATCATGCAGCAATATGACGTCCTGATTATTGGTAGCGGCCTGGCTGGGTTATCTCTTGCATTAAGAATCGCATCGCACAAAAAAATATGCCTGGTCAGCAAACGCAGCATTAATGACTCCGCCAGCAACTGGGCGCAGGGCGGTATCGCGGCGGTACTGAACGACCATGACTCCATAGAGGCGCATATTCAAGACACGCTCATTGCCGGAGCCGGCCTATGCGACAGCGCTGTCACTAAAAAAGTAGTTGAACATGGCAGGGAAACCATAGAGTGGCTCATTGAGCAGGGTGTGGCATTTACGCGAGAGTCAGATAATAGTGGTTATCATCTCACGCGTGAGGGCGGTCACAGTCATCGCAGGGTCATTCACTCTGCTGATGCTACAGGACACGCCGTACAAACCACACTGGCTGAAAAAGTGCGGCAACACCCCAACATTACCCTGCTGGAAAACCACATCGCTGTGGATTTAATCACTACACAGAAGGTAAAACAAAAAACAACACCCATATTCGGCGGCAATCAATGTCTGGGTGCCTATGTGCTGGATAACGCTACGGGCAAGGTATTAACTATAGGCGCGCAACATACCGTTTTAGCCACTGGCGGGGCCGGCAAAGTGTACCTTTACACCACCAATCCTGATATCAGCACCGGAGATGGCGTTGCCATGGCGTGGCGCGCAGGCTGCCGCATTGCCAACATGGAATTCATTCAGTTCCACCCCACCTGCTTGTTTCACCCGCATGCAAAATCTTTTTTAATTTCAGAAATCGTACGTGGCGAAGGCGGCTTGCTCAAACTGCCTGATGGCACACGTTTCATGCCCGAGCATGACCCCAGAGAAGAGTTAGCTCCACGCGATGTCGTTGCACGCGCGATTGACTTTGAAATGAAAAAACGCGGTCTTGACTGCGTATATCTGGACATTACACACAAAACACCCGAATTTATTCAAGAGCATTTTCCAAACATCTATCGCCGCTGCCTGCAATTGGGTATCGACATCAGCAAGCAGGCTATTCCCGTGGTACCGGCCGCACACTACACCTGCGGCGGCATCATGACCGACGACAAGGGACACACGGATATCAACAACCTGTACGCGATTGGAGAAACCGCCTGTACGGGGCTGCATGGCGCCAACCGCCTTGCCAGCAATTCCCTACTGGAATGCCTGGTGTTCGGCCAGGCCGCAGCTGAAGACATATTAAGCCAGCCTGTCAGCCAGGTGCCGACACTTCCGTATTGGGATGAAAGCCGCGTCACCGATGCCGATGAAGAGGTGCTCATCACACACACCTGGGATGAGTTGCGCCGTTTTATGTGGAATTACGTAGGCATCGTGCGTACCGATAAACGGCTAAGCCGTGCAATGCACCGCATCCATATGCTTCGTGACGAGGTGCATGAGTTTTACAGCAACTTTAAAATCAGTAACGATTTAATCGAACTACGCAACCTGCTGCAAGTAGCTGAGCTAATTGTAAGAAGTTCGATGGAGCGCAAAGAGAGTCGCGGTCTGCACTTCAGCAAGGACTACCCTGAAGCGGAAACAGACCCCATCCCAACGGTGCTGGAACCTTCAAATTATTACAGCCTGTTAGATAGTGAACATGGCCACCACCACACGCACACACATTAACCCAGATTTTCCATTAGGACGCGAAACGATGGTGAGGCTGTTCTTGGTTATTTTTGCAGCTTAATTCATGCCTGATAGGATTAAAATCGGCCTAATAGCAAATCTGGGATTAAGTGACATGTGGTTGAACCGGCGCGTTCTGGCGCTTTTAATTACCGCTCATTTATTGTTATGCTTTGCAAGCTTAAGTCAGGCCGATGACCGTTATCGTGTAATAAGAATATACGATGGCGATACTGTTTTGCTTGAACGCATCAGCAACGGCAAAGAGCACAGCAAACTCAAGTTGCGACTTGCCGATATTGATGCACCGGAACGCAACCAAGCTTATGGTAAACAATCACGTCTAGCGCTTAAGGATCTATGCACCGGTGATGACGTGACATTAGAGGTGACCCTGTTAAACCAGGATCAGCATAAACGCCACCTGGGTCACTTAACTTGTAACGAGATTAATGCTGCGGTTTACTTGGTGGAGCTCGGTCTCGCCTGGCATAACGCCAAATATTCTGACAATCCCGACACACGCAAAGCCGAAACAATTGCTCGTGAACATAAATTAGGGCTATGGAAAAATGAAAAACCCATTTCCCCATGGCAGTGGCGTCGCCTGCAGCAATTAAAATCCAACTGACTTTTAATCCAGCTTATCCATTTTTCAGGTTTTAAAAGGAAAGTGACATCAATGATGATGACACCGAAATAAGATTCTCGTTAAGGAACACCCTTTAATTCAAATCTCACGTATAATCCAGGTTCCCTGCGCCAACCAATCAGCGTAGCGGCCTTTTTTCACATCTTTTAAACCTGCACTTAAAACATGCACCTTAAAATAAATGTTGATAACCTTTGCCAGACCTCGATTGGTGTTGCTTCACAAGTGATGGGTCGGCTTAAATTTCAGCCCTGAACCATATTGTTTCCGGGCTAACGCTGGAGCATTAATTTGTCTATTGAAACAAACCCTAGCCTTAACTTTAACGAGTTAGGCCTTTCAGAACCAATACTGCGCGCTATTAGCGACGCAGGTTACACACACCCGACTCCGATACAAAGCAAAGCGATTCCCATGGTGTTAACCGGAGGCGATTTACTGGCCGGTGCCCAAACAGGCACGGGCAAAACGGCTGGCTTCACCCTGCCTATCCTGCACTTGCTTAACCAAAAACCTTTAGCAGATGCGTCAAAAGCACGCCCACGTTGCCTGATGCTATCACCTACCCGTGAACTTGCTGCACAAATTGAGGAATCAGTGAAAACTTACGGTAAATATTTGCCGATTACTTCCGCAGTGATCTTTGGTGGCGTAAATATCAACCCGCAAATTACGCGCCTCAAAAAACCACTGGACATTCTGGTGGCCACACCTGGACGCCTTTTAGATCATATCAGCCAAAAAACACTGGATTTGTCAGGGATAGAAATATTAGTGCTAGATGAAGCTGACCGCATGCTGGATATGGGCTTTATACGTGACATTAAAAAAATTCTGGCGTTATTGCCCAAGCAGCGCCAGAATCTGTTGTTTTCAGCCACTTTTTCTGATGAAATCAAAACATTGGCAGATAGTCTGCTGCACAATCCGGGCTTTGTTGAAGTGGCACGTCGCAACACGGCTTCCGAACTGGTGGAGCAAACCGTACATATGGTGCCGCAGGCACATAAACGCGAACTGGTCAGCTATTTGGTCAAAGCCAATGACTGGCAACAGGTATTGGTGTTTACACGCACCAAGCACGGCGCAAACCGGTTAGCCGAAAAGCTGATTAAAGATGGTATTGAGGCTGCGGCCATCCACGGCAACAAGAGCCAAGGCGCAAGAACCAAAGCGCTTGCCGGGTTTAAAGCAGGTGAAGTGCGCGTTTTGGTGGCTACTGACATTGCAGCACGTGGTTTGGATATTGACCAGTTACCGCAGGTTGTGAATTTTGAATTACCCAACGTGCCTGAAGATTACGTACACCGCATAGGCCGCACCGGCCGTGCTGGCAGCAGCGGCGCTGCAGTATCATTGGTTGATCGTGAAGAAATCAAATTATTAAAAGATATTGAAAAACTGATCAAACGCGAAATCACCAAAGTAGCGGTTGAAGGCTTCACGCCAGCGACGAATCCGGAACCGGAGGCACCACGCGCACCGCGTCCGCAGCATGGGCAAAAACGCAATTCCCAAAATGGCAAAAAACAACCAAACACTGCACGAAAACCGGCTCAAAAAGAACTCTCAGAAGCAGCTCGTCACCAGGCCATGCCGCAAAACAGCTTATTTGTGCCGCCCACCCCTAGCTACGGGCACAAACCACGCGGCATTGCGGGCGAAAGTGCTGGCAGACCCAATACTGGCAGAAACAACCTAAATCGAGGCAACCCTAACAGCAAAGGCCCAAACCGTGGTGGTGCAAACCAAGGTGTTGGCATCGCTACTAACCCGCATAGAAGCGGTGGTAGAGGACGCTGACCTTTTATGCGAATTTGGGTCGATGCGGATGCCTGCCCTGTTGTCATAAAAGAAATACTTTACCGGGCGGCGGAGCGCACAAAAATCACCACTACACTGGTGGCTAATCAGTTTCTTCGCACGCCACCCTCGGCCTATATCAAAACGATACAAGTACCCAGCGGCTTTGATGTCGCCGACAACCATATCGTATTGATACTGGAAGCCGGCGATTTAGTCATCACCGCGGACATTCCATTAGCGGCGCAAGTGGTTGCAAAAGGCGCTTATGCACTGAATCCACGGGGGGAGCTTTATACTGAGGCGAATATCAAGGAGCGGCTGTCTATGCGCAACCTGATGGAAGAATTACGTAGCAACGGCGTAGAAATCAGCGGCCCCTCCTCCTTTAACCAAGGTGACCGCAAAGCCTTTGCGGCAAGTTTAGACAGGCTGATCGCAAAACATCTAAAAGCCTAATCGGGGTTAGTTATTTACTTCACTTTGTAAGTTCACTTCAGCACTCATCAAGATGATCAAGCAGATATTGTGCCTTTAATTGCACAGCAGTAATGTCTTGCGGGCTTAATCTATCTACGTTTTTAGCCATTAATGCAGTACGTGGATTTCCGCAAAAAGCATCATAATGTTTGATTAAAAAGTTCCAATACAGTGTGGTGACCGGACAAGCCTGCTCACCTATTTTCAGTTCCGCCTTATAGCGACAGCTGCTGCAATAATTACTCATTCGCTTGATATAAGCCCCACTCGCCACATAGGGCTTACTGGTAAAACGTCCCCCATTGGCATACAAAGCCATACCGACCACATTCGGCATTTCTACCCATTCCACTGCATCCACATACACGGCCAAATACCATGCTTGCACTTCACGCGGGGCAAGTTCTGACAAAATACCGAACATGCCTGTGACCATCAAGCGCTGTATATGATGGGCGTAGCCCAGCCTCATAGTGTCACTCACAGTTTGTCGCATGCAGTTCATGTGGGTTTTGCCTGTCCAATACCAAGATGGCAAGGCGCGTAAATGGTTGTAATGGTTGGCCTCTGCCATTTTCGGCATATCCAGCCAGTAAACACCGCGAATAAATTCACGCCACCCCAAGATTTGCCTAATAAACCCTTCTACACTTGCGAGCGATAGTTCATGCTGCTGGTATGCCGCAACCGCGGCCTCAATCACTTCACGCGGATTGATTAGCTTTAAATTGAGTGAAGTAGAAAGCAGAGAATGCCATAAATAGTCGCCCCTGATTAACTCCCAACCAATTGATTATATTAGGTAATAGTTAACTTTTAGTGGTATGAATTCTCCATAAATGCGATAATAACGCTT
>PHCJ01000022.1 GCA_002842285.1 Betaproteobacteria bacterium HGW-Betaproteobacteria-22
TGTATCTGTATATTTCGAGGTCTTCATAGAAATTCTCCTGTTAATAGTTTACGAGAAATTTCTACTTTTAAATGTGACTATTTTTAGGGGGGATTACACGGGAATGAACACACATAACCACTGCGGCAGAGAAAGTGCGTTGAATAGAACCACTAAAAGACTACCGAATAATGCAATCACTGCATAGGGCTGGTGGTCGTTAAAGGCCTTGGGAATCTCGTTGCAAAGAATGTCCCGAAGTACGCCGCCAAATACCGCTGTCATGACGCCTATCAAGGCGCAAACAATCACCGGCAGGTTGAGTGCTAATGCCATTTGTGCGCCAAGCGCCGCAAAAAGACCCAAGCCGAGTGCGTCAGGAATCTGGATTGCGCGTTCTGTAATCAGGATATGCCTGTTGCGCATAAACACCATGGCAAACAGGCACATACATAGCATCAGCCATATCCAGTTGGCATGATCTACCCAGAAAAAAGGCCTTCTATCCAGCAGTATGTCACGCAAGGTTCCTCCGCCAAAAGCGGCAACCCCCGTCACGACGAACACGCCGAAAGCATCCATCTTTTTTCTGGCGCCGGCAATCAGGCCAGAGAGAGCAAATGCAAAAGTCGCGCAAATCTCGATTGGAACCTGAAATGTCGAAGCGGTGACAATCACCATCGGTCATTTATCCGTTGTGGTTTGAGGATGTTTCGTGCAAACCATGAGATTTGCAATTGTTAGCATTTACCGTGTGTTAACTGGCGCCGATTGAGCGCCAGTTTTCTTAACGTTGAAATTATTCCACTGCCGCAGCCAGATCGGTTTCCTTACTGGAACTGTTGGTCTCAAAGCTTAGTATGACTTCATCCTTATCGTCTATATCCACATGCACACTGCCGCCATTGGCTAGCTTGCCAAACAGCAGTTCATCTGCAAGCGCTTTGCGGATAGTGTCCTGAATCAGCCTTGCCATTGGTCGTGCGCCCATGAGCGGGTCAAACCCTTTTTTGCCCAGATAAGCTTTGAGTTTATCCGAGAAGGTGGCTTCAACTTTTTTCTCATGCAACTGGTCTTCAAGCTGAATCAGGAACTTATCTACCACGCGGATAATAATGTCCTGTGAAAGTGCCGAGAATGAAACGGTGGCATCCAGACGGTTACGGAACTCAGGTGAGAATAAACGCTTGATATCCGCCTGCTCATCACCGGCCTGCTTGGTGGTGGTAAAGCCCATCGTCGATTTCGATAGATTTTCCGCACCTGCATTGGTGGTCATGATGATGGTGACATTTCTGAAGTCTGCCTTACGGCCGTTATTGTCGGTAAGCGTGCCGTTATCCATCACTTGCAACAGAATGTTGAAAATGTCGGGATGCGCTTTTTCGATTTCATCGAGCAGCAGTACGCAGTAGGGATGTTTGGTAATCGCTTCAGTGAGCAATCCGCCCTGTTCAAATCCGACATAGCCCGGAGGCGCGCCGATCAGGCGTGATACTGCATGGCGTTCCATGTACTCGCTCATGTCGAAACGAATTAGCTCGATGCCCATGATGTAAGCCAGTTGTTTGGCAACCTCAGTTTTGCCCACGCCGGTAGGACCGCTGAACAGGAAGCTGCCAATCGGTTTGTTGTTTTGTCCCAGCCCACTGCGTGCCATTTTGACAGCAGAAGATAGCGCTTCAATCGCTTTATCCTGACCGAATACGACGGCTTTTAAATCACGCTCTAATGTTTTAAGCGCACTTCTGTCATCTGCCGAGATATTTTTAGGTGGAATGCGCGCCACTTTTGCAATGATGTCTTCAATCTCTTTGTGACCGATGACTTTTTTCTGCCTGGATTTTGGCAATATACGTTGCGCAGCACCTGCCTCGTCAATCACATCGATAGCTTTATCCGGCAGGTGGCGGTCATTGATATATTTAGCAGATAGTTCCGCCGCTGTAGTAAGTGCTCCAGCAGTATATTTAACACTGTGATGCGATTCAAAGCGTGATTTAAGTCCTTTTAGAATCTCAATGGTTTCTTGAACACTAGGTTCTACGACATCGACTTTCTGGAATCTGCGGGATAGGGCATGGTCTTTCTCGAAAATGCCCCGATATTCCTGGTAAGTGGTAGCGCCTATGCATTTGAGTGTGCCATTGGATAGCGCAGGTTTTAGTAGATTGCTCGCGTCAAGCGTGCCGCCACTGGCTGAACCTGCCCCTATCAGGGTGTGTATTTCATCAATAAATAAAATCGCGTCGGGCTTTTCTTCCAGTTGCTTCATGACGGCTTTCAGACGTTGCTCAAAGTCACCACGATATTTTGTACCCGCCAATAGCGCCCCCATATCCAGCGAGTACACAACGGCATTAGCCAATACATCAGGGATATTCTTTTCTACAATACGACGTGCCAGTCCTTCAGCAATCGCTGTTTTGCCAACGCCAGCCTCACCGACGAGCAGAGGGTTGTTTTTTCGGCGACGACACAGGGTTTGTACAACACGCTCCAGTTCAGATGCACGACCAATCAGCGGATCAATTTTTCCGGCTGCAACTTGAGCATTCAGGTTGAGCGTGTAATTCTCAAGCGCTCCACTTTGCGGTGTCTCCGCATCAGCCTCTTGCGACCCGCCTTCAGGTTTGGCCGTTTCGCCAACCTTGGAAACGCCATGTGAGATGAAGTTGACGATGTCTAAACGGGTAATCCCTTGCTGATGTAAAAAGAACACCGCGTGTGAATCTTTTTCCCCGAAGATGGCAACCAGTACGTTGGCGCCGGTGACTTCTTTTTTCCCGGATGATTGTACGTGCAGCATTGCGCGCTGAATAACGCGCTGAAAGCCTAATGTAGGCTGGGTGTCTACATCATCCTGCCCAATCACGGTAGGCGTGTGTTCCTCGATGTATTGATTAAGTTCTGTACGCAGCACCTCCAGTTTTGCGCCGCACGCACGTAACACATCTGCCGCTGTCGGGTTGTCAATCATGGCGAGCAGTAAGTGCTCAACTGTAATCAGCTCGTGACGCTTCTGTCTGGCATCCATAAATGCCATATGCAGGCTAACTTCAAGTTCCTGTGCAATCATTTTATACCTAACTTTCTATGCAATTCTTTGAGCCTACGCGATTTCTATGGTGCACTGCAGTGGATGCTGTGATGCACCAGCATGGTTTAATACCTGATTCATTTTTGTTTCGGCAATATCCTGAGGATAAATGCCACAAACGCCTACACCTTCGGTATGCACTTTGAGCATGATTTGCGTTGCTTGTTCACGGTTTTTATTAAAAAAGCGCTCAATTACCTCCACTACGAACTCCATGGGAGTGTAATCGTCATTTAACAGCAGCACCTTGAACATGGGCGGCACCTCAGGCTTCACTACCTGTGGCTTCAGTGCAATATCGTTAGCATGCGAGTCTCTTGTCATGATATGAGTCTATTTTGAGCCAACCGGAGAAAAATTCAAGTCTAATTTCGCAATATTAAGTGACAGGTATGTATATCAATTGCAGAGATTAAGGGAATATTTTGACGCTTTTTACAATTCTATCTTGTGTTTGCAATATTTCGAGGCGGTGATTACCAATTTTCAGACTGGTGTTCGGGTCGGGAATGTCTTCAAAATGCTCAAGAATAAGCCCGTTTAGCGTGCGTGGGCCATTAAGTGGCAACTCAAGTTTGAGTTTTTTGTTCAGTTCGCGCAATGCGCTTGAGCCATCTACCAGCCAGCTACCGTCTGCTTCTTTGTGAAAGTTTGCATGGCGTAATGGTGAATGCGTGGTGAAGTCGCCAATCACTTCTTCCAGGATATCCTCAAGTGTGACCAGGCCTTTGAATTCACCATATTCATCTACAACCAGTCCGACACGTTGCTGGTTCTCCTGAAATTGTTGTATCTGTGTGAATAAAGGCGTACCGGATGGGATAAAGTAAGGTTCGGAAATGACTTCAACTAGCGCTTCTTTACTGAGGTCGTGATGTTGCTGATGTTCACGCAACTGACTAATTACTTTTCGCACATGCAGTATGCCAATAATTTCCTCAGACTCCCCTTGTTTTACAGGCAGGCGGGTGTGATGGCTGTTAGAGATATGTTGCAGTATGTCCTCGAGTGAAGTGTCAAGATTGATACTTTCCACCATGGTATGCGCTGTCATAACATCATCTACAGTGATTTTTTCTAATTCAAAAAGGTTCAGCAGGATCGTGCGGTGTTTTTTAGGGATGAAGTGCCCTGAGTCGCTCACAATGCTTCTCAACTCATCCATGGTGAGTGATTGCATCTGCGATTCGAAATTCACTTTCACGTTAAAAATGCGCAGCAATCCCACCACGAACAAGTTTATAAACCATACGGCAGGATACAGCACTTTAAGCAATGGATACAGAATATAACTGCAATAGATGGCGAGTTTCTCGGCATGTGCAGCAGCAATTACTTTAGGTGAGATTTCACTAAATACCAAAATGGCAAAAGTAACCCCTAATGTGCCAAGCATCAGTGACCATTCACCTTCACCAAATAACTCCACAACAATAACGGTGACGAGCGTAGCTGAAGCTGCATTGGCGAAGTTGTTGCAAAGTAGAATCACGCCTAATAATTTATCTGTTTTTGCGAGGAGTGTACTGGCAAGCCGCGCACCTCGATGCCCCTCCTTAACCAAATGGCGCAGGCGATAGCGGTTAACAGACATCAGGCTGGTTTCAGCGAGTGAAAAAAAACCTGAAACAAAAAGCAGTATGGCAAGTGCGCCCAATTGCCATGAAATAGGAATGTTATCCAAAGTTTTGGTGAGTGAAGATGATAATGTTAGAGTTTATATGTGAGCATGGATGGATGCAAGTGCCGCTACCACGCGGGCACTATGCATCTTTTGCGACATATTTCATGGCAGGTAACACTGGATGGTAGTTTTAAGCGAATTCCGAGGGATCGGGTTCCGCTATTTTTTCGTCCTTGTTACTTTCTTTTTTCTCAACATCACCAATCAGATTTGCGCGATTGATGCCGAGCATGAGGGCAACTGGACATGCCACCAGTACGGATGAGTAAATGCCGAACAAAATGCCAATCGTCAGCGCGAGTGAGAAGTTGTGCAACACTTCGCCGCCAAACAACAGCATGGAGAGTACCATTAGCTGTGTTGAAAAGTGCGTAATCACGGTGCGAGACATGGTGCGGGTAATCGCATTGTCAATCACTGTTACTACGCTGGCTTTACGCATTTTGCGAAAGTTCTCACGCACGCGGTCAAACACCACGACAGATTCATTCACGGAGTAACCTAGTACCGCAAGTACTGCGGCAAGGACGGTTAGGTTAAATTCCCATTGGAAAAAAGCAAAAAAGCCCAAGATGATAATCACGTCATGCATGTTGGCAATAATCGCTGCGACGGCAAAGCGCCACTCAAAACGCATGGCAAGGTAAATCATGATGCCTGCTATTACAAGCAGTAACGCCAGCGCGCCGTTTTCATAGAGTTCCTGCCCAACCTGCGGGCCCACAAACTCAACGCGGCTCAGTTGCACTGAACTGTCAGCCTCCTTTAATTTGGCAAACACTTGTTCAGAGAGTTCTGCGGTTGTGAAGCCTGCCTTTACAGGCAAGCGAATCAGCACATCACGGCTGCTGCCAAAGTTTTGTACGGTTGCTTCTTTTAAGCCGATCTGGTCAACGCTGCTGCGAATAGTGGTGAGATCGGCTGCTTGCGGGTAGCTTACTTCCATCATGGTGCCACCGGTGAAATCCACACCAAAATTCAGGCCGCGAACTGCCAAAAAGAACACTGCCAGCACAAAGGTGACAAGAGAGATAGCAGTCGTTAAACGGCCATAACTCATAAAAGGAATGTCTTTTTTGAATCTAAAAATTTCCATAATATTTGCTCTTGATAGTGTGTAGATTAGCCGATTGAGAGATGTGTCGTTTTGCGACGGCTACCATAAACCCAGTTGACGATTGCACGAGAAACGACGACGGCACTGAACATTGAGGTGAGAATGCCAAGCACGTGGACAACTGCAAAGCCTTTGACCGGGCCTGAACCAAACATGAACAAGGCAAGGCCTGCAATCATCGTGGTG
This sequence comes from Betaproteobacteria bacterium HGW-Betaproteobacteria-22, assembly GCA_002842285.1. Lineage (GTDB taxonomy): Bacteria > Pseudomonadota > Gammaproteobacteria > Burkholderiales > Methylophilaceae > Methylotenera. Next base: position 6,067 of record PHCJ01000022.1, read on the forward strand.
ATGTTGGAATCCAGAATCGTACCCCATGCACGGTCATAGCCTGCGTAGATGGATGCCTGCGGGGTGTTCCCGCTTCGCAACTCTTCACGGATGCGTTCGTTGATGAGCACATTGGCATCAATGGCCATGCCCAGTGTCAGTGCCACAGCTGCTAGGCCCGGCAATGTCAGCGTTGCTTGCAACATCGAGAGCAAGGCAACCAAAAGCAATAAGTTAATGCTTAAGGCAAACACGGAAATGCCGCCAAATACCGCGTAATAAATAATCATAAACACTGCGATTGCAGCAAAGCCCCATAGGGTTGAGTTGGTGCCACGTTTGATGTTCTCAATCCCCATGCTAGGGCCGACGGTGCGCTCCTCAATAATTTCCATGGGTGCGGCAAGCGCGCCAGCACGCAGTAGTAATGAGATGTCGGTAGCTTCCTGCGTATTGGCCATGCCGGAGATCTGTACTCGGCCACCGCCAATTTCTTCATTGATGACGGGCGCAGTAATCACTTCGGTGCTGCCCTTCTCAATTAAAAGAATCGCCATGCGTTTGCCTACGTTCTCACGCGTTACCTGCTGAAAAACGCGTGCACCACGGCCATCAAGCGTGACATTCACCACTGATTGTCCGGTCTGATTATTGACACCAGGTCCGGCATCGGTAATGTAGTCACCTGTGAGTACTACACTTTTTTTCACGAGCACAACGCGGCCGTCTCTGTCCTTAAAGGCCTCGTCACCCATTGGAACCTGACCCTTTTCAGCTTTTTCCAGGGTGGCCGGGTCTGATTTTTCTTCATCTACCAGGCGAATTTCCAATGTTGCGGTGCGTCCCAGAATTTCCTTGGCTTTGGCCGTATCCTGCACCCCCGGCAGTTGCACTACAACACGGTCAGCACCCTGTTGCTGAATGATGGGTTCAGCTACCCCCAATTCGTTGATACGGTTATGCAGTGTTTGAATATTCTGCTTGAGCGCAAACTCTTGAATGCGCTTTTGCTCAATGGCATTCAGTGAAGCTGTCAGCAATAAACTTTCACCACTGCCGCTTTCTTTAATAATGAGGTCAGGGAACTGTTTAGTGATGATGCTTTTAGCTTTATCACGCTCAGTGGCTTTGCTAAAACCGATTTGGACAGTCTGGCCTTCACGCGTGACCCCTGCGTATGAAACACGCTCTTTCCTTAGTGTTGCTCTAAAGTCACCGACAAAACGCTCTGCAGCTTTATCCAGAGCTGCTTTCATGTCTACTTGCAGCAGAAAATGCACGCCGCCTCGCAAGTCCAACCCCAGGTACATGGGTTTGGCGCCAAAATTGCGTAGCCAGTCTGGTGAGCGCGATAGTAAATTGAGCGCAACGGTGTAATCACTGCCTAAGCTAGATTGCAAAATATCTTTGGCTTTAATCTGCGTGTCAGCATTGAGGAAGCGGGCTTTTACGCCACGGTCATCCAGGTAAATACCTTCGTATTCGATGTTCTCCTGTTTGAATACCTCTTCAACTTGCGCTAAAAGCGCCGGGTCAACTTTGCTGGTGCTTTTGGCCGGCGTGACCTGAACCGCGGGTGACTCACCAAAAAAATTGGGAACGGTGTAGATGAGTCCGGTCAGGATCATGAAAACAACTAAAATGTTTTTCCACAGTGGATAGCGGTTCATAGTGATACTCTAGTAGTTAATAGCAAATGTAATGCGAAAAGACAGGCGTCGCGTGGGCACTAGATACTTTTAATTGTCCCTTTAGGCAGAACATTTTGCAGTGCTTGTTTCTGCACGGCAATTTCGGTGTTAGGCGCTATTTCTATGGTGACAAAGTTGTCTGTAACTTTTGTGATTTTGCCGACGATACCACCGGATGTGACTACTTCGTCACCTTTTTCTACCGCGGCAATCATATTGCGATGTTCTTTGGCCTGTTTCATTTGCGGGCGAATAATCATAAAGAAGAACAGCACAAAAATGATGATTAAAGGCAAAAAGCTTGTGAAATCTGTAGCAGGTGCGGCTGCGGCATAAGCATTGGATATAAACACGATATAACTCTCTTTTATTTAAAGTAAATGGTTAGTGATTAGAAATTTAACCGTTGATTTTAGCACAGACTATTTGTGATTGCTGAATAAGCATTAGGTACCGCGCATTATGATGACAAAGTCCGGCGTTTTTCAGAAAACTCCTGTTTAAACTGATCGAACGTCCCTGCTTCGATTGCTGAGCGCATGTTGGCCATGAGTTGCTGGTAATAGTGTAAGTTATGAATGGTGTTGAGGCGGGCGCCTAATATTTCACCGATTCTATGTAAGTGGTGCAAGTAAGCGCGGGTGAAGTGCTGGCAGGTATAGCAGGTGCAGTCTGCATCTAGCGGGGCGGTGTCGGTTTTGTAGCTGGCATTTTTAATTTTCACATCGCCGTATTGTGTAAATAGCCAGCCATTGCGGGCGTTGCGTGTCGGCATGACACAGTCGAACATGTCAATGCCTAGTGCTACGGCGGCGACCAAATCCTCGGGTGTGCCTACTCCCATGAGGTAGCGCGGTTTATCTTGTGGCATTTGTGGTGCGGTATGCGACAGAATTCTCAGCATAGCTTCTTTGGGTTCACCCACAGATAGGCCGCCAATCGCGTAACCGTCAAAGCCTATTTCTTCTAGTTCTTTGCGGGAAATATCGCGCAAGTCTTCGTACATGCCACCTTGTATGATGCCAAATAGCGCATTCGGATTGCCTTGATGTGCCTGTTTGCTGCGTTTTGCCCATCTGAGCGATAGCTGCATAGAGTCGCTTGCTTGCTGGTGTGTCGCGGGGTAAGGGGTGCATTCATCAAAAATCATAACGATGTCTGAATTTAATATGCGCTGAATCCGCATTGATTCTTCTGGCGTTAGAAAACATGAGTCGCCATTGATAGGGGATCGAAACTTGACCCCTTCTTCAGATATTTTACGCAGATCGCCCAAGCTCCAGACCTGAAATCCGCCAGAGTCCGTTAGAATGGGCTTGTCCCAACCCATAAACTTATGCAAACCGCCATGCGCTGCAATGATATCGAGGCCTGGGCGCAGCCATAGGTGGAACGTATTTCCCAACACGATATGGGCGTTGATTTCTTTAAGTTCTAACGGCGACATTGCTTTCACCGTACCATAAGTGCCTACAGGCATGAAGGCAGGCGTCTCAACGTTGCCATGTGCCAGGTTAACTGTACCTCTGCGGGCAAGGCCGTCTTGTTTGTGTAAAATAAATTGCATGGCGAAACGTGAAAGTGAAGCAAAAAATGAAGTAGCGATACTAACATAATCCGTCCGGTTTGTTGGCTGCTGTCTTGCGTGCACTGCGATGGGTGAGATCGGTGAACTTCTTTTGGCGTTTGTCAGAAACTTAAAATTAGGTTCAATAGTCTTAGCTAAGTGAATTATTATAATTACCTTATAACAAGGAGGAGTAAAACATGAAAACTCAAATCGGAATAACCACGCTAGCGCTGACTTTTGCGCTTGGTGGCTGCGCTAGCATGACGGAAACGCAAAAAGGTACGGCGAAAGGCGCAGCGGTTGGTGCAGGCGCAGGCGCTGTGGTGGGGGCAGTTGCAGGTGGTAAAAAGGGGGCTGTGATAGGCGCGGTTGCTGGCGGCGCAGTAGGTGGTGTGGTAGGTAACGTGTGGTCAAAACGTCTGGAAGAGCAAAAACGCCAAATGGAAGAGGCGGCAGCGGGCACTGGTGTGGCAGTGACACAAACCCCGGATAATCGCTTAAAGCTTGATATTCCAAGTGATGTTTCTTTTGATATCAATCGCGCTGATATCAAACCAAATTTCAGACCTATTCTGGATACCTTTGCAAAAGGACTGGTTGAAAACCCCAATGCGACAGTCACTGTTATCGGACATACTGATAGTTCTGGCAGTGATGCAATCAATAACCCATTGTCATTAAACCGTGCTGCCAGTACACGCGATTATTTGGTGACAAGAGGCGTTGCATTTAACCGAATCGGGATTGACGGGCGGGGCTCACGTGAACCTCTGGTGGCCAATGATACAGCAGCCAATAAAGCCAAAAATCGACGTGTAGAGATTTTTGTAGCTGAACCTGCACCACAGAATTAAATGAAATTAAATTCTGTAATCTTGTTATCCAGGCAAGCAGTTAAAGGCTAGTAATAAAAAAACCGATATTAAAAGTATCGGTTTTTTATTACGCATGTAGATAAAACAGCAATATATCAGGGCGTGATGATTTTTTTTGGGTTTTAGTAAGTGCGGGTTGTTGGTCAGCAGAAAGTACTTAACCCAGATTCCCCATATTAGGCGATTTTACATCTACTTGAATATCAACTTGCCCATTCTGCGTCTTTTTTATGAAAATTTTCATTCAATAGAATGACGGCGCATACTGCTCTTCTTGCACTTTAACCTTAAACCCACCATATGTATTTTGAAATTTATTCGGCAAAACGAAAATAGCATCAATGGTGAGCCCTAATAAAACCCTAGAAGGATTGGTTGGTGGAGGCCTTGGTACTATAATGATAGGCGCTTTAATGTGGTGGATTGCGCCATTTTCCCCGCAGGAAAGTGCGGCAATGGCAGCGAGCTGTGGTTGTGGTGATGGGTTTCTTGGGCGGTTTGGTGATGCCTGCCGTTAAGCGTAGCATCGTGGCAAAAGACTAGGGGAGTATGATTGAGGGACATGGTGGTATGATGTATGGAATGAATTCAGTCAGTTTTGCGGCCTCTGTTTTCTTTCACCTGGATCGCTACTTTTTTACGCCATCATAGGCACATAATTTATACTAAACACATAGGCATCATATTTTACTGATTATGACAGATACTAAACAGCCGTTTCCCAATACAAAACCTGAGAGCCCTTCATTGCGGGCGCGCGGTATTTACCTACTTCCCAATTTATTCACCTCGGCTGCATTGTTTGCCGGTTTTTATGCCATTGTGCAGGCCATGAATGGCAATTTTGAGCTTGCAGCGATTGCGATTTTTATCGCGATGGTGATGGATGGGCTGGATGGGCGGGTTGCACGTATGACGAATACGCAAAGTGCGTTTGGTGCAGAATATGACAGCTTATCCGATATGGTTTCATTCGGCGTTGCGCCAGCACTTATCCTTTACGTATGGGCGCTCAAGCCATTAGGTAAGCTTGGGTGGATTGCAGCATTTATTTACTGTGCCTGTGCTGCGTTACGTTTAGCCAGGTTTAACACCAAGCTTGATGATGAACATCAGGATAAGCGGTTTTTCCAAGGTTTGCCAAGCCCTGCCGCTGCCGCATTGTTGGCTGGGTTTGTATGGGTGTCGTATGAATATGGCGTGAGTGGCCGTGATGTGTTTTTTGGCGTGCTCAAAATGAAATGGATGGCTTGGGCAATTACTGTTTTTGCAGGAGCGTCCATGGTCAGTGATTTGCGTTATTACAGTGGCAAAGATATTAATCTTAAAAACAGTGTGCCGTTTATTGTGATGCTGGGAATAGTGCTGGCTTTTGTTTTGATTTCATACAGCCCGCCTGAAGTTTTATTTTTGGTCATGGTGGCTTATGCACTATCGGGCTATGTGATCTGGGTGCGTCGCAGGCTTTTATCAAGAAGAAGGCGTTAGTGGATGCTGTTTTTAGATTTTGCTTATTATCATAATAAACAGAATCAAACGGCTAAATGCTTGCAGAATGTATTAAAAAACATTATATTTCCATCACTATGTTGAATTTAGATATTTCTTATGCTTTTTATGCACTTAGCTTGGTTGCTAGTGCCTCATTGTCACGCAAATTGTTTGCGTTACGCCTGCTCGCGCTTCGCGCAACCCTGCGCTAGTGCGCAGACTAAACTCCCCAACCAAAGATTTAATGACCTTGCACCTTGGCGCGATGCGAGATGGTGTAATTTAAATTCGTGTAAACAGCACGAAAAAACCGAATGAAAAGTTAGGTGTTCATGATGAAACAAGATCGAGATCAACAAAATCAAATCATTATTTTTGATACTACGTTGCGTGATGGCGAGCAAAGCCCGGGTGCGGCAATGACTAAGGAAGAAAAAATCCGCATTGCCCGCCAGCTTGAAAAATTAGGTGTCAACGTCATAGAGGCAGGGTTTGCTGCCGCTAGTCCGGGTGACTTTGATGCGATACACGAGATTGCAAAAGTCATTAAAAACTCAACGATTTGTTCACTTGCGCGCGCAAGCGAGAATGACGTGCGTCGCGCAGGTGAGGCGATTAAACCGGCCGCCCATGGACGTATCCACACATTTATTGCTACCAGCAAAATCCATATGGAAAACAAGCTTCGCATGACAGAAGACCAGGTTGTGGCGCGTGCTGTGCAGGCAGTGAAATGGGCGTTGGAATATACCGATGACGTCGAATTCTCGGCCGAAGATGCTGTGCGCTCAGAGATGGATTTTCTGGTGCGTGTGTTCGATGCGGTGATTGAAGCAGGCGCCAAGACCATCAATGTGCCGGATACCGTCGGTTACAGCATCCCGGCGCCATGGGGAGAGCGCATGGCTGAGTTAATCAAGCGCGTTAAAAACAGTGACAAGGTCATCTGGTCTACCCATTGCCATAACGACCTTGGTATGGCGGTAGCCAACTCGTTGGCTGCAGTAATGGGAGGTGCGCGTCAGGTGGAATGTACTATCAATGGCTTGGGTGAGCGTGCGGGGAATGCCAGCTTGGAGGAGGTTGTGATGGCGATTAAAACCCGCAGCGACATTTTCAATTTGACGACACGTATCGACACCACGCAGATTGTACCGACCAGTAAATTGGTGTCGTCCATCACCGGTTATCCGGTACAGCCCAATAAGGCGATTGTGGGTGCCAATGCCTTTGCTCACGAGTCTGGGATTCATCAGGATGGTGTATTGAAACACCGCGAAACCTACGAAATCATGCGGGCTGAAGACGTGGGCTGGAATGCTAACAAATTGACCTTGGGCAAATTGTCAGGCCGCAATGCGTTCAGAACACGTTTGAAAGAATTGGGCATTGAGCTTGAGACGGAAGATTTGCTGAATGCTGCATTTGCGCGCTTTAAAGACTTGGCTGATAAAAAATCTGAAATCTTTGATGAAGATTTGCACGCTTTGGTGAGCGATGAGTTTGTGCATGAAGCGAGTGAGAATTATAAGTTGGTGTATTTGCAAGTGGCCTCACAAACAGGTGAAGTGCCGCATGCATTTATTACCGTGTCAGATAATGGCGCAGAGAAAAAATCTGAGTCAGATGGCGGTGGCCCTGTAGACGCGGCGCTCAAGGCAATTGAGAATATCGTGAATAGTGGTGCGGAATTGTTGCTTTATTCAGTGAACAATATCACCAGCGGCACGGATGCACAGGGCGAGGTGACTGTACGTCTTTCCAAAGGTGGGCGTATTGTGAATGGACAGGGTGCGGATACTGATATTGTGATTGCCTCGGCCAAAGCCTATTTGAACGGCTTGAATAAGCTCCACATTAAGTTAGAGCGCGCACATCCGCAGGTTTAACCGTTACAGCATTGCGCGATTGCTTTGTTGTTAGAACTTGCCGTGCTTAATTGTACTGTTTGCGTTTTGGCGTCGCATTTTCGCGCAATCTTGACATGGTTCGTAAACCGTTCATAGCTTCATTAGTCAGCGTTGATGAATAATCCAGAAAGCCATCATGCCTAAACCTCGGCAAACCCTTTTGATAATAGCTGCCCTTTTTTGCACGTATTTTATCTGGGGTTCAACTTATTTGGCGATCCGCTTTGGTATCGAAAGCTTCCCGCCATTTTTGATGGCGAGCATTCGTTTCACAGTAGCAGGCTTTGTTTTGTATGCAGTGTTACGCTACAGGGGAGTGCCTAACCCAAGTAGGCAGGAGTGGTTGGGGGCAGGAGTGATAGGCTTGCTATTACCGGCTATAGGTAATGGCACAGTCTGTTATGTGCAGCAGACTGTTTCTTCCAGTGTGGCGGCCCTTGCAATTGCTACAGCACCTATCTGGATGGCGGTGTTTTCTTCGATTTGGGGGCATCAAATTACACGGCAGGAGTGGCTGGGCATTAGTATTGGCTTTGTTGGAATTGTGCTGCTTAATTTGGGAGGTAGCCTCCATAGCGATTGGTTAAGTGCGCTCCTGCTTATTTTTGCCGCAGCAAGTTGGTCTTTTGGCTCGGTATGGAGTAAACATTTGACCATGCCATCGGGATTGATGGGGGCAGCTGGGCAGATGTTGGTGGGTGGCGTGGCCTTGCTGATATTCAGCAGCATGCAAGGTGAACAGTGGCCGCAGAAAGTGAGCCATCAGTCTTGGAGCGCCTTGCTGTTTTTAATCGTATTAGGCTCGATTGTTACTTACAGCGCTTACCAATATTTATTGCAGCATGTAAGGCCGTTGGTGGCTAGCAGCAATACATTTGTGAACCCAGTGGTGGCATTTGCCGTGGGCATTTGGCTGGCAAACGAGCACTTGGCTGTGAATGAATATGCAGCGCTTGTGATTATTTTAGCAGGTGTGTTCTTAGTGCTTACTGCCACGCAAAAAAAAGATCAGGCCAAATCCGGGGTGTTGTAAATCCAGTTGTTATGTTGCGCGGTTTGGCAGTTATTTTTATTTTTACAAAAAGTAGAACCAAAGATGAAACAGAATTTAGCTTTATTTGATTTAGATAATACTCTGCTCGCAGGCGACAGTGATTATAACTGGAGCCTATTCCTGATTGCTGAAGGTTTGCTTGATGCAAAGACACACCAGGAACGTAACGAGCAGTTCTACCAGGATTATAAAAATGGCTGTCTGGATATCTATGCTTTTCTGGAGTTTCAGTTAAAGCCACTGAGTCAGCATCCTAAAAAGTTTCTGGATGCGCTGCACCTGAAATATATGGAAAAAGTCATCCGTCCAATGATGACGAAAAAAGCCCAGGACTTGGTGAATCAGCACAAATCTGCGGGGGATTTGTGTGTGGTGATTACTGCGACAAATAGTTTTGTCACAAAACCGATTGCCGCCGCCTATGGAATAGCGCATTTAATTGGTACAGATCCTGAAATGGTCAACGGGGAATATACTGGTGGTGTGACAGGTGTGCCCAGTTTTCAGGAGGGTAAAGTGACGCGCATTAATCAATGGCTAGCCGCGCGCGGGCAGCAACTCACTGATTTTAACAAAAGCTACTTTTACAGTGATTCTCATAATGATTTGCCACTGATGAAACTGGTGACCCATCCTGTGGCCGTGGATGCTGATGCTACACTGGCTGAATATGCCAAACAGCAAGGCTGGGCAGTGATCAGTTTGCGGTAAGAGTTATTTCCCCAGTAATATTTGCAATACAAACTGACTGCCTATGTAAGCCAGCAGTAACAACGCAAAGCCAGTAAGCGTCCAGCGAATGGCTTTGCGCCCACGCCAGCCATATTTTAATCGGCCAAATAACAAGCCCGCATAAATCAACCAACTCATGATGGAAAATACCGTTTTGTGATTAAACTGCAATGCTTGACCAAAAATATCTTCAGAAAACCACATGCCGCTAATGAGCGTAACGGTTAGCAGCATAAAGCCGAAGCCGATAATCTTAAACAGCAAAGATTCCATAACCATCAGTGGCGGAAAGCTCGGCAATTTAATTAAGGTTGATTTGTGATGCAGGCTACGCTCTGCAATCGCCATTAACAATGCGTGTAATGCGGCAAAAGTAAACAAACTGTAGGCAATCATCGCGATCCAGATATGAGCGATAAATAGCCTGTTTTCTGCCTCTGGAAGATAGTGATTGCTCACACTGAAAGCCGGTAATAATGCAAAAAGTGCGGCAGGTGGCAACACAAACGCTTGTAGGCTATGCAAATCATACTTGCGATCAGTGACCCAGTAAATCAGCACGGTGAGCCATAATATTGCGGAAATCGATTGATAAAACCCTAAATTAAACCCTGCCGAAAAAATACTGTGATGCAACAACCAGGCATGCACCAGCAAGCCCAGTGCGATCATTAAAGAATGCAGTTTCAGCTGCGTGTTTTCAGGCACTTTGGCAATGCGCCAATAATCAACTGCCACTGCCAAATAGATGAAAGTCACAATTAAGTAAGGAAAAAGATTTTGAGCTGAGTAGTTCATAACGCAATTATGGCGCAAATGTGCTGTAAAGATAATAGCTTGATGTAAAATTGAGACTTATTTCATTTGTTAAGAGTAAGTAATGCTAGAAAACTTAACTGGACGCTTACAGGGCGTTATTAAAAATTTGCGTGGGCAAGCGCGCCTGACGGAGGAAAACATTGCAGATGCCATGCGTGAAGTGCGTATGGCATTGTTGGAAGCAGACGTTGCGCTGCCTGTTGTGAAAGAGTTTATTGCAGCAGTAAAACAGCGCTCACAGGGTAAAGAGGTGCTGCAAAGCCTAACGCCTGGCCAGGCTGTGATTGAGGTGGTGAATGACGAACTGACGGCCTTGATGGGCAAAGCAAATGCTGAGCTTAACTTGGCGGCTGTGCCGCCCGCAATTATTCTAATGGCCGGTCTGCAGGGCTCAGGCAAAACTACCACTTCGGCCAAGTTGGCAAAACTGCTTAAAGAACAAAAGAAAAAGGTATTGTTGGCCAGTGCAGACGTTTACCGCCCAGCAGCGATTGAGCAGCTCAAAACGTTGGCTAAGCAACTTGAGGTTGATTGTTTTGACAGCAATGCGAACCAAAAGCCATCTGATATTGCAGTGGCAACCCTGGATTTTGCCAAACGCGGTTATTACGATGTGGTGATCTTTGATACGGCTGGTCGCCTAGGTATCGATGAAGTCATGATGGCGGAAATCAAAGCCTTGCATGCACAGTTGAATCCAATCGAGACCTTGTTTGTGGTGGATGCCATGCAGGGTCAGGATGCCATCAACACGGCGAAAGCCTTTGGCGAGACCTTGCCGCTGACAGGTGTAATACTGACTAAGCTTGATGGTGACTCACGCGGCGGCGCGGCACTGTCAGTGCGTCATGTGACTGGTAAACCCATCAAATTCATTGGCGTGAGCGAAAAAGTCGACGGTCTGGAGCCATTCTACCCGGATCGTATGGCGTCGCGTATTTTGGGCATGGGCGATGTGCTGGGTTTGATTGAGCAGGCACATAAAAATGTCGACATGGCAGAAGCGCAAAAACTCGCCGATAAGGTCAAGTCAGGCAAAAATTTCGATCTCGACGACTTCAAGGCGCAAATGTCACAGATGCGCAAAATGGGCGGCATGGGCGCGCTAATGGATAAAATGCCTTCGCAGATTGCGGGCATGGCGGCCAAAGTGAACCCGGACGATGCAGATAAAAGCATCCGCCGTATAGAAGGTATTATTAACAGCATGACGCCGCTAGAGCGCCGTAAACCAGAAATCATCAAGGCAACACGCAAAAAGCGCATCGCCGATGGCTCCGGCGTGCAGGTGCAGGAGGTGAACCGTCTGCTGAAGCAGTTCGAAGAAACTCAGAAGATGATGAAGATGTTCAGTAAAGGTGGCATGGCAAAAATGATGCGCAGCATGGGCAGTTTGATGGGCGGTAAGATGCCAGGCATGCGCTAGACCTAACTTATTGATAGATTTAGGAACTAGCAATCTGCAAACCTTGCGTTGGCGTTCTTAAACTACCCGGGGCTAAAAATAATCACAAATTTTTTAATTTATTTGCGAGTTTTTGATTGACCAAGTCCAGAGTTTCTAGCATAATTGCGCCCTTTCGTAAGTGATGAAAATTACTTGCCAAATGGAATGGGGTGTTAGCTCAGCTGGTAGAGCAGCGGACTTTTAATCCGTTTGTCGTGGGTTCGATCCCCGCACACCCTACCAAACACTAGTTTTACAAGGTATCGTAAAACATCTAAAACCCGCGTAACTGCGGGTTTTTTATTGCCTTTTTGTGTCATATCGTGTAACGTCAACTCACTAAATCTTACGTTTTATTGGGGTAACTCTCTGGGGTAACTCCAAAATTCAGATTGGAGTTACCCCAAATGGCGCTAACGGATACTAAAATCAAGGCTTCCAAACCTAAAGACAAGGCGTACAAGCTTTATGATGAAGCGGGTTTGTTTCTTATAGTTACCCCAAGTGGCGGAAAGTGGTGGCGCTTTAAGTATGTTTTCAACGGCAAAGAGAAGCTCCTCTCATTAGGCACCTATCCAGAAGTGCCGATTGCAGGTTATTGGCATGACCCTCAGACGAAAAAACATTGGATTGATGGGGCAAGAGATAAGCGAAATAAAGCTCGTGAATTGGTAGCCTCTGGTATGGATCCAAGCGAAGTACGCAAGATCCATAAAAGTACGCAATCTGAGAATGCTACAAATACTTTTGAGTTTATTGCTCGCGTTTGGCTAAAAGGCTATTCAAGCAACCTATCCCCAGCAACTGCTGAGAAGAACCTTAGATTGTTCGAGCGCGACCTATTTCCTTGGATTGGTAACCGTCCAATAGCTGAATTAAAACCGAAAGAGATACTTGATACTGCTAGACGCATTGAAGCGCGTGGGGCGGTTGATACTGCAAAGCGTGCAATTCAATTATGTGGGCAAGTGTTTCAGCAGGCTGTGATTGATGAAAAGGTTATGAGCGACCCTACACGTGATATTCGGCGTGCAATCAAACCACTTAAAGACAAACACTTTGCAAGTTTGACCGACCCTAAAGACGTAGCTGAGCTATTACGCGCCATAGATGCGTTCAAAGGTAGTTTTGTTGTTATGAGTGCAATACGTTTGGCGCCATTGGTATTTGTGCGCCCTGTAGAGCTACGCAAGGCTAAATGGCGTGATATTGATCTAAAGGCTAAAGAATGGCGTTATCTAGTGACTAAAACAAATACTGATCACTTAGTGCCATTATCAAATCAGGCAGTCGATATATTAAAAGAGCTGCACCCACTTACAGGTAGCGGTGAATATGTTTTTCAGGTTGGCAATGACCCTAAAAAGCCTATGAGTGATGGCACTATCAATGCCGCATTAAAGCGCATGGGGTATGACACAAAAACGCAAATAACAGGGCACGGATTTAGAGCAATGGCGCGGACTATATTGCACGAAAGATTAAGCATTGATCCGCACATCATAGAGCACCAATTAGCGCATGCCGTGCCTGATAATTTAGGGGGCGCATATAATCGTACTAAGTTTATTGAACAGCGAGTTTTAATGATGCAACAATGGGCTGATTACCTTGACGAGTTAAAAGATGGTGCAAAAATAATTCCATTCAAGCAAGCGTAACGATTTAACCTCACCTAATACGTACTTAATTATCACTTGCGAACGTTATAATTATTTATTAACTGGTGTGAGCTATTATTTTGTGGATAAGTAAAAGGGCTGTATGAGCAATGATTACGATGTAAAAAGTTGCAGTGCTTTAGAGAAACCATACTATAGGCCGATAGAGGCTGCGTTACGCTGGTGTAATCTCATTGAGCATGAAGCGCTAATTCTAACTAAAACTGGTAGCGATCTGTTTCCACCAATTGGTGAATTTCCTCAATGGCCATGCCTAAGACTAAATGCAGAAAAGATTTTTGATGCTATTCAAAATAATGAGTTACCACATGGGCGTGACGGGCGAACGGTGGTTGAAGGTGATCATGTAGCACCACATCGGGTTACTATTAGACATAATGATTTAAAAATATGGATGGCAACATATAGTCCAAACGCAAAGCCAAAATTTCTATTTGATGAAATTGAAAGAACAACGCACACAGCAATTAACAAAGATGCCTTTATTGCTTTGCAAGTAGATAGAGACGCATTAAAAGCCAGAATTGACAAGGCAGAAGTTTGGGCAAAAGAAGCTCAAATAAAAATTAAAGAAATTAGTGCTGAAAATAAATCATTACAATTAAAAGTAGGAAGTGATGAAAGACCATTAAGTGCGCGTACTGAAAACAACTATCTGCGTTTAATTATGAAATTAGCCAACGGAATAAAAGGCTTTAATCCTCAAAAGCCATACGAAGCTGCACAATTGATTATTGATGAAACTGAAACTGATATAAGCAAACAAACAATCGCAGACTATATTTCAAAGGCTTACGAGCTTGAAAGCCAAAATCGTGATTGATACTAATTAGTATGGTAAAAATCCTAATTAGGATTTAGCAAATTTAGATACAAGTATTGTGAATACTTCTAATCAAACAGGAGCTTCACATGTCAGAGCAAATCACAAACAGCATCATTTCTGATGCACTTAAAAACTTCGATTTCTTACCAGATTCCGCTAGTGTTCGTCAGCCTGTAGTTCAAGCGCTATATGCATGTTCAGCGGCCAGTGTGTGGCGTGGTGTAAAAGCTGGCCGTATACCTAAGCCACGTAAACTATCCCCTAGAACAACTTGCTGGAATGTCGGTGAGTTACGTCAAGCATTAGCAGTCGCTAAATAAGCCAAGGCTTCTTAGAGGAGCTAATAATGGCTAAACGTAATCAAAACCCCCGTTTGGCAAAAATTCATCGAAGTTACAAAGTCGATGAAATTGCTGATCTCTATGGAACACATAAAAATACAGTTCTTAATTGGATAAAACAGGGGCTACCAACTTTTGACAACAAGCGCCCATTGATGATTTTAGGGAGCGACTTAAACGCTTTCCATGCAAAACGGAGAGTGAAAAATAAGCATCCTTGCAAGCCAAACGAAATCTACTGTATGAAGTGCAAAATACCCAAAGAACCCACGGCTGGCTTGGTTGAATATCAATCTATCAATGAAAAAACTGGCAACATATTTGGCATCTGCCCAGCATGCGAAACGCTCATGTATAGGCGAATTAGCATAGTCAAGATTAAAGAATTTTCAACACTTATGAGTTTTACATTACCGCAAGCACATTTACACATAGTTGATAGCTTTGAACCCTCCGTAAATTGTGACTTCAGTAAAGGAATAAAATAATGTTAAAACACAATCCAGATAACGAAAGAATTAAACATAAATACTTCACGTTCTTAAAAGACGCAATGCGGGTGAGTGAGCACACCATTGATGGCGTAGCAAAAGCTATTGCAAGGTTTGAAGCGTACACAAAATACAAAGACTTCAAAACTTTCAAGCATGAGCAAGCCACAGGATTTAAAAAATATCTTATTGAACAAAAAAGCCAATGCAAAGATACCAAGCTCAGTAAATCTACTATTCATAGTACCTTTGCACATCTAAAGCGATTTTTTGAATGGCTTGCAAGAGAGCAAGGCTATAAATCGCGCATTCAATTTTCAGATGCTGAGTATTTCAATACATCAAGTAAAGACCTGAAAATTGCCACGGCAAGGCGCATACAAAAAGTACCAACACTAGAGCAAATAATGCATGTGATAGCAAATATGCCAACCAATACAGAAATTGAAAGAAGAAACCGTGCTTTGGTGGCATTTACGTTGCTTACAGGGGCGCGAGACAGTGCGATAGCTTCAGCAAAGCTAAAACATATCAATTTAGAGGAAAACAGTTTTTTTCAAGATGCTCGTGATGTGAATACCAAGTTTAGTAAAACTTTTACCACTTTTTTCTTTCCAGTCGGAGATGATATTAAACAGATAGTAGTAGATTGGATTCAATATCTTAAAGTTGAAAAGCTTTATGGCAATAATGATCCATTGTTCCCAATGAATGAAATTGGCTTGAACGAGCAATTGCAGTTTTCAGTGATCGGTATCAAGCCAGAGCACTGGAGTACAGCCTCACCTATAAGGGAGATTTTTAAACAAGCCTTTAATCAAGCTGGTTTGGAATATTTTAACCCTCACAGTTTTAGAAACACATTAGTGCAATTTGCACACTCGAGATGCAAAAGCCCTGAAGAATTAAAAGCCTGGAGTCAGAATTTAGGGCATGAAAGTGTAATGACTACGCTAATGAGTTATGGCCAGGTAGCCATAGATCGGCAAAGTGAAATTATCAGTAACCTGTCAGAAAAACATAGTGAAATTCCAGCACATGCTGTTGAGCTTGCTAAAGCTATAGTAAGAGAGATGCAGGCTGGTAATTTTGTTAGTCCAACTGCTACTGTGGTTTAATTTTAGACAGAATTTAATCTATCAACAAAATCGGCGATTAACTGCCGATTTTGTTCAGAGCTAAATTGATAACGATTAATGATTTTAGCAAGTCTGTCATCTTCACAGAAAAAATAAGCAGTTGGTAATTTAAGTGCAGAAGCGATTTTCTCTATCGTTTTAAATGGCGGTTCATGTATGCCATTTTCATATCTGCTCATTCGAGCGCTGCTACAACTTTCATCCAAGCCAATCATAACGCCAAGTTTATCTTGAGGTATGCCAAATTGCTGTCTAGCCTCACGAAGGCGGCGACCAAACAAATTTGTTTTAGAAGCATTTTTTGACATGCTTCGATATTCGTAGATTTCTTTTGTTAAATCTCTACGAAAAACGTAGAATTGGGAGTCGCTATTTAACTAAGACATATAAAAAATGACTGCAAGCCACTCCCCCAATCCCCCTGAAGAATTAAAACAAAAAATGCAGGCAATGGTGCCAGAGGCATTTAAAGACGGACATTTAGATGTTGACGTATTAAAACGTTTGCTTGGTTCAGAAATTGAATTACGCGATGAAAGCTATGTGCTAAATTGGCTTGGGAAATCTTATGCTCGACTACTTGCTAATGAAAATGCCCGTACATGGCTAAAAGAAGAAATTGAACACAATGCGCAGCCTGAAAATGCCAATAGCCAAAACCTGCTAATTAAGGGCGATAACCTTGAGGTGCTTAAACATCTTGTAGGTGCGTACGAAGATAAAATCAAAATGATTTACATTGATCCTCCCTACAACACGGGCAGCGATGGCTTTGTTTATCAAGATGACCGTAAATTTACAGTTAAGCAATTAAGCGGCTTGGCAGGGATTGATGAAGATGAAGCAAAACGTATTTTAGATTTTACGTCTAGTAATTCTAATAGTCACAGTGCGTGGCTCACCTTTATGTACCCACGACTCTATGTAGCACATAAATTGTTGAGTGATAAAGGATTGATCTTCATATCAATTGATAATAACGAACAAGCCCAACTTAAAATTGTATGTGATGACATATTTGGTGAGCATAATTTCGTTGTAGATTTTTGCAGAAAGACAAAGTCAACTAATAACCATGACAAAAATGGAATAAACGGACAACATGAAAGCACATTGGTATATGCAAAGAATAAGCAGCTGGTAAAACTATTAGGGGATCACAAAGATTTATCAAAATATACAAATGAGGATAATGATCCTAATGGTCCGTGGATGAGTGACAATCCAACAGCTAACTTAGACGGAAGAAAAACAAAGAATCTCTTTAAAATTACAAATCCGAATACTGGTCAAGTTGATGAGCCTCCAGCTGGGAGGCATTGGGCATTTTCCGAAAAATCTTTAGCAAAATTGATAAAAAGTGGACAAATAAAATTCAAAGCTACCAAGAAGATTGGTGAGAGAGGTTTTATTTATAAACGTTACCTCTTAAAGCTAAAAGATAAGCAACGAAAAGTTGATAGCTTATATTTTTGCGAAAACGAATACATGAACCAAGTTGCAACACGTGAACTGACAGATTTGCTAAATGTCGCTATCTTTGATTATGCAAAACCAGTTTGCTTTATTCAGAAGTTGATTGAGTTTTGTACAGATGATGGTGATATTGTAATGGATTTCTTCGTTGGATCTGGTACAACAGCACATGCCGTATTTTCAAACAACATTGAAAATATCGAAAATAAAGAAACACGTCAATTTATTTGTGTACAAATAGATGAGAACACAAAAGATGATAGTGCTGCATATAAAGCAGGCTATAAAACCATTTTTGATATTACGAAGACTCGCATTGAAAAAGCTGCGGCTAAATTCAAAACTGAGAACCCTGATTTTCAAGGTGATTTGGGATTCAAAATTTATGAAACCGTCTATATCCCAGATAAGTATCAAGATACGCCAGTAGATTTAACTGAAAATATCGAATTATTTGATGCACACAAGCTAACTAAAGCGGATCGCCTAAGTTTGATGCGAACATGGGCGTTGCAAGATAATGTGCCTTTGACGCTCGATTTCGTGCAAGTTGATTTGGCTGGTTACACTGCCTATCAGGCCAAACATATTCTTTACTTCATAGAACCTAATATCACACTGGATGCAGTAGTTAAATTACTGGAGCAGTTGGATAATAATCCAGACTTCAAACCCAGCCGATTAGTTGTATTTGGCTATTTGCTTGAAAGCAAGATCCAGCGTGAAATGACCGAAGCGGTGAAGCAATACAATAATCGCAAAGGTATAGAACTCACCCTGGATGTTAGGTATTGACTATGGCAGGGTTTATTTTTGAAGCAGATTTGCCGCACCAATCTTATGCTGTAGAAGCCGTTGCGAATGTTTTTGATAGCGTAGGTTTCAGCCATGCGGTGGCGGCGGTGCAAAACAACCGCTTAGATATTGCACAATCCTTAGCCACGCTTAAAGACAATATCCGTAGCATACAAAAAGCAAATGAAATTAAAGAACGGATTGACCTGAGCAATCCAGCAGAGCTGATTTTTGATGTGGCGATGGAAACAGGTACTGGGAAAACCTACGCTTATACCAAAACGATTTTTGAATTAAATAAACGCTATGGGTTGTGCAAATTCATTGTAGCTGTGCCCAGGGTAGCGATCAAAGCTAATACAGTTGGTTTTTTATCTTCAGATGCAGCACGTGAGCACTTTAAACTGGCGTTTGGAAAGCAGCTTAAAGTCTATGAAGTGCAAAGCCAGAAGAAAGGCAAAGCTAAGAAAGAGGTGATGCCGCAAAGCATTTTGGAGTTTTGTCGCGCCGATGGCCAGCTTGGAAAAAACACTATCCATGTGCTAGTGATTAACGCAGGTATGATTAATTCCCCAACATTAGCAAAAAATTTTGATGTGGCGCTATTTGATCAATTTAACGTGCCATTTGATGCGATTGCACATATCTCGCCAGTATTGGTAATTGATGAGCCTCACTTATTTAAAACAGATAACAAAACTTTTGAAAATATCCGGAAATTCAAACCGCAATTTACGCTGCGCTATGGGGCAACTTTTGATGGTGATTTCAAAAATTTGCTTTACCAACTTAGTGCGGTAGATGCCTTTAATCAAGACTTGGTGAAAGGAATTGTGGCGCATATTGAAAAGTTTGATGAAGGAGACAATACACGGTTGAAACTTGTCGGATTGGAGAATGAGGCCACGTTTGAACTTGTGCAAAATGATGAAAGAAGAATATTCAAGCTGGCAAAGAAGGATAGTTTGGAGCGTGTTCATTCGGCCATGACCACTTTACATGTGGATAATTTCAATAAATCTAAATTGGTGTTATCAAATGGATTGGAGCTAAAAAAAGGCGACATAATTAACCCCTACTCCTATGCCGAAACCTTGCAAAATAAAATGTTACAGCAAGCGATTGTGCGCCATTTTGAGATGGAAAAAGAGTTGTTGAGCCAAAGTCCGCGTATTAAACCTCTAAGCCTCTTTTTTATTGACAATATCGCCAGCTATCGTGAAAAAGATGGAGCAATGCGTGTGTTTTTTGAGCAATCTGTCAAAGCACATTTAACGGCTTTGATTTCCAAAGAAGAAGATCAAGCCTACAAGCAGCATTTAGAGAATGCGCTTCAAAATATTGAAACGACGCACGGCGGTTATTTTTCTAAAGACAATAGTGACAAAGATGAGGCTATAGAGCAGGAAACCCTGGAGATCTTGCACGACAAAGAAGCATTGTTGGATTTGAACAACCCAAGGCGATTTATTTTTTCCAAATGGACATTGCGTGAAGGCTGGGATAACCCGAATATATTTCAGATATGTAAGTTACGCTCAAGCGGAAGCGAAACTTCAAAACTACAGGAGGTGGGAAGGGGTTTACGCCTGCCTGTAAATGAGTTCATGAGCCGCGATAAAAGCAAATCTCATGATTTGCACTATTATGTGGATTTTACAGAAAGTGATTTTATTGAAAAGCTCACAAGGGAGATCAATGAGAAATCTGGGGCTGACTTTGATAAGCTTAAACTTAGCGACGCACTTATAAATGCAATACTCAAGCATTACCCACAATATGACGATGATGAGGCCTTGCTTGAGGCTTTGGACAATGATGGCATCATTAACCGTAAAAATGAGTTCAAAGAGGGAGGATTTGAAAAACTAAAAATTCAGTATCCATTGGCATTCACAGGTGGATTAAAAGATAACAAAGTAAAGGCGGCAGGTAAATCAAAACAAAAAACTACCATACGAGTTGGCAAATACAATGAACTTAAAGCGTTATGGGAGGCTATCAATCACAAGGTGGTTCTAGAATATAAGTTGGATAACCAAACCGACTTTAAAACGCTTTTTAAGAGTTATTTAATCGAGCATAAGAATAGTTTTGTTATGACTGGCAGCATGACTCAGCAGCAAAGACTGATCGTTGAAAATAATAAAGTTTCATACAGGGTGGAGCAAAGTATAAAAAACGAGATATTGCCGTTCAGAATGATGGGTTACCAAGCATTTATCACGCTATTGGCAAAGGAAACAGCCCTAGGGATAAAGATGCTACACACAGTCTTTGGCGAGCTACTGGCAAGTAAGGAATTGGATATTAATCCCTATATGAGTTTGCCTACCATCCGCACTATTAAAAATGGATTCAATGAATATTTGATGGCGAATGTATTTGGTAAATACCAAATTAACTACAAAAAAACCAGTAATGCTGTTCATCCAACTGCGTTTACTGATGCTTCTGGTAAGGTTTTAAGCGAAGTGGATAATGCTGCTGTAGGAGTTCTGCCAAGCGGTGATTCTCCTCCAGATAACTACCTGTTTAATGAAATATTTTTTGATGATCCGATGATTGAATTAGGTAATATTAAAACTGGAATAAAAGAAGTTATTGTCTATACTAAAATACCTAGGAGTTCGATAAGAATCCCACTTGTAGGTGGTGGCACATATTCGCCAGACTTTGCTTATGTGATTAAAGGCGCAGATGGCCATACCGTGTTGAATTTGGTCGTTGAATCGAAAAATAAAACAGAAACAACTTTGATGATGAGTGAAAGTCAAAAAATTAAACATGCTGAGGTGTTCTTTAATCAGCTTTCCGAAATGGAAAATATAAAAATCACGTTCAAAAAACAACTTCAAAATACAACTGCTCTTGATTTAATTAAAGAGTCTCTAAAACCAAATTGATTTACGATTTTTTGAATAAGATTCTAGGGGGATAAATGTTTTGGTTTAAAGCTAAAAAACAGCTACAAGATGATAGTGGTGATAGCCCCAGAGAACCCTTTTATCAAGGACGCCCTGACTTGTTAGACTTGAGCGCTAATGATGCCCAGTTGCGGGTGTGGCTGCCAGAACAAACAAGGTTAGTTATGGATCGAGCAGTGAAAAGTGTTGATGCAACGTTGAGTGAATATTTACGTGAGTTTTTTGTAGTCTATTTGTACGGCAGTGATCTGCTGTTGCAAATGAAACAGACCAATACCGGTATTTTTTTTACACCACCTCCTAGAGTTGCATCGGACGTCAAATATTCAAGAAGCCGCCTAGTTGAATATATTCCAGAGTTAGGTAAAAACATTAAAGCCATTAAGATATTTTTGAATGCTCAAATAAAAGCCGATTTGCAAAAACTAGCCGATAAAACAGGATTCGCACTATCACATTTTGTTAGAGAAGTTCTAATCTCTCATTTTTCAGGCCATATTGTATGGCCTGAACGCCAAGTTGTGCTCAGTTCAGAACATATCAGTATTGCTACCCAATGGGAAAATGAACAATTCAATCCGCAAGTTTCTGTTCATCCAAGCTATGAAGAAGAATCTGCTTTAGAGGGTGTGGTTGAGATTATTCATTTATAAAATTCCCCTATTTTTCTGCCCTGAACATTTACGATTTTTACTAAAATGAGTCTGTCGGTGCTCTAGTTATCCGTAAATAGCTACGAGTCTTTTTTATCAAATCATTGCGGGAAGGTTCGCTATGTCTTGGGAAAGTATTGGTAGCGTGAGTACGGGTGATATGCCCGATGATAGAGTCTGGATTTTGTGGAGTCTAAGGCTGGCGAAGAAATACATAGAACTCGTTTGTGGAAATGCCCCAGAGGGAAGTAAGTTAGATGTCATGTGGAATGACCATGAATTTGGCAGCTATCCTACACTTGGGGTTTGGTCAGATTATAACCAGCCTTGGGATTACATCAATCGTTGCGAGCACGCGCTCGAAGTTTTTGATAATGCGGTCTCTTGGGATAAGTTAAGAGGTTATCTTAATGATGAGGACGATGACGAGGATGCCGAGGAGGGTGATGATGACACGGAGTATAGTGTAAGTAGTTACAATCCAGATGAAACAAAAGATTAGTCAGCTACTGATTTATGGCTAATTTTTTAACCGCAGATGAACATCAACTCTTGACGCAAGCAGAGCGTCACGACACTGGTGGCTATGACAATTGGCATAAGACGCCACGTGATAGACCATTTGTCGTGGATATTGATGCTCGACCCTTAGTCGCGCTGATAAATGCTACTGTGTTTGGCGTCCGTGTTTATGAGTTCATGGCGATACAACGCCCAGGTGACTTGCTGCATTATTTATGGGTCACAATTATTGCTCTGGATGATGAGGTGATTCAATCAGTCAAAGAGAGTGTTGCCTATCGCAATCGATATGCATTTGATGAAAATGCACCACTGTCAGGATTATCTTTCGTTGAATTTGATCGATGCTTCATTTGGCAAGGTGATGATACTGATCTTGAAGATGCATGTTGGCGCAGGCATGTAGAACAACAGTATTGGCGGGATAAACTTTCTGATCTATTTTCGCTTGTTGTAACAATGCAGCACCGTTTGAGTGGCATGGATGATTTTCTGTTGCAGAATGAGATCGGGCTGATTGATGATAAAAAACATCGGCAAGATTTCTTCGCTACAGTGCAGCGTAAATGCATTCTAGACTCTCATAACCTGTCGGTAGATGCTGACTCTTCAGACTTTTATACAGTCTTGGCAGACATGATTACACAGGATGACGTGCATTCTGTTTCCTGTCCGTTCGGCGGGTTAACTATTTGGCGCATTTTAGTAACAGAGCAGATAAAACGCTCTCAGAGGCTAGGTTTACCACCGGATGAGGCGTTTCCCCTATATGGCCCTGATACTGGCCTTAATGACTTGCCTGAAGATTGGGGTGGTTACGTACATATCCCCTATGAGGGAATGCATGATGGTGAAGTAGTGTTTCTGCCTGGATGGCGGGTGTTTCATACTGAGAAAGCAGGCATTGATGGCAGTCTTGCCAAAGCAATGCGTATGCAAGGATGCCGCTACTTGTTTGTGCCTAAGTCGCGTGAACTAGGTGACTTGCCATGCGCTACACGCGAAAAGATCGGTAATTGGGTGCTGTATCGCCAAAATCCATACCATCAGCGACTGAAAGGCATTACGCTCTTGGATTCTCTGCAGGTGCAAATCAAGGAAGCGTCAGAACTGATTGCCTCTGCTGATGCCTTGCTGATCACTGCCGGCGCAGGCATGGGTGTGGATTCAGGTTTGCCGGATTTTAGGGGAAACGAAGGGTTCTGGAATGCTTATCCAGCCTTAGCCAAAGCTAATATCAAATTCTATGACATAGCCTCACCTAATAACTTTAGCGATGATCCCAAATTGGCTTGGGGGTTTTACGGTCATCGCCTTCAACTCTATCGCAACACACAACCGCATGCAGGGTTTAGTAAGCTGCTTAAATTAGCTGCAAATAAGAAACATGGCTATTTTGTGTTTACCAGCAATGTAGACGGCCAATTCCAAAAAGCAGGATTCGATCCTAAACGTATCTGTGAATGTCATGGCTCCATTCATCATCTGCAATGCCAGAACGGATGCTTGCATTATATTTGGAAGGCAGATGCCTTCTTGCCTGAAGTGGATGTGATTAACTGCCAATTACTCAATAGCCCACCCCAATGTGATTGCTGCGGTGAAATAGCCCGACCAAACATTTTGATGTTCAACGATTTTAAATGGGAAGACAGTCGATACAGATTGCAGCGCCAAGTCTTGAGTGAATGGCTGGCTCAGGCAAAGAACGTGGTTATCATCGAGTTAGGAGCGGGGAAAGAGATCCCGACGGTACGACATTATGGCGAAATGCTTGGATGGCCGCTGATACGCATTAATCCACGTGATCCTGATCTTGGCTCATCTCCTGGTGTAAGTTTGCCTATGGGAGCGCTAGATGGATTGAGCGCCATTTTTTCAATACCTGGAAACTGAATATGCAGTTAGAGCAAATCAAAAATGCATTCTGTTTAGATGACTGGGATTCCCTGTTGAAATCAAGTCATCGTCATATGGTGATTCTCTCAAGAGCCATTCCTCCCATGTTAAAGGAATCGAGCTGGTATGAAGGCGGAAAGCCTGACTGGATTTTAGTAAAGAGTCTATTGGGTGGCAGTATGCAGGATGTTTGGCCAAATTCAACCAAATTTGAAATGGAGATTTCTGACAGGCTGAGTAAGTTTATTGGCAGTTATTTGGCGCTTGGAGGATGGTCAATACAACATGAAGATTGGTTAAGTCGCTACGAAAAATTTATTCATACGGTGCATTCAAACAGCCTAGATCTGGATGAAGGCAGCTATATGTCTGATATGGATTTCGACTAATGCTGATTATTTACAGTATGTGTACTTTAGCTATTGCAACTTGGCTTGCCTGGGGTATGTATAGAAATCTAGATCAATATGACTGGCATTATCATCGGTCTGATATTTGGGTTGATTTTTGCCTAACGCTCATTTTTTGGCCTGTGATTGCTGTGCTGAGACCAAGCAAACTGTATTTTCCAGCATTCAAATATGATCAATTCTGGGGAGATGCAGCTGAATGTGCAAGGCAGCGGTTAAGGTTTATGGATAATCCACCACCATGCGGCCCAACAATCGTCTATCCCGCTTTTAGAGACGATGACAAAGAACGAAACGGTATTTTTTACTTTAGTGCAGCTAATGTTCAAGTAATGGCAGAGCATATGCGTAAAGAGCATACATCGCTAGAGGGTATGCATGGCGCTGCACGTTGGACATCACTTAGAGATGAATCGCTTGCAGAACCTACAGAGGTGCCAGAATTGCTGGTCAATTTTGATCATATAGCTGAGGAGTTGATTGAGGCTGGGCATGGGCAGGTCAGATGTTTAGCGTGTGAAAAAATTTATTCTGTTTCTGAATTGGAAAGAAAAATAATTGGTTTCCCTGCATCAGCAAGAAGTGGCTGGATCTATGCGAATTTTATTTGTCCAGCGAGGCATACTCTACTCTTGCGGCAAGTGATGCATATCATGAGAAGAATGGCAGATGATTGATGGCCAGTCGAGCCTTTGATAATTATCCAATTGTACTTTATTCCAATTTGATTGAATGGTTGCAAGCGCTCAGTATGCGTTCGGCACCTGTTTCGCAATGGATAGCAACGATTATATCTGCGAAAGGGATACGGGAAGAGGAAGTAAAGCGATCTGGATTATTAAGCTATCTGTGTGAATTTGATGCGACCTATAAAGTATCAAAAGATCGCTTACTAGAAGTTGCTGAATATGGCCTAGGTGACTGCCTATTCACGGTTAGAACAGAGCGATCAACAACTTACCGCCCTTCATTGCAGTCGGCTGCATTTGCCAAAGAGAAGATTCCTGAAAAAATAAGGGATTCTTTTTTTGATGCTGAAATCATTAGCTGTCATAAACTTTCCTCATTCAACTACAGATTAGTAAGACTCAAATTTTTCGACATGTTTGGCAGTGGTGAGAGCTGGTATGTATTCGATCAGGCTTGGCGTCGATTCAAGCCATATAAGAGCTATACAAACGCAGTAGATGCCGTTGATTTTTTATATACCGTCGCAGCTGACAAGTTCAAAAGCTATTCCAGCAATATTCCACGAAACCTATACGAGCGATATTCATTGCTAGGAAAAAATAGCAGCTATAAAGAGTGGATCGTTTGTGTTCCAGATTGGGAAGAAACATTTAATCAATCACATTTTGATTTGATGAATGTGATTTTGCATTTACGAACATCAGAATGGAAAGATGTAAATGGGAAACCATTATTTCTAATTGATGAAGTGCAAAGCGACTGGCATGCACTAGGTCGGGAAAGTGGCTATTACGACGTAGGGGCAGAGGTTGAAAGCTATAGTGATTCTGTACCTGATGCACCATTCAAAAAAGAATGGCATGAATTAGGAATCAAGCTTGCTATCTGGCTGGCTTTAAAAGCTGGATATACCCGCGTGGCTTTTACAAAAGGCAATGTTCATCAATCACGTTATGGGAAAGATTTGGAAGGATTCCACTTACTCTATGAACAACTTACCCCGAAAGCACTTGATAAGTTAGCTACTAAATTTAAGTGCTCTCTAGGATTAGCCAGGATTATGATTAGTAGGCCGAAAGATAATATTCGCTATAAGCGCGGTGCTGGCTGGGAATTACACGCTAGAGGTCAAGATGTTACAGTTAAAGTCGTTAGAAATGAAGTTGTTGCAATGCGATATTTAGAAAGCCGGGGAGCTAAAGAATTGGAGGAAGTGCGTGTTTTTGAAATATCAGAAATTCTTGCAGGCATTGTAAAAAATAAGGGTGTGCCAATGTTTGGGTGGTGGTGAAATGGCTTGTTCAATAAATCTAAGGGTTCATGCATTATTACCTTGTTTTTATTGGGGTAACTTTTGGGGTAACTGTAATTTTCAAATTATCCATATCTTTTATTAATAAGGCTTGTAGCGATTTGTTCGATAGACGCACACCTACCAATACCACGTTTTGCGAAATATCAGAACGTATCAAGAACCCGCTTAACGGCGGGTTTTTTATTGCCTTTTAGTATCATGCAGTGTAATGTTGATTCATAAAATTTCGCATTACATGGGGGTATTTCTTGGGGTAGTTACCCCCCATTCAGAAAAGGTTACCTCCAGAATGCTGTAAAAGGACGTTGCAAAATGGCGCTCTCAGATACTAAAGTTCGTGCGATTAAACCTCCCTGCTACAAGACATAGAAAAAATACAACAAGAAATCAACTAGGATGGCGTTGGGTTGATTGCTGAAGGGGATTTTAAAGCTTATAAAGATGGCGTGCATTTGGTTTCACCGTTGTTGCATGTGGCACGCGATTGCAAGGTAAGCATTTCACCAGTGCCACTGAACGATAGTGGGTTTGGATTTGTAGAAGGTTTAAATGCATTTATTTCTTCAACTGAAGGGCAAATGCAGCTTGCTGGTTGTGAAGTGTTTCTTCTACGAAACAAAGCACGTGGTGGCGGCATTGGATTTTTTGAAGCAGGTGCGTTTTATCCTGATTTTATTTTGTGGATTTTGCGTGACGAAAAACAGTACATTGCTTTTATCGAACCGCATGGATTAAAGCATGAAACGCAACTTAGCCCAAACTTACATTTTTTAAAACCATTAAGGATATAGAGACGAGAGTAAACTCAGCTAATGAGCGAAGTGCTGACAGTTATGTAACACTCGAAAGTTTTATTGTTTCGCCAACGCCAATAAGTGAGTTGATGTGGGATTGGAAAACATTCGAGGATTTTGCAAAAAATCATGTGCTGATGATGAGAGACGCTGACTATATTGCGAAGTTATTTAAGGCTATTCTGCCATAGGCAACTAAAACGGATTTTTTATAGAAGCGGTTTAATTTTTGCACTTCAACCTTGAAACCGCCCAGTATAGAAGATGTTTAGCTAATTACTGACTGCAACATTAAGGTCGCATCCTAGTGCAGTGTCACACCTCGAGTGTGTTTAATTTTTGTATAATAATGCAAAATGAAAGCCGCTATACAACCTTTATCCAGTACTTGTAACCAAGTCTTATACACTTTCGGTTGAGTGATAACTCGTGACAAATCGAATCGAAGTCGCTGACAAATTGCCTGCTCTGCCAGGGGAGGTGATAATCTATGAAGTTGATGCGGAAAATATCATTACTCGTATTGATGCTAGCTGGAAAGTATTTGCCGAGTCTAATGGTGCGCCTGAATTAAACGAAGCAAACGTAATAGGCAAGCCTTTACTTCATTTTGTTAGTGGTAACGTAACCAAAAAATTCTGGATCAATTTACTCAACCATGTACGCACATCTGGCATTGCCCACAGTTTTAACTACCGCTGTGATGCACCCAACACCAAACGCCACATGAACATCAAGGTTGCGCCACTTGACGCAGGACATCTTCGCATCACCAGCACCCTGCTAAGCACCAAACCGCGGCCACTGCAGATTCATTTCAGACGTGCGCAGCAACGGACTGCAGCATCGATTGCACGTTGTAGTATGTGCAATAAAGTTGCCTATAACAAAGAATGGATAGAAGCTGAAGAACTTAACCGAGGCTTAAAAACCACATTAGACGTGACTTATGGTATTTGTCCCGTTTGCCATGTTAAAATCGATCTGTAATCCCCCCATATTTAGCCACAGCTAGAAGTAGAGGTTAAATCACGCTCAATCAGTTTTCTCGGTGGTATCCCACCAATGGCTGAATGAGGGCGT
>PHCJ01000038.1 GCA_002842285.1 Betaproteobacteria bacterium HGW-Betaproteobacteria-22
TTCCAATCATCAGAAGCTTTTTCGCAAGCTGGCTATTGGCTAAATTCAGGTTTAGTTCTAAGGTAAAAATACTCGCCAAATAGCGTCCAGCTATAGGAGTTTTTCCCATGGCAGAAAGTGAACTTGTGGCATAGTCATGAGGTTAAATGAGCTTGATAATCTTTACTTTATCACTATAAAAGTAAGGATAGTCATGATGTTCAAAAAGCGAGTAATAGCGTCGCTCTTGCCACTGGTGTTTGCACAGTTAGCTTATGCAGCAGAACCGCAGTCGATTGAGTTAAATGCTGTGACTGTTAACGGAATTTTGCCAGATAGGCTAGAGTCTGTGCCAGGTTCTTTTGCAATAGTTGATGAAAAAGAATTGGAAGTTAAAAGGCCGTTCTCAATCAAAGAAGCCCTTAATGCTGTGCCAGGCGTGCATATTGTCGCCAATGAAGACCCGCAAAGCTTAGGCTTGAACATCGGCGTTCGCGGCATGGATCCACGCCGTACTGCACGTACATTGCTGATGGAAGATGGCGTGCCGTTATTTCTCGCCCCTTATGGTGACCCAGCTGCGCACTACGCACCGCCATTATCACGCGTACAACGCATTGAAGTCGTTAAAGGTTCAGGCCAAGTGCTGTATGGCCCGCAAACCGTAGGCGGCATGATTAACTTTGTGACTAAGCCAGTACCTAAAGATGGTTTTGCCGGCAGCATTGATGCAAGCGCTGGTAATAATGATTTTTATGGACTACATGCCAACATTGGCTATGGCAATGAGCGTGGCGGAATCATGGTTGATGCCCTTAAAAACCAAGGCGATGGCATTCGTGATAATCACGACTTTGATGTTGAAGAATACACGCTCAAAGGCCAGCTTAACCTCACCGACCGCCAAACTTTAATCGCAAAAGTCGGCTATTACGAAGAAGATTCACATGTGTCTGAAACGGGTATTGGTGAAGTAGATTATGCGCGCGATAAATTTCAGGCGCCATCAGGTAAAAATGATTCTTTTTACCATGAACGTAAGTCAGCGCAACTTCAGCACATATTTCAGTTTGATGAAAAAACAAAACTCTCAACACAAGCCTATTATGTAGATGCCTTTCGTAGTTCATTCCGCCAAACGGATGCGCCAGGTGGCTGGGAAGAACATGATGATGGCATTACTATACTAGAACGGTGTGATAACGGTGCAGGTGTCGGCTTTACTGAAGCTGATGCGGCAAACTGTGGTGGCCGCCACCGCCCAAGAAGTTATACTTATTGGGGCATTGAGCCACGATTAGACTTTAGTCATAATTTATTTGGTGTTTCAAGTGATGCTGTGATTGGCTTTCGTTATCATGAAGAAGATATTAGCCGTAATCAATACCGTGGCAATACCGCGCCTTTCCAAAGCTTATCTTTTGCAAAAGCTAACTCTACCAAGCGAGAAGATGTGCAAATTGATGTAGTCGCTAAATCCTACTACGCACAAAATACTTTTCATGTGGGGGATTGGTCAATTACGCCAGGTTTACGTTTTGAAGATATGCAAATTAAAACGGATGTACGTCGCGCGGGTGGCGTAGCTGTGAACAAAAAAGTAACCAACAACCAAACCGAGTTGTTACCTGGTTTTGGCGTGGCTTGGAACGGCATCGACAACACGACCGTGTTTGCAGGCGTGCATAAAGGCTTTGCGCCGCCGCGCCCTGACCGTGATTTAGACCCCGTTAAACTGAACAGTCTTGGCATTGATAAAACCAGCCCGGAAAAAAGTACTAACTGGGAGCTAGGTCTGCGTTCAACTTACTTTAAAGGAATCAGTTTTGAATCTACCTTGTTCCACACCAAGTTTGATGATGTTGTCGTGAACGCTGGCGGTGGTAGTTTCGTGAATGCGGGTGAATCAGCGATGTCTGGGCTAGAATTTGCAGGCCGTGTTGATTTTGGTACCATTTATAACACGTCACACAACATTTACGCTTTGGCTTCATATACTAATTTGTTTACAGCCAAGTTCAAAAAAGATGCACTTGATGAAGGTGTAGTCAGTGGCGCGCGCTTACCTTATGCGCCAAGGCAATTAGCTTCATTAAGTATTGGTTATCAACACCCTGTTGGTGTAGATGCTAGGCTTGGTGTAGATTACGTCAGTAGCCAAGAGCCAGACGCATGGACAAATACTCTGACAGGTAATGCCGCAACATTAACCGGCTTAACTGGTGATATTCCAGGCTACAGCTTGTTTAATGCTTCTATCAATTTCAAACCTGTAGGCTCAAAAGCGTCATACTTCTTAAGCGGTCATAACCTGACGGATAAAGAGTACTTAGCCAGTCGCGTGGATGGCATGTTTGTAGGGCGTAGTCGTCAGCTAGTTGGCGGTATTCGTTACGATTTCTAGTAGTTTCGGTATGCCGAAAGTCAGATCTTAAATAAGCATACATTTATGCAGCGAGCCTAAGCTTTACAAAGGTTGGGCTTGCTTTTTTATGGGCACTTCTATAAATGCAAATTCCGTTGCTATGCGGCGTTGCTCATAAAAAATAATTCCTTATATATCAAATATATACCGCGTCATTATTTTTTATTCGCGCCTTGCCTAGCTTAGCAATTGGCATTTATAGCAGCGCCCTTATGTTGGTAAATTAGGTTTGCACGCCTAATTTAAACTTCCAAAATATTCAATTTAATTGCGGCCAATACTAATTGCGAGCGATTTTCTACATGCAACTTTTGTAAAAGATGTGTTTGGTGGTTGGCAATGGTTTTGTAATTAAGATGAAGGGTGTTGGCTACTTCGTCCAATGAAAGTCCTTTAGCGAGCAGTCTAAACACTTCAAATTCCCGAGGGGTTAAGTGATCTAATGCGGAGTCTGGTTTTAAGCGTTGTGTAGCTATTTTGTGGGCAAGGTCGTGGCTGATATACTTTTTGTTGGCGGCAATCGCAAATACAGCGTCCACCAATACGTCGGGCGCGCTGGACTTGGTGACGTAGCCACTTGCGCCAGCTTGCATGACGCGCGTGCAGTAAACTACTTCATCATGCATGCTAAATACGAGTATTTTGGCAAACCGGTCTTTTGCCACCAATTTTTTAATGGTTTCCATGCCGCCCATGCCAGGCATGGATAGATCCATAATCACCACATCCGGCTTGATAGCATCATAATTTTTATAGGCTTCTTCACCAGTCATTGCCTCGGCAACCACCTTAATGTTGGCTTTTTCTAGCAGGTGTTTGTAGCCTTCACGCACCACAGCGTGGTCATCAACCAAATAAACATTAACGGCTGATTTCATGATATTTAAACCCTTATCTGAATGTAAATAGTTGTGCCAGTATTCGCGTTGCTTACCTCGGCTTGGCTGATTATTTTTATGCTGCCGGCAAGCGCTTCAACACGCTCCGCCATGCCAAGCAAGCCATAACCCGTGGTTTGTTTGTAGGTGTCAAAACCAATGCCATCATCGGTAATTGTAATAGTCAAATACGGCGTACGGCTTTCAATGGTCACCAGTACAGTTTGCGCGCAGGCGTGTTTGGCAATATTGGTGAGCGCTTCTTGTACGATTCTAAAGATGGCAATATTGGTGGTTTCGTTGTAGTTATCAATATCACCATGAATATGTAACTGATAGTTGACTTGGCAACTAGTATCATTTTGTAGCGTCAGCGAGTTTATCTGTCGCCATGTATCAATAAAGTTCTCTAACGCGGCTGATAGCCCAAGGTCGTCTAAAGCCACTGGGCGTAGGGCGCATATTAAGTTGTGGGTGGCATGATAGGCATGGTTTGCGCTGGATATAATGCTTTTGGCGGTAAGTTGCGCCTCTGCAGAGCTGTTGGTATCTATCAGCAAACTTGCCGCTTGCGCTTTAATTGCGCTGAGATACTGGCCTAAATCATCATGTAAATCGCGCGCTATGCGTTTGCGCTCATCTTCTTGTACTTCTAATATGCGCTGTAATAATGCGTGATTCTTTTGAATCAGCAGTTTAGCAGCGTCAATAAGCCGTTTTGCAAACCACAATAATGCAAGCAAGCTAGCCAGCACAGCGGGTAGTAGCTCATCTATATCTAAGTTGTGCTCATACTGCCGCGCCCAAACATAGTAATGCTCAGAAAAATTAAAGTAGCTGGATACCGCATAGGTGCAAACAAAAGCAGCAGGAACATAGGCTAAATCAAGCGCAATGCCACGCCAATAGCGATTTTGAGCGTTTATAGGCTTGGTTTGATGGGTCTGGCTAGTTAGCATAGACATTGCGACATGATGGTAAAGATAATTGTGCGAGCTTGTCGCCATAACCGTTTATGCACAATGGGGATATTCACGGTTAATAGTAGGAATAATTCCCAAAACAACTTCTCTGAAGTTACTTGTCGTGAAGTAATCAGCAAATACGCATGAATTTCTCTATATTAAGCGTGTAGCGCAAGCGTTACAGTAGGTGCTTACCTTACTTTTATGCTCACTTGTTAATGGGAGTTGATTGTAAATAATCGGCCCACATCAACAATGTCGTTTTATTCCTCAGCATGGAACTCCCGTAGCAGGCAGGAAAATATCCCAGTCTATTGAAGGACTAATTCTCAATCGCCAAAATTAAAGCGGGCTTATAGTTCAATCCATGTTGTGATTGTAATAATTTGTAACATATTGCAGCAGTTTTATTAGGGGTTGAATTTTTAATCACGGAGGAAGTATGAAACAAAATTGGACATTAAAAGCCATGTTTACTGCCTTGAGTGCCGTTGCCTTGGTGGGCATGGTGGGTCAAGCGTCAGCAAACGAAGAAATCATCAAACGCAGTAAAGACCACAATATGTGGGCGGCCCCAGGCCAAAACTTGGCAATGCATCGTCACAGTCAATTAAAAGACATCAATACAAAAAACATTAAAAATTTACAAATGATCTGGTCACAATCTTCAGGCACATTGCGTGGTCATGAAGGCCAGCCAGTGGTGGTTGAGCATAATGGCAAGCCAATGATGTACATGGTTTCAGGTTGGCCTAACATTGTTCAGGCGTTGGATTTATCTGATCCTGACCAGCCAAAACAAATCTGGAACTACACTAAAAAATCTGACCGTGATGAATCTGCTGTGCCACGCGCATGTTGCGACACCATTAACCGTGGTTTGAACTATGCTGATGGTAAAGTGGTTTTCCATACCTTGGATGGTTTCCTAATTGCCTTGGATGCAACGACTGGTAAAGAAATTTGGGTCACCAAACATGCTTACCCAGAAAAAGGTGAAACACATTCAGGCCCAGCTATGGTGGCTGAAGGTTTAGTGTTAGCTGGCTTTGGTGGTGATGAGTTCGCTGCACGTGGTCGTACCGTGGCTTATGATTTAAAAACAGGTAAAGAAGTGTGGAAGTGCCATAGTACAGGTTCAGATAAAGACCTTTGCTTAACACCAGATACTAACAAAGCTAACCCGCATTATGGTTTATATGGTCAAAACACTGGTTTAACTTACCCAGGTGATGAGTGGAAAATTGGCGGCGGCGCACCATGGGCTTGGTTCACTTATGACCCTAAATTACGCATTATGTACGCAGGTACAGGTAACCCAGGTCATTGGTCTCCATCTTACCGTTGTGGTGAAACAGGTGCAAACTTGACTCACGAAAAATGTAACACCGTTGATCCAAAAACTAATGTTGGTAAATACGATAACAAATGGTCTATGACTATTATGGCGCGTAAAATCGACACCGGTGAAATGGTTTGGGCATACCAAAAAACACCATTTGACCAATGGGATTATGATGGTGTGAACGAAAATATCTTGGTTGATAACTTAAAAGTTGATGGTAAATCTTATGATGCGCTAGTTAACTTTGACCGTAACGGTTTTGCTTATGTGTTAGATCGTAAAGATGGTACTTTGCTACGTGCTAACAAATTTGTGACTGTAAACTGGGCTGAAAAAGTTGACCTAAAAACTGGTCGTCCGGTAAAAGTGAAAGAGCATTCACCATTTGCACGTGATGTAAATACGCAAGCTTGTCCATCTGCAATGGGTGGTAAAGATCAGCAACCAGCGGCGGTTGATCCTAAAGAGCCAAACTTGTTCTACGTACCAACTAATAACTGGTGCATGGAAGATGAGCCACAAGAACGTACACACACACAGCAAGGTACTGTTTACGTATTTGCTAACGTGTATATGTACCCTGAAAAACCAGGTGTTACTGGTAAGTTGAAGAAATTTGATGTAGTGACTGGTAAAACTATCTGGGAAGTGTCTGATCCATATCCAAACTGGAGCGGTGTGTTAGTCACAGATGGTGGCTTGGCATTCTACGGTTCATTGGGTGGTGATTTCCGCGCAGTTGATCGTAACTCAGGCAAAGTGGTGTGGAGCCGTAAATTAGCTTCAGGCATC
>PHCJ01000023.1 GCA_002842285.1 Betaproteobacteria bacterium HGW-Betaproteobacteria-22
CGCCCTCATTCAGCCATTGGTGGGATACCACCGAGAAAACTGATTGAGCGTGATTTAACCTCTACTTCTAGCTGTGGCTAAATATGGGGGGATTACACCAGCT
Source organism: Betaproteobacteria bacterium HGW-Betaproteobacteria-22 (assembly GCA_002842285.1). Classification (GTDB taxonomy): domain Bacteria; phylum Pseudomonadota; class Gammaproteobacteria; order Burkholderiales; family Methylophilaceae; genus Methylotenera. Next base: position 104 of record PHCJ01000023.1, read on the forward strand.
CTTTTCTATACGAATTGTTTAACGCGAACCAGCCCACTGTCTGGGTAACCATATTTGATAATGCCGCAATTAAAATTTACGTTAAGTACGCAATCCCTGATGCGCCTTGCCGTGCTGACAGCCTGCCTGCTGGGCTTATACGCATGGTGGCCTATCGGCTACTATCAGGATGAGTTCATCTATCGGCTGCTGAATGCCAGATATATACAAGATCAGTCGCTGAGAATGGGTATTTATTCACTCTGCGAATCCTGGCTGAGCCCATTTCCACAGTTTCTTGCGGTACAGGCATGGCTGGTTTCATTTCTTTATCACAGCCTGCTGCCACATGAGGTCAGGTTGGTTGTGTTTGCGGTGATGGCGATATTTTTCGGGCTGATTGCACTTAATGGCCGCTTACACAGCAACTTGTATTTGTTAGGCGCACTGGTTGGTGTTGCAGGCTCCAGCCTGCTGTATTCTCGCCCGGAGTTTCTGCATATTCTGAACCTGACATGTTGTTTGGCCGGTTACCTTTTACTACAGGCACCAGATTTTAAGTGGAAAGCTATCGCGCAGTGGCTGTGTGCCAGCCTGATCCTGCTTAGCTGTTTGATTTCAAGCTATGCACATATGCAAGGCGTTTTGTATCTGCCGTTAAATTTGCTCTGCCTGTTTTTACTGCTGAGAAAGCATATCATGTACATGATGCTTGCTATGATTATTGCGGTATCTTCCGGCATCGTTGCCTATCAGGCTGCACAGCAGGCACTTGCCTGCAATAGCGCCCCCCAGGTGGCGTTGCACACCCGGCAACTTTCGCATGCCATTGCTGATTTGCCTGACATATTAGCCAGCAAACAAGTCTACGAAAAACTGCATTGGTATGCAGTGCGTTTTTTATATAAAGATAAGTACTCAGTAGAGTATCTGCCTGGCCTCAAGGTGAGCTCCTGGCATACACTGCTTAACCTGCTTGTTGGGACTGCCGTAGTACTCAACCTTTTTCTTGCATTGTGTTTGACGGTAAAATTGCTGGTGCAGCTGGCCTTACAGCTAAGCACCAAAGGAATTGGCACGATAACGCAACAACACAGCCTGCAACTGTTTATATTTTTAATACTGTCACCTACGTTAGGTTTGTTTCTGATTAACGCAGGGCAAACTTTTTACCGCAACTTCTTTATTCATGCGGTGCTGGCTGCGACAATTGCTTTTTATTATTCACGTAATAATCAAAAACCACAGCGCTGGTTTAAGGTGCTATCTTTCTATTTTGCCATTGTATTCAATGCCTCTTTGACTACTAACCTGCTGTATTTTTATCCGCAATTCATGCAGGGCTACAGCGGGTGGTATGCCGTTCCGATGGTAACCGAAAAGAAATTCATGCAGCAACCTATACCGGATCAATGCCATTTTGACGCAAAAGCCGGAAAATTAGTGGTAGATATGCTCGCTTATGAACTGATGAAGCATTACCCTTATTTATATCCATATGAATACCTTTCGATTCAGAGCAAGCTGACCGGAAAATCGCACAAGGAGATTCTGCAACCCATGCAGATGCAAGGGTATGCTTTTGCCTGTCAAAACAAGCAGGGTGAGCTGCACCTGTGCTGTGGAAAATTTCCGGCAAACAGCCATTAACACTTTCATTAACACTGTGTTACACCGTGCTTTACCATACAGGTGGTTTTCTTGTTTGGAATCAGCCTGTCCGGGTTTGAGGTTGGCACCTGTTAGCCAGGTAAAATTTTGACTCTATAAGGTGAAACGAAATCAGCGTTAAAATGCCGCTGACGATGCCCGCTACCAGAAATGCCAGTAAAAACGCATAAAACGGGTTACCCAGGCTTGTGATGGCCGCATTGGCAATGGCCGGAAAAAACACCAGATGCCAAATGTAAAGGCTATAGCTCGCCCGCCCCAGATTGAGCATTAGTGGTTTTTCCAGCCATCGAATTAAGGTACTCTCCGGCTGTGCGGCAACCACTGTCACAAGCATCATGCCAATAGAAACCGCAATCAGGCTATAGCCGTATAACTGCACCCATGGCAGTTTTTTATAAGGCACAGGGGAAAGTGTGATTGCCAGCATCACGCCACAAAAAATCAGCACACCGGCAGTGGATATGCAAAAATTCTGCGCAGGTTTCAAGCGGTGCAGGCCGGGGGCTGTCGCGAGCAGGCACCCCATGCCAAGTGCATCAAATCGGCAAAGGGTAAATGCATAGATGGCATTGTCAGAAGCCCCTATCTGCTGAAGTACATACCGGGAATATATAGCCAGTGCAATCAATAGCACGGCAATCAACCTCACCGATTTAAGGCAGTAGATCAACATCGGCAACAATAGATAAAAATGCCACTCAAGCGCCAGCGACCAAAAATGCACCAGATTAAAATAGCCATCCATCAGAGCGGTGCGGTGGATAAATGCACTTTGTATGTTGCTGGTCATGGTCCATAAATGCAGTGAGTTATTAAGCACTTTACTTGTTGGCACAAATAGCACTGCGATGGTAGTAAACACTAGCAGGCAAAAAACATAAGCAGGTAATAAGCGCCATGCGCGTTTAATCACAAATGTTTTATAGTCAGATAAGTGTTTTATCGGGCGGTTGATTAGCATTTTGGTAATGAGGTAGCCCGAAATCACAAAAAAAATATCGACTCCCACCCAGCCAAGATTGGCAATTGCTGAATAAATTGACCACACAGATCCTTGGTTAAGCAATACCTTGCTAAAAGGGGATGAGTAGTGATGCAATACCACTGCCAATACGGCGATTGCTCTTACGCCATCTAGGCCTGAAATGTAGCTTAGTGAGCTAGATTGGCGTATGCCATGGTTGCTTGGGTTCATTTTTTTACAAATTTTAGTAAAAAGTGATGCAACATCAATGAAAAAACCACCACACCACAAACTAGCCATATAGGAATCATGGGGTAGCTATATCTTGGAATATAGTGAGTGAGCAAGGCGTGAAAGCTAAACATACCAACAGGAAATAAGCTTATTGCAAAATAGTGACTATAGCGATGGTTTAGACCAATCAAAAATAAGCCGATTACACTCATCAGCCCTAGTGCAGAAGCAATGTTTTTATTTTTCCATGCGGTAACGCCAGGGATTTTTCGGGAAATTTCAATGCCATCTACCGTGTTATGTGGCCAAGTACCCCGCCAAGCAAACAGTAAAGAGGTTTTTAAATGTCCCGTTAAGTTATTTTTGATGCGCTCGATGGCTTCATTTTTAATTTGTTGTTCAGCTAACTTGCGCGCCAATTGTGGGTCAGCATGCTGTTTTGCATACGATTGGTAGATGTTGTTAGCATGTGTGGTGGCTTTGATATAAAAGCCCACCGCGCTGGCTTCATCGCCACGCTCTCTGGCGGCTTCATCTTGTGGGTGAAAACGTCTAAATCGCTCTCGCCGCCCGCCTAGCTCACGGTCTTTTGCATTAAAGCCTGTCAAATGGCTCAATGTGGGTTTGAGCCATTGCGGGCCATAGGCATAAAATCCACCTGTGAACTCTGCATTAGTCATATTGCTTTTATAGGCACGTACAATCAGCACAATCGGCCCACGTCCAGCCAGGCTCCACTCGCCTACTTGGTAGTAGTTTCTGATTATCCAAGGGGTTACTAAGCTAATGGTGACTAAAAAGGCAATCAAGCCGCCAGTTAACAATGATTTTTGTTTCCATTGCAGTGCGCGTATGCTCCACAACATGAAAGCGCCTATGCCTATGTAAGCAAAAGCTGCTTTAGTTAAAATAAGTGCGGCTAGTAACACACCCACCATCACAAAGTGGCGTACGCGTGGTGTTTTGCTTGCCAGCATTGCAGCCCATGCCAACCAAATGAGCAATGTTGCAGCTTGTAACTCTGTGAGTAAATTGTTGACAATATTAAATATCGGGAAAATAGTAGCCACAAGAAAAAGCGTGATTAACTGACTAATAAACAACATTTGATCAGTTAAAAAGTCAGCAGTCGCAACCCTAACAAGTAAAACCACGCCTACTAGCAACGCAGCGACCCATAACACATTTGAATATTTAAGCAGTTTTAATTGTTGCGGCTGGTTTAATACTCGCAAATTTTCTGCGTTAGATAATGCAGGTGTCGATTGTATCCATAATGCCATGAGCGCAATCGGCAAGGGCTCTCTATTATGGGTGGCTAAAATCTTGCCGTCTTGCTCGGTTGCCATTACGCCATGGTGAGATAAATGGTATGCGTAATCGAGATTATTGGGCGCATCGCCACTTAATGGTGCACCATTGATTTTTAGCAATGCTGTCATCGTCAATAAAACAATGCTGATGCTAAGTATCCAAAAATGTAGTTTTTTCATGGTAAGTGGCGCCATTGGGTTGATTTCATCAGTGCGCATGTTGCAAAAAAGAGCACATCGCCCATACTGGTAATGATGCGCCCAATCACCACAATTGTGAGTAAATCAGATTGCTGAACGGTGCCTTGCAAAATGAGCCATAACACTGCTTCACGCACTCCAATGCCTGCGGGCGCGCCTGGCGTGACTAAGCCCGCAAGCCAAGCCAATATGTAGCCGCCTAATACCAGCAATGTTAAGGTTAAACTCCATGTGGGGGCTGCAAACACATGAAACAACATCAAAAAAATTAGGCCTGAGCAGCCCAAAAATAGCCAATACAAGCAAGTAGCCTTTGCTAGCGCTAGGCTAAAAGTAAAGCGAACTATTAAAAAAGCATTTATGCTCAGCACCGTAAATAACAAAAAGCTCGCAAGGCTATCCATCACAACGAAACGATGTAAAGTGAGTATGGCGTATACCCCCCCGCATAGCGCCAGTAGAAGAAGCTCATAAATGGATGATTGAATCAACGCTTTGGCAGGTAGCTGGCTTAACTGCCCGATGACTTGCCTACTGGCAATGTGAAAAATATTACCAGGGATATATTTAGATAGCTGCGAAACACCGTAGGTTTTTATTGCCCATTGTGTAGGCGCTACTAAATTAAAGTGTGCTAAAACCTGTAACCAAGCCATTGCAAGCAAACTATTTGCGCAGGCATACATGAGGGATAACCCTAAAATAATGCTGAAATGTAATGGCTGTAATTGTGTGATATGAATTTGCGCACTGTATTGTGAGAGTTTTGTAACAACAAAAGCAATGCCCAATATGGCGAGAATACGCCCGAACCATTCAAATAACAGCTTGAAATGATTTAAATGGGTTTGCACAGCAACATTGTCCAAGGTAGGGGGCTTTTGATTTCTACGATTTCAAAGTAATTTGAAACTAACGCGATAAAGCCATGTTTAGACCAGTGCTGAATATGGCCTGGGGTATTGCCCCAAGTGCTTAAGTATTTGGCTCTAGCTAAATTTAAGGCACACCATATGGGCTCGTGAGGCACGCTGATGATTAAATTTTTTCTCACTACACGTTGCAAAGCCTCGAGCGCAGCTTCTGGGTTTTCAAGATGCTCTAGCACTTCACAGCAAATGATTAAATCTGCGCTGTGCTTTGCAGCGTTTAAATCATAAATACTTAAAGTGTTAAATAAAGTGGGTGCAATTTTGCTTTGAACGGCATTTTTACGCGCAATTTCGATGACCTGCGCAGAGAAGTCTGTGCCAATGGCTGATAAACCTTGTTTGTTCCAATGTAGCACCCAGTAGCCCTCGCCACAGCCTATTTCATGGATAGAGCTAGGGTTTGCACGCTGCACCAGTGTGGTTAGTGCAGAGGCAAAGCCCCGCATAATATAGCGAACAATCGGGTTTTTTGAGCCATATTTGTCATAAGTATTGCCCACGGCAATACCGTTTTCTTCAATGCCACCTGCTATTTTGATACGCATTAAATCGTTCCTTTTTTTATCAATGAGATAAGGCTATTTCTCTCGCCCATCCATATTAGCATTTTCATAACGATGGTTAGGCTGGCTGACTTTAAAGCGTATATCTTCAAGTAGTTTGCGATTCGCTGCTAATAAATCTGCCAAAAAAGCAACCAATACAGTTTGAAACCCCATGCCTAATAACAGAGCAGCAAGAATGACTGATTGAATATGCCCTGCACCCTGACCGTGTAAGAAATACCAAACAAAACGTAAACCCAAAACTAAACCCATTAAAAACAAAGTGCCGCCGATGGCGCCAAAAAAGCGAAACGGGCGGTAAATGACAAAAATTCTAAAAATCGTAAAAATACTGCGTTTAATGTATGAGGGAATACTTTTAACCAGTTTGGAAGGCCTTAAATCGCCATTGACGCGTATGGGCACAGAGGTAATGGCCATATTCTTTTGCCCTGCTTGAATAATTGTTTCTAGTGTGTAGGTGTAATCACTAAAAACAACTAAACGTTGTGCAGCCGCACGACTAAAGGCTCTAAACCCACTAGGCGCATCGGGGACATTGGTTTTACTGGCAACCCTTACCACCCAGCTACCGAGGCGTTGCAATAATTTTTTAGCCAGTGAAAAATGTGCAATGGTAGCTATGGGTCTAGCACCAATCACAATATCTGCTTTGTGCTCTAAAATTGGCAAAGTAAGCGCAGGTATATCATCTGCGCAATATTGATTATCCGCATCTGTATTAACAATGACATCGGCGCCCAAATTTAAGCAAGCATTTAAACCAGACATAAAGCCTCTAGCTAAGCCTTGGTTGCGGGTGTGCCGAACAACGTGATCAACACCATTAGCTTTTGCCACTTGCACCGTATTATCTTGGCTGCCATCATCAATAATCAACCATTCCACTTTGCTAAAGCCGGCCACTTCTCTGGGGAGTGCTGCCAGTGTAATGGCTAAGGTTTCAGCCTCGTTGTAACAAGGTATTTGAATAATCAATTTCATGGTTTATTCCTTATTGTGATGCAAGTTCTTAGGAGTGGAATGACAAGTATGAGCGACAATAATGCTAAAGGGATGAGTGGTGCAGAGTATCTCGGAATGGCATGGCTAAAAATAGCATAGAACCAAAATAGACCTACCCCAAAAATTGAAAATGCAAACCACTCTGGCTTTTTATGCATGATGGCAATCATGGGCAAACTAAGTAATGCTAAAAACGCGATGAAGTTAATAGCATCAATCAAGATATTTTTATTGCCTGGAGTTTTTGGGTTAGCATCGCCAAAAGACCAAACAAGGCGCCAAGCAAATGGCGCTATCATCACGATGTGATTTTGGGGGTTTTGTTTAATTAGGTGCATTGCTAGCGCTTGAACCTTTGAGTCCAGTGCGCTTATCGGCTGATTACTGTGCTTCATTTGATTGAGCATTTGTGTTTCAATTGCGCGCATTTTTGCAAAATAGCTAGTAGCCTGTTCTGGTTTTCCTAATGCTACAGCTTCACTATCACCAGTTTGGTAGCGTATCAATTTGGCGTAAGCGCCTTTGATTTTTAAATCTTCTGGTTTGAAATGGAGTATTTTTTCAAAAATCTTTTCTTTAAAAGAGGTAGGCGCATAGGCGTAAAAAGCGCCTTTATATTCATCTTTGGACATTTGATTTTTTAAGGCTCTGACTAAAAGCACGCTTCCGCTACGTTGAGATATACTCAATTCACCAAAATGATAGACATTTCTGAGCATCCATGGGGCAGTGATAATCACATAGCCAGCTACAAGCGTCATCAATAACGGCAGGACTTTTTTAAAGTCGATTAACTTAAAATAGAGCATGCCCATCATTAGTACAGGAATCGCAACGATACTGACATACAGTGTAGCCGCTTTAGTGAGTGTAGCGCCTGCTAAGAAAACCCCAGTGCAGAATGCAAAAAAAATGGATTGCCGACGATACAGACTAACAGCCGAAGCGGCAGCGAGCAAAATAAACATTGAGGCGGGAAATTCAGTAATTGGGCGATACAGGTAGGTAAAGTTGTTGTAAAAAAATAACCAGCTACTTACTACAACCACTATAGATGCTAGGTAACTCGTAGTCAGCAGAGAAACAAGCCACCAGATTGCTAACAGCGAGATAGCTACGTAATATAAATTTACATAACTGATTTGTTGCAAGTAGCTTTTGGTGGCTAGTAATGTTTTAGGATAAGTCAGATTGACCTGACTGACTTGTAATTTAGCGTGTTCAGAGCTTACAAAATCATTTTGTGGAAAATGCTTAGGCACATTGGTCATTAACGCCATGTGTGCTGCTGTAATTGCAATAGGAAGCGGCTCTCTGAAATGACTGGGATTGACCCCGTCAGTACTGATTGTGCCCGAGTTCCATAAATGGTAACTCGCCACGGTAATTTCCAGCGGATCCCAAGTGAAAGGGTGTCCCTTAATTTTAAGCGATGAGGTATACGTTAGCAGAGCGATTAAGCTAGCCATACATAACAACTTAATCGTTTGCACGAGCTTGAATTGGTTGAAATTAAGATGCTGCATTATCAAAGCGCACATGGCTTCCCGTCTGCAATATGTTTAAAAACTAAACCATCAAAATTGCCGTAGTTCATTTCTTTAGATTTTGGAATATAAGCGATAGGTTTATATTGCTTACTTTCCACCACGACATTGAATATTGCGTAAAAATCTCTGCTAGCACTACTTGTTATTACGACAACATCAGGAGGGCAGCTAGTGATTAAATGATGTAGCTTTTTTGTAGATTTTTCATTGTATAGGTAAGCGTAGCTCAAATTGCTGAGGGTATAGTGAGGTGGCTTTAATTTGGTCAGCGGAATAAGTCCAAGAAGGTTTCCATGCACACTCAAAGTTGCATTTTTATTTGAATTATTATTGATAGCGCGTGTAATTGTTAAGTAATTACTTTGATTCACAATTTTATCTGGCCAATCTGCAAATGGCGCGTAGAGTGCTAGGTGCTTAGTGTATTTTTGATAGATGGTTTCTATTTTTTTAGATTTTGGAAGCAATGTAATGCTAATTAGTACTATCAGTCCATAGGTGAAAAATTTGGTGTACGCGCCAAAATTAAATAAGGCATCGCGATAGCCAAGGGCTATTAGCCCTGACAGCCCAATTAGGCAAACAGCATAATGGTAAGGAAATCCATTTTTCAAACTTGGTTCTAATAAAGGAGCTGTTGCGAGTAAAATCCAAAACACATAGCGACCAAGATGACTTAGTTTTTCACCTTGTAATTTTTTAAAGCAATATAAGGAAAGTACTAAACAAACTAAAATCAACAAACCAATCGCGTTTTTAAAAAAAACAAAAAGGCTATCAATGCTGCGGATGTTTTTACTTCCCCCCATTGCATCAACCAAGATTGCAACATCAAAATACGCCTGCAAGAGTGACTTAACGCCACCCCTAAGCAAAATAATCAATATCAATGCTACCAAGGCGGCGGTAATGCCACCTAAAATATATCTTAATGTTGCATTCAACCCTGCTTTGACATAAACAAAAAGAACGCCAAGTATTGCAAAAATGACAAAAGGTTCTCTTAGTAAAACGCAGATTGCAATCAAGACTCCAATGCCAAACCATTCTTTACCAGTAGGTTGCGCCTTGATGCCAATAAGAATCGCCATAAGTAACGGTATGGTGGCAGCAAAAATACTATTTTTAAACCCAAACTGAATAAAAACGGGGTCGTTTAGCGTTAGAATTGTCGCAATTGCAATTAAGCTGCCTGCCAATTGATGACGGCTTTCTTGGACAATAAGTTTATATAGCAGTAAGCCAGCAATTGAGGCGATGACGGCATCGAATAAGCGCAATGCCACAAAATGATTCCATTCAAAACCAAATACCCAAGAAAGTAGCATGGGGTAAAAATTGAGTGTGCCAACGTCTGGTATCAGTAGCCCTGGCTTAGGGTTAAGATGAATCATCAAGGCATTAAATGCATAGATGCCTTCATCCGTAGCGGGTGGTGCGCCAATGAGTATTAATCGGGGAATTAAGGTTGAGCAGATGACTACCAATAGTAATAGACTTGTTGACACTCTACTCATGAATTTATCACTAGATGGTCTGGGGCTAAATGGTTTTGGTGACGCTTATACATTTGAATGTATAGTGCTTCTAGGTGTTTTGTATAAAGCGTAGTATCAAACAAGGGATGTGAGTCACGATTATTGATGATTTTATTTCTGATTTTTGCCAGTTTTTGGGTGCTTAAAGCTAGATCAATGGCTGTCTCTTGGTAGCTTTTAACGCTTTGAGTGATAAGTTCAGGAACACCATGCGCGGTGAGTAAACTGGCTGCAACACTTCCTGCAAAGGTTTTTCCTAAGCAGGTCAATACTGGGGCGCCAACCCATAATGCATCGCTTGTAGTGGTGTGCGCGTTGTAATGAAAGGTATCTAGCACCAAATCAGCATGACGGTATCTCGCCAAGTGCTCGGCTAACGGCTTTTTCGGGGCATAAATAATTCGGTCGCTAGAAATCCCGTATTTTTTTGCAGTGTTACTTAAATTATGTGTGGCGGCAAGATTAGCTTCAAACAGCCATAAGACGCTATTTTTAACTTGAGTGAGTATTTGCATCCAAACATCAAATGCATCCGGCGTGATTTTGTAGTTATTGTTAAAACAACAATAAACAAATGTGTTTTCGGGTAAACCGTGGTCGGCACGGGTATCATAGGTGTCTGCAATCTTTCTGTGACGGTCATTCACCTGGTAACTATTCGGCATGTAGGCGACTTTTTCGGTGTAATGCTGTCTTGCCTGCTCCGGAATCAGTACCGGGTCGGCAATGATGTAATGCAGATGGGGGGTCCCCATGGTGCCGGGGTAGCCAAGATAATTCACCTGAACAGGTGCGGGCCGATAAGCAAAAATTCCTGGCCTGGCTTCTTTGGTGTAGCCTTTCAGATCAATCGCAATATCAATTTCCAGCGCTAGCGCCAGTTGGGCGATTTGTGCTTCGGTATGGTCGCGTACATCATAAAAGTGGTCAAATGCACTTCTTACGCGTTTGCGCATTTCATCTTCAACCGATGGCCCGAATGAAAACGCATACAGCTCGAATTTTGATTTGTCATGTTTTTCAAACAGTTCTGCCATCAGGTAAGTGGTGGCATGGTTGTGTAAATCTGCTGAAAAATAACCCAGCCGGATACGTGCATGCTGATATTGGGTATGCGCATTGGTCAGCGGTGCCACCACCGGGAGTTTCTTTTGTGCATAATTGCAGGCGCATTGCTGCTGTATGGCCGCACCGGCAGGTGTTGCAATCAATACAAAAGGCCCTGCAGCACCGCCTTGCAGAATCAGCTGATTCACATGATTAAAAGTGGTTTCGATGCTTTCCCACTCGCAGGCCTGCATTTTTGTGTAGAGCAGGGTGCTGATGTAGTTGATATCATGCGGTGCAAGTGTCACGGCTCGCTTGATGTCGTCAAGCGCACGGGTGAGGTCACGCTGGTCGCGAAACTGATTGCTGCGATTGTAATAGGCCTCGGCATGATCCGGTTTAAGCGCAATGGCACGGCTGAAATAGCTGATTGCCTCATTGGCACGAAACTGCGCTTGCAATAGCAAACCGCCGTTATTGTAGGCGTCTGCAAAATTGGCATCGTGTTTAATGGCCAGTTGGTAATGTTGCCATGCCTCAGCATTGCGGTGCAGCTGCTTATACATGTTGCCAAGATTATTGTGCGCGCCGGCATGGTCAGGCCTGACCTGAAGCGCACGCTGACAAGCGGCAATGGCGTCTTGCTGCCGATTTAACGATAAATACAGCACGGCCAGATTATTGTAGGCATCAGCATAATCGGCGCGTAGTGTAATGGCTTGACGGTAAGCACGCTCGGCAGCCTCAGGTGCTTGCAGTTGAGTGTAAACGTTGGCCAGGTTGTAGCAGGTTTCTGCCATGGGTTTTTGCGCAATGGCAAGTTTGTAGCATGCAATCGCTTCATCCAGGTAATTCAAGTTTTTTAATAAATTACCAAGATTATTATGTGCTTCAGGATAGTTGTGGTTAATGCTAATCGCTTTTTTGTAGCTCTTTACCGCCAAGTCAAGCTGTTGGCTAAGCTGGTAAACCACACCCAGATTAAACCAGGCTTTGGCGTGCTTGTTGTCGAGTTGTATCACTTGTTGATAACCGCTGATCGCTAACGGATATTGCTTGAGCATCTTTAAGGCATTGGCCCGTTTAAAATGCGTTTCAGTATCGTGGCTATCAAGTTCTAAAGCTTGGTTGTAGCAGATTAACGCCTCTTCAAATCGTTTGAGCCCGGCTAAAGTGAAGCCTTTTTTAGCGTGCAATCGGGCAGATTGCGGGGACAAGGCAATGGCATTGTTTAACAGCGCAAGCGCTTGCTCTGCTTGGTTATTTTCTAAAAACGTGGTGGCATCAAGCAAGATTGCGCTTATCGATGGTTTGTGAGTAGCTTGGGTAACCATGTTAGTCCTGTGCAAATAAATCGCGCGTATATACTTTGTCGGCAACATCTTCAATTTCATCAGTAATGCGGTTAGCTAAAATCAAGTCTGCTTTTGCCTTAAACGCCGCTAAGTCATTCACTACGGGAGATCTGAAAAACTCAGCTTCAGTAAGCACGGGTTCGTACACAATCACCTGAATACCACGCGCTTTAATGCGCTTCATCACCCCTTGTATGCTTGAAGCACGATAATTGTCAGACCCTGCTTTCATAATCAGGCGATACACACCTACCACTTGAGGGTTTTGGTTTATCACATCAAAGGCGATAAAATCTTTGCGCGTGCTGTTGGCTTCTACAATGCCACGAATCAGGCTCTGTGGCACATTTTCAAAGTTAGCGAGTAATTGTTTGGTGTCTTTTGGCAGGCAATAACCGCCATAGCCAAAAGAAGGGTTGTTGTAGTGATTGCCAATCCGTGGGTCAAGACAAACCCCTTCAATAATTTGCCGAGTGTCTAAATTGTGGGAAATCGCATAACTATCCAGCTCATTAAAATAAGCAACGCGCATGGCTAAATAGGTGTTAGAGAATAGTTTAATCGCTTCTGCTTCTGCACTGTTTGTAAAAAGCGTAGGAATGTCTTGTTTGATTGCACCCTCCTGAAGCATCTGTGCAAACACTTCTGCACGGGCAGAGTGTTCACCAATGACGATGCGCGCGGGGTGTAAATTGTCGTACAGCGCTTTTCCCTCACGCAAAAACTCAGGCGAGAAAATAATGTTATTGCACAGGTATTTTTGTTTGATACGTTTGGTAAAACCAACGGGCACGGTTGATTTAATAATCATGACTGCATGTGGGTTAATCGCCTGCACATCTTGAATCACGGCTTCCACTGATTGTGTATTAAAATAATTGGTGACCGGGTCGTAATCAGTGGGGGTGGCAATCACCACATAGTCTGCATGTTGGTAAGCGACATTCTTATCTAAAGTCGCGCTAAGGTTCAAATGCTTATGTGCCAGAAAATCCTCGATTTCTGCGTCATGAACAGGCGATTTTTTCTGGTTAAGCAGTGCCACTTTTTCGGGTAATACATCAAGTGCGATGACTTCATGATGCTGTGCTAGCAAAACGGCAATAGATAACCCTACATAGCCTGTCCCTGCGATGGTGATTTTCATAAATACAATTTTTAATGATTAAAAAGCTAAAAACAAAAGATCGCTAACCTAGAATAAACGCACGAATGCTTTCATCTGAAATTCCTCTAAAAACATTAAGCCCATTTTCATGCGCTATGATTGGATTTGTTAAGCAAATCAATCTAGCGCCTTTGGTGGCCTGTTGTTTTATACATGACATCACTTTGGAATTATCCGCTGTGGTATCTATGACAAATGTATCAAATGATGCAATATCAATATTCTCGATAGCGCCTATTTGAGAAGCGTATCGAGATGGATATACTTTTTTAAACCATTGGTCTGCGGCGCTGTTAAGTGTGTCATTATTGGGCAGCGCATGTGTGCTGTGGGCACCGCTAAAATTCAAGGCTACTAATACATTGTGACTCTGATGGCCTAAAAACAGAATGCGCTGTGACTCAGCAATCGCAGCTAGAAATAATTCCTGTATATGGCCTTTTCTTGGGTCGGGTATTGATAAGGGTGTATTTTCCAGCTTGTCAAAATAAAGTGCGCTTGCGGGTATGGCAAGTTGGTACTGTGCTAGATTTACATTCAAATCAAACAGCTGCAACAAAAAACTGCGTGGCCATCTATCAAACGTTGCACGATAGGCGATATGGTTTTTATTAAGTTTATTGATGGTATTTTGGTTAAATGCACGTCCTATCGACTCATCATTACGCCTTGTCTGCCCTTTGTGACCGCGCGTGGCATCATTTCCCCATTGGAATAAATGATTCTCTCTGCAATTGACGGGCAGTGATAACACCGGTGTGCCCAGCTCCCACCTGACAAAATCAAAACTCAGTTGATCGCGCTTGGAGTGATCACTTAAAACCTCCCACCAGCGTGCGTTATGTTTTTTAACCATCGCACTTCGATGATCTCGCACCATAAACATGGTGGCATGCAAGCCAAATTGCTTAGGGTAAGTGATTGATTCATAATAACGAATCTGCTTCATGACAGGTGCTGGGGCATCTTTCCCTGTTTTTAAAATCTGTACAGCCTCATCATAAATGCAATTTCTAAATTGATGCCTGCAAACTGCAATTTCACCTGCGCTTAGGATGCGCAACACATACTCAGCACTCAAGCGCTTTAAAATAACATTACCGTCAATCCATACCGATGCCTGATAGTCCGGCAGAAATAAATGTGACAACACTTTTACACGCCTAGCATCCACTTGCGGATCATCGAATATGCCTGGCATTAATCTTAACTGCCAAGGAGCAGGCAAGTTTTCAATGGGTTCATCTGTGAATAATATGTAATCAATGTTTGGGTCTGGATTTTCAATTTTTGGCGGTAAATCATAGCCGCCAAAAATCGCGGTAAATACCGCTATTGATTTTGGTTGAACAAAATTTTTGTTTATAGGATAAATGGTGTTAAATTTTGCCAGCACATCGTGTGCTTTTTGTGTGTCGGTGATATTTAAATAACGTGCAGCTTCTTTGGATTGAAAGATGGGTGAAGCATCATTGAGCTGAGGCTGCGTTAAAAAGTGCTCAATTGCTACTTTTTCATTATCTAGCCCGTAATGATGCTGATACCAGCTTAAATCAAACCATGGATTAGCCATCAGACTTTGTGCTGGATGCTGGGTTTCTGAAGATTCGCAAGATGTGGATTGCGTAGGCTTGAAAATATCAACTTCCCGCTCAAAAGGTGTTTTAAGCAGGGTGTGCCACTGTTGGCTGATCGTATCGATCGCATATTTTACCGCTATTTCATCTTGCGCTAACTGAATGCGTGTTTTTACCTCACTGGCATGATTGACTGCCCAGTCTATCCCTTCAATTAAATTTGGGCTTACCCAAGCAAGTTCTTTAAATGGCACATACGCAGGGTGCTGCCCCGCAACAACAAAGCGACCACACCACAAAGGCTCGAGTAGTCGGTTTGGGCTTTTGGCATTTTTAAAATCAGAGTCCAGTGTTGGAATCACCACCATGTCGCAATCTGCAATGGCTTTTTGTGTGGCAGCTTTGCTCCATGGCGTGTATTTAACATTTAGCTGGCTTGGTGTGATTTTGGCTAAATCCTCAGCGCCATTGGGCAGGGTGGTGACTACATTCAAACTTAATTTTTGCTTGCTAGCATATTGTGCTAGGTCTGGTAAAAATCTCGCCAGTGTATCAATATTGTTGGCATGGCCAAACCAGACTAATTGCAGCGTTTTCTTGGGTGAAAATTGAATGGCTTGCTTTTGCATTTCCACCGGGTCAGAGATGACCATGGCTACTGGCTTGCCAGTTTCAATAATGGCATGCGCGATAACATCAGTAGATGCAATGATTTTATCCGCAATACCGATTAAGCTTTTTTGCAATGGCCCTCTTTGAGGGTGGTTCAAAAAATTGTCACAAAAATCCACGATGACACGTGCCCCGCGTGCTTTTGCATCTTTAGCAAGTTGCAGCCCAAAGTCAGTAAATACTTTAGAAACAATCACGGTATCACCCGCTTTGGGAACGGCACTCCCCCAACCGCCGACCAAGGTAGCGTTTTGCTCATTCACAAATTCACTTTGCCAGCCCATGTTCTCAAGCGCAGCCGCAGGTACTAAAACACGATAGCGTGCGCTGGCAAGGTCTGAGGTTTTCTCGCCCCCTTGTTGTTTAATCACGCCTGCTGTAAGCCAAATGATGCGCTTGGTTTGGGTGGCGGGTAGGTTGGGTGATACTGGTTTTGTAGGGCTTATTTTTTCAGTTTTTAATGCGTAGGTGTTTGATAAATCATGTGTCAGCGCCTCTAAAGCAGGCTGCCAATCACCATCAATGGTTTGACGGTACACTTTGCTTTCTGTAAACCACAAAGACTGGCTGCCTTCGTAACCCCAGCGCCAGTCACCCCCAGGTGATTGCACCATCACTTTTGAGCCTTTGCCAAGGCCTGCGCGCAAGTGCATATTAGTATTGGAAACACCGATGTTTTCATCCAGCAAATAGAGCAGGGCGAGCAGGTCTTCCAGGTCATCGGTAATCGCGGCTGCATCATGTATCGGTGCGCCCAGCTGCTGCTCAAAGGCTTGAACATCATGCAGCATGACATTGCGTTGCAATGAAATCCATGTGGCTTTAATAGGTGATAAAGCCTTGGCAAACGCCTTGTCATCAATGGCTTTGGCAAGCTTGCTATGAATTTCTGCCACCCCTGTTGCCGCAGCACCTGCACGCCAGTTAAAGCCGATGTAGGGGCCTTCACCACAACCGGCTAACCATGCCTGCCATTTTGCGACATAATCAGGTTTGGGGGTTAATGGTAGCGGTGGTGCAATGGCGGGAGCATCGAGTAACTCGACAGCTACTGGTAAGTCATTAACAATAAATGATAGGTCGTAATCTTCTCTATTGGGCGCGGCATTTGTATCGCTATGTACGGTATGGCAGTAGCCCATGCGTTGGAGTATCGGCGCAAGTTTTTTGCCAGCCCAGTAGTCAACAACCATGCCAGCATCCGTAAGCCATGGCAAATAGCGCAAATAGGTGAGTTCATCACCTAGGCCCATATCGCGTTTAATTAGCACACGTGTGCCTTTGTGTTCCGGCTTAAGACGTGGGCAGCACCAGTCATTGAGCAACTCATCGCGTCTCGCAACTCTGCGTGCGGTTAAGTTTTTAAAACCTAGGCGTGCATCTCCAATTTTTAGTCGTACTAAGCCGGCATATTCAGGTGCATCAAGCCGATTTGGAGAGATTTCGATGCAGGTATCATAATCGGTATAACATTCCTGCAAGCGGTTTAGCTGCATGTATACTGCCGCACGCCCATAATAAAGACCGGATTTATTAATAACCAGATCATTGTTAATGGCATCAGTAGCAATTTCAAGGGCTTTTGAATATTGCTGGGCAACACATAGCGCACGAATGTAGTCACCTATCACGCGGCCTTCCAGCGGTGCAAGTTCTACCGCACGTGCAAGCACGCTGATTGCGATATCTATTTTCAAGTCACGCATGGCTGCCCAGCCCAGCAGGTGCAGTGCATCAGGGTTGTCGGGAGAGCTGGCCAGTGCGTGCTGTGCTGTTTTAATCGCAAGCGCTACGTTATTGTTATTTAGTGCCTGCCAGCCTTCAGATAGCGTGTTGCTATCAACCAAGGTAGCAGGTGCTGCATTGGGTGCAATGTCTTGCGCCGCTGATTGGCTGCTGATTTGCGGATATTTTTTTAATAAGACGTTTTTTATATCCGCAAATACTTTTGATAAATCGCCATTTAATGCCTGCCGATAAACACTTGCTTGCGGATACCATGGTGAATTGCCGGCATTCACCCAGCGCCAGTCTTCAAAAGGGCGATTGACAATGGCATGCGTAGGCAGAGATAACGCCTCACGTAAATGATGGTTGGTATTGGGTACGGCAATGTACTCATCTGCTAACGAGAGCAGCGCTAACATTTCATCTAAGTGATTATTGAGCCTTGAGAGGTCTAAAAAGTCACGGCCTAGCGCTTTTTTAAAGGCATTTTCTTCTTTTTTATCAGGCACACGCTGAATGCTAATGATGGTAGCATCAATTTGAGAGAGCATCGTGCCAAGCTGTGTGGTATCAATGTAGCGATCGCCCATGCGTACGCCCGCTCTTTGTTTGCTGCCTTGCACACCGCCGCGCCAGGTGACTGCAATGTAAGGCGCAGGCCCAAATTTAGCGAGTAATTTTTTTAATTTAGTTTGCAGCTTAGGGTTCGGCCGTAACTGCAATGGTGGCTCTACTGGCGGCAGGCCAAGTTGCACGGCAGCTAAGGGCAGGTCGCCAATCGCAATCCATAGACCATCAGCAGGGCAATCAAACGATAAACTGACGCTGGCAAATAAACCGCTATTTTTAAGTAAATCTAACGTGGCAATATGTGATTGCACGTGTAAGCGCCAGCCAAGTGCTTGAAGTTTTTTTGCATGACAGAGAAAAAAAACGGTATCGCCCGGGCCTTGCTCATTTTTAAGCCATAAATCGGTAGGAGTTGCGCCATAAAAAAAAGGGCAGCGCGCATGGTAGACCAGGTTGCCGGGGCGAGCTGTCAGTGCTTTTAGGCCCGTATCAAATCTTTGTAAAATTAAGTCGCAAAATGCAAGAGAGCCTTCCCACAACACTTTTCCGTTAGCAAGTTGAATGGCTTTGTGTGCTAAGGCGGCACCTGCATCAAAATCTTCTAAAGCAATTTGCACCGCAGCCAGCATGCCCAAGTTGGCTGAATTTTCGCCAAAATGTTTAATGGCGTCTGTAATAGGGGCAAGTGCAGCTTGCGGTTGACCTGCTATCATCAATGCTTCGGTCATGTCACGTAAGCGGCGCTCAGTTACCCCCGCATCCAGCGCTTTTTGCAATAAGGGCAAGGCAATATCGCTACGGCCATCACGGCTGGCCAGAATACCCAGCAAATGCGCCACATCAGGTGAGTCTGGCGCGATGGTTGCCGCTGTTTTGGCAAGCGACATTGCGTTTGTCGTGTCATATTTTAAAACGCATTGCCATGCGTTTTCTAGGGTTTGTTTTAGCAGATTATCACTATGGTTGATTGTAGTAGGGTTGATTGTAGTAGGGTTGATTGTAGTAGGGTTGATTGTAGTAGGGTTGATTGTAATGGCGCTCACCGTAGCAGTCATCCCGCCACCCCCATGAAACGGCCCGCGTACAAATGCAATTGCTCAATTGCAACTAATGCAGCACCTATGCTCAGGGCAACACCATAAGGCATTGCAATCGCACCTTCCGAGCGCAAATCCCAGCCCATGTCTTTAAAGCCGGACAAATAGGCAGAGCGCGCCATAAATTTCAGGTTGTACCATAAATGCGCCAATCCACCATGCCTGTAAGCTAATCCCAGCGCCCATACTCCACCCACCATAGCGCCAACCAGTATGGTAAGTAAGCCGCCCTTAATACCTAAAAACAAGCCAAATACTGCCATCAGTTTGACATCGCCCGCCCCTACTTGCTTAATTTTGTAGGGGGCATATAAAATCAGCCCACCTATGGCAGCGCCACCAATCGAAAAAAGCAGCCCCTTGCCGGCATAGCTAAATGGCACAAAAATAAACATGAGTGTAAAAACAATGCAAAAATAAACTACGCCTGCAAACAGGAATTTATTGGGGATTTTTCGATATTTAAAATCATGCACACTCACCAGTGCAGCAAGTACGAGTACACCGATTAAAAGCGCAAGAATAAAAACAGTAGGTTGCATAAGTCACCAGGCCTGAAAATAGAACGTAATTAATAAAATGCAAAAATGCCACCAACGCATTCACATTGGCGGCATTTTAACTGCTAGCTTAGGCTAGTAATTAGTCACCAATCAGATTAGCTTCGCCACCCAATGTGGTTGCCATGTTACCTGATGCTAAGTGCTCAGTTACATCAAACACAGCGCCGTCAGCACCGCCTGTTAATTGTGTCAAGCCGTCAGCTTCAAGACGAACGATTTGTTGTGAACCTTGCTCACCTGTTTCGCCACCTGGCAAGTGGTTAGCCATCCATGCATACAGGTCAGCAGTTTTGTCACCCAGTTGCACTACAGCGATGTATGAAACAGCCGCTACAGCACCTAGAGTAACGCCGTACTCAACCATTGATTGACCTTCTTCATCTTGCAAGAAATTTTTGATAGACATGTGTTTATCCTTAGTTTAGTTAAATTTAAAAATATCAAGTCATACAGTTGCGCTTAAAACTAGGCTTTCTAATTGCAACTGCATTTGCTCAAAGAGTCACCAATATCATATTGGCAATTAGGGAGGATTTTGAGCATTCCCGACACACGTCTAACTGATTGCTAGCACTCACCCCAAGTGTGTGCAGTGATATAAGCAACGGGTGTGCCAACTTGGTGAATAGTTTATTAACCTATTGATTTTAAAGTAAATAAGTACCAATAAAACTGGGTGTTGCTGGCATGTATTTTGAAACACGTTGGTTGTAATTGGTTGTAAACTAGCATTAGCAACCACCACTATGGTTGCTTTTAACCACCTGATAGTGTGGGTGTGGCATGCAAAATGTGCGAAATCCCAGGCAGGCATTTAATGTTTGCCTACACGGGCGAAGCGCGCATATTGATCAAAGACGCATGCAACAAGTGCTATTTCAAGCGTGGCGATTAGCGTACTTACATGCCTGACATGACGCCTTGAAAAGTTTTCAGGATGAAAAATCTATTTATGCAAAGGCCTCTGCACAAATGAGCAGATTTCGTGAGCTGTTAATGATGAGCTGTTAATTAATGGCTTGTGTCATTAATGTTTAATGTATTGAGCGCGTCCGCAATGGGAATAAAAAAATTGATGCCTTGCGGAATGTTTTTAATCACCAATCCAGATACAGCGATTCCCACCAGGTTCCCATCGTTATCCACTAAAGGTCCGCCGCTGTTGCCAGGGCGAATGTTCACATCGCTTTGAATCAGTGACTGGCCATCTTTTTCTCGCATGCCACTGATTACGCCTTTACTGATGCTTGCACTGTATATCTCATTGATCGGGCTGCCGATGGCGTATACATCTTGTCCAATGGTCGGAAGGGTCTTGCTTATATGAAAATATTTGGGAAAACTAGCATCAAGTTTGATCAGGGCAACATCTCTATCAATATCTGCACGGATCACTTTGCCTGAGAGTTGTATACCATTGGTGAATTTTACCTGTACTGTATCAAGAGCGTTGACCACATGCTTGTTGGTAAGCATATGGCTTTCAGAAATTAAAAAGCCACTGCCGTGTCCACTGCCGTTGAGGATGGTGGCAACCGCATTGCTCCAGTCTGCAGGATTGTTGCCTATTTTTTTGTTTGGGTCAGGGTTAAGCGTGAGCGCCTCTCCGGCTTTAGTTTCGATATTTTTTACCGATTTTCCGGCCACTGCAATCACAGTCTGGAATTTCTCGTCAGAGAGCATTTGTTGTGCGGCTTGTGAGAATGCTTCTACCACACTCATGGCGTCACCACCCACAAAAGAACGCTGAATACTGCCTGTGCCTTCGGTCGTGCTGCTGTACACCACGGATTTATCCAGTTTTGAGTAAGCATGCCATTCAACTTTGACATACGCCTCTCCCCTGGAAGTGTTGCTGCTGCTTAAAAAAGAGCTGTCATAGCAGATGTTGGCTTTAAGCGCCCGAATGTTGGCTGCAATCAGAATTTCTGGTTTGGATGTGCTGGCGTCGCCAAATAAAGCATTAGCATCCGTCGCCACTTTATAACCTGATTGAGTTACTTGTGCATGAAACGCTTCAGTGAAATCTTCCGTATCGAGCATGAACTTGCCACCTTTCCAGGTGAGGTTTTCTTTTGCTAGGCAAAACATGCCTGTTTGCAAGGCGCCTATATGCTCACCTTTTTTGAGTTTTACATTAATCTTGGAAAATAAAATTGGTTTGCTGTTTTCCAGGTGCTTGGTCACGGGATGCTGATCTGCCGCGATGGGTGTAATCAGCGCAGAGTTTGCACATGCACTGAGTAACACGCCCACCACGACTAATGGCACTAAATCACGGCAGAGTTTTGTTAAAAGCCTGTTGTTAGGCACGTGGGCTGTCAGCTCATTGGTAAACTGGGGGCTATTGCGCATAGAGTTCTCTCGGATTGAAGCAAAATGATTGCAAAAATTATAAATTACGCAGGTGCTTTTACGTTAACGATTCAATCATCATAAATTTAAGGACGTACGGAACAAGTCGTTTAGGTCATTCATAATACACAGATGAATATTTTTTAATCAACGGTTAGCAATTATCCTGTAGAGAACAAATACACTGTTCACCATCTTGCACATGAAAACGCTAAGCCGAAACTGCTCTTGTTTCGTGAATCCTTAATGCCGAATGCGAGAATATAACGATACTATGCTATAAAGATTCAGAGAGTTTGTACGTTACGCTTATTTAGTAGCATAATGTGTTGAAATTTAGACAGGGTAAGGTAATCACATGAGTGATGATGCAGTGACACAATTGGAGGCAGAAAATGTCGCAGACACTTTATTAGAGAGTCTGCTGTTGGTCTGCAGATTACACGGCTTGGCGACCACGCGCGATGCGCTGGTTGCCGGTTTGCCTTTGAGAGATGCCAAGATGACGCCAGCGCTGGTGAAGCGTGCGGCAGAGCGCGTGAATCTGGCCACCAGTATTTTTAATAAGCCACTCAATAAAGTCAGGCAGGAGTTTTTGCCGGCAATCTTGTTGCTCAAAGACAATGAAGCCTGTGTATTGACAAGGCTCGATCACCAAAATCAACAGGCTATGGTGATTTTTCCTGAGCTGGGTGAAGCCGAAGTGGTGGTTACGATTGATGAGTTAAATGCAAGAAGTGCGGGTTATTTAATTGTCGCAAAAGTGAAGTTTACTTTTGATCAGCGTGCGCCTAGTGTGGGTAAGGTGAAGGTGCGCCACTGGTTTTGGGGTTCGTTGGCAGAAAATAGCCGTATTTACCGCGATATCATGGTAGCGGCCTTTGTGGTGAATGTGTTTGCGCTGGCTATGCCTTTATTTACCATGAATGTGTATGACCGCGTGTTGCCTAATCAGGCTACAGAAACCTTATGGGTGATGGCTATTGGCATTTCGCTTATTTTCTTGGGTGATCTGGTGTTGCGTACCATGCGCGCGTATTTTTTAGATTGGGCAAGTACGCGCATTGATGTAAAGCTCACCGCGCGCATCATGGAACAGGTGCTCGGTATCCGTTTGGAAAAGCGACCCAGTTCGGTCGGCTCATTTGCTTCTAACCTGCGTTCTTTTGAAACAGTGCGCGATTTTATTACCTCCGCGACTATTACCACATTAATTGATATCCCGTTTGGTTTGATTTTTGTTGGGGTCATGGCATGGATAGCTTTGCCGATGGTTATTCCTGTCTTGTTGGGTGCGGTGGTGATTTTGATTTACGCGTTCAGCGTGCAAACCAAGATGCATGATTTGTCTGAAACCATGTACCGTGCCAGCGCCATTAGAAATGCGACCTTAATTGAGAGCCTGGTCGGGCTGGAAACCGTAAAAGCGCTCGGGATAGAAGGGCAAATGCAGCGTAAATGGGAGCATAGCGCTCACTATTTGACTGAAGTGTCCAGTAAGTTGCGGCTGCTTTCAACATCGATTAACAATGGCTCGACGACGATACAGCAGTTAATTACTGTGAGTTTGGTGATTCTTGGGGTTTATCTGGTCATTAACGGCGAGTTGACTATGGGTGGCTTGATTGCATGCACGATGCTGGCTTCACGCGCCTTGGTGCCGGTGGCACAAACCGCCGGTTTGCTTACACAATATCATAACGCGGTCACTTCACTAACTTCGCTCGACGAAATCATGCAGCGGCCTGTGGAGCGCCCGTCAGATAATAAATTTTTATCAAGACCGGCGTTTAACGGTGACATTGAGTTTAGAGAGGTTTCTTTCAGTTATCCTGATGCGAATGAAAATGCGTTGACCAACGTATCCTTTAAAATCAGGGCGGGTGAGCATGTGGCGATTTTAGGCCGCATGGGTTCAGGCAAGTCCACCATACATAAGCTGATTTTGGGCTTATATCAGCCAACTTCTGGCGCAATCCTGATTGACGGGATAGATTCGCGTCAGATTGACCCGGCAGAACTCAGGCGCTGTATTGGTTATGTACAGCAGGATACCCAGTTGTTTTATGGTTCAATTCGCGAGAATTTAGCCATTTCTGCGCCGCTTGCGGATGATGCCTCGGTCATGGCTGCGGCACGCATCGGTGGCATAGATGATTTTATAAACGCGCATCCCAAAGGTTATGATTTACTGGTAGGGGAGCGTGGTGAAACGCTTTCCGGCGGACAACGACAGGGCGTGGGCATCGCGCGTGCGTTTATTAATCAACCTGCTGTCATCTTGCTCGATGAGCCGACCAGTGCAATGGATCACTCCGGTGAAGATGCGATTAAACGTCGCCTGGCAGAGGCCACACAGGCGAAGACATTGGTGCTGATATCGCATCGTTCAGCTTTATATGAGCTGGTGAATAGAATTATCGTCATAGACTCTGGCAGAATAGTGGCAGATGGCCCTAAAGAGCAGGTCACGGATGCTTTAAGAAACGGCAAAATAGGTAAAGCGCTATGAATGAAGAGTTATTCAAAAAGCTGGGCACGATTAATCATTTTCTTAAAGGCCAGACTTGGCTAACCAAGCCTATTTATTATTTTTTAGACAAATGGGCACCCAATGAAACCCGGGAAGATCTGCTCTGGCATGAAGAGGCCGACTTGGTGATGCTGGAGCAAACGCCGCTCAAAGCACGCGTGCTGTTATATACCGTTGCTACTGTCTTGATTTTGTTGATTGTATGGGCCTGGTTTGCCAAAGTGGATGAAGTGGTGCGTGGCGATGGACGTGTGATTCCCTCTAAGCAGGTGCAGGTGATTCAGTCGCTGGACGGTGGCATCGTGTCAGAGATTCTGGTCAGTGAAGGGCAAACCGTGGCAGTGGGTACGCCACTGATACGTATTGACGAAACACGTGCCGTTGCCTCGCTAAGAGAGAATCAGTCGCAATATCTGGCATTCTTGGCAAAGCAGTCACGCTTGAAGGCATTGGCGGATGATACGCCATTTAATCCGCCAGCGGAGGTGCGTGAGGGTGTGCCCGAAACTTATGACCAGGAATTCGCTTTATACAACTCAAGCAAAATGGAGTTGCAGTCAGCGGTTGATATTGCGCGGGATCAAGTGGTGCAGCGTGAAAAAGAACTGCTTGAAGTGCAGTTTCGTAAGGAAATCGCAGAAAAAAATTATGAATCCGCCAATAAAGAACTGGCAGCAAACCGGCCTTTGCTTGCAAGCGGTGCTGTTTCCGAGATTGACATTCTGAAACTGGAGCGTGAAGCGACCCGAGCAAGAGGTGAGATTGATCAGGCAAGGGCACAGATTGCGCGGATACAAAGCGCGATTGGTGAAGCGCGCCGAAAGGTGTCTGAAGTGCAGCAAAACTTCAAGAGCAAGGTGCGCACCGAGCTTAATGACATCACCGCGCGCTTGAACAGCGTATCGGAAGTCAGTGTTTCCTTGAAAGATAAAGTTGAACAGTCTACTTTGAAGTCTCCCGTGAACGGGCAGGTCAGCCGTTTGTTTTATAACACAGTGGGTGGGGTGATACAGCCGGGTAAAGAGGTGCTGGAGGTGGTGCCGACTGATGATGCCTTGATTTTAGAAACCAAAATCCAGATTAGAGATATTGCTTTTATCCGACTATTACAACCAGCTGTTGTGAAGTTATCTGCCTATGACTATACCGTTTATGGTACTTTAGACGCGATAGTCGAGCATATCTCGCCTGATTCTATTGTCGATGATAAAGGTAACGCCTATTATATCGTCCGGGTGCGTACGCTGAAATCCAATCTGGGCAAGGGCTTACCTATCATTCCGGGCATGGTGGCGCAGGTGGACATCATGACAGGCAAGAAAACGATTATTTCCTATTTATTAAAACCCGTATTAAAGGCTAAGGCATACGCTTTTAGCGAGAGATAAATGCAAGATATTTTTGTCAGTACATTAACAGAACACATTAGCAGCTGGGCTGAAGCATTTCCTGAATCTAAACTGGTAGCCGATGTGGCCTCTGTTGGCACCGGGCCTGATTTTACAGATGCAGATTATCAGGAAAAACCTACTTACTGGCTGCACATGAACGAAGACCGCCAGCAATGGATGACCAATACCATTGCTGCGATTGGCCAGCATTGTGCCAATGCCAAAATTGTGGTGTTGGCCAACGTGCCTAATCATGCAGAATCCCTGCATGCGTTGAGTTTAGGGGCTGTTGGCTATGCCCACGCTTATGTTGCGCCTGAGGTCTTGAAGGAAATCAAGACAGTCATTAGCCATGGCGGGCTTTGGCTGGGTCAGCAGTTATTGCAGCACTTGATTGAAACTTCAACGCAATTGGCTGGCAATAAACCTGAGCGCGTAGATAGTTTGCTGGCAAGGTTGACCAGGCGCGAAAGAGAAGTGGCAATTGAAGCAGCAAAAGGATTGAGTAATAAAGAGATTGCAAGAATACTCAATATTACCGAGCGCACTGTCAAGGCGCATCTGGCTGCAACATTTGAGCGTTTAGGCGCTAAAGACAGATTGCAGCTGGCTTTGATGCTTAATAAATATCAGCCAGGCTTGTTTTAGTCGGAGGCGATGAAGTGGCCGGGTGGCAGACTTTTCTGTCCGATCTGTTATTGGGCTGTTGGGCGCTTTCCTAGCTTAGTTTAATCGCAGGGCCTGTCATCCCATCAACTCCCAGCAGCCTCAGTGCATTCATTTCATGTGCGTTTTGCACGCCCTCTGCAATGGCAATCAGGCCAATGGAGTGTGCAATCATGCAGATGCCCCTTAATAACGTTTTGTTAGCTTCATTCGTGTTGATTTCCCGTATCACGGATGCATCGATTTTAATGTAGTCCAGACCTACATCATGCAACTCACCCAAGCGTGAAATGCGCGATCCCACATGCTCGATTCCTACTTTGCAGCCCAGTGTTTTTACCTGTATGCAGAATTTTTTAAATTCTGATAAATGATCAAACGCACTTTGTTCAGGAATCTCAAAATAAAGTTTTGCGGCAATTTGCGGGCTGTTTTTAATAAGCGATATCGCATGGTCTACAAAGGTCAAATCGCAGACTGAACTAGCCGAAAGGTTAATGCCTATGGGTTTGGCGCCTTTGGTCAGCGAATCAATGGCAGTTTCTAAAACTAAACTATCCAGGCGCTGCATGAGATTAAGCTGAATTGCCCATGTGATAAACTCCCCAGCACAAAACCATTTGCCACCAGGCGAGAATTGCAGCCGGACGGGAGATTCAAAATGAATGAGTTTACCCAATTGATTTATCACAGGGTAGCTTTCAAGCTTGATGCTTCTGCTGTCAAATGCCGAGGTGAGCAGTGTTTCCCATTGTTTTAGGTCGTTGTTTTGCTGCTGGTTCATTTCGGTGGTATGAATGACATGCACTTGGTCACCATCGCCAGTCTTTAGATTATCCAGTACATGATCCGCCGACTGAATGATAGTTTTTGCGTTGTCTGACTTGTGAATGCGTGCAGCAATCACAAGATAATGCGCTGCTAGATTGGCATGATCAATGTTACTTGCAATGTTGAGTATATGTTTGATTTTGCTGCCTAAGGTATAGCTATCCGCAGGGCTGGATGAAAACACGGCAAAGTCAGCACCGCTCAATCTGCCGGCAAATAGCTCAGGGTGATGCGCGCATTCATTTAAAAGGGCATCGCCTACGTTTTTAAGTAGACTGTTCGTTGCCTGATAGCCAAGTTTCTGGTCAATTTCGGCAATGTTCTGCAGTCTTGCAATGATCAAGTTGCCTTCATGAAAATACTCTTCGTGGCTAATTGTAGCGTCGGCCTTGTTAATAAAGTGCTCATAATTCATAAGTCCCGTGATGTGATCGAAGTTGCTATCCAGGCTCAGTTGGTTAAGTCTTTCTGATTCTTCACTCAGTGTTTTTTTAACTTGTCCGGAAAGCGTATTCATCGCATGGACTACGGCTTTAAACTCTTTGGTTTTTGGCACATCTATCATCACAAAACGGTTGTTGCCAATGGCTTGAGCCTGGTTAACAACATGGTCGAGTGGACTTAGAATTTTTTTAAGTATTTTTTCACCCAGGTAGCAGCTGATTAGGCCGATTAATAATGCCCACAAGGCTATCGCAATGGTAGAGTCCCAAAGTTTATCGTAGGCAAAGTTCTCATCACTTTCCAGTTGAATGGTGCCAAACTGTGACCATCCGTCCTGAATTTCAGCACGGCCGGGATTGAGCTCGATTGAAACAAGCTGGGTGAACCAGGCCGGCGCCTTGGTGGCACTTTTTGTGTTAATGCGTTCACTGATTACTTTTCTGTCAGGGCTAACTAAACCGATATAGCGGTAGTGCCCGGTGTCAAACTGTGCCGAAAGCAGCAAGTCAAGCGTGACAGGGTCTTTGGGCAATTGCGTCATCAACAGTGCCAGCGTGGTGGCATTGTCATCATTCTTTAATTGCAATTGTTGCTCGATGGAGTGCTTGCTGGTCAGCGTACTTAATATAAAGCTACCGCCCGTCGCAAGGGTGATCAGCAGAATAATGGCCAGCCATAATTGTTTGATGAGAGACATGATTTTTCCTTGCTTTCGACTATTCTATTCCATCCGCGCGCATGCGGTTAAGCACATCGCGCCATCTTGATAAGTGTGATTGTGAGTCTGATTTTGGTTTGGCGCTATTGCCAACCCAAAGTCCCTGGTCGTTAAAACTAAATATAGGAGATAAATCTTTTCTGCTGGAAGCAGGGGATATGCTGGGCACTAGATTATCCAAAATTAAAGGTTCAGCATTTGGGGTGCTGTAATAGCTAAGCACCATGTGCGCACGCACGGTTAATTGACCTTGATATACGTATTTCGCTTTTACGTAAGTGAGCCTGAGCTTTTCGTTAGCAACCCCTAATGACTTTAAGAACATATACTTCGCAATGCTGTAGTCCTCACAGTCACCTGCCTGTATGCCCAGTGCTTCAAGCGGAGTTGCCCAATAGTCGGTTTTGCCCCAGATATTCACGTCATCAGTAAACATTAATTTCTGATTAAAAAAAAGATTGATCTGTGTAAGCTTCTCGGCCTCGGAGGCGGATTTTAAACCTGCAATCAATTGTTCGAGTTGACGGATGTCCTGATAGGCTTCATCACCATATCTTTGTTTGGCGATGGTTGCCAGTTTGTTAAAGTCAGTGTCGGCTGCCAGCAGATAGCCAAAACACATAAGCATCATCATGCCAACAGCAACGAGGCTTATTCGCATGCGGGTGATGCTCAATAGTGTGCTGGTTTTAAATGACACTCAAACCTCAATAACCGTTGGGGCCAAATTGAATCTGGACTTTCCACGCAAAGAAACATGGCGTAATTGCCTGCGCATGCCTTACTTGCTTTCCGCGCTTCAAATAAACGATCCAGGTTAAGATTAAATCATACCTTAACTAATGTGAGTAATTCTAAATTTAAAATTGAGAATCTGCCGTCTACTTTTATTGGCCTTATTGGCCATCGGTACAATATATTTGTCGCAATTAAAGGTGTTTAATGCGAATGTGGTAAAGCTATCGCAATATTAAACAGCACAAGGACATTGAAATGGCACTGATAGGTAAAATCGTAGCAATGACAGGTACAGGGTTACTTATTTCAAATAATGGTAACTCGCGTGACTTGCGAGTAGGTGACAATATTCAAAGTGCCGACACCATCAAGACGCTTAAAGGCGTTGAAGTGGATATGGAATTGGTAAATGGCCGAGTGATTCATATAGGCGCAGAACAGTTAGTTGCTTTTGACGATGCCATTGTCGATGTGTTCGTGCCGGATGCCTCAGATAGTGCAATTGATACCGCCACAATAGACACTGTGATTCAGGCGATTGAGGAAGGTAGAGACATCAATGATGTGCTGGAAGCGACTGCTGCCGGTGTTGGAAGTGCATCAAGTTACGGCTTCGGTTTTGTTGATTTGTTAAGAATTAACGATGACCTGAATAACTTTAGATTTGTCTTCGATTCAAGCAGCACCGGCAGAATCGAAGCTGTCCCGGCTGTTGCGATAGCTGAAGGAAATACGGCAGAAAACGCGGTTGCGGCAACGCCCACCAGCCTGGTAAGTTTAAGTGCAACACCTAATGTAACTGAAGGTGGCTCGATTGTTTATACCGCCACATTATCTAACCCGGTACACACCAGCCCAATTGATGTTACCTTAAGCAACGGCCTTGTTATTACCATTTTGGTAGGCAGTGCAAGTGGCAGCCTCAGTGTTTTAGCTCCGGCAGATGATGTGTATCTAGATGCAAGCAGTGTCAGTGTAAGCATTAATCAAGCAAGTGGTGGCAACATCATACTCAATATCAACCCTGCATCAGCGGTCACTATCGTTGACGACACAATCGACACCACCACCGTCACACTAAGCTCTCTGACCAACGGCAACGCCATTACCGAAGGCGGTAGCATTGTTTACACGGCCAGCACCACCAGCCCGGTAACCGGCAGTGCACTCGTGGTTACCTTGAGCAACGGCACCACCATCACCATTCCTGTGGGCGCCTCCAGCGCTGACAGTGCCCCGGTTGCGGTACGCTCGGATGACGAATTTATCAACGGCACTGACAATCTCAGCGTGAGCATCACTGGCACCAGTGGCGGAAATTTCGAAGCTATCACCACCACAGGCACCGTTAATAACACGGTTGTCGATGATGCCGACCCCGTCACCGTTTACATCACAGGTAATACAAGCGTAACTGAGGGCCAAAGCGCAAACTATCAAATCATTCTCGATGATTCCAAAGAGCACACCTCGCCTGTAGTCGTTACACTTGCCTACAGTGGCACAGCGGTCAATGGTGTTGACTTTAGTGGCACCACCACAGTTACCATATTAGCTGGCGACGATACGGGGTTCCTAAATATAGCCACCATAGATGATGCACTGTCAGAAGGGTTAGAAAGCTTCACAATTACGATTGTTTCAGCAGTAGGTGGCAATTACGAAAATCTTGTCATCAGCCCGACACAAGGTGCTATCACCACCAGCATTGTTGACAATGATCCTATCCCCACAATTTCAAAAATTGAACCTGGTGCGATTGGCCCAGGTGATGATGCAGTAGATGAAGGTATTAATCTAGTTTACAGTGTAAGCGTGGCAGGTATTTCTGTTTCCCCGACCAGCTTTGCGTTTACGCTAGGCGGCGGCAGCGCCACTGCCGGCAGCGACTACACCAGCAGCCCCGTATTTAGTGCAGGCGTCACCGACAACGGCGACGGCACCATCACACTCGCCCCCGGCGTGACCAGCTTCACGGTCACCGTACCGACCTTAACCGACAGCCTGGCTGGTGAACCGATTGAAACGGTACCGCTCACCATCGGCGGCGTCACCGGCACCGGCGGCATCATTGACACCACCGGCACGCCTACCATCAGCACCGTAGAAGCTGGCAACCCCGGCACCGCCGAT
>PHCJ01000024.1 GCA_002842285.1 Betaproteobacteria bacterium HGW-Betaproteobacteria-22
GCAACTGGCACAACCAGTGACGCCAGCCGGATGGGTGAATTTTGCACCAGCGAAACTCGTGGTAGATTTGTGGCAGGTTTCACACGCGGCAGTGGTTTGAATGTGACTACCAGACTTGCCAGTTGCCGTCGAGCCATTGTGGCAGCTAGCACAACCAGTGACGCCAGATGGATGGGTGAATTTTGCACCTGTAAAACTCGTTGTACTCTTATGGCAGGTTTCACATGCTGCGGTAGTTGGAATATGTTTTGATGATTTGCCTATGGCCGTTGCACCGTTGTGGCAGCTGGCACAACCGGTGACACCGGATGGATGGGTGAATTTTGCACCTGTAAAACTCGTTGTACTCTTATGGCAGGTTTCACATGCCGCGGTAGTTGGAATATGTTTTGATGACTTTCCTAGCGCCCTGCCACCATTGTGGCAACTGGCGCAATTACCAACCACACCTTTATGATCAAAACCCTTAGCCGGCAACCAAGCGCTGGTTTGGTGACATGAATCACATGACGCACTAGTTTGAATATGCTGTGGCGATTTTCCGCGCACATTTGTATTGTTATGACAGGTCGCACAACTTCCAGCGACGACTCT
The DNA here is from genome assembly GCA_002842285.1 of Betaproteobacteria bacterium HGW-Betaproteobacteria-22. Taxonomy (GTDB): domain Bacteria; phylum Pseudomonadota; class Gammaproteobacteria; order Burkholderiales; family Methylophilaceae; genus Methylotenera. The sequence goes on from PHCJ01000024.1 coordinate 595, forward strand.
TACATGATTAAAACTTGCAGGAACCCAGCTAGATGAACGATGGCAAGTCTCACATTTTTCATTGGTTGGAATATGTTGACTTGGTTTAGCGCTAGATGAGGCTCGACCATTTGAAATATGACAACTTTCACAGGATTTTGGCGTTCCCTTAAATATCCCTTTTGTGTGACAACTGGCGCAGTCTGCATTGGCATGCGCGCCACTTAATACAAAACCTGTCCGATTATGGTTAAATTCAGCGCGCCTGGTTGCGGCAGCAGCATCTGACAACCCCAAAGAGAAGCTCAACAACAAAACCCAAACAAACACTCCCGAATCTTGAGCAATGGATACAACATGTGCGCACCAAGCTGCACTTATAAATTTTGTTGATTTCATACCGCCTCCCGACATCTCACCACCCAATGGTGTGATAGCCTTCTTTTATTTACAGTCGTATGATATGTGTGATATTTTCACACGTCAACAAAAATGTGTAAAAAACTCCCACATTTTTTGTATAATTACATGCCATGCTAAAAAAAACTGAAATCACTTCTAACAACTCCACGCAGCAACGTGTGCATGCAGCAATCCATCGCGTACTAAAACCGCTTATCAGATTAGCCTTAGCCCAAAGTGTTAATTTCCCCATGTTGCTTGAAACATTAAAGTCTGTATTTGTTCAAGTTGCAGAAGAAGATTTTAAATTATCCAACCGCGAGCAAACTGACAGTCGCATCAGCCTGCTCACTGGCCTGCACCGCAAAGACGTGCACCGTTTGCGCAACAACCTGGAGCAGCCGCTTACCCAATCAAATGTAGCCACATTAGGCTCACAACTTGTTGGCTTGTGGATTAGCCACCCTGACTTTGTGGGTATGGATGGGAAACCAAAGCCATTACCAAGGTTAGCCAGTACTGGAGGAGATGTTTCTTTTGAGCGCCTTGTAGCGCGCGTTAGCAAAGACATCAGAGCGCGGCCTGTGCTGGATGAGTGGCTACGGATTGGAGTTGTTAATATTGATGGCGACGACTGTGTCTGCCTCAATACTGAGGCATTTATTCCTAGTGCAGGGTTTGAAGAAAAGCTCTATTTTTTTCAACAGAATATTCATGACCACATTGCAGCCACAACTCACAATTTAATGAATCAAACACCTCCAATGTTGGAGCGCTGCGTTTATTACGACAACCTGACAACTGCTGAGATACAAGAACTCAAAACACTGGCAGAGGACCATGGCATGATTGCACTCAAAGCATTAAATAACCGCGCATTGGAGCTACAGAGCAAAGCCAGAGGTGCTGCGCCTGCAAATCAACGGTTTACTTTTGCCCTTTATTTTTACCACGCCACTGAAGATCAACCTAGTAAACCCGTTGAAGATGACCACCAAAAGGTGAGTGAAAATGGCAAATCTTAATAACCCATCATCATTGCATGCGCCAACAGACCTAACATGATAAGACTCACTCCATTCTACCTTGCATTTCTTTTGCTAATCCTTACGCCATCCTCACATGCGAATCCATGCGAGGACGGCGGCATTGGCGGTACAGGGATTGAGCTTAGCCATGGCATTGGCGGAACAGGAGCAACTACTGAAGATGGCGGCATCGGCGGAACAGGCGCTGAGTTTAGCCACGGCATTGGAGGAACTGGCAACCGAGTCGAAAATGGTCTTGGCGGAACAGGCATTGTAGGTGTCATCACGGGCTTTGGCAGTATTTGTGTGAACGGCCTAGAGGTGCATTACTACAATGATACGCCCGTTAAACTGGACAATGAGCCAGTCAATAGCCGCGCGCTGGCGATCGGCCATGTTGTTGCAGTTGATGCAACAGGCAGCGGACAGTCTTTAATCGCAAAAGAAATTCGCGTTTTCCATCAAATCACTGGCCCAATTACTGATTTAAATATCAGCAAAGGGACATTAAAAGTGATGAATCAGAAGGTTATAATCAACAAAGCTGAGCTAAAAGGGTTAAAAGTTGGACAATGGCTCAATGTCAGCGGCCTACGCCTTGAAGATGGCAGCGTGCATGCCAGCAGAATTGAATCGACTCCGATTCAGCCAACCGCAAAAACTTTGGGCAAGCTAATACGGAAGGGTAGCAAATTTTACGTAAGCAATACTGCAATAGAAGGATTAACATCGTCTAGCAACACTGACAAGGACTTACAATTAAGTGGCACTTGGGATGGCAAAGTACTTAAAGTTAAAGAAACATCTCAAGACCCAGTAAGTGATCTGCTACATAAAACCAAAGTACTCCACTTACAAGGAATGGCAGGGAATAATGGCAAAAACAGCATAGTAGTAAGCGGGCAAACGGTTGCCATATCAAAGAGCACAAAAATTCTTGGATCAAATGCAGGTCAATCGCTTGCAGGGAAAACCGTTATCGTACGAGGAAGCATATCTCCAGTGTCAGGTAAAGTAATAGCAGATTCAATTGAACTCAAACCAATTAAAATTGAAGGTAAAAATCGACGTGAATCGCATGCTAAGCCGCTAAATAACATTTTAGGTCAAGCATCTAACGAAACATCATCCACGAAAGATAAAAGCAATTTCGGGGCTGAGAAGGCCGAGAAGGCTGAGAAGGCTGAGAAGGCTGAGAAGGCTGAGAAGGCTGAGAAGGCTGAGAAGGCTGAGAAGGCTGAGAAGGCTGAGAAGGCTGAGAAGGCTGAGAAAGTCGAGAAGGCTGAGAAAGTCGAGAGGACTGAGAAAGTCGAGAGGGCTGAGAAAGTCGAGAGGGCTGAGAAAGTCGAGAGGGCTGAGAAAGTCGAGAGGGCTGAGAAGGCTGAGAAAGTCGAGAGAGCTGAACGTCATGAAAAACATGATTAATTAATTTGAATCGGTAATTTTTGTGGTTTTTTTTCTAGCTAGAAATTAGAATGCTACCTATGAAAAACATTAAAATTGGTGTGGTTATTGCTATCGTTTCTTTATCCACTTTACCTATCATCTATACCACAGCTTTTGCAGAAGGCACTTTCAGTATCACAAGCGGCGCAGACTACAGCACAGGAAAATACGGGCAATCACAATCAACGGATATCACTTACATTCCATTAACTGGCAAATATGAGACCGAATTAACAACGGTCAAATTAACTGTGCCTTGGCTGCAAATTACTGGTCCAGGTGATGTAGTAGGCTCAGATGCAACACTCGTCAGCAACCGCAGTAATCAGAAGAGAACAACCCAATCAGGAATTGGCGACACGATATTCGCATTCACGCAAACCATTGCCAACATCGGTCAGGTTAAGCCATTAATACTCGATCTAACTGGTAAAATAAAATTTGCTACTGCATCCAAAACCAAGGGCTTGGGTACAGGAGAAAATGACTTCACAATCGCACTGGACAGCTACAAACCAATCAGCAAAAACGCTACACTGTTTGCTGGATTAGGCTATAAAAAAACTGGTGATCCTGACGGTATCAACCTTAACAATGTATGGTTTGGTTCTTTTGGACTCTCATGCAGGCTCAACTACACAACCAGCGCAGGCGTGATGGCCGATTACCGACAAGCATCCATCAATAGCTCAGAGCCTCTGAGAGAAACAACGGCCTTTTTAAGCCACAAAATCAACCCAAACTACAAATTGCAAAGCTACATCACCCACGGCTACTCTGAGTCCAGCACCGACTGGGGTGGTGGCGTCATGCTAGCTTACACTTTCTGATGCCCAAAATGAAAGTTTGGCTACCCTAAAAAGCCATACCAGGTCTGCCCTAGGGAAGCATAAGTGATTTAGTTATCGAGAAAATCCAGTGCCCACTTTCAACTCTGACCATGAGTTTGAAACATGGCATCGTTCACACTGACGTCCAAAATTACCATCGTGCACATCATCGGACGAGTGACAATCACCGCAGGCTACGGGGGTTGTCAATCGCTTGCCTCTAGAAGGTGCTTTATGGCAATCATAGCAACCAATGCCCTTATGGCCACCATCTAATTTAAATTTGGTGTCCTTGTCATGATTAAAATCCCATATTTTCCAGTCACGTGCATTGTGGCAAGTCTCACACTGCATTCCGAGTCTTGATTTGTGGACATCCTCTTTAACATGACAACTGACACATTCAGTTTTCGCATCTTTAAATGCAGGCGTCAAATGACACTTCTTACAATCTACTTTGTAATGCTTGCCGAGTAGCGGGAACTTGGACTTGTTGTGATCATACTTAGCCTCTCTCCAAGACTTCTCATTATGACAGTCCTCACACTTATCACTCAACTGTCCTTTATGCTTGTCATCTGACTTGTGGCAACTAATACATGTTGATTTAATTTTATCTTTATAAAGATTTGCTTTATGGCACGCATCGCACTTTACTTTCATGTGCTTATCTAACAGTCGATACTTGGTATCACGGTCGTGATTAAATTTAGTGACATTTTTCCATGCTTTTTCTATATGGCAGGTTTCACACTTCTGATCGTACCGCCCCTTATGCCCTTTGGCATCATCATCTTTTTTATGGCAAGAATAACAATCCATCTTCAAATTCTGTCCATAAAGCTTGCCCTTATGACAATCTACACATTTTGTTGTTTGATGCTTATCTCGTAAAGCATATTTTGTATCGCGGTCATGGTTAAACTTAGAGGGTGTTTTCCAATCCTTCTCTGTATGGCATGACTCACACTTCTCACCAAAATCACCTTTATGACCTTTACTATCATCATCTTTTTTATGGCAATCGTTACACAACAATGGAAGTTTTTCTTTTAAGCCATTCTTGTGACAGGTTTGGCATTTAGCAGCCTTGTGTTTATCGCGTAATGGAAATTTAGTTTCGTCATGATTAAAACCAGGCGCAGTCGCCCAATTTCTCTCGTTATGGCACTTTTCACAGCGATCACCCAGGCTACCGTCATGCTTATCATCACTACGATGACAAGACACACAACTGGTCGCTAACTTTAATGTAGCCGCATTAGGCTTATGACAGCTCTCGCACTTGGCAGACTGATGTTTACCGCGCAATTGGTATTTAGTATCTTTACCATGGTCAAAAGTAGTCTCCTTCCAGTCCTTAGCCGTATGACAACCTGCACATTTAGCGCCAAACATCCCTTTATGCTTATCATCTTTTTTATGGCATGAATTGCAGTCTTTAGGCGCTTCGCGATATTTTTTTGTTTTATGGCACTCATCACACTTCACATTACTATGCTTGCCATCTAACGCAAATTTAGTTTTATTATGGTCAAAAGAATCCTTGGTATCTTTCCAGTTTTTTTCGTTATGGCAGTTTTCGCATGAAGCGCCCAAAGTACCTTCATGTTTATCATCTTTTTTATGACAGGCATTGCAGCTGCTTGGTGCATCGCGGTATTTTATTTTTGGTTTATGGCAATCCTTACACTCAGTTTTGGCGTCCGCATGTGCGCCCTTCAAACTAAAATCGGTTTCTGCGTGTTTAAAAGTTTTTTCATTGATCGGTGCAATCTGCGCGGCGCGTCCCTTGTGTTCAGTATGACACTCGACACAGGTGCGCTCGTCTTTCATCCGGCCATGAAAGCCATTCTTCTGACTAACATCTTGTTTTATCTCTTTATGGCAATCTTTACAAAGCTGATTCTGACCTTCTTTATCAAAACGCTTATGACATTTTTGACAATCATCCTCCCACTTAGCATGGCCTTGTATCACCTTGCCTGGCATCATCACCGACTCAAGCGTATCTGCGCTGGCATTAAATGACAGAAATAAAGTGAGGCCAAAAAGACTAATTAAATATCGCATAAAATAAAATCTGGGTTTAGTACATATGCACCCAAATGATGTGAAATATGGCGGTTGCCACCATCATGTACATCAATGGAATATGCAAAACATGCCAAGCGGAGAATATCTGTTCAAACTTTTTAAATTGCGCCACTGTTTGTATTTGGATTAAATATTGGTTAACTAATGTAGCAGCCTCTTTCGCCACATCATGCATGCGCTCAGATCCCATTTTTTTATATATGTAACGCTTGCACTGCCATGCAAGATAGATACGGCGTATATCAAACGTTAAAAAGAACCAAACACCTTGAAAAAAATTTCGTCTTTTCTGTAGCGCCAAATATTCAAAATGACTAATTTTCTTCTCTACTTTCGGAAAAAAATGCAATTTAGATTGCACCGTACCCTCACTACCTGCCAACTCTGCTCTCGCCTCTTTCAGCGTATTGCGGCTACCGTACAATCCTTTATGAATACGCGTATAGGCGAACTTGCCTATCAACCCACTGCTTGCCACTAACACCATGCAATAAAATGCAATTGACGCATTGAGTGACCCCAACCTGAAGGTAGTATGAAACAAAATAAAGATAGGTCCCAACACGCCTAAAATCATGTGCAAACGAAACCAATACTTAAGTTTGCCTAGTCCTTGCATAAATTTAAGGTGCTTACGTAGCGAATACATTAACAAAGTTAGCATCATCAACCCGCCAGCTAAACCTAAGTTGTAACCCAAGCCAATACCAGGTTTGTAGTATTGTCCACGCGCCACCTTCCAGCCAGCTAAAACCAATGCGGCCAGTAGCATCAACAACACCAACTTCTCTAATGTTTTTAAAACTCTAGCCAACGATACAACTCCTTATGCTTAACTGACGGCGCATTACCTAATCTAATTTTTACGTTAATGATTATAATACTTCTCATAAAATTTGACGTGTGATATTTTCACACATATTATAAGCGCTATTCTATATCAACCAACTTTTCTACATGAAGAATTTAACAAAAAAATAATAAAGCTTTTACGAAGAAGTTAATACTCAACAAAAACACAAGCCAAGATAGGCCTTTGCAAAAGTGCTTGTTGTGGATGAAGTTTACCCGTACTGGGCATGTCGGTGAAATATAGGTGCTGAAGCACATTATTCACACGCCAAAGGCGTTTGGTACGCAGAAACCGAGATAGTACGTGGTGTACAGCGAGGTTGCGAGTACCGCGCTTTATCCCAATTCGCCACAATAAGTACTTTTGCAAAGGTCTCCAAGAAATCATCCGGAAAACTCAATAACTGATATGACAAACCAAACACTACTCATTTACTTAATCCCCTTGCTGTTAGTGATGTCACTTTACATCAAGCACCACAGGCAACTTAACCGCCGGGGTAAAGCGCGTCTGCACGAGGCAAGAGAGTCAGGATTAACCGAGCCCGCCTCTATTCATCCCGTCATTGACCCCACCCGCTGTTGCGGATCTGGCGCATGCGTCAAAGCCTGTCCTGAAAAAGCATTAAGCCTAGTTAACGGCAAAGCGGTGCTCACTGACCCGACACACTGCATTGGTCATGGCGCTTGCCTGGAGGCATGCCCAGTTGAAGCCATTCAACTGGTTTTTGGCACTGAAAAACGCGGAATGGATATTCCTTTCGTTTCGCCAACATTTGAAACCAATGTCAGCAATATTTTTATTGCAGGCGAGTTAGGCGGTATGGGGCTCATTCGTAAAGCAGCGGTTCAAGGCAAACAGGCCATTGATTCTATTGTCAAAAAAATCAATCCTCAAAATGAACTGGATGTTGTCATTGTGGGCGCAGGCCCCGCCGGACTCTCTGCCTCACTTGCCGCAAAAGAGAAAGGCCTGAAATTTATTACGCTTGAGCAGGAGGAGTCGCTAGGCGGGGCAATTTTCAAATACCCTAGAAACAAAGTGGCGATGACGCAGCCGGTAAATTTACCTATTGTCGGCCTAGTAGAAATGTATGATATCAGTAAAGAGGAATTGCTCGGATTCTGGTTACGTATTATGAATGAACAAGCACTGCCTGTTAAATTTAAAGAACGCATGGAAACCATCCGTAAGATAGAACATGGTTATGAAGTAAAAACCACTAACTCCACCTACAAAGCCAGCAATATTTTGCTTGCCATTGGCCGCCAAGGCACACCTCGCAAGCTCAACGTGCCTGGTGAGGATCTTGCTAAAGTCATCTACCGTCTGATTGATCCAGAACAATTTAAAGGCCAACATGTACTTGTTGTCGGTGGTGGCGATAGCGCAATTGAAGCAGCGATTACGATTTCAGAACAAACTGGCACGACCGTTACACTTTCATACCGTAGCGTGGCATTTGGACGCATCAAACCTAAAAACCGTGAAAAACTAGAGCTGGCAGTAAAAAATAGCCAACTCCGCGTCGAGCTGCTATCGAATGTAAAAGAAATATCGCATGATACGGTCAAAATTGAATTAGCCTCAAAGGAGGTGATTGAAATCAAAAATGAAGCAGTCATAATATGTGCTGGAGGTGTATTGCCTACTCCCATGTTAAAAGAAATTGGCGTGATGGTAGAAACACACTATGGCACAAAACCAGCAGTCGCAAGCCAAACCACCCGAGTAAGATAAAACAAAGGATTACAACGCATGAAAGCAATATTCGCAATTTCACTTTTCATTATTTTCACCTCCATCGCACTTGCAGACAAGGCGACAGAAGTCCCAACGGGACAAAACCTAAGCGATACGTCGTTACGAGGGCTTTCTGTACCATCATCAAAAATTTCAGCATACAAAGGCAAGCCACTGCTAATAAATATGTGGGCAAGCTGGTGCGGCCCATGCAGAGATGAAATGACCTCAATTCAACACTTGCACCTTCGCTATGGAGGCAAGAGGTTGAATATCATAGGCATATCCACTGACGATGAGCCGCAAGCGGCTAAACAGTTCATCAAAACGTCGGCACTCACCTTCAACAATTACATTGATCACCATTTAACTTTAGAGCGCATGCTCGGCGCTAATACTATACCCTTAACAATTCTAGTAGATGCCAATGGACGCATCGTTAAAAAAATTTATGGTGTACGCGATTGGGATAGCAAACAATCAATAGCAATGATCAGCAACACACTTAAGGTAAAACTATAACAACGCCAGACTGAGTGATTCGCTACTACCTATCACTTACAGTTACTGTATAGTCCTGATCTTGCATGTAAAAACAAAGGAGCCATTATGAACTCATCGGACAATCAGCAACCACGCCATTTCTCTCGCATTCCTTTCCGCGCGGATATCCTATTGGAAATTCACCTGATCGATGCCGTGCATACCGCGCAATTAATCGACATTTCATTAAAAGGTGCGCTCGTTAAAACCGCGCAAGCCATCCCAGAATACATTCATGGCAGAAATTGCAGCATGACATTAACACTTGGTGACATCACACACTCGGACTGCGAAAAAATCACCATGCAAGGGAAAGTCGCCCACCATGAAGGCATGCTGCTCGGCATTGAATGCTTGCATACAGATATCGACAGCATGACCAACCTGCGTCGGTTGATTGAGTTAAACATTGGTGACGAAGTCCTCCTTCATCAGGAGATAGGCGAAATGCTCAAAAGAGTACTTGCAGAATAAATACGCCATGAAAAATAGCAAATACGCAACCATCAAGCTCAAAACACTTCAACACCTGACTTGTTTGACACAAGCTCGGGGCAAATTCAAACGAGTCAAATCACTAAATATTTGATATCAAGCTTAAACAATCCATCATGAAATCACCTCGTAAACCTCGCATAGGACTTGCACTGGGTGGCGGCTCAGCGCGTGGCTGGGCACATATAGGCGTAATCCGTGCACTGGAACAGGCAGGCATTACGCCAGATTTTGTTTGTGGCACATCAATCGGCGCGCTAGTCGGGGCGGTCTATGCTGCAGGAGAATTGGCACAATTTGAGCAGTGGGCACTTAACCTAAAGATAAGTGATGTTATATCCTATATGGATGTAAGTCTTGGTAGCGGCTTACTCAAGGGAGAGCGCATCATGGATTTTATTCGCAGAGACTATGTTGATCGTGCGATAGAAGATTTGCCTATACCTTTTGCAGCGGTCTCCACCTCCTTAAAATCAGGCGCAGAAGTCTGGTTGCGCGAAGGCTCAACGCTTGAAGCTGTACGCGCCTCCATAGCAATCCCCGGGCTTTTCGAGCCCGTTTTAAAAGAAGGAGCTATCCTCGTGGACGGTGGATTAGTCAACCCGGTGCCCGTATCGCTTGCGCGTGCAATGGGGGCTGATTTTGTAATCGCGGTTGATTTGTCCTCAGGAGTTCTCGAGCAGAAGCACAAACTTCACGATCAAAAAGAGCTATCAGACGATAAAAAAAGTGAGTGGGGGAAAAAATTACAAGCTGGCCTGGATACGCTGGTTCCGGCTTTTGAACGAAATGAGTCCGATTTGCCATCTTTGCTGAATGTGATAACGTCCAGTATCAATATTATGCAAATTCGCATTACTCGAAGCCGTATGGCCGGAGACCCCCCAGAGGTAATTGTATCGCCCCACTTAGCACACGTAGGCCTTCTTGACTTTCATCGCGCGAAAGAATCCATTGCTGCGGGGGAACGGGCCATGAAGGCAATGTTACCAACGCTAAAAGAGCGTTACGATAGCAATTGATACTATCTCTTCAGAATTTAAATCATGCACACTCAGTGACCATCATATCCATGATGTCACTATTTATACGCCAAAGCAGCTATAGATAAGAAACTGCGTTTGTGACAAACGACTCGACCGCCTGTTTGATTCCTGCAATATGTTGGCATGAACAACTTTAATGTCAAAAAATAAAGAATTGTTCTTTGACATTAAAGTCGTTTACACCTGACTCATATAAATCAACAACTTAAAAATCTCTCTGATTTATATAAAGTCGTTTACAACTAATACATAAACTTAAAACCAGTTTGGTAGATTTACATTAAAGTCGTTAACATCTGGGCATTACACCAGTACAAGCAGCACACTTTAGTGCGTCTCGCTTTATGGATTGGTTGGAATAAAAATATTCCGCCATTAGTTAGCAAATGCACAATTTCAGAGATTAGACCGCCCTATAGCAGACGCTGGATTAGCGTCATTATTTACCCATTTCAGCAACCAATAAATTTCTTCTGTCAGGCAGCAAAGGGGGACAAAGCAGCTGGTCAGTTTTGCAATATCAATGAGTACTTCCAGCACCTAGCCGTCATTGATATTGGATGTTTACCAGTGATCCAATGGTTTTATTGATCATAAAACAGTAGCGTTCTTATGCCTATTTGCTTCGCCTCAAGATCCCTGGGGGGTAGCCAAATTTTCTCCGAAAAGCAGTACTGAAATGGCTTGCTTGGCTAAAACCTAGCCGATGCGCCATTACTTTCAGAGGCACATCTGACTCAATAATTGCCTGATGTGCTTGTTCCAGACGTTGTTCAGCAATGAAACTGGCGATTGGCTTGCCATATTCTTTTGAGAACTCATCATTCAAGGTGCGAGCAGATCTCCCAAATTGAACAGCAAGCTCATCAAGCAAAGGGATCTTTCCTTCCAAGCCAATCAGATAGTCATACACCGCCTTTGCCCGTGATGATCCTGATTCATTAACCGACTCTTCATACAGTAGGTAATGCGTGAGTCGCGTCAAGTACTCTAGTGACTTCGCCTGCGCATGGAGCTTGCGCATAGAACCGACAAGGCTTGTCGGAAAAGCATCCCAAAGTGGTTCATTGATCTCTGCCGGTACTATTCTTCTCACATAATGCTTACGCACTAGATCTAGTGCGGATAGCAACGCGGTGGACAGTGCTGCGCCTAGCAGTTGCTCCAGTTCGCTATGCCCCGCAGATAAATAGTAAGCCCGCATACTCTTACTTGAGTCCAGCAAACCTCTGTATTGCATATTCTCGCCATACCGAAAGAAGTTATATCCACGATGAAATGGTACAAACGACTCTTCATCAGGGGCTCGGAGGTACTTGCTACCTTGTTTGAGTGTCTGTGCTAAAAAAGTAGGCTGCTCAAAACCCAGCTCGACCGGATCGTGTTCAACTAACCCCCCCAAACTGTCTGGTGCGAAATCAATCTCAATACGATAGATGTCCAGACCAATACCGAGGCCTAGCTTTTCAAAGCCGCCACTAAATATATCGTGCTCAGGAAGGCTCTGCCATTCAACATCGTTATCAGTGGAGACCAGCAACTCCGTAGAAGTCGGATCCTGTGTAAGCCAATCAAAGTGTATCCATTTGTTGTAAATATTCATGCAACGATTCTATCAAAATCCGGATGCATTGTTATGCATATTTCCGTATCGCGAATAACTTAGTCGTTTTCTCGAATGTTTTGTGGGAACTTTGATTTTTTTAATCCTTTATCATGGCATGGATTCCTCACGGTTGTGGTGAGCAGCATAGAAAACATAGTTAAATTACAAAGGGTGGAAATGAATAACATATATAGGGTCGTTTGGAATGCCAGCCATCAGGCCTGGGTAGCGGTCAGCGAATTGGCCAAGGGGCATGGCAAAAGTAAAAGTAGCGTATCCCAATCCGCTTTGATGGGCGCGCGGGGTATCGGTGCGCTGCTCATATTTTCAAGCCTCGGTCTGACAACGCTTCCAGCAATGGCCGCCAATATCAACTGGAACACCGCCGGGACAGGCGAATGGAGTAACACTGGCAACTGGACGGGCGGCGTGCTACCAACCACAGGCGATGTTGCTTTTATCGGTCTAGGAGGGGGCGCAGAGGTAACCGCAGGCAGCACAACGGGCGCATCAGGTATGACCACGTTTCTTGGGTTTTTTTCAGGGGTTGGCAGTCAGGGTTTCCTGACAGTCACGGGGACCGGCTCCACCTTGATTACCGGGAATTTGACGGTCGGAGGAGCTGGCATCGGCACCTTATCAATCCAAAGTGCAGGCGTGGTGAATAGCGATTCAGCCTCGCTGGGCAGCAATTCCAGCAGCTCCGGTAGCGCAACTGTAACTGGTAGCGGTTCCCAGTGGAATATTACAAATGGGCTTAATGTCGGGCAAGATGGAATTGCGACGCTGTCCATCAGTGACGGCGGCGCAGTTTCCAGCGCAACTGGCGCGATCGGCGTCCAGGCTAATGCGAATAGCAACGTCGTGATTGGGGGAACAGGCTCAACATGGACTATCGGCGGTGGTACCGGTACCCTGAACTTGGGGGGGGTGGGTGTTGGCCGGCTGGAGATCGGTGCGGCTCAAGGGAGCACCCCAGTGGCGCCGGGTACCCTGAATGCCGCCGAGGTTTCATTCGGCTCAAACGGCAGCTTGAGCTTTAAACACAACAGCGACAACTACGCCTTTGCGCCCAACATTACCAACAGTGGCATCATCAACCTGCTTTCAGGCGTGACCCGTTTCACCAACAATCTGACCACCGCCGGCAACTCATTCAGTACTTCTGGCGGAAGTCTGCAAGTTCATTCCGGTAACACCAGCAGCGGCACCCTTGAGCTGGCGGCTGGGACAACACTCTATGCGCCAAGCTATATCCAGCACGCTACAAACGGTTTCAACGTGTTGCCCGGCACCCTGCAGGTGAATGTCAACAACGACACTACCTACGGCAAACTGGCCGTCACCGGCCAAGCTAGTCTACCCAGCAACGCCAAGATCGACGTCAATGTGGCGAACACCAACTTCGCATTCACCGCTACTTCGCTGGCAGACGTCATCAGCGCCGGCAACCTCGTCTCAGACGGTACGTTCTCCGTAACCGACAACTCCGTCCTCTTCAACTTCACTGCCGTGAAGGATGGCAACACGGTCGACCTGAATCTGACCGCCGCTGGTGGTGGTGGTGGTGGTGGCAGTAGCGGCTTGGTCGAGCAGATTATAGTTGCGCAAGGCAACACACCTGCCATAGGCGCGGCGCGTGCGCTTGACACGATTAAGGCTAGCGACCCGACCGGCCCAGTTTCCAGTCTGTTCGTTCCGTTAACAACCAATGAACAAGTCAACGCCGCAGTCAGCCAGACGCTGCCTCTTCTAACTGGTGGTGCTACGTTGGCAATGGGTAACGCCATGCATGGCCTCAACCGCATTATCCAGGCACGTCAACAAGGTGCGCACGGTCGCTCAAGCGGCGATGAATTTTACGGCGATAGCCATATGTGGCTGAAGCCGTTTGGTAGTTGGGCTAATCAGGATGACCGCAAGGGCGTTTCTGGCTTTGATGCCGATACTTACGGTTTGGTATTCGGTGCAGATGCCGCAGTGGCTGAGGTTAACCGCCTAGGCTTTGCGCTGTCCTATGCTCGTAGCGATGTTGACAGCAATTCCAATATCGCGCCTAATAGTGCCGACGTTGATACCTATCAGGCTGTGATCTACGGCAGCCGTAGTCTGAGCGGTGCGACCGAGATCAACTTCCAGTCTGACGTCGGTTACCACAAGACAGATGGCAAGCGTTCGGTCAATCTGTTGCTGCCCGGGCAAAAGGCTAAGGGTGATTACGACAGCTGGAGCTTCCATATTGGTGCAGGACTGGCGCATACTTTGAGCCTCAGTGACAAGACCACTATCACGCCAAGTGTACGTGCCGATTACGCACGGATTGACTCCGATAGCTACACCGAGAAAGGCGCGGGTGCCCTCAATCTGAAAGTGGATGACACCACAGTCGAAGAACTGATTTTGTCAGTAGATGCCAAACTGGCGCACAAGCTGACCGAGCGTGCGACGCTAACGGCGAACATGGGCGTGGGTTATGACGCGATCAACGAATCAGCCAGCATCACCTCGGCATTTGCTGGAGCGCCTGGCACAGCCTTCACCACCCGTGGTCTGAACCCAGATGCATGGAGTTATCGTGGCGGGTTGGGTGTGGTTGGTAATGTGTCAGAAACGCTGGAAGTCACCGCTCGCTACGACTTTGAACTGAAGGAAGACTTCGACAACCAGACCGCTTCTGTGAAGGTAAGATGGGCGTTCTAACTAGCAACGCCTCTTAGGGAAAACCCTTCTGTTACAATCAAGGCCACGGAATTAAACCCCTGTGGCCTTTTTTGTGGCGGTGAAGGTTTGAACAATGATTTTTAGACTATTATTTTTGACACTATGCTTAACGGCTTGCGTTCAAGTTCCTAATGTTTCTGAGCGTATTGATTTTGCGAGCAGCATTGCCACTCAGAAGGGATGGAAGTCTGAAAATATTGAAACCGATTTATTTACCTTAAGGGCATATCTTCCACAAACTCTGAAAAAAACAGAAACGCTTAATGTGTATATTGAAGGTGATGGCTTGGCATGGGTTAGTTCATCTACACCTTCGTTTGACCCAACACCAATAAACCCTTTAGCACTAAAGCTTGCGATGCTTGATACTGGTGCCTCAGTTTATCTAGCGCGACCATGTCAGTTTACAGGTGCAGAGCAGCAACATGGATGCGCACAAAAGTATTGGACTAGTCACAGATTTTCTCCAGAAGTGATAGGCGCCAGTAATGATGCTGTTAGTCAGCTTAAACTTCGATTTTCTGCCAATAAAGTAAGATTGATAGGCTACTCAGGCGGAGGTGCGGTTGCGGCTTTAATTGCTGCAAGACGTGATGATGTGACTAAGCTAATAACCATTGCAGGCAACCTAGACCATCAGGCTTGGACCGCCCATCATAGCATCAGTCCATTATCGAATTCCTTAAACCCTGCTGATTATAGAGAGGCATTAGCAGGCGTCAGGCAGGTTCACTTTGTCGGTGAGGATGACAAGGTGATACCACCCTTTATCGCAAATAATTTTGTAGCCAGTCTGCCTAAGACATCTGATGCTAGCGTTATCGTCGTACCAAAACAATCGCATAGCTGTTGCTGGGAAAATCGTTGGTCTGTATTGCTTTATGATTGAACCTGAGAGACTGTGTTAGCGCCTGTAAAAGCTTTCCCTATACCTACATATTTTCCCTGTCTTGCAATTGCATCATTACTGGAAACACATGATTTCAATTTGGCGCGCAGTGTCGTTATCGTAGCACGCTGATTGATGAGGGAATGAATTGGGTCGATGGCGGAAGTATAGTTTTTATATTCGACAGTCAGCTTTGGGGATGTTGCAGTTAGTCATACTTAATTACTGTATGACTCGTTACAACTGTGAGTGCTAAAACCTCACTGCCACATAGCTGCCATTCACAAACTTTTACTCAATCTCCATTTGTTGTTACTCAGAATGAAGGATCAGAGACGGCAACGGGGGGCAAAGCAGTAGGTGTACCTACTTCTTCATCGGGTCGGAAGTAACAAAACTCAATGTCTGCGTTGCGGTAATTAAATTAATTTTTACAACCAAGTGTTGTAAGCTGTTAACTATCGGCTTACAATTAACAATGATTAAAAGTTTTAAGCATAAGGGGCTGAGGGATTTCTTCGAGACTGGCAGTAAGGCTGGAATCCAATCTCACCACGCAGACAAGCTCAAGCTTCAATTAGGTTTGCTTGATAGTGCGCTGTCAAAAGACGATGTAAACGTACCAGCATGGCGATTACATGAGCTTAAAGGCAACTTAAAGGGCTATCTATCAATTGCAGTGAATGGTAACTGGCGCTTAACTTTTAAGTTTGTTAATGAAGATGTTGAGTTAGTGGATTATCAAGACTATCACTAAAGGAAAGATAATGAGTAACATGCACAATCCGCCACATCCAGGCCACGTATTACGTGAATGGATACCAGAAAATATGACGATTACTAGCGCGGCAAAAGCGCTTAAGATTTCGCGTGTAAGCTTATCTAAAATACTTAACGCGAATACAAACATTAGTGCTGAAATGGCCATTAGATTATCTCAATGGCTGGGTACGTCATCTGACGTATGGTTGAGCATGCAAGTTAAGTATGATTTGTGGCAGGCTGGGCAAAAAGCTACATTCCATATAGAAAGATTGGCCGCTTAGCGTTATATCGAATTGTTAAGCATGGGCTAACCATAGCCGCTCCATCAGGGTCACTTCAAATAGATTTTAGATATGCATCAAGATGCTTAGTTATTTTGAATGGCAGGTAAGGGTTCCATTCCATTAGAATAGGTCGATGGCCATAGTTGGCATATTGATGCTGACAGGCCGCTATGGGGATATTTTTGCCGTCCACTCGGAATTGGTGAACTTCCGGATTGGGTCGGAAGTTCACCAATTCAGTGTCTGCTTCGAGGATGACTAAGCACTTGTGACAGAAAGTAGACGATTGGGAACGCCCCAATCTGAAATCGTTAGGTAAATGAAAAGGCGCTGAATTAAGCGTGAACGCTAATCTTTAAGCCTAGTGCATTAATCACTTTTGATATGGTCTCAAAACGAGGTTGCGATCCTACGGTTAGGGCTTTATATAGACTTTCACGGCCTAAGCCAGACTCTTTAGCAACTGCAGTCATTCCTTTAGCCTTAGCAATATGGCTAAGAGAGCGGATAAGTTCATCATTGTCACCATCATGTAAAACTTGTGACAAATATTCCGCGATTGCCTCTTCGCTATCAAGATGGCGTGTGATATCAAATGCTTTTAATTTTTGAATTTTCCCCATGATTTAGAACTCCTTGGCCAATTGAACTGCTTTCTTAATATCCGATTGCTGAGAGCTCTTAGTGCCACCAGCCAACAAAATCACCATGACTTTTTCACGCATGGTGTAATAAACTCGATAGCCCGCCCCAATATCTATACGCATCTCAGATACACCATCACCGACGGACTTCACATCCCCCAAATTGCCATTTTCAGCACGCTCTATGCGTCTCGCAATGGCAACCTTAGCGCGTAGATCTTTGATGGATTCGTGCCACTCTTCAAATGACTCGGTTTGCTGAATGAGGTAGATCATTCGCATATTGTATCCAAGTGAATACAAATGTCAATCTATTTATAAGGTGTGAATTTAGATAAGTCGAAGGAGTTGTTCATTATGGCCAGCGTCTCCTTTGGGTCTTTCTGTTGAAAAACTTTTTTTCTGCGGCAACCAAAATCTTGTCGGATGGTGTTTCAAGTAAAGAATGTGTTTAGAAGTTATTATTAGAAGCCATTTTCTTAACGTACAACAAAAAATAATATTCAGCACAAACCCAGTCAAAAAATTAGTTTTTCAACAGAATTGGTCAACTCCGGAAGTAAGTCCTTCACATCCGAAGGTCCGCTATGGGGATTTTGCTGTCATCAAGTTAAATTAAGCGAACTTCCGCAAACGGGTCGAAACTTGTCCCATATCCATGAATTGGCTTGCCACAAAGCTGCCATTCAAATATCTGCATAGCTTTAACTAATGGTCAGTGCCCATGAGAATCGCTGGTCTGTTCGAATAATTTTGCTGATCAATCATGATGAGAATCTATGGTCAGTTGGTATGAGAATATGCACAACCCACTTAGGCAACATTAACAATACGATTAACATTATCTTCAAGTGCTATTGTTAGAATTTAACCTTACTTAAAATCTAAATCTCGTTTGATGAGAAAACCCATGCGCAGGTAACGCACGGTCAAACCATTCCCTATCGTAATTGAGCAGCCATCTAAAGTTACTGTAGAACAACCGACAAAATTCAATCCGATTTGGCTTATCTGTACTCAAAAGATAACTTTCACACTGCGTGCGGTTTTTTGCTTTAATTTCAACTTCCTGATTTAGGTTAAGCTGATTGCTGATGCGCAAATTGGTATTGCCCGCATTAAACACGGCATGCCACTCACAGCATATTCTGAAGTAATTCCATGAGCCAAATAACCAGTACACCAGTATCAAGCGATTTAGTACTCTGCCTTTAAATCCGTTCAATATCTCTGTAGCCAAATATCTTGGTTTTTTAATGCGCAGCCTTTGCTTTATTGTCAGAATAAAGTTTTTATCAAAGAAATTCTCAAAGGACGATTCAAATACGTTTATTTTCAACCTGCCTTTGGCGTCAAGGAGCCCCCGCTGCCTGAGCGCAGCAATCAATGTTTGCTTGATCACTTCGGTCGCATAAGTGTTTTGGGTGTCTCCTAGCGCATCGTTGCCGAGTTGCGCAATGTTCAGCCAATGCTCATCCAAGGGTGTAGTGAATTCGTGCTTATACGACAACACATCATTAATCAGCCATAAGTGATCATGCAGATATTTCTTCTTGAGCGTGATTTCATGCAGATTGCATCGGTGCTCGGTGCACATTAATGTTGTTGGCAACTGATGCGCTAAATGCCAGTATGCTACGCCATGAAGGGCAACATCATGTTCGTAACATGCTGGGCAATATCGCCAAAAAGCAGTATCTCCAAAACTCTCGTTTTGCAGCGTGCTTTTTCTTGCTGGTATTAAAGTGCTATCACCATCCGGCACCTCCCCTAGCTGGATTCGTAGTCTTTCTAGCGTGAGCAGTGGTTTATCAGCATGTGTAAAGTAATACTGTTTATACAAACTCTCATCATGACGAATCAGCGCAGTATCGGCCACAGAGATGTCTTGGCTATGCAAAAAATATTGAGTTGCTTGCTAATGATTCACCATGCCATTGATTTTGGCAAAACGTGACACCAAGCCATAAAGATTTTCATTGGGCATGGCCGCTGGCATGTGAAATTGCATAACTACCCTTAATAAGATTTTATCAAAAAAGTTTAACTCTTTTTTAATGATTAATGTGATTAAGCCAAATAAAACACTTGCATTTTTTTATGTATTTATGCATTATATTATGCATGAAAAACTCAGAGTTATTGCTAACACCTATGCAACTTTCAAGCATGGCGAAATCGCTAGGAATAACCCAAGAAGACATATCTAATGGCACTGGCATCAGCCAGTCACAGGTCAGCAGATTACTTTCCGGTCACGGTAAACGACAGTCAAAAGCTTATATAGAAATATGCAATTATGTAAATTCCTGCAGAAATGGCATCTCTCCTGAGCTGGTCAGACAAAACGACGAGCTCATTAATGCGCTCGCTTCTGTATGGGATGGATCGGCACGTCAATCTGCCGCCATTGCCAACATCATTCAATCTTTGGGGGGTATATGTACGATCTCGAATCCAAAACCCAGCAAGTAACTCAAGCCAAGCATGGGCTTCACATTCCTATGCTGATGCCAGATGAATTTTTCATGGGATACTTGGGCAGATTGACGCACATCAATGGTTTAGGCAACACATCCAATACCAATAAAATATTAAGCGCATGGGTTAAGCAGAGCCACCCTGAAGCTAATGTAGTTCCTGCCGCCTATAGCTTGCCAAAACTATTAGACATCGATGTAGAAACATTTATTAGACAACATACATTCGCTCCTATTACCGGCGCTATTAAATCAAAAACAGTGCAGCGCAATGCTGAAGTAACAGCACGACAAAATTCAAACCTACAAGGAATGCTAATAACTACCAGTAAGAAAATTAAAAAAGCTGCTTGTTTTTGCGCATCGTGTGTGAAGGAAGACATAGATTATCTGGGCTTCTCCTTCTGGAGACGTTCTCATCAACTGTCTGGCATTGATTGGTGCCTTAAACATAATGTTCCGCTTCGTGAAGTAAATGAAGATGCCCCGTACGAAATTCAACCCGCCAATTATTTAATGAATAAGAGGTTCACTGAAGTTAACATTGAAAGTCATACTGCTGACCCTGTGGTTTTGAGATATGCGCAATTAATTCAAGACGCGCTGGAATTGGCAGTGCCCTTAGATTTCAAAGTTACAGGTCAAGTTTTATTCAAACAATCTAAAGAATTCAACATCAGGACAAGTGCTAAAGGTAACAAAAAAACATTAAGCGACTTAATGATAGAACAACTTCCAGATTACTGGCTTTCAAAACACTTTCCTAATTTAAAAAAAGAACGCCATGGAACCTATCTATCTTCATTCGATGACGTTTTGAGACTAAATGGCAATGGTAAATCTTGCATGAATACTTTGCTTGCAGCTGCAGTACTTTTTAAAAATGCAGATGAAGCGATATTTGAATTCACACAACACCAGTATAAATGCCCACCCAAAGCAAAGCCAAAAATCTCTGATAAAGCTATCATAGAAAGTTACATTAAATTTCAAGGAAATATTAAAAGAGTCGCGGCTGAATTAAACCAAAGCTACGACACTCTGTATGCCAGAGCAGCGACACTTGGCTTGCCTGCGCTAACAAATGTCAATCGGGCTACATTTAATGCAATAATGTCCTTTTTTCGTGGGGAAGATTTTTTAACATCCATCAACAAGCCAGGCGTTAATCCTGAAAAGTTTGAAAGTGTAATCAGAATAGCTGGGGGGCAACTCTCAAGTACAATCAATAAATTCAAACGAAGTATGTCTTCAACTAAACTAAGCTAAAACAAATATGGCCAAAGAAAAAGAACAAAAAACAGAACCACTAGAAAAACAACTTTGGAAAGCCGCCGATAAACTCCGCAAAAACATAGATGCGGCTGAATACAAGCACATTGTTTTAGGTTTAATCTTTCTCAAATACATTTCAGATTCTTTCGAGCAGCACTTTGCCAAACTTTCCGCAGGTGAAGGCGAATACGCAGGTGCTGACCCAGAAGACAAAGACGAATACGCCGCAGAAAATGTATTCTTTGTGCCGCAAGATGCACGCTGGTCTTATCTACAAGCCAATGCGCGCCAGCCTGAAATCGGCAAAATGGTCGATGCCGCCATGGATGCCATCGAAAAAGAAAATGCACCATTAAAAGGTGTGTTACCCAAAGTATTCGCACGCGATAATTTAGACCCTGCCAGTTTGGGGCAATTGATTGATTTAGTCGGCAATATCGCGCTAGGCGATGCTAAATCTCGTAGTGCTGATGTACTCGGTCATGTGTTTGAATACTTTTTAGGTGAGTTTGCGCTGGCAGAAGGCAAGCAAGGTGGGCAGTTCTATACGCCGCGCTCTGTGGTTGAATTATTGGTCGAGATGCTAGAGCCTTATAGTGGCCGCGTGTTTGACCCCTGTTGCGGCTCTGGCGGTATGTTTGTGCAATCTGAAAAGTTTGTGGCAGACCACCAAGGCCGTGTGAATGATATTTCTATTTACGGGCAAGAGAGCAACCAAACCACTTGGCGTTTGGCGAAAATGAATCTTGCCATTCGTGGCATTGAAGCCTCTCAGGTAAAATGGAACAACGAAGGCAGCTTTTTAAATGATGCGCATAAAGATGTAAAAGCTGATTACATTATTGCCAACCCGCCGTTTAACGTCAGTGATTGGTCAGGCGAGCTACTGCGCACCGATGGCCGCTGGCAATATGGCGTACCGCCCGCAGGCAATGCCAACTTTGCATGGCTGCAACACTTTATCTACCACCTATCCCCCACAGGCCAAGCAGGCGTGGTGCTGGCTAAAGGCGCACTCACCAGCAAAACCAGTGGCGAAGGTGAAATCCGCAAAGCACTGATTGAGCAAGGCAACGTGATTGATTGCATCGTCAACCTGCCCGCCAAGCTATTCCTTAATACGCAAATCCCCGCTGCTTTATGGTTTATGCGCCGCAATCGCAACCATATACCCTCTCCCTCTGGGAGAGGGCAGGGTGAGGGAAAATTTGCAGACCGCAGCAACGAAATTCTCTTTATAGACGCCCGCAATCTAGGCCACCTCATCAACCGCCGCACCAAAGAGCTGAGCCATGAGGACATTAAACAAATTACCGACACCTACCACGCATGGCGAAATGCACCAGACGCCGTCATTCCCGCGAAAGCGGGAATCCATTTACCGCCTTATGAAGATATTGCAGGCTTTTGCGCATCCGTCAGCCTAGCGCGCGTTAAAGAACTCGATTATGTGCTTACCCCAGGCCGTTATGTTGGCCTGCCTGATGATGAAGATGACTTTAACTTTGCCGAGCGCTTTAACACCCTCAAAGCAGAATTTGAAGCGCAGTTGGTGAAAGAAGAAAAACTCAACAAAGCCATTGCAGAGAACTTGGCGAGGGTGAAGTTGTGAGTGAGTGGCAGGAACTAACGCTTGGTGAAATTACTGAGCCAGTTAAGAACACTTACTTGCCAAAAAGTGATGAACAACTGGCTTATATTGGACTTGAGCATATTGAACAAGAAACTCTTAGGCTTACGGGAATTGGTAAATCGTCAGATGTCACAAGTAATAAATTCAAGTTTGAAGTTAATGATGTGCTTTTTGGAAAATTAAGGC
Organism: Betaproteobacteria bacterium HGW-Betaproteobacteria-22; assembly: GCA_002842285.1. GTDB lineage: Bacteria > Pseudomonadota > Gammaproteobacteria > Burkholderiales > Methylophilaceae > Methylotenera. The sequence goes on from PHCJ01000024.1 coordinate 23,540, forward strand.
CATATTTCAGAAAGGTCTACAAACCAAAATTCTCAGGAATTTGCTCTACTGACATTTGGGTCTTTCGTGCGAAAAAAGGATTTGTGCAAGATTTTTTATTCTATTTTTTAGCTAGTTGGGATTTTGTAGATACGGCAAATAGTGGTGAAGGCGGCACTCGTATGCCACGCGCAGACTGGAATTTCCTAAAAACAACGAGCTGGCTTGTTCCCTGCGAAGATGAACAAAAAGCCATCGCCTCAGTCCTCAGCAGTTTGGATGACAAAATCGACCTGCTCCACCGCCAAAACACCACCCTAGAACGCATGGCCGAAACGCTATTTAGACAATGGTTTGTAGAAGAAGCGCGGGAGGATTGGGAGGAATGTACGCTTGATGATTTAATCAGCGTAAAAGGCGGCACAACACCAAGCACCAAAGAACCGAGTTTTTGGAATGGAAATATAAACTGGACATCACCAAGAGACCTTTCAAATCAACAATCAGTATTCATGTTTGACACTGAACGAAAAATTACTGAAAAAGGATTAGCTCAAATTGGCTCAGGGCTTTTGCCGGTTGGCACTGTGCTAATGTCATCTAGAGCACCAATTGGTTATTTGGCTATCAGCGAAATTCCAGTCGCTATCAACCAAGGTTATATTGCGATAGTTTGCGATAAGCTTGTTTCAAATTACTTTATGTACCTATGGTGCAAAGTTAATATGGAGCAAATTAAAAATGCTGGGAATGGGTCAACATTTGAAGAAATTTCAAAATCAAACTTTAAAGCGTTAGCAACACTTAAGCCTTCAAAAGAAACTATTTCAAAGTTTGATGTTTCAGCAAAATCTATTTTTGCCAAAATTAAAACTAATCAAAAACAAATCCAAACCCTAGAAAAACTCCGCGATAACTTGCTCCCCAAGCTGATGAGCGGTGAGATACGAGTAGAAATAGAAGGAGCGTCTGAATGAGCTTAATCAATATTTATTGCGATGAGTCTTGCCACCTTGAGAACGACCATATCAAGGCGATGAGTTTGGGTGCGATTTGGTGTGATAAAACCAAAGTAAAGCACATTGCTGAGCAAATTAGAGTGCTTAAAGCTAATCATGGGTTATCACGCCAATTTGAAATTAAGTGGACTAAGGTTTCACCTGCTAAATTGTCTTTTTATGAGGCGTTGATTGATTTGTTTTTTGATACGCCCGAATTGCATTTTAGAGGTGTAGTAGTACCAGATAAATCATTGCTAAATCATGTGCAGTTTGGGCAAGACCATGATGATTTTTACTACAAAATGTTTTTTACCCTGCTTAAAGTAATTTTTGTGCCTAATAATCAATATGAAATTTATCTGGATATTAAAGACACTCAAAGCCAAGACATGGTGGCAGGTTTACATAACTGCTTATGCAACAGCCAATATGATTTTGATAGGCAAAGTATTCAGCGTATTCAGCAAATTAGGTCGCATGAATCCGAGTTAATTCAATTGGCAGATTTGCTGATTGGTGCATTGTCATATTTACACAGAGATTTAAAAACCAGCCACGCTAAGCATGTATTGGTTGAAAAAATTAAACTACGCTCGGGTTATTCTTTACTACAAAATACTTGGTACAGAGAAGATAAATTTAACTTACTGGTCTGGCAGCCACAAATTTTCATTAGCGAGATTGATTAATGGCGTTACCTGCTTTAATGCCATTGCAAGGTGAGTGGGCTGATTATGTTGATGCAATATACCAAGTTTATGTTGATCAGATCGCAAATGCGGACTTAACTTTTCAAGCTTTACCTATAAGATGTAAATATGTCCCTGCTACCCATGGCAAGCATTTTGGTTTCTGGCATGTGATTTCTGAAGGTGAGTCGGAAGAAGATAGGCTACCTGATTTAAGACGTTGTGAACGTATTACTTGGATTTCTTATTTAATTACAAACATTGGTGCTGATGCAGACATTACATGGTGGGAAAATAAACGCGGCTCGAATACGCACGTGGTGATTTGGCATGAAGCTGAAAATTTTGTTGTTATACTTGCTGCACGTAATGGCTATTACTTGCTTAAGTCTGCATATTGCCCTGAGTCACGCCGAGCAAAAACCTTTATTAAAGAAAGAGATAATTACTGGAAGCAGAAAGGCTGAAGCCGCGAAAGTCAAAACTGACGCGGCTTCGAATGCTCCTTCTACACATGGCAGATGAGACAAGGCGAACTATAGTGCATTAAGATTTGAAAAGCAATATTTCATTATCGGTATGCCTATAGTTAACTTTAACAATAGACCTAAAATACAACAAAAAGTTGCGTGATTGGTTAGGAGCGGATTAGTGGTGAACAAATTAACAGAATCAACAATTGAAACATCTACCCAGAGCGATTAATTTCTAGAAAAAACATATACTTTTTCTAGAAATTTTATTATATTAACTACGTGAAAAACATATCAGAATCAATATGTTACTTTGTAGCTGGTCATGGCAGGGGGTGGGCATTCTCATCAAGTGATTTGGCAGGTCGTTTTGCACGCCAACAAATTGATAATGCGCTCTCTGATTTAGCTGAAACTAACAAAATACGCCGTGTTGCGCGTGGCTTGTATGATTACCCACGTTTTAGCGATTTATTACAAAAAACCTTATCGCCCGATATTGACGAAGTGGCTTATGCTTATGCGCGCAAGTTTAGCTGGCGCATTGAGGTTTCTGGCGAGTCTGCGCTTAACTTATTGGGACTTTCTACCCAAATCCCTGCGCAATATGTTTACCTGAGTGATGGCCCTAGCAAAGGCTACGATGTAATGGGCGTACAACTAACCTTTAAAAAATCTAGCTTAAAAGACATTGGCTTTAAACACCGTGAAAGCACGTTGATTGTGCAAGCCATTAAAGCCCTGGGTAAAGAACATTTAACCGCTAATGTGTTTGCAAAGATACGTGAGCAAATAGCTAACGAAAGCTTTGCCAAAATCTTGCGGGATACGCAAGGCAGCACGGGTTGGATTTATGATGCGATTAAGCAGATTTGCAAGCCTATTTGAATAAAGGGGAAAATGTGACTGATCAACTACCACAAGCAACTAATTTTATTCTGTACACCACCCCAAATGGTGATGTGCAGTTGAATGTTATTTTGCAAGATGAGACTGTATGGCTAACGCAAAAACATATTGCCGAGTTGTTCGGAAAGGGTAGAAGCACAATTACCGAACATCTTCAGAATATTTTCTCTGAAGGTGAGTTGGATGAGAATTCAGTATGTCGGAATTTCCGACATACTGGAGATGATGGTAAAACATACAACACACAATTCTATAATCTTGATGCGATTATCTCTGTTGGCTATCGGGTAAATTCACGCGAGGCCACTCAGTTTCGTATTTGGGCAACGCGAACACTCAAAGAATACATCATTAAAGGCTTTGTGCTGGATGATGAGCGATTAAAACAAGGCTCACAAGTATTTGGTAAAGATTATTTTGATGAGTTGCTTGAGCGTATCCGTGAGATACGCGCCAGTGAGCGTCGCTTTTATCAAAAAATTACGGATATTTATGCATTGTCAGTGGATTACGACAAGAATGCGACATTAACCAAAGAGTTTTTTGCTACGGTGCAAAACAAGCTGCATTGGGCGATTACTGGTAAAACTTCGGCTGAAATTATTTATCAATCTGCTGATGCAACTAAGCCTAATATGGGCTTAATGACCTTTAAAAATGCACCTCATGGCAAAATACTAAAAAGTGATGTTGGTGTAGCAAAAAATTATCTTTCTGAGCAGCATATTCGTGAGCTTGAACGTATTGTTTCTGCATATTTGGATTTGGCAGAAAACAGAGCTGAGCGCCAAATAGTGATGAAAATGAGTGATTGGGTAGTATTTCTTAATGGATTTCTTGAGCTGTCAGACTACCCAATTTTGCAAGATGCTGGCAAAGTAAGTGCAGAAATGGCAAAGCTTAAAGCAGAGAAAGTATATGAGACTTTTAGGGTTGAACAAGACAAACACTTTGTTTCTGATTTTGATAAAACGGTAAAAGCGCTTACTAAACCAAAAAAGAAAGAATAAGAGATTGGTGAAATTAACTGAATCAGAAATCGAAAACCTCGCTATTGAGCGCCTGCAATCGCTTGGTTTTGATTACATTTACGGGCCTGACATTGCACCTGATTGCGCAAACCCAGAGCGTGAGAGTTTTGCGGATGTGTTATTAGTTGGTAGATTACGCAGAGCCATAGCCCGCATTAATCCTACCCTACCTGCTGCTGCCTTAGACGAAGCGATTAAAACGATACAACGCATTAGCTCACCTGAGCTGCTGGCGAATAATGAAGCCTTCCACCGCTTGCTGACAGAAGGTGTGAATGTCAGTTATCAAAAAGACGGCAACACGCGCGGTGATTTAGTTTGGCTGATTGATTTTGCCAACCCTGACAATAATGAATTTTTAGTGGTGAACCAATTCACTATTATTGAAAACAACCAAAACAAGCGCCCTGATTTAATTCTGTTTGTGAATGGCTTACCGCTGGTGGTGATTGAGCTTAAAAATGCTGCCGATGAAAACACCACACTTAATTCAGCTTACAGGCAATTAGAAACCTACAAACAAACAATCCCTAGCTTATTTACCTATAACGGCTTTGTTGTAATTTCTGATGGATTGGAAGCTAAAGCAGGCAGTATTTCCGCTGGTTTAAGCCGCTTTATGGCTTGGAAAAGTGCCGATGGCAAAACCGATGCTTCTCACCTCGTTAGTCCGTTAGAAACCCTAATTAACGGCATGCTGAATAAAGCAACGTTACTCGATTTGATTCGCCACTTCATTGTTTTTGAAAAATCCTCCAAAGAAGATGCCGCTACAGGTCAAATCAGCATTAGCACTGTTAAAAAGCTAGCGGCGTATCACCAATATTATGCAGTGAATGCGGCCGTTATATCTACATTACGCGCAACTGCAGAAGCCACAGGCGTTGCACAAACCCCAGCTGGTTACGGATTGAGCGATGTTCGCACGCAGCCCAAGGGCGACCGTAAAGCAGGCGTGGTGTGGCATACACAAGGCAGTGGCAAATCACTCAGCATGGTGTTTTACACGGGCAAGATTGTCTTAGCCTTAAATAACCCAACGATTGTAGTGATTACAGACCGTAATGATTTAGATGATCAGTTGTTTGATACCTTTGCAGCTTCAAGCCAATTATTACGCCAAGAACCTAAACAAGTCGAAGATAGGCAGCAACTGAAAGAGTTGCTCAAGGTAGCTTCGGGCGGCGTAATCTTCACTACCATACAGAAGTTTCAGCCTATCGAGGGTAATGTGTACGAAACCTTATCGGAACGCAGAAACATCGTAGTGATTGCTGATGAAGCGCACCGCACGCAATATGGCTTTAAAGCCAAAACCGTAGAAGAAAAAAATGAAGCTGGGGAAGTTATTGGCCAAAAGATTGTGTATGGTTTTGCTAAGTACATGCGCGATGCTTTGCCTAATGCTACTTACTTAGGTTTTACTGGCACCCCGATTGAAAGCACTGATGTCAATACACCAGCCGTGTTTGGCAATTATGTTGATGTATATGATATTGCCCAAGCGGTAGAAGATGGTGCAACAGTACGGATATATTACGAGAGCCGTTTAGCTAAAGTGCAGCTTTCTGATGAAGGCCGCAAATTGGTGGCAGAGTTAGATGAAGAACTTGACCAAGACGAGCTCACCGAAACGCAAAAAGCCAAAACACGTTGGACGCAAATAGAAGCCTTAATCGGTAGCGAAAAACGCATTCAAAACATTGCGCAAGACATTGTGACGCATTTTACCCAACGCCAAGAAGTATTTGCGGGCAAAGGCATGATAGTGAGCATGTCACGCCGAATTGCTGCCGCACTATATGCAGAAATCATTAAACTTAAACCAGAATGGCATTCAGATGACTTAAGCAAAGGCGCCATTAAAGTAGTGATGACCGCATCATCCAGTGATGGCCCACAGCTCGCCAAACATCATACTACCAAGCAACAGCGCAGAAACCTTGCCGAGCGCATGAAAGACCCTGACGATGAACTAAAACTCGTGATCGTGCGTGATATGTGGCTGACAGGCTTTGATGCACCAAGCATGCACACTCTGTATATCGACAAGCCTATGAAAGGCCATAACTTGATGCAGGCAATCGCACGCGTGAACCGCGTGTACAAAGACAAACCCGGCGGCTTGGTGGTGGATTATTTAGGTATTGCAGCCGACTTAAAACAAGCACTCTCGTTCTATTCAGACGCTGGCGGCAAGGGTGACCCAGCAGAGACGCAAGAGCAAGCGGTAGACTTGATGCTTGAGAAACTTGAGATTGTGGCAAATATGTATCATGGCTTTGCTTATAAAGATTACTTCCATGCAGATACTTCTAAAAAGCTATCACTCATATTGGCGGCCGAAGAGCATATTCTAAATATTGAGGATGGCAAAAAACGCTACATCAATGAAGTGACTATGCTGTCTCAAACTTTTGCGATTGCTATTCCGCATGAAAAAGCCATGGATGTGAAAGATGAAGTGGCATTTTTCCAAGCAGTAAAAGCAAGGTTGGCTAAATTTGATGGTACTGGCGAAGGTAAAACCAATGAAGAAATTGAAACTACGATTCGTCAGGTAATAGATAAAGCTTTAGTTTCAGAGCAGGTCATTGATATATTTGATGCGGCAGGTATTAAGAAACCTGATATTTCTATTTTAAGTGATGAGTTCTTAATGGAACTCAAAAACCATGAGCATAAAAACATTGCGCTTGAAGTACTCAAAAAACTGCTCAACGAAGAAATCAAAGTACGCGAACGCTTGAACGTAGTGCAAGGCCGTAGCCTAATGGAAATGCTGCAAAACTCGATCAAGCGCTATCAAAACAAGATCATTACCGCTGCTGAGTTAATGGATGAGCTGATTAAAGTCAGCAAAGAGATTGTACATGGTGACAGTGAAGCCGAACGCTTAAAACTGAGCCCGCTTGAATTTGCTTTTTATACAGCCGTAGCGAATAACGACAGTGCTAGAGAACTCATGCAGCAAGACAAACTGCGTGAGCTTGCGGTTGTGCTTTTACAAAAGGTCCGCGAAAACGCCAGTATCGACTGGACCATCAAAGAAAGCGTAAAAGCCAAATTAAAAGTCATAGTCAAGCGCACCTTACGCCAATTTGGCTACCCGCCAGACATGGAAATATTGGCAACTGAAACTGTACTGAAACAAGCAGAGCTTGTCGCTAAAGAACTTGCTAGCTAAAGCCCTGCCATTTGCATACTTCTATTTAACAGCAAACATACTTGTCCAAAACATATCATCTCTAGGCAGTAAGTCTTCATACACCGACAACATATTCGGTTTGTTACTAAGTAGAGCACTTATTGCAGGCTTTAATGGCGACATATATTGATTTGAAGCATGAATAAAATCTGCCTTCGTTAAACATTTTGCACCACGATCAAATGCAGAATGGTGCGCTAAATACCAAAGTGCAATATAAATCCTTGGTATGCCAGCTGACAATTGATAGATTAGCTGCCTTAATTCACTGGTGTTCTCAAGCTTCTCTGAAAACCATTGATATTGGAACAGATTTTTCATCATATATTTTTCAAAATACGGATCTATTGCCGACTTATCATTAACAAACTCATGATATCCACCAGTAATTAGTCGTTCTGTGTAATCCCCCCTAAAAATAGTCACATTTAAAAGTAGAAATTTCTCGTAAACTATTAACAGGAGAATTTCTATGAAGACCTCGAAATATACAGATAC
>PHCJ01000025.1 GCA_002842285.1 Betaproteobacteria bacterium HGW-Betaproteobacteria-22
ATCTTTGGGTAAGGCTTTTGGTAAGGTCATTTTTAATCCATTTCTGAAAATAGCAGTTTCCTGCAAAATGACGTTTACACAAAATTATTTACACCCCCTAAACGTAGTACGCCCAACTTATTCTTTCACAAACTCACCTTCATCCGCAGCCGCCAGCAATGTCAACAAATCCTGACCTTTAAGTGCGATGGCATAGCCCAAAACACCGCTGCCTATCACGACTTTTTGATAATTTCGCACACTTTTATCCACCAGCACACGCAGCGCTTCAGGTAAGGCAATCGGAGGCACCGCCCCTACCACATAGCCTGTAGCTTCAGACACTTCATCATACTCTGCCATGCGCAATTTACGTTCATCCAGATGTTTGCGTAGCAAACCCCAATCTGCACGGCCACTGCCAGCAACTGCCAGCAAGATAAATGGGCCAGAATCGGCTTTAAATACTACGCTACGTACGACTGCGGTCGGATCTAAGCCTTTTACCGAGAGCAGATCTTCTAAATGACGGATGGGTTTGCGGTCTTCACTTAGCGGGATCTCGATGATTTCAAATGCAATACTTCTGGATGTGAGTAGATCAATTACGGGTGAGTGAGTATCAGTCATATCGGCTCCTTGATTTAGCCATTGTCATGGGGTGTGTCTTGTTACAGTCAATGATCGCGGACAGGTACTCAGGTTTGTGAGCATAAGCGCTCCCCCTGCCAAAAAAAATTAATAACTTGTATACTTGGCGTTGCTGCCCTTGCACTTTTCTACCGGGTATTTTTGCGCGTTTAATTCTATTTTTTTATTTGCGGCTTCGATTAAATCAATCCCGCACACTTCTGCAATGCGCAGCAAATAAACCAACGTGTCGGATAACTCCTGCCCCACCTGCAATTTAGTTGCTTCATCCAAATTGCGGCTTTCCTGCTCGGTCATCCACTGGAAGTGCTCGACGACCTCACCCGCCTCTACAATCATTGCCATGGCAAGGTTTTTAGGCGAATGAAACTGTGCCCAATCCCGCTCGGCAACAAAGTTGTTTACTCTGGCTCTCAGTGCATCCAATGAATCTGCCATGTGGTTTCCTTATGTCTCTGCTTTTTCTTTACGGTTTGAGCCTGCCACCATTTTAATTTCAAACAAACGGCACTCCAGCGGGCCATTAAATAACGGGGTCTTTTTACTAGGGGCCAGTCGCATGAGTTTAGGCATGCGTAAATCATTGGTGAGGAAATAAGCATTCCAGCCAGCAAATTTTCGTTTCAGCGTTTCACCCATTTTCGGATAGAGTAGTTTCAAAGCTTCATCTTCCCCGATACGCACACCATACGGTGGATTGGCAACCAGCACACCGTGATCTGCTGGCGGTATCACTGCCAGCATGTCAAAATGTGATATCTGTACGGCCTCGAGCAGACCAGCAGCCTCAAGATTCTGTTTGGTCACGCGCACTGCGCGCAGATCCACATCCGATCCATAGATTTTTTGAAAGCTTACTTTCTTTACTTTACTTATCGCCTGGTTTTTGAGTTTTTTCCAGGTATCGGACTCAAAGGTTCTCAACTTTTCAAAACCAAAGCTTCTTTTAATGCCTGGTGCCATATCAAGTGCCATCATGGCAGCTTCCAATAAAAAAGTACCGCTGCCACACATCGGGTCTAGCAATGGCTGCCCTGCTTTCCAGCCTGTGAGCTTCAAAATGCCTGCTGCCAAATTTTCTCGCAACGGGGCTTCAATGCTTGCACCACGATTACCACGCTGATAAAGCGCTGCGCCTGAGGTATCCACATAAAACTGATATTCATCCACTGTTAGATAAACATGAATTCTCACTGATGGTGTTTTGGTGTCAATATAAGGACGTGACCCCACCACTAGTCTGAATTTATCACATACAGCATCTTTAATTTTTAATGTGGCAAACTCCAGGCTTTTAAGCGGACATTTTACGCCTGTCACTTTGACCATAAAGTCATGCTTAACCTCAAACCACTGTGGCCACTTCAGTTGATAAGCGGCATTAAATAAGTCTTCTTCATTGCTATATTTACCACGCCCGACTTGCCATAAAATGCGTGTCGCAATGCGCGAATGCAAATTCGCAGCATAACAGACTGCCCAATCACCATCAAAACTCACGCCACCATCGGTGACTTTAATGGATTTTGCACCAGCCTGCTGCAACTCATCTGCCAGCAATTGCTCCAGTCCGCGTGGGCAGGTTGCAAAATACCGGTTGGGAGGCGATGTTTTACTCATAAATCACTTTTCATGTATAAGCGGCTTTGACTGCCAGGGTTATGTTCTATCAGTTTATCCAGAAACTGTAAAAACTCGATCTGATGTGTTTGCTCAAGCTTCTTTGCGCGCTGACGTAGGCTGCTGATTTTTAGATTATTTGAATCGGACCTAAATGCAAATACTGCGATATTGCCTGGAGAACCTGTAGGCAACATCAGTGCTCGACCTTCAAAACTTGTTTCAATACGCTGAAAATATACAGGAAAGTTTTTATCACTGCCCCATAAATTCATAACAAAGGTGCCGCCAACATTGATCGCCGCCGCACAATTGTCAAAAAAAGCCTGACTGCAAAAATCAGGCGGGATGCCATTGCGATCAAATGCATCAATTAGCAGCACATCCGTGCTTTCAGTATGATCCGCCAGATATTGCAGTCCGTCTGTTTCAATCACTTCAAAGCGCTCATCATTCTCCGGCACATAAAATTGATTGCGGGCGACCTGTATCACACGCGGATTGATTTCAACAACTTTGCCGGCAATTTCCGGGCAGTTTGCATAAATATACTTGGGAACAGAGCCGCCACCCAAGCCTATTGTCAGCATCTTCTTCACCTGATCATTAAATAACAAGAAACACATAATTGCGCGCGTATATCTTAACTCCAGCGCAAACGGGTCGCGAATGCGCATTGCGCTTTGTACGGTAGCAGAACCTAAATGCAACGCACGCACGCCATCAACTTCACTCACATCCACATTGTCATTCACTGCTAAGGTATTGCCCAATCCTCGCAATAAATGTTTTGCAACACGAAACATTATTCAGCCTCCGCCTTGACTTGAGTTGCGGCTTTTTCTTGCGTGACTTCCACTTTTTTCTCTTCAAAACTGACTTCGAGTTCTGCGCCTTCATCATCACTCAGCACAACTTCTTGAATCGGCTCATCTTCCAGTACGCAGTTAAATTTTGCACGTAGCTCCATCATCAGTGTATCAACCTCCTGCACTTGCAAACTGACACGTGTGCCCGCTTTGAGCACCGGCATTCCATAGACTTTTGTCATATAAGGCAAGTTATCCAGGCGCACCAGATTTTCACGCCATACGGTTGCATGTATCTCTGAGATATTTTCCTGAACCAAATACTGCAGGCACCAGTACCGCTCCATGCGAATCTGGAATTCACTATAAGCCTTGTACGTCAGCTCAAAGTTACGCATATGCGTGGTCAAAGCATCACTCTTGGCAGGGTAAGCCGGTGCCAAACTCTGCACCACACTGATAATTTGCCGCTGGTTAATCAGGTCTACAGCCCTGCGCAAGGGCGATGTGCTCCATGCATACTGCGCAACACCCAAGCCCTGATGCGGCTCAGCTTTGGTGGTCATATAGACCTTGCCGCCAGACTGTGCACGATAAAGTCCGGGCACTTCATGTGCTGCTAGCAATGCGCCCCATTGATTATTGGCCTCGATCATCAATTCTGCGACCACTTTATCCATAGGCGAGCCGCGATGACGACTGACAATGCTCACCTTGCCATCTGTCACATAAAAGTTATAATCAACCTGCGGCGGCTTGGTGGGGTCGTATTTTCCGCGCGCTTTTTCCAGCGACTCCGCCAGATTGAATAAAAACAGCAGCGTTGCCCAATACGCGTGACCGCTATCTTCAGTCAAGGTGTGTTCGTTAAAGAACGGCTCTAGTGCATCATGGCGTAAATTATCCGCAATCTTTATTTGCTCGAGCTTGCTTTCACGGTGCGTCACCGTAAAGCTGTCATCAACAAACAGATACAGAGAGAGCACCGGTTTTATTTCACCCTCATCCAAACTAAATGGGCGAATTACGCTTTCTGGCAACATGGTGATTTTGTGGCCTGGCATATAAATGGTGGAAAGTCGCTGCATTGCCGCAATATCCAGCGGGCTATCCACTGCAATCCCCAACGCTGGCGCAGAAATGTGGACACCTACACGGGTTATACCGTCCGCCAGCCGTTTAACAGATAATGCATCATCAATCTCGGTAGTCGTGCTGTCGTCTATGCTGAACGCCTCAACGTCAGCCAACGGTAACTCAGCAACAAACCCATCCACGACCTGGGTCATCGCAGCCTCTGAAAAATCTGTTCCATTGGCGAAATACTCGCGCAAAAACGCACCAAGATGGTAGTCATGCACAGATGGAATTGCCCCACAGAATTGCATGAGCTTAAGATGTCCAAGATGCAACTCACTGGCAGCGGCATCTAATGTTTTATATTCAAAGGCATTTTTATCTGGCTCGTAGAGTAGCATGTCACGCTTCTGCATTAGCTCATCCGGCATTTCCCCTGCCTTGAGCTGTACGATAAAACTTGCCATCTTTTCGGCCAACAAGCGTTTTTTCTCCAGGCCCGCCAGCGCAGCTTTCAAGATTTCAGCAGGTGCCGCCTTATATCGCCCTTTGCCTTTACGGTTAAAATAGACTGGCGCACTATGCAACTTAATGGCAATTGCCGCAGCCTCTACTGGAGTGGGCTTGCGTCCATAATAATCAAGGGCAAAAGCTTCAAACCCAAACTCATCCTCACCGCAGCACTCCCATAGAAAATCCAGGTCCAGGGTTTCAGCTTCCTGTGTCGCCGATTCCATGAACCCTGCAAGTGGCGATTCAAAGCGCATTAAAACATGATTCATTTTAATTTTACTGCGCTTGCCGCTTGCAGATTCTATTTGCATAGAAGCGGGTGTTTCGGTCATGATAGAGGCTACTTTAAAATTGCCATCTTCCTCAAAAAATACGTTCATACTATGCTTAACTCGTTAAATTACCCGCATTTTACCTTGTAATCCTCGTTTCTCTTCTATACAAACAAAATATCGCTATCAGAAACGCTTAAAATATGGACAATCGCATTCCCGTCACTCTGCTCACTGGATTTTTAGGTTCAGGCAAAACCACCCTACTCAACAAACTGCTCGCGCATCCAAACATGAAAGATAGCGCAGTCATCATTAACGAACTGGGCAGCACGGGACTAGACCACATTCTCGCTACGCAGATAGAGAGTGAGCACATTGCCGACAATACGGTGCTGCTGCAAAGTGGCTGCGTATGCTGCACACTCAAAAATGAGCTAGCGGACACCATGCGCGATTTGTATTTTAAGCGTGCGCTGCACGCCATACCACAATTCAATCGGCTGGTGATTGAAACCACCGGCATGGCAGATCCCGGACCGATACTTGGCAACCTGATGAATGAACCCGTTATAGAAAGTGTGTTTCGGTTAGATGCAGTTGTCGTAACGATCGACAGCGTCTATGGCTTAAAACAATTGCAGGCGCATGTGGAAGCACGCAAACAAGCCGCAGTGGCAGATGTGTTGCTGCTCACTAAGGTAGACCAAGCTGTTGCGGAAGAAGTTAATGCATTAAAAAAAAGGCTGCTTGAAATTAACGCAGGTGCCACGCAGCACAAAATTGCGCATGGCGAAATTAACCCTGACTTTATTATCGATGTTGGCCTATTTGATCCCACAGGTAAACACGCAGAGCCACAGCGCTGGTTACGCGTGCCACTTGCAACGGCAAGGCCCAAGGGCACACTACCGCAAACGAGTCAGCAACATGAAATCAGCAGTTTTACCGTCACCTTGCCAAGCCCTGTCAACTGGCGCGATTTAAAACCCGTGATTCTCAAGCTCTGTCAAACACACGGAGAAAAGCTCCTGCGCCTAAAAGGCATCATCCACGCTGCAGACCATCCTGCTCCGTTAGCCATACATGCGGTGCACTTTACTCCATACCCACCCACCCTGTTGGAGGGCTGGAGCGAAGCCGAGCCCTCCAACAGGGTTGTACTGATAGGTAAAGATTTAAACGAAACGGAAATTCGTAAGACATTGACGCAGTTCTAAACCGAATCGGCGCTACTCACCCTCGTCTGCCACGCTTAACTTCTCATTTTGCGTTGGGTTCGACTGTGTGGGCCTCACAATCAAGCGCGGGCTTAACGGTGCACTTTTCCAATTAGGTTTAAGCGGGGTCATGCCAGGTACGCGTTTTTTAGCCACCACAAAATAAACGCCACCAATAAACGCCAGCCAATTTACACCGAATTTATCCATAAACCCAAAACGTTCTCGCCAGGCATCCTGCTCAAAAGGCGGCACATGACAGCACATCTTAACCATCACCACTTCAAACCCAAGCAAAGCCAACCAATCTTTCAATCGCGAAAGCCCAATAAACCTGCCACCCCATGGAAACAAAGCGCCTGCTACTTTCCTTGGGCTAAAAAACCGTTGAATCGCAGCTCTTGCACCCCACGTACTCAGCGGGTTAAATCCTGAGAGTAGCAAATAGCCTTCCGGCATCATCACGCGCTCCGCTTCTCTCAAGGTCTGATGAGGGCGTTCACTAAATTCGAGCCGATGTGGCAACAGCAATAGATCCAGACTCATACTTTCAAAGGGCAGAAAGTCATCATCACAGCATACATCATGCTGCAAAACTGCCTGAGCAAAATCCACGCACCTGAAACGATGTGCAATTCTTGAATTTTGCAATAAATCCATTTGCAAACTACCCATCTGCACGGCATTAAAACCAAATAGATCAACCACTGCCTGATCATACAGCGCTTGTTCTATCCGTAATAAATATCGACCCAATTCAGAATCAAACCAACGGTTTTGCGCATTTTGCTTTTCATTCATGCTAATACTCACCCACCCCACATTTGCAAAAATTCAATTCGAATTCCGGCTAACCTGCATCACGTTTGACATCTGCCGCATTAAAATTTTCACCCGTGTATTAAAGCGCCCACAATTTTATTTGACTGAGCCCGTACTTAATCAGATGATAGAGCATATGCAAGACAAGATACAAATTATTCCTATTCCGGCGTTTACGGACAACTACATCTGGCTGATTCACAACGGACAAAGTGCTATAGTAGTCGATCCGGGGGACGCTTTACCCGTGCTTAACACACTTAAAGCCCTAAATCTGGACTTAAAAGCCATCTTGATAACGCACCATCATCAAGATCATATCGGTGGCGTTGGTACCCTGCTTGAGAAAAACCCGCATATAAGCATTTATGGATCGGCACAGGAACATTACAGCTTTCAACATATTGCAGTCAGTGACTGTGATCAAATCACTGTCGCTGATTGGTTAAATGTCATCAGTGTTATCGGCATCCCCGGCCATACCCTAGGCCATGTTGCCTTTTATTTAGTCCAAGATAAAGCACACCACCTATTCTGCGGCGACACTTTGTTTGGTGCAGGCTGCGGACGTCTATTTGAAGGTACGCCCGCACAGATGCTCACCTCCCTCAAAAAACTGGCATCACTTCCTGGTAATACGATGATTTTTTGCGCGCATGAATACACGCTGCACAACATCAACTTCGCACTCACGATAGAGCCCAATAATCAGGCCCTGATTCAGCGCCGGCAAGACACTGCACTGCTGATTTCAAAACTAAAACCCAGCCTACCATCTACCATAGACCTGGAGCGCGCGACCAATCCTTTTTTGCGCTACAAAACTGATGAGATAAAAACAGTATTGCAACTCAAAAATGCAGGAGATTTAGAAGTTTTCACAAAAATAAGATTGATGAGAAATTCATATTAATCAAAAAGATAGCATTAAAATCTAAAGTGAATTGATTCATTTTTAGCTTGACGCAGCAAGTGCACCTTCGTTAGTATGTTGCAATATTATGCACAAGAGCGTTTTCATGGATTTTCAATTAGTTTTACGCATTTGTCATCGCATGTCTAATATAGTGCAAATCAAACGACCACTTTCTGCTGTACTACTGATTGCCGCATCTACTACAGGGCTTACATTTGCAAAGCCTGCGCTAGCCGAGCCAGAAATAGTCTCTAACGTCACTGGCGATGAAATTATCATCTATGCCGATGAAACATTCAAACCCGCCGTCAGAGATTTGGGCAACAGCGCCACGGGCGCAGAATTCGCACAAAAAAACAAACCCATTGCCACAAAGCAAGTAGACAGCACGTTGCTCTACCCAAAATATAATCGCGGGGGCCGTCTGGGCGCATCACTTGAAATCAACCTTGCAACACCGGCAATTGATGAAACGACCGCATTCCAGGCAACTGAAAACATGCAAGACCCCGGCGAGGATGAAGCACAAATCCAGCATGATGACCTATGGCAACGCATCAAAAGCGGATATGCAATGCCTGAATCCACCTCCCCGCTAACAGCAAAACACGAACTTTGGTATAGCAGCAGACCTGCTTATGTAGAACGGATGGTGGAAAGAAGTCAGCGCTACTTGTTTCATATTGTTGAAGAAGTAGAAAAACGCGGCATGCCTACCGAAATCGCGCTTCTCCCCATGATCGAGAGTGCCTACAACCCGGTGGCTAATTCTAAAAGTAACGCCTCGGGAATATGGCAGTTCATCCCATCTACGGGTAAACACTTTGGACTCAAACAGAACTGGTGGGTAGATAATCGACGCAATATCACTTTTGCAACCGAGGCCGCACTTACTTATCTAGAAAAGCTATATGCTATGTTCGGCGCGTGGGATCTGGCTTTAGCCGCTTACAACGCTGGCGAAGGTACTGTTGGGCGCGCTATTGAACGCAATCAGAAGCGTGGCCTGCCAACAGATTATGAAAGCTTGAGCCTGCCCGATGAAACACGCAATTATGTGCCTAAACTGCAAGCAGTAAAAAACTTAATGACCAACCCGGGCAAATACGGACTGGAAATTCAAACCATCGCCAACACCCCCTATTTTGCAAAAGTTAATGCCCCTGCCAAATTAGACACACACCTGGCCGCAAAACTCGCTGAAATTAATCATGATGAGCTCATTGCGCTCAACCCAAGTTTCAAACGTCCGGTGATGACCACTGAAAACAGAGAACTAGAGCTGCTTTTACCCATCATGGCGGCTCAAACATTCAAGACCAATTTAGCTAACTATGACAAACCATTAGTCAGCTGGAAAAGCTACCAGGTAAAAGCTGGTGAAAACATTGGCAAAATCGCAGATAAATTCGGCATTACTTTAGCCAAACTTCGCGAAGTGAATCAACTTTCCGACAAAAACAAAATCAAAAAAACAACGACAATACTAGTCCCTAGCCTGCCTTCTGACGATGCACACAGCGACAACATCACTATTGCAGACAATGCGCCTGATTGGGAACCTTCAACCACCAAATCAGTCACACACAGAGTTAAAAAAGGTGATGTTCTACAAACCATTGCGAATCGTTACGGTGTAACTGTCAAGCAGATTATGGCAAGTAATGGCTTAAAGAGTAGCCGATTAAAGGCGGGGCAACTACTCACCATCCATGTCGAGCGTCCTGTGAATATTGCAGAAAAACCAAAAAATAAAGTGAAGGGCACACACACAAAGCAAACCTATATCGTAAAACTTGGCGACACGCTACATAGTATTGCGGAGAAATTTGACGTGGCTGTTGCAGACCTTAAACGCTGGAACAACAAATCAGATAATCGCATTACCCCGGGCACGAAACTCATCATCATGCCCTCAGGCGCCGCCTAAACATTCTGTGTTTAATTCTATGCCTTTATTTTCCTACGTTAATATCGCTATGTTCCTGTTATTTCTAACAGGATGCAACGCACCTTCCAAACCGGCAAGTGAAGTCAATTACGACTTAAACGCCCCTCCCACATCTGGTGGCACCATGATCAACGCCATGACCGGCGAGCCAAGTGGCTTGATTTCGATGATTGCCGGTGAATCTGCCTCTTCAGCCATCAGCAGCAACATTTTCAATCACCTGCTCAAATATGATAAAAACCTTGAACTCGAGGGAGATTTGGCTGAAAGCTGGCAAATCTCGGCAGACCAGAAAACCATTCGATTCAAACTTAAACCCAACTTAAAGTGGGCAGATAATCACCCTTTAACCAGTGCAGATGTTTTATTTACCTGGCAGGCAGTCATTGATGAAAAAACCGCGAGCCCTTATGCCTCAGATTTTCAGCTGGTGAAAAAAGCAGAAACACCAGACGCGTTAAGTTTCGTTGTCACCTATGATCAGGCTTATGCTCCAGCGCTGGACAGTTGGGCTGGCTTGCAAATACTCCCCAAACACCTGCTTGAAGGCCAAGATCTGCACACATCAGCTTTTGCACAAAAACCGATAGGCAGTAACTTTTATCAGCTAGATAAATGGACACATGGCGAGCATCTCAAGCTATCAAGAAACCCAAACTCAGCACTTGGCCAGGCTAAAATAGATTACTTGATCACACGCATCATTCCAGACAACTCAGCACAATTTCTGGAGCTCATGGCTGATAACATAGACCTGATGGGTCTGGATCCAATCAAATTTTCACGCATTATTCCTGCGCGTCCGGAATTACAAAAAAAACTCGCACTCTATAAAGAGTTGGGCAATAGTTATACCTACATGGGGTTTAATCTCAAACACAAGCCGTTTGACGATGTGCGCGTTCGCCATGCCATCAACTATGCAATTGATAAACAAGAGATTATTGATGGCGTTTACCTGGGCTTGGGGATAAATATCGCTTCACCCTACAAACCAGGCACACGCTGGAGCAACCCTGATTTGGTGCCCTACCCATATGATCCGGATAAAGCACGCGCACTGTTGAAAGAAGCCGGTTTTACCGACAGCAACGGAGATGGAATTTTAGAACGTGATGGCAAAACATTCAGTTTTGAAATCATTACCAACCAGAACAAGGAACGTGAGAAATCTGCTGTTCTGATCCAGCGCCGTTTAAAAGAGGTCGGCATCGACGTCAGAATACGCGCCATAGAATGGGCGAGCTTTATCAGCCGCTTCATTAAAACAGGAGACTTCGACGTAGTGATTTTAGGCTGGGGATTGGGGCTTGATCCAGACCAATACAATATCTGGCATTCAAGTCAACAGGCACCAGGCCAATTTAATTTCATTGGCTACAATAATTCGACAGTCGATCAACTATTGGAACAAGGCAGGCTGGAACTTGATGCTAACAAGCGACAAAGAATTTATCACACATTCGCCAGAATACTACTGGAAGACAGCCCGATTATTTATTTATCAGCAGGTTACGGACTCACCGCCATACATAAACGCGTCAAGGGTATCGACAATCCCGCGCCCCCTGCAGGCATAGGTCACAATTCAGAAGAATGGTATATTCCGCAATCATTACGCAGAAATGAAATCACCAATCACTAAACATGCTTAAATACCTCATTAAACGTGTGCTATGGATGATTCCGATGCTCATCGGCATCAGTCTTATTTCATTCTCAATCATGCATCTAGCACCGGGCGACATCACCAACAACGAATCTGCCTTCAACCCCAAGGCCAGTGAAGAGTCACGGCAAAAACTGCGTGAAATGTACAACCTCGATAAGCCAGTCATCGTGCAGTACGGGCTGTGGCTCAAACGCATGGCCACATTGGATTTTGGCAAATCGTTTGCCAGCCACCAAAAACCCGTATTTTGGCAAACAACAGACAAAGACGGCAATGTCACCAAGGGCATGATACAGCAAGCACTCCCCATCACACTTATGATCAACCTGTTAGGACTAAGCATTACGCTACTGCTGGCAATACCACTGGGCATTATCGCAGCACGAAAGTATCAGGCCTGGCAAGACCGTAGCATTACTCTTTTCAATTTTATCGGCTTTTCCATCCCTGGCTTCTGGCTATCCCTGCTTCTAATGTACTGGCTGGGCGTTGTCAATAACTGGTTTCCGATTTCAGGGCTACATAGCCTGAACTACGACACCATGGACACTTGGGATAAAATCAAGGATTCGTTCAGTCATTTATTCCTACCTGTGGTCATCCCCTCCATCACAGGTTTGGCCGGCATCACATTGTTTGTTAAAAACGGCATGCTGGAGGTATTGCAGCAGGATTACATCACAACTGCCCGTGCAAAAGGCCTGAACGAAGGTAAAGTCGTCTATCGCCACGCATTGCGCAATGCGCTATTGCCCCTTATCACCATTATTGGCTTATCAATTCCCGGCCTAATCGGCGGCTCAGTCATTGCGGAGACGATATTCGCAATTCCCGGCATGGGCAAACTGTTTTATGATGCGGTACTCATGCGGGACTTTCCTGTGGTGATGGGAATACTCACCATCGGTTCAGCGTTAACGCTTATTGGTAATCTGCTGGCCGACGTTGCCTATGCATGGGCAGATCCGCGCGTTCGTAGAGGGGTCGCACGATGAATGCTGGCACTCTTGGAAAATTTTTACCCAATCTATTGGCCACATCTCTATCCAACCCGCTAGCGTTCGCCGGATTTATCATTATCATCATCATATTCTCGCTCTCCATGCTGGCACCGATGATTGCACCGTATGACCCAAATTTCATCAATGTAAAAGCCATCCTCCTGCCTCCCTCCGCGGCACACTGGATGGGCACAGATGGACTAGGGCGCGATGTATTAAGCCGCATGCTTTACGGTGGCAGAATATCCTTGCTGGTGGGCTTGGTGGCCGTTGGCATATCCACCGCAATTGGCATCATACTAGGCTCACTGGCAGGTTTTTATCGCGGCTGGGTAGATACTGTCATCATGCGTCTTGTGGACATCATGCTGTCCATCCCCAGCTTCTTTCTCATACTGGCTGTCATCGCGTTTCTAACCCCATCGATCATCAATATTATGATTGTCATCGGCCTCACCTCCTGGATGGGTGTTACACGTCTTGTACGTGCAGAGTTCCTGAGCCTGAGTGAACGAGAGTTTGTCACCGCATCACGAACACTAGGCGCAAAAAACGCGCGTCTGATTTTCACACACTTGCTGCCAAATAGCCTCACGCCAATTATTGTTAGTGCTGTGCTTGGCGTAGCAGGTGCTGTGCTGCTGGAATCAGGACTAAGCTTTTTAGGCTTAGGCGTACAAGCACCGCAAGCCTCCTGGGGTAACATCCTGACCGATGGTAAAGAATATATTCAATTTGCATGGTGGTTATCGCTGTTTCCAGGTTTGGCCATTTTAATTACCGTGTTAGGGTATAATTTACTCGGAGAAGGCTTACGAGATGCACTAGACCCTCGTAGTCAAAACAAATAACAGACAAGACGGGATTTACTATGGGATTTTTAGCTGGTAAAAAAGTACTGATTGCGGGCTTGCTAAGCAACCGCTCAATTGCCTACGGCATTGCGGCCGCAATGAAACGTGAAGGTGCGGAGCTTGCGTTCACCTATCAAATAGACAAACATCAGGATCGCGTTGCAAAGTTAGCAGCCGACTTTGACTCTAAAATCGTTCTGCCATGTGATGTCGCTGAAGACGCGCAGATTGACGCATTATTCCCTGCACTCGCAAAACATTGGGATGGGCTGGACGCATTGGTGCACTCCGTGGCCTTTGTACCCAAGGTCGCACTGGATGGAGATTATCTGGACAACATCAACCGCGAATACTTTCGCATTGCCCATGACATCAGCTCATATAGCTTTTCTGCATTGGCCAAAGCCGCCTACCCAATGATGCAAGGCCGCAACGGCAGCCTGCTGACGCTGAGTTATTTAGGTGCCGAGCGCACCATGCCAAACTACAACGTCATGGGCGTTGCCAAGGCTAGCCTTGAAGCCAATGTACGTTATTTAGCGCAAAGTCTGGGACCACGAGGCATTCGCGTTAATGCAGTGTCTGCGGGGCCAATTAAAACACTTGCCGCGTCAGGCATTGCCGATTTCGATAAAATGATCGGCTTTAACGAAAAACACGCCGCATTACGTCGTAACGTGACGATTGAAGAAGTAGGTAATGCCGCCGCTTTCCTTTGCAGTGATTTAGCCTCTGGCATTACCGGTGAAATTACCTACGTTGACGGCGGCATGAACATCACCGCGGCTGGAGTGATTGATTAATATAAAGGAACAGTATAGAGGTTAGCTGATGTAAGTGCTATACTCCTGAAAGTAACAAAGGCGCCCAAGGGCGCCTTTGTTATTAGTTCACTCTTACCTACACAAGTATCACTTTAACCAAGATTTTCCATCAGGACTTGCCTGCGGCGGATAATCAACACTAAAGCCAAAAAGTTGGCAAGTGCTGCTACAAATCGCAACGCCGCACTGTTTGATGGAAAATCTGGGATTAATTCACTGCGTTATTCAAAATCAGCTGCTGATTAATCTTAATCTGGGCCTTATCACGCAAAGATTGCTTGTATGCGGCAATATACTCGTCAGCCAATACTTTATCCAACTCAGATTTAGCAGCTGCAAGAGTTTCCTTGTCAGATAATCCTGAACTATCCACTTCAATGACTTTCACTAACAGATAGCCCTGTTTAGCATCAGCCAACCCAGAATAAGCAGGCAATTGATTGACATTGGTTTTAAAGATTTGCGTCATCGCCAATTGTGTGAGCCCCTGTGCATTTTTGCGATCTACCTTAACTTCAGGAATCCACTCTATGTCGTTAACAACCTTGCCTGCTTGCAGGCTTGCCAATGCAGCCTCACCCTTGCTAATTGCCAACTTGGAGGCAGCCTCAAGCCTTAACAGATCCTCAATACCGGCTTTAACCTCATCAAAGGCTTTAGGTGCTGATGGCTTGTGATCGACCACACGTGCAGAAACCAAATTGTTTGGCGAAATTTCCACCGCCTCTGTATTTCTACGTTCACTAATTGACTCAGCGGAGAAAATCAATTCTGCAATTTTTTCATTCTTAAAAAACTTGGATACTTCATCTCGCGTAACCCAGTCAGATGATTGCACCTGGCCAGCAAAGGCTTTAGCCGCAGGCTGCAGACTATCAGATTGCTCATACACCATGTTACTGAAGTTTTCAGACTTCTCGATAAATTCCGCCTGCGCTTTCTGGAACATCAACTCACCTTTAATCTGAGGTTTCAGTGCCTCATAGTCAGTGCTGGTACCGGCAATTTCCGTCACTTTAATAATATGATAACCAAATTCCGACTCAACCACGCCACTCACTTGATTTTCTTTTAGTGAAAAGGCAGCATCCTCAAACGGTTTCACCATAGCGCCACGGCCAAATAAGCCTAAATCCCCACCCTTAGCTGCAGAGCCGGGGTCTTGCGAATTTTTAATGGCCAACTCTTCAAATGAGTTCGGATTTTTCTTGATAGAAGCCAATAAAGCTTCCGCTTTTTGTTTGGCTTCTGCTTTTTGCTCAGGTGTCGCATTCACGCCAAAACCAATCAGAATATGGCTTGCTCGCCTTTGCTCATCACCTTGGAACTTGGCCGCATTCTCATCATAAAACTTCTTGATCTCGGCATCATCCACCTTGACGTTAGGAATCAGACTGCTCGCTGATAGCAATAAGAACTCAATTTTAACCTGCTCAGGGCTACGTAATTTATCCTTATGTTCCTCGTAATAGGCTTTCACCTCAGCGGGATCAATCTTTACCTGAGAGATAAAGTCTTTAGTTTTAATCTCCGAAACCGTCACCAATCGTTTCTGATTCAACAGTTTTACAATATTTTCCGCACGGGTATCGGCAATAAAACCAAGTTTTGCCACACCATCCTGTGCCTGCTGTGCCAACAATTCTGAACGGATGCCGGCTTCAAATTTTTTAGGAGTCAATCCATTTTGCTGCAAAAGCTGATCATATAACTCTTGAGAAAATTTTCCCTCATTCTGAAATGTCGGCATACCGGTAATGTAGGTAGCAAGCTGTGTGTCATTGATTGCATATTTCGCACGCTTTAGCTCATCATCCAATAACTGTTGATTGATAAGCTGATTTAGCACCATCAATTTCACTTCAGGGCTGTCTAATTGCGCCTGATCAACCTTGCCTTCGGATTGCATTCTATTACGCAGATTCTGCATCGCATTAGAATAAGCCTGAATCGAAACCTGATTGCCATTGACTTTGGCAACGGCGGCGTTATTTCCGGCCTGGCTTAAATATGAATCAATCCCAAATAAGGCAAACGGAATTGTGATTAAAGCTAAAATTGCTTTGCCAACCCAACCTTTGGCAACAGAGCGGATACTTTCTAACATAAAACTCTCTTCTTAAATTCTTACTGACCCGAAAAAGCAAACCCATGCCACTTAATGACATGTTTAACAAGCCAATAAATATATCACAAGTTGTGGTAATCGACGCATAAAATCAGCGCAAAGAAACAACCTGTAACAACCCTGCTACAAAACTGACATGCAAAGTTAAACTCAAAATTTTTCATTAGGCTGATTTCAATCCTATCACGCATGGGTAATCTTCTTTTCGCACCAGTCTTGTTGCTTTAGCAACACTAGATTGGTAGTGGTGATCTTTACGGTTAAGCAGATATATTCTGCGGGGATGCCAGACTACGTTATAGCAGGTATGTGTGCGGGCAAGACTTTTACAGTCTTGCGCATGCTGGTAGCGGTTCTTTGGTTGTTTTTGCTGTTTATTTTTCGCCCATAACCAGCTACAAACGCCTCATAAGCCACAAAGCCACCTCAAAAACCGGCCACAATCATTTTACGTCTTAATAGAAAATCTGGGTTAAACCTTCTGTATTACTAATGCGAGCCCATCATCGCACTTTCTAGTGGCAATAAAAAAAGCGAGTCCTTAGACTCGCTTTTTAATATGGCGGAGTGGACGGGACTCGAACCCGCGACCCCCGGCGTGACAGGCCGGTATTCTAACCAACTGAACTACCACTCCAACTTACAACTCAAACTACCATGTATTCACTCAACAAATACATTTAAGAAAATTAGTTTAAAACTTACACCACAAAATTAAAGAGCGCTTGTATTACAAGCACTCTTTTATGATAGGCGTAAACACGGTCTAAACCAACTTAAAACACCGCTGGATTTTTTGGTGGGTGCTAACGGGGTCGAACCGCTGACATTCGCCTTGTAAGGGCGACGCTCTACCAACTGAGCTAAGCACCCTGCAATCCAGCAAAGACAATTAGTTTACAGCATCTTTAAGCGCTTTACCAGCCCTAAATTTAGGAGAATTTGCAGCCTTGATTTTAATGGTCTCACCTGTGCGTGGGTTACGTCCGTTGCGTGCTTCACGTTTACCCACATAAAAAGTGCCGAAGCCTATCAATGTTACCAAATCACCTTTTTTAATTGCTTTTGTAATTGCTGCAGTAGTTGCATCTAGCGCACGACCAGCAGCTGCTTTTGAAATACCTGCTGCACTTGCAACTTCGTCAATCAGTTCTGATTTATTCACGTGTAATCCCCTCTCAAGGTTTATTAAATAATACGGAGTATGACAAGGTAAATCCCGTAACAGATTTATATCAAGCCTACAAAGGCCATGTCAAGCGTTTATGTGGATATCACACACTTATTTTTAATGTTTAACCGCATCTGTTGCTGGCGGCGTGTTTTCTTTTGTATGATCCACCACTTCCACCTCACCACCTACTGGTGCATCAAGCTTTGGCTTAGCCTCCAACGGCACTGGCTTTGCTGCCAATGCCAGGTCTAACACATCATCAATCCATTTTACAGGATGAATATCCAGATGATTTTTTATATTCTCCGGGATATCAACGAGGTCTTTCACATTCTGCTGCGGAATTAATACCGTTTTGATACCTGCACGGTGGGCAGCCAGCAGCTTTTCTTTCAAGCCGCCGATAGGCAACACCTCGCCCCGCAAGGTAATCTCACCAGTCATTGCTACATCTGCGCGTACCGGAATATTGGTCAGAATCGAGACCAGTGCTGTGGTAATCGCGATACCTGCACTTGGCCCGTCTTTTGGTGTGGCGCCTTCCGGAAAGTGAATATGGATATCATTCTCCTCATAGAAGTTGCTGGTTATTCCTAATCGACCTGCACGGCTACGTACTACGCTCATCGCGGCCTGCGTGGACTCTTTCATTACGTCGCCCAATTTGCCTGTTGTGGTAGTCTTGCCTTTACCAGGCAACAATACTGCTTCAATGGTAAGCAATTCTCCACCCACTGAAGTCCAGGCTAGGCCCGTCACTTGACCAACTTGGTTTTCCTTGGCAGCAACACCAAAGTCGTAGCGCTGCACGCCCAGATACTTATCAAGATTTTTGGGTGTAACATTAATTTTTTTCGCAGTTCTAGCCACTTTCGCAGTCAGTAGTTCTTTCACTACTTTACGGCATACCTTTGCCACTTCCTGCTCCAACCTGCGCACGCCAGCCTCACGTGTGTAATAACGCACGATATCGCGAATTGCAGCCTCACTGATATGCAACTCATGCTCTTTCAACCCATGAGATTTCAATTGTTTCGGCAACAGATAACGCACTGCAATATTGACTTTCTCGTCCTCTGTGTAGCCGGATAAATTAATAATCTCCATACGATCCAGTAATGGTGCAGGGATATTCATTGAGTTTGCAGTTGCTACAAACATCACGTCGGACAAGTCATATTCAACCTCAACGTAATGATCCGCAAAGGTGTGGTTTTGCTCCGGGTCAAGCACTTCCAGCAATGCAGAAGATGGATCTCCTCTAAAATCCTGGCCGAGTTTATCTACTTCATCCAGCAAAAATAGCGGATTCCTGACGCCTACTTTGGTCATGCTCTGTAAAATTTTGCCCGGCATCGAGCCGATGTAAGTACGTCTGTGCCCACGAATTTCAGACTCATCTCTCACTCCACCCAGTGCCATACGCACAAATTTTCGATTGACCGCTTTAGCAATGCTCTGACCCAAAGACGTTTTACCCACACCAGGAGGACCTACCAGGCACAAAATTGGTGCTTTGATTTTATCAACACGCTGCTGCACGGCGAGATACTCCACAATGCGCTCTTTGACTTTTTCCAGGCCAAAGTGGTCGCCATCTAAAATCACTTCCGCCTTGATTAAGTCTTTACTGATTTTTGTTTTTTTCTTCCAGGGCAAGTTCACCAGCGTATCAATGTAATTGCGCACCACGGACGCTTCTGCCGACATCGGTGACATCAATTTTAATTTTTTTAATTCACTGGAAACTTTAGCCAGTGCATCTTTAGGCATGCGCGCTTCCTCAATGCGCTTTTCGAGCTCTTCCATTTCGGCATTTTCATCTTGCTCGCCCAACTCTTTTTGAATCGCTTTGACCTGCTCATTCAGGTAATACTCGCGTTGCGTTTTTTCCATCTGGCGTTTTACCCGGCCGCGAATGCGCTTTTCTACCTGAAGAATATCAATCTCACCTTCCATCAGGCGCAGCAGATGTTCCAGGCGTTCAGCAACATCAAACATTTCCAGTATTTTCTGCTTTTCTTCAAGTTTCAAAGTTAAATGTGCAGCAATAGTATCCGCCAAACGACCTGCCTCATCAATACTTGCCAGTGAAGTTAAAATCTCGGGCGGAATTTTCTTGTTCAATTTTACGTATTGATCAAATTGCGCAAACACTGTGCGCATCAATGCCTGTATTTCCACATCAGCAACAGAGTCTGCAATCAATTCAGCACGAGCAGCAAAACACTCTTCTGCTTCGGTAAATTCACTGATGCGTGCGCGCTGTACGCCCTCCACCAGCACTTTCACGGTACCATCCGGCAATTTGAGCATTTGCAACACGGTCGCTAGCGTACCAATTTCATGCAGATCTTCTGCCTCAGGTTCATCTTTATTGGCTGATTTTTGTGCCACCAATAAAATCTGCTTGTTACCCTCAGAAGCAATCTCAAGCGCTTTGACTGATTTAGCGCGTCCGACAAAAAGAGGAATGACCAAATGCGGATAAACAACGACATCACGCAATGGTAACAGTGGTAATAAACCACTATCAGGACTGTACGAAGGTAATAACTGTGCCATGAATAGACTTCCAAGTTGATGCTAACCGCAGTTAGGCTTTAATTACACAAAAATGAGATTGATATCAGTATTGATGGGGCTAATTAGCAAGAGTTCAAGCGCCAGTTCATATTTAAGCATTATTTATTTGCTTAATGCACCTGATGACTCAAAAAATTCAATTAATTTGATTCGGGCAAAGCAACATACATATTAAACCGCACTTAAACTTGAAGGTCGAGCTTAAAGGTCGAAGAAGATAAGTTAATTACACAGTTGCATCTAAACAAGCCAGACTGATGGCCGAGTAGGCAAGCAAGTCACTTGTTCAGTGGCTTTGCTTATTTATTACCTGCCACTACTTCCTGCCGTAAGAAAAAGACCTGCCATGTGGCAGGTCTGTGTTAGGCCTACAGCCTAAACGGCCACTTCATCGGCGGGTTTGTCTTCATAAATCAGAATAGGCTGACTATCACCACGAATCACGCCTTCATCGATCACCACTTTACTTAAATTCTTCAAAGATGGCAGTTCATACATAATTTCAAGCAAAGCATGTTCCATGATTGAGCGCAAACCACGTGCCCCTGTTTTACGATCCAAAGCTTTTTTAGCGATTAAGAGTAAGGCCGACTCTCTAAACTCCAAATCAACACCCTCCATCTTGAACAGCTTGGTGTATTGCTTGGTTAAAGCATTTTTCGGCTCGGTCAATATGGTCATCAAAGCCGCTTCATCCAATGACTCCAGTGTTGCCACTACCGGCAAACGGCCGATAAATTCAGGAATCAACCCGAATTTAATCAAGTCTTCAGGCTCTACATCACGCAACACTTCACCCACCTGGCCAACCTCTACCTTGCTTTTAACTTCAGCTCCAAAACCTATACCGCCTTTTTCTGAACGTAAGCGGATGACTTTTTCCAAGCCATCAAACGCACCGCCGCAAATAAACAAGATGTTGGTAGTATCTAACTGCACAAACTCCTGATTAGGGTGCTTACGCCCGCCTTGAGGAGGGATTGAAGCAACGGTGCCTTCGATCAACTTAAGTAGCGCCTGCTGAACACCCTCTCCCGACACATCGCGCGTAATGGACGGATTGTCAGATTTGCGTGAAATTTTATCGACTTCGTCGATATAAACAATGCCACGCTGCGCTTTATCGGTATCGTAATCACACTTTTGCAACAGCTTTTGCATGATATTCTCAACATCCTCACCCACATAACCTGCTTCTGTGAGCGTGGTGGCATCCGCCATTACAAAAGGCACATCCAGCAATCTTGCCAGCGTTTGTGCGAGCAATGTCTTACCGGAACCTGTCGGACCAATCAGCAGAATATTACTCTTGGCAATTTCCACTTCGTCTTTTTGACCGCCATTAGCGAGGTTATTATGGCCTAAACGTTTGTAATGATTGTAAACGGCAACCGCAAGATTTTTTTTCGCTTGCGTTTGTCCAATCACGTATTGGTCTAATATCTTGCAAATTTCCTGCGGGGTGGGCAAGCTTACATCTGTTGATTTAAGCCCGTCAGTGTCTTGAATTTCTTCCTTGATGATGTCATTGCATAAATCAACACATTCATTGCAGATGAATACCGATGGTCCAGCAATCAATTTTTTCACTTCATGCTGACTTTTTCCACAAAATGAGCAATAAAGCAATTTATCGTCGTCGGCTTTACTCGCCATGCGTAATATCCTAATTTAATGTTTTAATGGCTTTAAGGCAGTGAGCACAGTGCTTTATGATAAAGCAGAAATTTAGCGGTGAAAGGACTAAGCGGCCTCTTTACGATTACCTATGACTTTATCAATCAAGCCATAATCTACGGACTGCTGCGCACTCATAAAGTTATCTCGCTCAGTGTCACGATCAATCTCTTCTGCGGTTCTACCGGTGTGATGCGCCAATATATCATTAAGTTTCGCACGTAGATAAAGAATTTCTTTTGCGTGAATCTCAATATCGGATGACTGACCCTGAAATCCACCGGAAGGCTGATGAATCATAATGCGTGAATTAGGCAGACTGTAACGTTTCCCTTTGGCGCCTGCAGCTAATAAAAACGCACCCATACTTGCAGCCTGGCCAATGCATAGAGTACTCACATCGGGCTTTATAAACTGCATGGTGTCATAAATCGACATGCCGGCAGTGACAGAACCGCCAGGTGAGTTGATGTAAAGAGAGATATCTTTATCAGGGTTCTCGGCTTCCAGAAACAGCAATTGCGCCACAACCAAATTCGCAGACATGTCGTTAACGGGACCTACCAGGAAAACCACACGCTCTTTTAACAAGCGTGAATAGATATCAAATGAACGCTCTCCGCGGCCACTTTGCTCAATCACCATCGGGATATAACCCAATCCCGTGGTTATCAATTCAGATTGCGCTTGAGATGGCTTGTTGAGCGTATTCATTTAAGCATTTCCCATTAAGTCGTCAAATTTCACTTTTTTGTCTGTCACTTTGGCTTGACCAAGTACCCAAGCCACTGCGTTTTCTTCAGTAGCAAGTGCCGCTGGCTCATCGAGACGTTTTGGATCAGCATAATACCAAGTTACAACGTCTGATGGACGCTCGAAGCTTTGTGAAAACACATCTACCATTGCGCGCACTTGATCAGCACTTGCGTGCAATCCGTTAGTGTTAATTAAATCACCCAAAATCAAACGTAATTTAGCACTGCGCTTAGCCTGATCTTCAAACATGGCGGGCTCGAGCTTGATATTGGACAGATCGGCACCACGCTGTTTAAGGTTTTGCTCAGTTGTTTGCATCATGCGATTGATTTCACTCTCCAGAATAATGCGTGGAATTTCAAATTCCGCGTTATCCACCAACGCCTGAAACACCTGCTCTTTAAGCTTGGCATTGACGCGCTTAGCAACCTCCTGCTGCAGGCTCTCGGCCACTTCGGTTTTCATTTTTTCTACATCACCATCTTCAACGCCAAGGCTTTTTGCAAAGTCCGCATCGATTTTAGGTAGTTTGGGTTGTGATACGCTAATAAAACTTACTTCATAAGTGACCGTTTTGCCAGCCAACTGCTCAGGACTGTGATCTGCAGGATAGGTGATTTCAAAAGTTTTTGTCGCACCTGCTTTTTCACCAATCAACGCATCATCAAATGCTGCCACGCGACCGGCTTCACCCAGCACTAGATCAATACCATCTTCCCCTGTAGATTCAACCTCCTGGCCATCGATAACAGCCTTTAAGGTGACGTTCACACGGTCACTTTTCTTTGCGGCACGTTTTACAGGCTCATAAGTTACACGCTGCTTGACTAAGACATCCAATGTCTTTTTAACATCAGCTTCGCCCACTTCCAGCACTGGGCGCTCTATCTTTACTTTGGATAAATCGCCAATCACGACTTCAGGGAAAATTTCAAAGGTTGCGGTATACTCCAGCTTTTCTGATGCCGCATCAAAAGGCTGATGCTGAATGTTCGGGAAACCTGCCACACGCAATTTAGCTTCTTCTACCGCCTCGCCGAAGCTCTTTTCTACTGCACCTGAATACACCTCGTCGCGCACCTGATCACCATAATGCTGATTAACCAAACCAATGGGAGCCTTACCTGGTCTAAAACCGGCAAATTTTGCAGTACGCGCAATCTGACTTAATCGTTGTTTAATTTGTGTTTCCAGAGGTTGGAGTGGAACACTAACTGTGATTCTACGTTCCAGGTTGCCGAGAGTTTCAACATTCAGAGCCATGCCGTCATTCCTAAATCTTAACTGCATATCAAAAATCAAGCGCCCCATAGTGAGCGCCTGAATATCATCATGCTTTTATTTAAAGTGGTGCGAAAGGAGAGACTCGAACTCTCACGCCTTGCGGCGCTGGAACCTAAATCCAGTGCGTCTACCAATTCCGCCACTCTCGCCAGGTAGTAAAACGACACCATATGTGCCGTTTAGATAATTCGCTATTGTATCCCAACTTTTCAAAATCAGAAAAGACATAAATTAAAAAAGCAGGATTTATTGTCCTGCATTTTCTGCCTGGCGCAGATGGCTCGCACAAAATGTGTAGCGGATTAAACAGTGATTGTGCGAAAATAGGCCATTAATGTACCCATGAAGTTTTAATGACAGGTGAATGACTATGCCCAACACGATTAATCAAAACGAAATCAATATGCTACGCACCGAGTTAGAGTTGCTCATGCGTGAGCGTCTGGGATTGTTGAAAATTACCGGCGTTGCCGCCGGGCTCGTTGCAGAGATGGACAGCCACAACTTACCGATTGCCTTGGTTGAGGCTGCCGATATTTTGGCAACCTCCATTAATCAGTTAAGCGAAGAAACCTTGCAAGACGCTTTGGACGCTGTGCATGCTGAAATTGTTTAGGGAAGCTCGGAATAATGACTCGCTGTTGCCCGTTAATATTAAACAGTATCCAGATACTGCGAGTTTTTTTCTTATTTGCCAGCGTTGTATTGACGGGGTGCGGCTTCCAAAGTTACGCCGCCAAACCCCTGGATGTAAATCAGATTAGCCAAAAAATTAGCCACAAAACCCCTCACAGTGATGAGTTTAAACAGTATTTAATCAATAACGGCTACCCTGCCGCACTAATACCCATCAAGCAATGGGGGCTGACTGAACTTAGCTATTGCGCTATTTTCTTTCATCCCAGCCTAGATGTTGCTCGCACTCAGTGGCGCGCTGCTCAGTTGGCAGAGTCTACTGCAGCTATCAGACCTTCACCCAGTATCGGGACTAATTTAGGCAAAAGTAACAATGCCAATGACGATATCAGCCCCTACCTCTTTGGCCTGAGCATAGATATTCCAATTGAAACCGCCGGTAAACGCGATATTCGCATAGCGCGCGCGACGCATCTTTCGCAAGCGGCAAAGCTGGAAATTGCACAAACGGCGTGGGCACTGCGTGAGCAGGTGGCCTCTGCTTTAACAAATTACCATAGTAACCTGGCACAAATTGAATTATTAAAAAAAGAAGTTGCTCACCGAGATGCTTTGGTTGCAATGTATCTAAAACGCGCAACATTGGGGGTGGCGTCCAGCCTGGAAGTTAGCAACGCTAGATTGCAATCACATAGCGCTCACAATGAGTTGAACGCCAAAGTGCATAACACTCACGTATTACTTGCACAGTTGGCGAGTAGCACAGGTCTGCCACTTCATGTGATTCAAGACATGCCGCTGGCTGACCATATGGATTCTGAATTAGTAGCTAAAAATCTCAATGCGGATAATCTCGCCGTGCAATCGGATGCGCTGTTAAACCGTTTAGACATTCGCATCGCCCTAGAACGTTATGCATCTGCAGAAGCGAAGCTGAAACAGGAAATTGCCGGGCAATATCCGGACTTGAGCATCAACCCGGCTTATACCTATGAATTCGGAAACAAGGTATGGTCGCTTGGCATCTCTGGGTTACTGACCCTGCTTCATAAAAACAAGCTAGCGATCGCTGAGGCAACACAGCTACGCGAGGTTGAAGCGGCGCAATTTGAGGTCTTGCAAAACAAAATCATCAGTGACACTGCGTCTGTCATTGCTGAGCTAGAAAAAGCCAAACAGGTACTATCTCAGCAAACTGCACTTTATCAGCGCCAGCAAGGCCAAACCGCCAAAATGCAATCAAGATTCAATGCTGGTGAAATTGATAGAATAGAACTTACCATGGCAAACCTGGAAGAGCTGTCATTCGAAAAAAGTCTGTTATTGGCTAAATTCCAACTACTTTCTGTTTTGCAAAACATCGAAACGCTTACGCAAAAACCACTAGGCACCCATGCAGATAAAAGCGACACCACCATAATAGACAAACTTACCCTTCAAGCGCCTTCAAAGGAATCTCTCTAGCTTCATCAGGAATCAAAAATGAATCGTAAAGCAGCCATTATTATCGGATTACAGGCTTTTTTAATTGTCATGTTATTTTGGCTGTTGGTATTTTATGGCAAGGATGAGTTTGAAGCTTTAAACGTGCATGACGACGACGAGATTGAAACGCCCCAGCGTGTTGTCACCAAAGAGGGCACGACGACCGTTCACGTCAGTGCTGCCACCCAAGCGCAAAGCGGCATTTACACAACTCCTCTGGAAGCGAGCTCGCATCAGGCTAGCATCAGCACCTATGGAAACGTGCTGAGTATAGATGGCTTGATTGAACTGCGTAGTCGCTACCTGGCTGCCGCCAATGAAATTGACGCGCACAGGGCATCACTCACGCACAGCAAAAGCGAATGGCAACGCCTTAAAGTTTTAAATCTGGATGATAAAAACGTATCTGATAAGGCAGTAGCCGCCGCCCTGGCCAACGTCAAATCAGATGAGTTAAGGATTAGCAGCATTGAATCTCAGCTTAAAAGCATACAAGAAAGCTTGCTGCAAAACTGGGGGAAGCCACTCACCGCGCTTGCCACGCAAAGAAATGCCGGTAGTTTGTTGCAAGCGCTCATTAGTAATCAATCAGTGCTGATACAAACCACACTGCCATTTGATATTACCGAACCCAAACCCAATAGCACGATCATGGTTGCGCCGACGGCGGCACCTTCACACACCATAAAAGCCAATTACATATCGCCTGCCCCCATTAGCAATAACACTATTCAGGGTAAAACTTACTTTTATCAAGCCAGCAGCGCAGAATTGCGCGCCGGCATGCAGGTTAATGCCATTACAAGCACTTCAAACAAAAAAACCGAAGGCGTTATTGTGCCTAACAACGCGATTGTATGGTATGCAGGAAAACCCTGGGTTTACCTAAAGAAAGAAGAAGATCTATTTATCAGACTGCCTATCAGCACCGATGTTGAAGTAGAAGAAGGATGGTTTCATCAGGGCACACTCAAGGCTGATGATGAGGTTGTCACCAGCGGCGCGCAATTGCTGCTCTCGGAGGAGTTCAAGTCTCAAATCACCAATGAAAATGATGATTAGTTGAATTGAGGTTAATCTCAAGAACACGCTACACTTTTAAACATTTAACCAACCAAAAAAAGAAAGTTATTTAAATTCAGATGCATATTGAGAACGCCACGATTATTTCCTGCCAGGAAACATCCGCATCATGATGTCCGCGCTGGTTAGATTTTCTGTACGTTTTAGCGGTGTGATTATCGGGCTCGCCACACTCATTGTCTTGTACGGTTTATATAGCCTGTCACGTAGCAATCTGGATGTATTTCCCGAGTTCGCTCCCACACAAATTGTCATTCAGACAGAATCTCCCGGCCTATCTGCCGAACTCGTGGAAAGCCTGGTCACGCAACCGATAGAAACATCCATCGCAGGCACAGTGGGTATTGACTCCATGCGCTCACAATCCATTCCAGGATTGTCGATTGTGACGATTATTTTTAACGAGAAAACGGATATCTACCGAAATCGACAAGTCATTGCAGAGCGCTTATCCACACTCAGCAATAGATTGCCTAAAGATATCACGCCCAACATCACGCCGCTCACGTCTTCTGCAAGTACGGTACTCGGCTTTGGCGTCACCTCAAAAACACGTAATTTAACCGAACTGCGGACATTGGTGGATTGGACTATCGTGCCCCATCTGCTGGCCATATCCGGCGTAGCCGATGTGAATGTTTTCGGGGGGAAGGTGCGGCAGTTTCAAGTGCAGGCCGACCCTGAAAAAATGATTCGCTATGGCATTTCTTTATCGCAGATTGAAGAAGCTGTAAAAAAAGCGACCGGCGTACGTGGCAACGGTTTTATTGAGAATCAGAACCAGCGTATCGTGATTAATACAGAAGGACAATCCACTACACCTGAAAGGCTGGCACAAGTCACCTTGTTGCATAAAAACGGTCAAACCATTCGGCTGGGCGACATCGGGCAAGTAGTCGAAGGTGCCGCACCTTCTATCAGCGCTGCGGCGATTAACGAAGAAACCGGGGTTTATTTGTCAGTACAAGGGCAGCTTGGCGCCAACACCCATGGTGTCACTATTGCCATTGAAAAAGCCCTGCAGGAACTTAAACCCACGCTGGAAGCAGAGCATGTCACCCTGCATGAAGGTCTATTCCGGCCCGCCAACTTCATTGAAGTAGCCATTGATGGTGTACGTACCGACATTCTGATTGGTTCCATGCTGGTAATTACCATTCTATTTTTATTTTTGTTTAATGTACGTACCGCGTTTATCTCGGCGACAGCCATTCCACTTTCACTACTCACCGCTATTGTGGTGATGAGTTACTTCAATATCGGTTTAAATATTATGGTGTTGGGTGGCTTGGCTATTGCACTGGGCGAGGTCGTTGACGATGCAATCATTGATACTGAAAACATTTTCAGACGACTACGCGAAAATCGCCTGCTGGAAAATCCTGTCCCCACTTACAAAGTTGTATTTAACGCCTCCATGGAGGTGCGAAGCTCTGTTGTTTACGCAACGTTTATCGTAGCACTGGTGTTTTTGCCATTACTCACATTGGGGGGCGTAGCAGGCAAACTGTTCGC
Source organism: Betaproteobacteria bacterium HGW-Betaproteobacteria-22 (assembly GCA_002842285.1). Lineage (GTDB taxonomy): Bacteria > Pseudomonadota > Gammaproteobacteria > Burkholderiales > Methylophilaceae > Methylotenera. Next base: position 28,506 of record PHCJ01000025.1, read on the forward strand.
ACCGCTTGGCATTGCCTATATTACTGCCATTTTGGCTTCTTTGCTTGTTGCACTCACACTAACCCCTGCCCTCTGCTATTTAATGCTAGGCAAGGCCAAACTGGATAATGAAGAATCGCCCATGATTCGCATCATTAAAAAATGGTATGTTTCCGCATTAGGAACAATTGAACAGCATTACAAGCTAATACTGACCACCAGCTTCATTCTCATTGCGCTGGGTTTGGGAACGCTGCCATTATTTAAAAATCAGTTCATCCCGGCACTGCATGAAGGCCACTACATCATGCATATGACAGCCGTGCCAGGCACCTCTGAACATGAGTCCTTACGCATCGGCAAAAAAGTATCCGCCGCAATTCGTGAAATTGAAGGTGTAAAATCCGTCACGCAGTGGGTAGGTCGCGCACCTAATGGTGCAGATACTTTCGGCACCCATTATAGCGAGTTTGAAATTGAAATCGGTGCCATTTCTGGCCATGAGCAACGTCGCATCCTTGATGAAATCAGAGAGGCCTTATCAGGAGAAGAAAAAGACACGGATGGTGACGGTGTTGCTGAAGCAGGTTTTGTTGGTGTGAACTTTGCAATCAATACCTTTTTAACTGAGCGCATAGAAGAAACCATTTCCGGCTATGCCGCATCTACTGTGATTAATATCTATGGTCAGGATTTAGATGCGCTAGACCGTGATGCCAATGCGGTAGCCGGCATTGTTTCCGGCATTCAAGGCGCTAGTGATGTGCTCGTACAATCACCGCCTGGCACGCCCGCATTAGTGATTCGTTTACGGCCTGAAAAAATGGCGCAATTGGGACTGCACCCGACAGATGTGCTGGATAATATACGCGCAGCCTATGACGGTGTGCCCGTGACTCAGTTGTATCAAGGCAACCGTGTTATCGGTGTCAGCGTGATGCTGGATTTGGAAGCAAGAGACGACGTACAGGAAGCGGGTAATTTACCGTTATTTAACAATGAAGGTAAATTATTCAGGCTGCGTAATGTAGCCGAAATTTCACAAGAGAACGGCCGCTCCAAAATCCTGCATGCAGGCGCCAAACGCATTCAGACTGTCACCGCCAATGTGGTAGACCGTGACATTAACGCCTTTACCGACGACCTTAAAAACAAACTCAAAACCGAGCTTGCGCTTTCAGAAGGCAGTTATCTGGAGTTTACAGGTGCAGCAGAAGCCAATGCCAAATCAAGAGAAGCGCTGATCCTGCAATCGTTGGTGGCGGCTGTTACGGTGTTTTTGATGCTATACGTAGCGTTTGGTCGTTTACGTAACTTACTGCTGACTTTCGCCAACCTGCCCTTTGCGTTGATTGGCGGAGTCATTGCAGTCATGCTGACCGGTGGCTGGATATCATTAGGTTCTTTGGTAGGCTTTGTAACGCTGTTTGGGATTACTTTACGCAACTCCATTATGATGGTATCGCACTATCAGCACCTGATCGACTTTGAAAACTGTGTTTGGAATCTGCAAACCTGCATACGCGGTGCATCTGAGCGATTGCCCTCCATACTGATGACCGCATTAGTCACGGCACTCGGCCTACTCCCCCTTGCGGTAGGCAGTGGCCAGCCCGGACGCGAAATCGAAGGCCCTATGGCAACCATTATTGTGGGTGGGCTAGTGACCTCCACGATTTTAAACTTACTGATTCTGCCCACCATCATGCTGCACTTTGGTAAGTTTGAAAAATCAGAAACTGCTGATATGTAACAAAAAACAGGAAACACAGAATTAAGTCGGCGAGAGATATGAAGTGTAACTGCTGGGGCAAGGCCTTGGAATGTATGTGCTTAACCGTAAAAGTCACCACCAACTTAGTGCTGCTTTAACCCAGACTGGTGCGAAAAGTGCATTATTTCACCATGGCCTTACCAATCTGGGTCTTACCAAATGTACCACCTTGCCGCTCTAGCGGCTTTAATTTAATTGAGGAGGCCAAATACTGGCTCACACTTGATAGGTGTTTGGCTTGCTGCAGCCGAAAAAACCAACGCAGTGTTTTGACGCAGGCTAACGCGCGTTGCGATGTTAAGCGTAGCGGCATTAGCCATAGTACGCGGTGTGCAGCTATGCGAATTTGCTTTAAGCCGGCATTTGCGCGTAGCGCAAAGCTCGCACAATGAAGTTGCCCCGCAGGGATTCCGACTTTCCATGTGTTAAAACACATGAAATGTCGTATACGGTGCAGGCATAACCTTTTTCGCATGAACTACCTGCGTTTCGCACCTGTCTTGTTGCTTTAGCAACGCTAAATTGGCGGTGATGACCTTTACGGTTAAGCTGGTATATTCTGAGGGGATGCCAAGAGCTGGTATAGCTCATGCCGTAGCCAAAAAATCGTGCAACTCTTTGTTTAATCATTTTTTGGCGACTCTCACCCGCGCAGCAACGCATGAAGTGTTTCCTTAAACGTCTATGCTAAATAGCCTGACACTACTGACACTACAACTAATTCATGTACGTTGAAAGCCCAAACAGGACGAACACCCAAAGATTATATGCATCACAAACTATTGAAAGATGTGTATTCATGCTATATTCCCCATCAATCACAAATAAGCGGGTAACAGCATGATTTCATTACGTTCGATGCT